>JAJPIW010000010.1 GCA_021324575.1 Intrasporangiaceae bacterium | reverse complement strand
GATGGGGTGGTCGGGGGGGAGGTGAGGGTGGCGGACATGGGCAGCGGGGAGGGGGGGGGAGGGGGGGCCGGGGAGGCTCTGTGTGGCCACCTGACCGGAGCGCCGGCTAGCCCCCTGCCACCCCCAGGCGCCGATTCCTGCGAACGTCGCCAGCGCCAACAGAGCTAGCCGGGCACACCACCTGGCGGCGCGGCCCGTTCGGCATCCCCGGCCGTTCGGGGATGCCGAACGGGCGGTCTGCTGCCGGTTCGGCATCCCCGGCCGTTCGGGGATGCCAGAGGGGCAACCCCCGTCGTGACGTGGTGGGGTGCCGAACGCGCGCTATGGCGCGCCTCCAGCACCCCACTCGGAGCCAGGCGCCGCCACAGCTGAACCTGACCATCACCTGGCTGTCTCCCACAATTCCTTGCCTTGTGGTGACGTTGACCGCGACCACGGACAAGCGGGACTCGAGGTGCGTGAGGTCCCGCGTAGAACGAGTCTGGGACGAAAGGCCGGCCACCAGGGGTCAACGAGTTTGACAGGGGCGGGGCACGACGCCTGGCGGCGAGGTCAACGCGAGGGTCGATGTGCTGGGAGCCTGTTGGTGCCGTCGCTGCCGCGTGGCGAGATTCCGGATTCGGTCGTGCCGTCGGAGAGCACGATGGTCAGGGTCGGGTCGCGGTGGATGAGCGGTTGGGCCGAGTCCGGCCACCATGCGGCGTAGTAGCCGTTGGTGACGGTCGCCTTCACGGCCAGGCCGAGTCCGTCTCGGACCCAGACCTCGGTCACGTCGGCACCGGCGTGACCGGAGACCAGGTCATAGCCGCCGTCTCCGCCCTGGATCCAGCCCAGCGGTGTCACCTGGAAGGGTTTGAGCCCGGTGACGTGGCGCACCAGCGTGCTGCCCATCCCGTGTGGTGACTGTGCGTCGTCCATCAGGCACACTCCTTCGAAGCCATCCGGTGTCGTCATCACCAGGAGGTTCCAGGTCCCGCGGCGTTCGGCGACTGAGGCAGTGGATGCCGCGAGGTCGGCCGGGGTGGCCCATCGGGTGCCCTCGGGCGTGTTAGCGAGCGGGGGTCTTGGCACCGCCACGTCCGGCGCGAGGAGCGCCCGGCAGCTGCGCTCGGCGGCTGGCAGGTTGTTCACCGCGAGCGGGACGGAAGTCCAGGTGGCGTAGGCCGGGTTGGATCCCACCAGGCCCGGCACGAGCACGGCTGCGGCCAGGGGTACGAAGGCAAGGGTGCCGACGAGGACCCAGCGCCTGCTGCGGCGGGGGCGACGGTTGCGGACCCGCCTGCGATCTGTCGCGGGGGCTGGGGTCAGAATCGTGGCGAGCAGTCGTTGCGGCCGCGGAGAGCTGGCGTCCCAGGCGGCGATCGTGGCCGCCGGGTCAACACTTTTGACGATGGCGCGCAGCTGGTGGTTGTCGAGCCGGCTGGCGGTGGTGTCGACGGGTGGTGTCATGGCGTGCTCCGTTCTGCGGGGGTTAGCGTGGGCCGGATCGTCTGGGCCGCTGGTAGTTCCAACGCAGCCCTCAAGGCGCGACGGGCTCGAGTCAGTCGCAACCGGAACGCGACCGGCGAGATGCCCAGAACCGCGGCCGCCTGGGGGCCGGTGAGGTCGTCCCAGTAGATGAGGGCCAGCGACTCCTGCTGAACCAGGGTCAGCCGTTGCCAGGCCCCGGCGACCGCGACCCGGTCAACCACGGCCTGAGCCCGATCATCGGCTACAGGTGATGGCGTCACCGCCGCGAGCCGAAGAGCGAGTGCCTGCTGACGCCGCGCGCCGCGGACCGTGTTCATCAACGTTCCCCGCGCGATGCCGAACAAGAAGGCCCGGAGGTCGCCGTGGTCGCTGGGTAGGTCATCGAGCCGGCGCCAGGCCACCAGGAAGACCTCTGCGACCACGTCCTCGACGTGTGACGGGTGAACGCGTCGTTCGACGAACCGGCACAGGTCGGCATACGTCGCCTCGAAGATGCCTCGAAACCGCTCCTCGGGGTTAGGTTCGGATTCGCAGGCCATACCCCTACCTGTCCGGACAGTAGACATGTGTGTCACAACCAGCCCGACTCGGGGTCAATGTGCGCGGCCGGCGGCCTGCCCTGATGTCGCCAAGCCCGATTTGTCGCATGGCGTCCCCGTCAGGCTCCTGCCTCCTCAGGGAGGCGTCTCACCGGTTCTCCAGTACGAGAGGTGGGAATGGTGGAGCCACTGGTCGACCCACCCTCGGTCGGGTTCGTCAGGGAGCCGTGATCCGTCGCGTAAGGCGATCAGCTGCGCCTCGGCGGCGTCGACTTCCGAGAGGACTTCATTCAGGGTCACTTCTCCTCGCCGAACCCGGCGAAGGTAGGTTCTCCGGGGCTCGGGAACGGGCAGCGTGATGCGACCCGTGGTGAGTAGCTCGACGCCCTGAAGCCCGAGGCGAAGGGCGTGCATGGCGTACTTTGTGTCGTACCCGTGGGCGGCCACCAGTTCCAGCCGGTTGGTGTGTGCCCCCACTTGGCCCGTCATTGCGGCCTTCTGCGACTGCAAGTACCCGAGGAAGCGCGACGCGGCCAACTTGGATACGAAACGGTGAGCGTTGTCGACGAGTTCGGCACCGTGACGATCCCGGTAGACGACCTCGTCGTCCGGGACGAAGAGGGCAAGCAGCACCGTTGGGTTCCCGGCCAGGGCGAGGCGGCACCACTTTCGGGCCGAGTAGATGACCACGTCCAGGTCTCCCGCGCCAGAACGATTGGCCAGGCCCCCTGGCTTGTCCCAGACGGTATGCCGCTGGAACTGCTCGAATTCGATGGCACTGTGGCGGTCGTCGATACCGCGCGGAACGCGAGCCAGACCCGTCACGAATTCCTTTGGCTCCAGGCAGATCCCCATCTCGTCACGATCGTCCTGCCCGCTGATCGATGTGCCGTGCACGCCAGACCCCACCTGGACCCGCAAGATCATTCCCGCCTCGGCGATCGCGCGCGCCTCCTCCGAAGCATGGGGATGCCGAAACCCGGCAGGCAGCCTCTTGGATCCCTTGATCTCACGGGCCAACGTCATGGCACCGAACCGTACGGGCCGTCGACACCTTCTGCGAGCACATTCGTGGCCTCCGCGGATGGGCCAGCATCAACCGGCGGCGGAAACGCGTGGCAGGTCGCAAGCGACCATTTCGCACCGACGTCACCCCCCACGACGGGTACCGCATCGGCCGGCACCAGCGGTCAAGGCGCTCTCGCCCGATGCCGTGGCCGCTCCCACGACCTGCCTCGTCGTGAGGTTAGCCGACCACCTGTGGCACGCTGGGCTGGACCGAGCCGACGGGCCGGACCCACCGCTGAGTGAAGGGGACCCATGTCCGCACGTATGCCGCAGCCCGGGTTGCTCGCCCTGGGCACCACGTCCCACGCCTACCTGGAGTTCGACCTCGTCGACGGCGCGGCGCCGGCCGCACTCGTCAAGGCAGTGACCGACCTCTGCCGCGACGAGGCCATCGGTCAGGGCGTCAACGTCGTCTTCGGGTTCCGGCCCGAGCTGTGGCGCGACGTGGCGCCCGATGGCTGCCCTGCAGAAGTCACGGGCTTCACCGAGCCCGTCGTCGGAGATGACGGCTTCACCATGCCCGCGACCCAGCACGACTTCTTCGTCTGGGTGTCGGGGGGCGGTCATGACCTCGTGTTCGACGAGGCGGTTCTGCTGTCCCGCTCACTGGCCGGCACGGCACGGCTCGTCGACGAGACCGTGGGCTGGGTCTATCACCACGACCGCGACCTGACCGGGTTCGTCGACGGGAGCGAGAACCCCGCCGTCAGTGAGATCCCGGAGGTCGTCGTGGTCGCCGACGGCGAGCCGGGCGCCGGCGCGAGCATCCTGCTCATCCAGCGCTGGCCGCACAACGCCGACGCCTGGGATGCCCTCTCGGTCAAGGAGCAGGAGGCGGCGATGGGCCGGACCAAGGCCGACAGCATCGAGCTGGAGAACAAGCCGGCCACGTCGCACGTGGCCCGCACCGACCAGGACGTGGTCGGCAAGATCGTCCGCCGCAACACGGCATACGGGACCGCACTGGTCCACGGGACGATGTTCGTCGGGTTCTGCCACGAACAGTCCATCCTCCACACGATGCTCGAGCGGATGGCCGGTGCCAAGGGCGAGCCTCGCGACGAGCTCACCCGCTTCGCGACGCCCACGACCGGCGCCTACTACGTCATCCCGGCCCTCAACGACCTGGAGCCGGCCGGCGCCTGAAGCCTGCCCGAGATGACCGCGTCGACACAGGGACCGCTGGCCGGGCTGAGCGTCGTGGAGCTGGCCGGGCTGGGCCCCGTCCCCTTCGCAGGCCTGCTCCTCGCCGAGCTCGGCGCCGACGTCGTCCGGATCGACCGGCCCGGCGGCAACAGCCCGTTGGGTCAGTCCGGCGGCCTCGGCCGCTCCCGACCGAGCATCGCCGTCGACCTCAAGCACCCCGAGGGACTGGCGACGGTCCAGCGACTCGTCGACCGGGCCGACGTGCTCATCGAGGGCCTGCGGCCCGGGGTCACCGAGCGACTCGGGCTAGGGCCGGCGGACTGCCTGGCCCGCAACCCGCGCCTCGTCTACGGCCGGATGACCGGTTGGGGGCAGGACGGTCCGCTCGCGCAGCGTGCCGGTCACGACATCACGTATGCCGCGATCACCGGAGCCCTGCACCTCACCGGACCCGCCGAGCGCCCGATCGCCCCGGTCAACGTGCTGGCCGACTTCGGCGGCGGCACCCTGTACCTCGTCGTCGGGATCCTCGCCGCGCTCCATTCCCGGGAGACCACCGGACGCGGCCAGGTCGTCGACGCCGCCATGGTCGACGGGGTCGCATCGCTCGTCACGATGTTCTACGGCCTGCTGGCCAGCGGCTCGTGGCAGGACCGTCGTGGGGTCAACCTGCTCGACGGTGGGGTGCCGTTCTACGACACCTACGAGTGCGCCGACGGCCGGTTCGTGGCGGTGGGGGCGCTCGAGCCGCAGTTCTACGCCGAGCTCCTCGACGGGCTCGGCGCGACGTTCGAGCACGCCCAGTACGACCCGAACGGCTTTGCGGCACAACGGGATGCGTTCACCCGGCTGTTCCGCGAGCGTACCCGGGACGAGTGGGCCGAGCACTTCTCCGGCACCGACGCCTGCGTGGCGCCGGTCCTGTCGCTGGCCGAGGCGCCGACGCACCCGCACCTCGCGGCCCGGCATACCTTCGCCGACCTCGACGGGCATCCGGTGCCTCGCGTGGCGCCGCGGTTCTCGGACACGCCGGCTCTCCCGCCCACGCGCGAGCGGGCGATCGGCGCCGACACGCGCGAGCAGCTCCTCGCGCGCGGGTTCACGGCCGAGGAGGTAGTGGCCCTCCTCGCATCCGGCGCCGTGGTCCAGTCCTGATGTCTAGACTCGCGAGCGTCCGGGCAGAGACGCCGGACCGAGTCGCCGGACCGACCCGCGAGGAGCGCAGCGTGACCGCAGAGGGAGTCGACACCCCGACGTCGCCGGTCTCCCCGCCCGTGCGCATCCCCGTGTTCTTCGTCGCCGGCGGAACCGGCATCTCGGCCGAGACGCTCGGCAACCTGATGCTCCAGCAGTTTCCCGGCCTGGACTTCGCGCGCCGCAAGATCCCGTTCATCCAGACCGTCGAGGAGGCCCGGGCCGTCGTCCGCCAGCTCGACGCCGCCAAGACCGAGGCCGTCGTGCCGCTCGTCTTCTCGACCATCTCCGACGAGACGATCCGCACCGAGGTGGAGGCGACGCGATGCGCCTTCATCGACCTGTTCGGCTCCCACCTGGACGCCGTCGAACGGGTGCTCCACGTCAACCGGACCCCGGGGGCCGCGGCGCTGCACGGCGTCGGCGACAGCTCCCGCTACGACGCCCGGATGAAGGCCATCGAGTTCGCCATGGAGCACGACGACGGCGCCAGCCTGCGCAACCTGGAGGCCGCCGACCTCATCCTCATCGCGCCGTCCCGGTGTGGCAAGACGCCGACCTCGATGTACCTAGCCCTCCAGCACGGCCTCAAGGTCGCCAACTACCCCTTGGTCGAGGAGGACTTCGAGACCGGCGACCTGCCTCGTCCGGTCCGCGGCCTCGCCGACCGCTGCTTCGGCCTCCTCTCGACCGCGGCCCGGCTCAGCCAGGTCCGCGGTGAGCGCCGGCCGGGCTCTCCGTACGCCTCGCTCGGCCAGTGCAGCTTCGAGCTGCGGCGGGCCGAGGCGCTCTACCGCGCCCACCGGATCCCGTCGGTGAACTCGGCCTCGATGTCGGTGGAGGAGATGGCCGCCTACATCATGCAGAGCCGCGGGCTCGGCAACTCCTGACCTGACCCCCGGCCGTATGCCGCATCCGCACCTTCGGAAAGGAACCCACGTGAGCACGACCATCGCCTGGTTCAAGGACCTCGGCATCTCCGACGTCGAGACCGTCGGCGGCAAGAACGCCTCGCTGGGGGAGATGGTGCAGCACCTGGCCAAGGCCGGCGTACGGGTGCCGAACGGCTTCGCGACGACGGCCGAGGCATACCGCCGGTTCCTGGCCCACGAAGGGCTCGCCGACCGGATCAACGCCGTCCTCGACGACCTCGACGTCGAAGACACCCGGGCCCTCGCTGCGGCCGGTGCTCAGATCCGCGAATCCGTTGAGCAGCAACCGTTCCCGGCCGACCTGGAAGCCGAGCTGCGCACGGCATACGACGAGCTTGTGGCCGAGACGACGGGAGACGTGAGCTGGGCGGTGCGCTCGAGCGCGACCGCCGAGGACCTGCCCGACGCCTCCTTCGCGGGTCAGCAGGAGACCTTCCTCAACGTCCGCGGGATCGACAACGTGCTGCTCGCCGTGAAGCGGGTGTTCGCCTCGCTCTACAACGACCGGGCGATCGCCTATCGGGTGCACTCGAACTTCGACCACGCCTCCGTGGCCCTGTCGGCCGGGGTGATGCGGATGGTGCGGTCGGACATCGGCGCCTCCGGGGTCATGTTCACCATCGACACCGAGTCGGGGTTCCCCGAGGTGGTGTTCGTGACCTCGAGCTATGGCCTGGGGGAGGCCGTCGTCCAGGGCGCGGTCAACCCCGACGAGTTCTACGTCTACAAGCCCGCCCTGCGCGCGGGCCGGCCGGCCGTCCTCAAGCGGGGTGTCGGCGCGAAGGCGACCAAGATGGTCTACACGTCCGACTCCTCGGTGGGCCGGTCGATCGACTTCGTGCCGGTCGACCTCGCCGACCAGCGCCGGCTCAGCCTCACCGACGCGCAGGTGACCGAGCTGGCCGAGCACGCGCTGAAGATCGAGGAGCACTACGGCCGGCCGATGGACATCGAGTGGGGACTGGACGGGGTCGACGGCCAGCTCTACATCCTGCAGGCGCGGCCGGAGACGGTGAAGTCCCGCCAGTCCGGCTCCACATTGCAGCGGTTCTCGATGGACGACCGTTCGGGGACCGTCCTGGCCGAGGGCCGGGCCATCGGCCAGAAGATCGGCGCGGGCCCGGTGCGGATCCTGGCGTCGGCCGAGGAGATGCACGACTTCCAGACCGGCGAGGTGCTCGTCGCCGACATGACCGACCCGGACTGGGAGCCGGTCATGAAGCGGGCCAGCGCCATCGTCACCAACCGCGGCGGCCGGACCTGCCACGCGGCGATCATCGCCCGTGAGCTCGGTATCCCGGCTGTCGTCGGAACCGGTTCTGCCACAACGGCGCTGGCGCCCGGCCAGGAGGTCACCGTGTCAGCGGCCGAGGGCGACACCGGGTGGGTCTACGAGGGACTGCGGGCCTTCTCGGTCTCCGAGACGGCGCTGGACGACATGCCTGACATCCCGGTCAAGATCATGATGAACGTCGGCACGCCCGACCAGGCCTTCGAGTTCGCCCGGCTGCCCAACAACGGGATCGGCCTGGCCCGGCTGGAGTTCATCATCAACCGGCAGATCGGCATCCACCCGCGTGCTCTGCTCGAGCTGGACTCCCAGGAAGCGGGTCTGAAGGCCGAGATCGAGAGTCTCATCGCGGCATACGACACGCCCCGGCACTTCTTCGTCCAGCGGGTGGCCGAGGGCATCTCGATGCTCGCCGCCGCGTTCGCGCCCGAGCCGGTCATCGTGCGGATGTCGGACTTCAAGAGCAACGAGTATGCCGGCCTGCTGGGTGGCGCGCGGTACGAGCCGCACGAGGAGAACCCGATGATCGGGTACCGCGGCGCATCCCGTTATCTGTCAACGGAGTTCGCCGACTGCTTCGCCATGGAGTGCGAGGCGCTCAGGTACGTCCGTGACGAGATGGGGCTGACCAACGTCAAGATCATGATCCCGTTCGTCCGGACCGTCGCCGAGGCGTCCGGTGTCATCGACCTGCTCGCCGCGAACGGGCTGCGGCGCGGGGACAACGGCCTCCAGGTGGTCATGATGTGCGAGGTCCCGTCCAACGCGGTCAACGCCGAGGCGTTCCTCGAGCACGTCGACGGGTTCTCCATCGGGTCCAACGACCTCACCCAGCTCACCCTCGGCCTGGACCGGGACTCTGCCCTCGTGGCCGGCTCGTTCGACGAACGGGACCCCGCTGTCAAGGCCCTGATGAGCATGGCCATCTCGGCGTGCCTGTCGGCCGGGAAGTACGTCGGGATCTGCGGGCAAGGCCCCTCGGACCACCCCGACCTGGCCGACTGGCTCGTCGACCAGGGCATCGAGACGATGTCGCTCAACCCCGACACCGTCGTGGAGACCTGGCTGCGCATCGCCCGCCGCACGTCGCCGCCAGCTCCAACGGCGCCGGCGACGTGAACAACCCCGCACGTGCGGGCTGGTGCGGGCCTGGCTGCGAGGGCGGCCTGAACAACCCCGCACGTGCGGGCTTGTGCGGAACGGGCGGCGTCGGGGACGTGAACAACCCCGCACGTGCGGGCTTGTGCGGAACGGGCTGCGTCGGGGACCTGAACAACCCCGCACGTGCGGGGTGGCTCGGCGGCGGAAGGAGCGGACGGCCTGGCCGTGGCTGATGCTCCTATTGACTGTCAAGCCGCGGGGGCGCCGGTTTGTAGGTGGGTGTGCTCGGTGGCGGAGGGTGTGAGCGCGCGGTGGATGTCTGGGAGGAGTTCGCGG
>JAJPIW010000005.1 GCA_021324575.1 Intrasporangiaceae bacterium | reverse complement strand
CGCTTCCAGTCGGCCACCGGCCAGCTGGACAACCACGGTCGGCTCCGTGCGGTCCGCAAGGACATCGCCCGGATCTACACCGAGATGCGTGAGCGCGAGCTCGGCATCGGCGCCGCCCCGGCGAAGGGCGACGACAAGTGAGTGAGAACGTGAAGGACGAAACCGTGGCCGAGCAGGCTTCGCACGATCGCAACGACCGCAAGACCCGTCAGGGCTATGTGGTCAGCGACAAGATGGACAAGACCGTGGTGGTCGAGGTCGAGGACCGCGTCAAGCACGCGCTCTACGGCAAGGTCATCCGGCGCTCCAGCAAGGTCAAGGCGCACGACGAGCAGAACACTGCCGGCGTCGGTGACCGCGTCCTGATCATGGAGACCCGCCCGCTCAGCGCCACCAAGCGCTGGCGTCTGGTGGAGATCCTCGAGAAGGCCAAGTAATTCCGGTTCGGCAAGGCTCCGCGGCAGCGCCCGGAGAACCGGCACGACATTTAGGAGATAAGAAGTGATCCAGCAGGAGTCGCGACTGCGTGTCGCCGACAACACCGGTGCCAAGGAGATCTTGTGCATCCGTGTTCTCGGTGGCTCGGGTCGACGGTATGCCGGTATCGGCGACACGATCGTCGCCACGGTGAAGGACGCCATCCCCGGCGGCAACGTCAAGAAGGGCGACGTCGTCAAGGCGGTCATCGTGCGCACGACGAAGGAACGTCGCCGTCCCGATGGCAGCTACATCAAGTTCGACGAGAACGCCGCAGTGATCCTCAAGGGCGACGGTGACCCCCGGGGCACCCGCATCTTCGGCCCGGTGGGCCGCGAGCTGCGCGACAAGAAGTTCATGAAGATCATCTCGCTGGCGCCGGAGGTGCTCTGACTCATGGCGACCAAGGCAACGAAGATGAAGATCAAGAAGGGCGACACCGTCCAGGTCCTCAGTGGGTCCAGCAAGGGCACCACGGGCAAGGTCATCGCCGTCTACACCGAGACCCAGCGCGTCCTCGTCGAGGGCGTCAACCGGGTCACCCGGCACACCAAGGCCGGCCAGTCCGCCCGCGGTACCCGCACCGGTGGTCTGGTTGTCCAGGAGGCCCCGATCCACGTGAGCAACGTGGCGGTCGTGGACCCTTCGGACAAGAAGCCCACCCGTATCAAGACCAAGGTCGAGACGCATCAGCGAGATGGCAAGACCAAGACGTTGCGCACCCGCATCGGCGCGCGCACCGGTAAGGACCTGTGATGACTGACGTTGCCACCACCAGCAGCCCCCGCCTCAAGCAGCGGTATGCCGAGGAGATCAAGTCCTCGATGCAGGACCAGTTCGCCTACGCGAACCCCATGCAGATCCCCGGCGTCGTCAAGGTCATCGTCAACATGGGTGTCGGCGAGGCCGCTCGCGACTCCAAGCTGATCGACGGTGCGATCAAGGACCTGACCGCCATCACGGGCCAGAAGCCCCTCGTCACCAAGGCCCGCAAGTCCATCGCCCAGTTCAAGCTGCGTGAGGGCATGCCGATCGGCACCCACGCGACGCTGCGCGGCGACCGGATGTGGGAGTTCCTCGACCGGCTCATCTCGGTCGCGCTGCCCCGCATCCGCGACTTCCGCGGTCTGTCGCCGAAGCAGTTCGACGGCAACGGCAACTACACCTTCGGTCTCAACGAGCAGTCGATGTTCCACGAGATCGACCAGGACCGCATCGACCGGGTCCGCGGCATGGACATCACCGTGGTGACGACGGCCAAGACCGACGACGAGGGCCGGGCGCTGCTCAAGGCTCTCGGCTTCCCCTTCAAGGAGAACTGACATGGCCAAGACCGCACTGGTCAACAAGGCTGCCAAGACCCCGAAGTTCAAGGTCCGTGGCTACACGCGCTGCCAGCGCTGCGGCCGTCCGCACTCGGTCTACCGCAAGTTCGGCCTGTGCCGGATCTGCCTGCGGGAGATGGCCCACCGCGGCGAGCTCCCCGGCGTGACCAAGAGCAGCTGGTAGTCACCGCCCGGTGACCCACCGCCGGCCAGGCGACTGACCGGCATACGAGCAAGACCCAAAACCATCTACATCGCAGGTCGCCCGCAACGCGGGGGAAACCACGGTGAGGGAGGGCGGAGAAGCCCATGACCATGACAGACCCGATTGCGGACATGTTGACCCGCGTCCGGAACGCCAACTCGGCGCACCACGACACCGTCAGCATGCCGTTTTCCAAGCTCAAGAGCCACATCGCGGAGATCCTCGAGGCCGAGGGTTACATCGCGAACTGGACCGTCGAGGACGCCGAGGTCGGCAAGACCCTGACGATCAACCTCAAGTACGGGCCCAACCGGGAGCGTTCCATCGCCGGCGTCCGCCGCGTGAGCAAGCCCGGTCTGCGTGTCTACGCCAAGTCCACGAGCCTGCCCAAGGTGCTCGGTGGCCTCGGCGTGGCCATCCTGTCCACGTCGTCCGGCCTGCTCACCGATCGTCAGGCCGCTAGCAAGGGTGTAGGTGGGGAAGTCCTCGCCTACATCTGGTGAGGGGCTGACATGTCGCGAATCGGACGTCTTCCCGTCGCCGTTCCCACCGGCGTCGACGTGACCATCGACGGCCAGACCGTCAAGGTCAAGGGCCCCAAGGGCGAGCTCAGCCACATCGTGGCCGAGCCGATCAGCGTGGAGCGGGACGAGGATGGCCTCAAGGTCACCCGGCCCGACGACGAGCGCACCAACCGCTCGCTCCACGGCCTGACCCGCACGCTCATCAACAACATGGTCCTCGGTGTCACCGACGGCTATGAGAAGAAGATGGAGATCTACGGCACCGGTTACCGCGTCCTCGCGCGCGGCACCGACCTGGAGTTCGCTCTGGGCTACAGCCACCCGATCACCGTCAAGGCTCCGGCCGGCATCACCTTCGCCGTCGAGAACCAGACCCGCTTCGCGGTCCAGGGCATCGACAAGCAGCTGGTGGGTGAGGTCGCGGCCAACATCCGCAAGCTCCGCAAGCCCGACCCGTACAAGGGCAAGGGCGTGCGCTACGCCGGCGAGCAGATCCGCCGCAAGGTCGGAAAGGCTGGTAAGAAGTAATGGCTCTCATCATCAAGCGTGCCAAGGGCAAGTCCGCCGCCCGCGGCCGTCGCCACGCGCGCGTCCGCAAGTTCGTCTCGGGCACCGCGGTCCGTCCGCGCCTTGTCGTGTCGCGCTCGTCGCGCCACGTGTTCGCCCAGATCGTCGACGACACGGTCGGCAAGACCGTCGCGTCCGCCTCGACCATGGAGGCCGACCTGCGTTCGTTCGAGGGTGACAAGACCGCCAAGGCCAAGAAGGTCGGCGAGCTGCTCGCCGAGCGGGCCAAGGGCGCGGGCGTCGAGGCGGTCGTCTTCGACCGTGGTGGCAACAAGTACCACGGCCGGGTTGCTGCGATCGCCGACGGCGCTCGCGAGGGAGGGCTTTCGCTGTGAGCTCACCCCACAAAGCAGCTCGCTGCGCTCGCTCCTTCGCGGGGACCCCGAGCAGCCTCCAGATTTGTATGCCGCCAGAGAAAAGGAACATCTGATGCCCGGACCCCAGCGTCGAGGCACCGGTCCCGCCCAGGGCGGTGACCAGTCCACCGAGCGTGGCGACCGTCGCGGACGTGACGACCGTCGCGGCGACCGTCGTGAGCAGGCCGCGGAGAAGAGCGCCTACCTCGAGCGTGTCGTGACCATCAACCGTGTCGCCAAGGTCGTCAAGGGTGGTCGTCGCTTCAGCTTCACTGCCCTCGTCGTCGTCGGTGACGGTGACGGCACCGTGGGTGTCGGCTACGGCAAGGCCAAGGAGGTGCCCGCGGCGATCGCCAAGGGTGTCGAGGAGGCCAAGAAGCAGTTCTTCAAGGTCCCCCGCATCCAGGGCTCCATCCCGCACCCGGTGCAGGGTGAGGCCGCTGCTGGCGTCGTCATGCTCCGCCCGGCGTCCCCCGGTACCGGTGTCATCGCCGGTGGCCCGGTTCGCGCCGTCCTGGAGTGCGCCGGCGTCCACGATGTCCTGTCCAAGAGCCTCGGCTCGGACAACGCCATCAACATCGTCCACGCGACGGTCGCGGCCCTGAAGGGTCTCGAGCGTCCCGAGGAGGTCGCGGCCCGTCGTGGCAAGCCGGTCGACGAGGTCGCCCCCGCGGCGATGCTCCGCGCCCAGGCTGCCGGGATCGCCGCGGCCGCTGCAGGAGCTGGTCACTGATGGCACGCCTGAAGGTGACCCAGATCCGTTCCGAGATCGGTGGCAAGCAGAACCAGCGTGACACGCTGCGCAGCCTCGGTCTGAAGCGCATTGGCGACGTCGTCGTCAAGGAGGACCGTCCCGAGATCCGCG
>JAJPIW010000056.1 GCA_021324575.1 Intrasporangiaceae bacterium | reverse complement strand
GGTGCACAGCCCGCGCGAGCACTTCCACACCTACCTGCAGAGCCTGGACGCCGACCGGGCCACGCTGCCGGACTCGTTCCGCAGCAAGCTGCTGCGCGTCCTGCGCCACTACGGGATCGACAGCCTCGACCGGACGCCGGCGCTGGAGGAGGCCGTCTTCCGGATGTTCCTCGCCCAGCAGCGGACCGCTCCGGACCTGTCCATCGGCACCGCGATCCTCGAACGCTGGGCTGCCGAACCCGTCCCCACCGGGCCCGGGGCCGACGCGTCGAGGGACATCCTCGACCGACTGGCCCGTGCCACCCAGCGGCGCTTCCCGGTACTCGCCGACCTGGCCCGCAGCGTGCGCTTCGCCTGGTTCGACCAGCCCGCCGTCGAGGCCGACCGGGCCGGCGTCCTCTCCAGCGCCCGCGAGCAGGTCGCGTCGCTGGCCGCGGACCCCGCGGCCCCGGACCGTCCGGAGCGGATCGACGCACTCGCCGCCATCCCCGAGCAGATCGTGCGGTTCCTCTGCGAGCGGCTCGCGACCGGCATACCGGACAACGAGCCGATGCTCGAGGTGCTGATCCGCCGGCACTACCTCGAGTACGCCCTGGAGAACGTCCGCGAGGAGTCGATCGACGGGCGCCCGTTCGCCCTCGCAGACTACGTGCTGGACGACCGCGACACACACCTCGTCTCGACGGTGGGCCGGGTCGGCGAGCTGGTCGCCGGCAGCCCGCTCGTCCGCGACGTGACCGCGGAGGTGGATCGGCGACGCGACGGTCAGCAGGCCGTCGCCGACCTCTACCTCGCCTGGCCGGAGGCGCCCGAGGACCCCGACGAGGTGTCCGCCGCCCTGGCGGCCACCCTGTCCCAGCTGCCGTTCACCGGAACGGTCCGACGGGTGGCCATCGCGCTGTGCACCGGCCGCCCCGGCCCGATCGGCTACTTCACGTTCCGCCCCGACGGCTCCGGCGCGGTCGCCGAGGACCGGCTCGTCCGCGGCATGCACCCCATGGTCGGACGCCGGCTCAACCTGTGGCGGCTGCGCGACTTCGACGTGGAGCGGCTGCCTGCGCCCGAGGACGTGCTGCTCTACCACTGCACCGCCAAGGGCAACCCGTCCGACGCCCGGCTCGTCGCCATGGTCCAGGTGCGGCAGGTGTCGGTCGTGCGTGACGAGGACGGCACCGTCGTCTCGCTCCCGCACGTCGAGCGAGCCGTCGGCAACAGCCTCGAGGCGATCCGACGCGGCCGGGCCGCGCTGGGCGCGACGGGTGGCCGGCTCGATGCCAACCTCGTGTGGGTGCACCTGTGGCCCGTCGTCGAAGCGCCCCTGGAGCAGCTCACGGCCCTGCAGTCCAAGATCGCGCCGATGGCGGTCGGGGCCGCCGTGGCGGAGGTCGCGGTCCAGGGCCGGGTCGTCGCACCGAGCGGCGATGTGGTGCCGATCGTGGCCCGGTTCATCTCCCAGCCCGGTTCGGGGATCGAGACCTCGATCGAGTCGCCGCCCACCGAGCAGGTCCTGCCGCTCGACGAGTACGCCGAGAAGGTCCAGCGGGCCCGTCGACGCGGCATGGTCTATCCCTATGAGCTGGCCTCGTTCGTCGCCGGGCGCGACGGCACGGTCGTCGAGTACGACCTCGACGACACCGGCACGCAGCTCGTCCCGGCCGGCCGACCGTACGGGCACAACAAGGCCGGGATCATCGTCGGCGTCGTGACCACGCCGACCAACCTGCACCCCGAGGGCGTGACCCGGGTGCTGCTCTGCGGCGACCCGACCAGGGCACTCGGCGCGGTCTCCGAGCCCGAGTGCTCGCGCATCATCGCCGCCATCGACCTCGCCGAGTCGCTGGGTGTGCCCGTCGAGTGGTTCGCCCTCTCGGCAGGGGCGCGCATCGCGATGAACTCCGGCACGGAGAACATGGACTGGGTCGCCCGCGGCCTCAAGCGGATCATCGAGTTCACCCAGGCAGGCGGCGAGATCAACATCGTCGTCGCCGGCATCAACGTCGGCGCCCAGCCCTACTGGAACGCCGAGGCGACGATGCTCATGCACACCAAGGGCGTCCTCGTCATGACCCCGGACAGCGCGATGGTCCTCACCGGCAAGCAGTCGCTCGACTTCTCCGGCGGCGTGAGCGCCGAGGACAACTTCGGTATCGGCGGCTACGACCGGGTCATGGGCCCCAACGGGCAGGCGCAGTACTGGGCGTCCGACCTCGCCGGGGCGCGCGACATCCTGATGGCGCACTACGAGCACACGTATGCCGCGCCGGGAGACAGCGGACCCCGCCGGGCGCCCACGAGCGACCCCGCGGACCGCGACGTCACGGTATACGCCCACGTCGTCGACGGAAGCGACTTCACGACGGTCGGCGACATCTTCTCGGCAGCGACCAACCCCGACCGCAAGAAGCCCTTCGACATCCGGACCCTCATGCACGCGGTCGTCGACCAGGACCACGAGACGCTCGAGCGGTGGGCGGGGATGGCCGATGCCGAGACGGCCGTCGTCTGGGACGCGCACCTCGGCGGTATGCCGGTCTGCCTGCTCGGCATCGAGTCCAAAAGCGTTCCGCGGCGCGGGTTCCCGCCCTCCGACGGGCCGGACACCTACACCGCGGGCACGCTGTTCCCGCGGTCCTCCAAGAAGGCCGCGCGAGCGATCAACGCGGCGTCGGGCAACCGGCCGCTCGTCGTGCTGGCCAACCTGTCCGGCTTCGACGGGTCACCGGACTCGATGCGCGCGCTCCAGCTGGAGTACGGCGCCGAGATCGGCCGGGCCATCGTCAACTTCGACGGTCCGATCGTCTTCGTCGTCGTCTCGAGGTACCACGGGGGCGCGTTCGTCGTGTTCTCCAAGGCGCTCAACCCGCGGATGACGGTGCTCGCCATCGAGGGGTCGTTCGCGTCGGTCATCGGCGGTGCGCCGGCGGCGGCGGTCGTCTTCGCCCGCGACGTCGATGCCCGGACCGCCGAGGACGAGCGGGTCAAGGAGGTCCAGACCCGGCTCGACGCGGCCACCGGGGCCGACCGGGTGCGCCTCGGGGCCGAGCTGGCCGAGCTGCGCACCAGCGTGCGCGCGGAGAAGATCGGCGAGGTCGCGACCCAGTTCGACGGCATACACAACATCCATCGGGCCGTCGAGGTCGGCTCGGTCGACGAGGTCATCTCGGCGAGCGAGCTGCGTCCCAAGATCATCGCGAGCCTGGAGGCCGGCCAGCGAGGTTGAACTACCCCGAGGACCCGATAGCTTCGTGCCAGGGGTAGCACTGAGGGGTGACCGGCATGGTGATGACCCTGGAGTTCGCCGTGCTGTTCATGGCGATGCTCGCCGTGGTGCAGCGCCGGACCGGCTTGGTGGAGCGGGCCTTGTGGTGGCCGCTGCCGCGCGCCGCGGTAGGTCTGTGGCTGAGCGTCGCGGTGGTGTCGGCGCTGCAGTTCATCGTGATCGGCTGGTACGACGCGTTGGCACGCGACCCGGACCAGATCCTCCACCACGGTCAGATCTGGCGACTGCTCACCGCCATGTTCGTCCAGGACGGCTGGGCTGCCGGCACGACCCTCAACCTCATAGTGCTGGCCCTGGCGGCCGTGCCCGCGGCCCGGTACTTCGGCGCGCTGGCGATGTGGCTGGTCTTCCTGGGCGGTGGCATCGGGTTCAACCTCCTGGGCGCACTGTTCGACTCGAGCGGAGCGGGCAACTCGGGTGCCACCATGGGAATGGTGTGTGCGCTCGTGGGTCACACTGCCGTCGCGAGCCTCGTGCGACGCGGGAGCGTCGCCCCGCCGGTGATCGCGCTGTCGATCCTGCCGCTGCTGGTGGGCGCGGCGGCCTGGGCGTTCTTCGACTACCACGGCGAGGCCGAGGTGCTCGGCTGGCTGATCGGAGCGGCGTTGGGCGCGCTGGCCCCGACCCGGTTCCCCAAGGCGCGCGCGCTCACGGTCAGGGGCTGAGCCTGCCGGCTGCCATCGTCCGGACCCGGCAACTTGCCTGCGCACCCGAGAAGGCAACTCGGGCGCAGAGGGCCCTAGGCCGAGAACCCGATAATTTTGGGAGGTGAGGCGCGGAGCCCGTCGAAGGCCATCGCCGTCACGGCGTCGGCGAGGGCGTCGGGAGCCACTGGACCGTCCGGCCGGTACCACTCGACGAGGGAGTTGACGCTGCCGAAGAGCAGTCGACTGATCACCGCGGGAGGCAGGTCGCCGCGGATGGTGCCGTCGGTGACGGCATCGGCGACGAGGCTCGCGAGGGCGGTGTCGATCGCCCGCCGCCGCGCGAGGGCGGAGAGCTCCACCGGGCTGTTGCCGCGGACCCGCAGCAGCAGGGTGACCGCCGGCTGGTGGGCGATGAGCACCTCGACACTGCGCCGGACGGCATACCGAAGACGTTCGTATGCCGTGGAGCCGGTCTCCCTGCGGGTCTCGGTGACGAGCCGCTCGAGCCCGGCGAGAGCTTCGTCGAGCGCCTCGGCGAGGAGAGCCTCCTTGCCGGGGACGTGGTGGTAGAGCGCCGACTTCGTGACGCCGAGAGCGGTCGCGAGGTCGCCCATGCTCGTGCCGTCGTAGCCCTGGCTGTTGAACAGCTCGATGGCGCAGCGCAGAACGGCCGCCTGGTCGTGGCCCGGCCGGCCGCGGCGAGCTCGGCCGGCGGCGGCCCGGGCTTCGGCGCTGGTGGCTGTGCCGGCGTCGGTGCTCACCAGGCGTAGAACCCCAGACCGGTCTTGCGACCGAGCTCCCCGCGAGCAACCTTGTCGCGCAGCAGTTTTGGTGGCTCGAAGCGCGGGCCGACCTCGCGGGCGAGGTGCTCGGCGATGGCGAGCCGGACGTCGAGCCCGACGATGTCGGTCGTCCGGAGTGGGCCGACCGGGTGTCGGTAGCCCAGCGTCATCGCCGTGTCGATGTCCTCCGCGCTCGCCACTCCCTCCTCGAGCATCCGGATCGCCTCGAGGGCGATGGCCACGCCGAGCCGACTGCTCGCGAAGCCGGGGGCGTCGTGGACCGTGATCGCGGTCTTGCCGAGGGCCGTGACCCAGCCCCGAGCCGCCTCGGCGAGGGTCGGGTCGGTGGCTGGGCCGACGACGATCTCGACCAGGTCGCTCGCCGGGACGGGGTTGAAGAAGTGCAGCCCGATGAGGTGCTCGGGTCGTTGGAGGTCGGCAGCGATGGCGCCGATCGACAGCGAGCTGGTGTTCGTCGCGAGGGCGGCGGCGGGGGCGACTGCCTCGACGGCGGAGAGCACCAGCAGCTTGAGGTCGACGTCCTCGGGGACCGCCTCGATGACCAGGGTGCAGTCGGCGAGCGCGCCGGGGTCGGTGGTCTCGGTGAGCCGGGCCAGGACGACCTCGACCCCGTCGTCGAGGAGCCCTCGCTCGGCAGCTCTGGTCAGGCTCTGGTGGACCCGTTGGTATGCCGCGTCGGCGGCTTGGATGGTGGTCTCGACGACGACCACGCTCGAGCCGGCGAGGAGGAAGGCGTGCGTTATGCCGGCACCCATCCGGCCGCCGCCATAGACGCCGACGTGGGTCGGGAGCTCAGGGGAGTATGCCGCACGCTCAGGCATCGAAGTCCACCGTCACCTTCTCGCTCACCGGGTGGGTCTGGCAGGTCAGGACGAAACCGGCCTCGACCTCGGCCGCCTCGAGGGCGTAGTTGCGGCGCATGTCGACCTCGCCATCGCGGACGAGGGCGCGGCAGGTGCCGCACACGCCGCCTTTGCAGGCGAAGGGGACGTCGGTCCGCGTCGCCTGCGCGCCGTCGAGGATCGAGGTGTCGCGCGACATCGGTGCCGTCGAGGTGACCCCGTCGAGGGTGACCGTCACCTCGCTCGTCTCGCCGCTGAGGACGGCGTCCGGGCGGTGCAGCTCGGGCGGTGGTTCGTCGACGAAGAACAGCTCGGCGTGGATCCGGTCGGGTCGCACACCGAGGTCCTCGAGCACCTCGCGGGCCGCCTTGGTCATCTCGAACGGGCCGCAGAGCCAGACGTCGTCGATCGCCTCCAGGGGGACGAGCAGGTCGACGAGCCGACGGAGTCGGTCCGCGTCGAGGCGGCCGGAGAAGAGCTCGACGTCGCGTGGCTCGCGGGAGAGCACATGGACGAGCTGCAGCCTTGGGCCGCAACGGTTCTTGAGGTCGGCGAGCTCTTCGGCGAACATGACCGATCCGGTGGTCCGGTTGCCGTAGAAGAGCGTCACCTCGGCGCTCGGGTTGGCCAGTACGGAGGTGGCGATGGAGAGCATCGGAGTGATGCCGGAGCCGGCGGCGATGCACAGGTGCCGGCCGCCGGCGGCGGGGTCGGCTCGGAAGGAGCCGTGCGGGGTCTGCACCTCGATGACGTCACCCGGGCGGACATCGCGGACCAGCCAGCGGGAGAACAGCCCGTCCGGGATCTCGCGCACGCCGATCCGAGGGCGGGTGCCAGCGGGGGCACAGATCGAGTAGGTGCGCCGCTCCTCGCGACCGTCCACCGTGCGGCGCAGGGTGAGCGACTGGCCGGGTGCGAAGTCGTAGGCCGCGGCCAGGTCCGGCGGCACGTCGAAGGTGACGGCGGCTGCGTCGTCGGTGAGTGGGTCGACGGCGTGGACGGTGAGGGCGTGGAACCGCGGCGGCTGGCGCCTCGCGGGTGCGACGAGCAGGCTCGGGGAAGCGGTCACTCAGATCTCCTTCACGTGCTCGAACGGCTCACCGCACGCACCGCACCGGTACAAGGCCGTGCAGGCGGTCGGGCCGAACTCGGAGGAGAGCTGCGCGGCATACGAACCGCAGTGCGGGCAGGTCAGGGAGCGGCGAACTGGCATGAGGTTCAAGGCGATCGGACCCGTATGCCGGGTGGCCGGCCCGGGTGCGGACAGGCCGTGGGCGGCAAGGGCAGCCCGTCCGGCGGGGGTGATGTCGTCGCTGCTCCAGGCCGGGGCGAGGACGACCTTGACGGTGGCCGTGAGGCCCTCGTCGGCAAGCGTACGGACGAGGTCGTCCCGCATCGAGGCCATGGCCGGGCAGCCGGAGTAGGTCGGGGTGATCGACACGGTGACGTGGTCCCCCTCATCGACGTCGACGGCGCGCAGCACGCCCAGGTCGGCGAGGGTGAGCATCGGCAGCTCCGGGTCGACGACCCGAGCCGCCGCGGCATACGCGGTGTCCCGGACCGTTGCTCTGTGACCCAATTGTTCCGGTACACACGCGCGGTTGGTGACTACCGGAACAATTGGGTCAGTTAATGACGTGCTCCGGGTCACGGCGTCACCACCGGCCGCTCGGGTGGGCGCGGGCCACTGACTGCATCTCGCCGAGCAGCTTCGAGAAGGCCTCGGTGTGGCTGCCGTCGCGACCGCGCAGCCCCCGGACGGCGACCATCGGGGCGATGTCGGGGGTCTCGACGCCGCTGAGGGCGAAGACCTGGGCGAGGACGACGGCGACCTCGTCGGCGACGCCGGCCGGGTCGACGCCGACACCGACCTCTGCCATCCGGGTCTCGACCTCATGCGGGACGAACAGCTCGGCATACAGCGGCCACACGGTCCGCAGGGCAGCGTCGATCCGGCGGCGGGACTCCTGCGTCCCCCGGGCGAGGGTGAGGAACCAGCGGCCGGCGTAGTCGCGGTGGTAGGCCAGCTCCTTGACTGCCTTGGCGGCAACGGCCGCGAGGACCGCGTCCCGGCTGTCGCGCAACCGCTCCATCAGTGCCAGCCGGGCCGTGGCGAGGACGAGCGCCTTGACGACGGTGACCGCGAAGTCGCCGTTGTCGGTCTCGGTGAGCCGGGCGTTGCAGAACTGGCCATCGGTCCGGAAGAAGGCCAGCGCGTCCTCCGGCGGAACGGGCGAACCCGCCGGCAGCGAAGGGACGAGCGAGGGGTCGGCAGCCGCGGCCCGGGCGAGGAGCAGCCGGGCCTGGCCGAGCAGGTCGAGGGAGATGTTGGCGAGGGCGATGTCCTCCTCGAGGTCCGGCGCGTTGCTGCACCACTCCGAGAGCCGGTGCGAGGCAATGAGCGCGTCGTCGGCGAGCATCAGGCAGTAGACGCCGAGGTCATGGCCGTCGACGCCGTCGGGGATCGTCGTGTCGACACCGGCCAGCGGGTCCTCGAAGTCGGTGCCGAACGCCCAGTGCGAGGGGTCGCCGCCGAGCAGGCCGTCGAAGACCGAGCCGTGCTCAGAGTTGGGATCCGGCGCGGAATGACTTGCGGGAGTGAGGTCTTCGGTCATGTCCGTCATCACATGTGGGGGACGTTGTCGGGGATCTCGTAGAAGGTCGGGTGCCGGTAGACCTTGTCGTTGCTCGGCCCGAACATCGGGTCCTTCTCGTCCGGGCTGGACGCGGCGATGAGGTGGCTCTGGACGACCCAGATGCTCACGCCCTCGTTGCGCCGGGTGTAGACGTCGTGCGCGTGTCGCAGCGCCATGTCGTCGTCGGCGGCGTGCAGCGACCCGACGTGGACGTGGTTGAGCCCGCGCTTGCCCCGGACGAAAACCTCATAGAGCGGCCACTCGGCGCGCACGTCGTTGGTCACGCTCGGACTCCCGTCTCGCGCTGGCTTGCGTCTGCGGATGTGGGGGCGGGGACCCCCAGATCCGCAGACGCAAGGGACGCGGCATACGCCGTCGCCGCCTCGCGCACCCAGGCCCCGGCCTCGTGCGCTCGGCGCCGGTGGGCGATCCGCTGGGCGTTGCACGGGCCGTTGCCCCGGACGACGGCCATGAACTCGGTCCAGTCCGGCTCGCCGAAGTCGTGCGCGCCGCGCTCGGGGTTCCAGCGCAGCTCCGGGTCGGGGAGGGTCACCCCGAGGGCAGCGGCCTGCGGCACGGACATGTCGACGAACCGCTGCCGCAGCTCGTCGTTGCCGTTGCGCTTGATGCCCCAGGCCATCGACTGCGCCGAGTTGGGGGACTCGTCGTCGGGCGGCCCGAACATCATCAGTGCCGGCCACCAGAACCGGTCGACCGACTCCTGCACCATGGCCCGCTGCTCGTCGGTGCCGCGCATCATGGTCATGAGCAGCTCGTAGCCCTGGCGCTGGTGGAAGGACTCCTCCTTGCAGATCCGGATCATCGCCCGCCCGTAGGGACCGTAGGAGGTCCGGCAGAGCGGAACCTGGTTGCAGATCGCGGCGCCGTCGACGAGCCAGCCGATGGTGCCCACATCGGCATACGAGAGCGTGGGGTAGTTGAAGATCGAGGAGTACTTCTGCCGGCCCTCGATGAGGTTGTCGGTCAGCTCGCCCCGGGAGACGCCGAGGGTCTCGCACGCGGAGTACAGGTAGAGCCCGTGCCCGGCCTCGTCCTGGACCTTGGCGAGCAGGATCGCCTTGCGCCGCAACGAGGGAGCGCGGGTGATCCAGCCACCCTCGGGCTGCATGCCGATGATCTCGGAGTGCGCGTGCTGGGCGATCTGCCGGACCAGGGTCCTCCGGTAGCCGTCGGGCATCCAGTCGCGCGGCTCGATCCGGTCGCCCCGGTGCACGGTGGCGTCGAAGCCCGCCTCGAGCTCGGTGGTCGTCACTGACATGTGGTCCTCCGGCAGGTCCCGCGCGAATAACTGACCGATCGGTCGGTAATAGTCTCGCATGGGTGGGACCGGCTCGCAATCGCCAATTCTCCCGGGGCGTCGGGGCCTCTCGTATGCCGCGTGCCCGGGCGGCGCGTCGCGGCCCCTCGACCGGGGTGGGCCGGATGAGCGATGCTGGGGCCATGGATCCCGCCGACGCGTTCGCGTCCGCCGCCGACCTCGGGGCGCGGCTGGCGGAGACCGGCTACGTCGGTGACGACGCCCTGGCCACCGTCGCCTGGCTGGGCCTGCGGCTGCACCGGCCGCTGCTCCTCGAGGGTGAGCCGGGGACCGGCAAGACCGCGCTCGCCGAGGCGCTGGCCGAGGCGCTCGACCTGCCGCTCGTCCGGCTCCAGTGCTACGAGGGCATCGACGCGACCCAGGCCCTCTACGACTGGGACTTCCCGCGCCAGATCCTCCACCTGCGCGCGGTCGAGGCCACGGCCGGCGCCGGTTCCGACCTCGGCGACGTCGAGGACTCGCTCTTCGACGAGCGGTTCCTCCTGTCCCGGCCGGTGCTCCGTGCCGTCCGCGAGGCGCCGGTCGTCCTCCTCGTCGACGAGATCGACCGGGCTGACGACGAGTTCGAGGCGTTCCTGCTCGAGGTGCTCTCGACCTGGCAGGTGACCATCCCCGAGCTGGGCACGGTCAGCGCCACCACCCCGCCGGTCGTCGTCCTCACCTCGAACCGGACCCGGGAGCTCCACGACGCACTCAAGCGGCGCTGTCTCTACCACTGGATCGACCACCCGGGCCTGGCTCGCGAGATCGCCATCGTGCGGAGCCGGGCGCCCGAGGTCGGGGTCGCGTTGGCCCAGCAGGTCGTAGGCCTCGTCCAGCGGGTCCGCGCCGAGCCGGGGCTGCTCAAGCCGCCCGGGGTCGCCGAGACCCTCGACTGGGCCCGCGCACTCGCCGAGCTGGGCGCGCGTGAGGTCGACCTCGAGCGGGCCGCGGCCACCCTCGGCGCGGCGATCAAGTACCGCGAGGACGCCCTCCGCGTCCGCGAGGCTCTCGAGCGGATCCTCGGCGGATGACCGCGCCGACCACTCACTCCGCCGACGAGGTGCTGCTCGGCTTCGCCCGGGCCTGCCGTGCCGCGGGCCTGCCGGTGACGGCCGACCGGGAGCGGACCTACCTGACGGCCTGCGCCGCCGTCGGGGTCGCCGACGCCGCCGGTGTCCACATCGCCGGTCGTGCCACCCTCTGCTCGACGCCCCAGGACCTCGACCGGTATGACGCCGTGTATGCCGCGTGGTTCGGCGGGCCCGCGCCCTCCGTCTCGCGCGCCCCCCGGCCTGCGCCCCCGGTCACCGCTGCTCCGTTGACCGACCCGGACCACGATGGGCGCGGCGGGCCGGACGAGGACGACTCGGACATCGTCCGCGCGACGGCGAGTGCGACAGAGGTGTTGCGGCACAGGGATATCGCCGAGCTGAGCGCCGCTGACAAGCGCCGACTGGCCGCGCTGTTCGGAGCGCTCAAGCCGGTGTCTCCCACCCGCCGGTCGCTGCGGCATACGGGATCGAACCACGGCCCCGTCGACGGTCGGCGCATCCTGCGCGAGCAGCTGCGTCGGATGGGCGAGCCCGGCCCGATCCGGCACCACACGCAGGCGAGCAAGCCGCGACGGGTCGTCCTCCTCGTCGACGTGTCCGGGTCGATGAGCCCGTATGCCGACGCCCTCCTGCGCCTTGCCCACCGGTACGTCGTCGGCCGAGGCCCGGTCGAGGTCTTCACCCTCGGCACTCGCCTTACCCACGTCACCCGGGCGCTGCGCCAGCCCGACCCGGACCGGGCGCTCGTCGCCGCCGGCGCGACGGTCCCGGACTGGTCGGGTGGTACTCGTCTCGGCGAGGGGCTGGCCGCGTTCCTCGACCGCTGGGGGCGGCGCGGGATGGCCCGGGGCGCGGTCGTCGTCGTGTTCAGCGACGGGTGGGAGCGCGAGGGACCGGACCTGCTCGGGGAGCAGATGCGTCGCCTCGCGGCGCTCGCGCACCGCGTCGTCTGGGTCAACCCGCACCGCGGCAAGGACGGCTATGAGCCGGTCCAGCAGGGGATGGCGGCGGCGCTCCCGCACTGCGACGACTTCCTGGCGGGCCACTCGATGGCCACGTTCGAGGCCGTGACCAGGGTGGTGGCCCGTGCGTGAGGTCCTGCCCGAGCTGCTCGACTGGTGGCGTGCCGGCCGGACCGTCGGGGTCGGCACCGTCGTCGCGACGTTCGAGTCCTCACCCCGCCCGCCGGGAGCGGCGATGCTCGTCGGGCCCGATGGCGAGGCCGTCGGCTCGGTGTCCGGGGGTTGCGTCGAGGGCGCCGTCTACGAGCTCGCCGAGCAGGTCGTCGCCTCGGGATCGCCTGTGCTGCAACGGTATGGCGTGAGCGACGAGAGCGCGTATGCCGTGGGGCTCACCTGTGGCGGGATCCTCGACGTGTGGGTCGAGAAGGTCTCACCGCAGACCTGGCCCGACCTCGGCGACCTGGCAGCCGACATCGAGGCCGGGCGGCCGGTGGCCGTCGCCACCGTGGTCGCGCACCCGGACCCGGCACGGTTGGGACGCCGGCTCACCCTGCACCCGGCCGGCGGTGCGGCGACGGGAGGGGCGAACACGCGGCATACCGGGTCGCTCGGCACCGAACGGATCGACGAGGCGGTCGCCGACGATGCCCTGGGCCTGCTCGCGGCCGGGCGGTCCGGGACGTTGGAGTACGGACCGGAGGGGGAGCGGCGCGGCGAGGGGATGCGGGTGTTCGTCTCGACCTTCGCGCCCAAGCCGCGGATGCTCGTCTTCGGCGCCATCGACTTCGCCGCGGCGGTCGCGCGGGTGGGCGCCTTCCTCGGGTTCCACGTGACAGTGTGTGACGCGCGTCCGATCTTTGCCACGGCGAGCCGGTTCCCTGAGGCCGACGAGGTGGTCGTCGAGTGGCCGCACCGGTTCCTGCGCGCCGAGGTGGCCGAGGGGCGGGTCGACGAGCGGACCGTCATCTGCGTGCTCACCCACGACCCGAAGTTCGACGTCCCGCTGCTGGAGATCGCGCTGCGGCTGCCGGCGGTGGGCTACGTGGGCGCGATGGGTTCGCGGCGCACCCACGACGACCGGGTGAAGCGGCTGCGCGAGGAGGGCCTGACCGACGTCGAGCTGGCCCGGCTCGCGAGCCCGATCGGCCTGGATCTCGGTGCCCGGACCCCGGAGGAGACCGCCGTCTCGATCGCCGCCGAGATCATCGCCCTGCGATGGGGCGGTCAGGGCGAGCGTCTCGGGGAGCTCGCCGGCCCGATCCACCACCCGGAGTAAGGAGTACGGCTCAGGCGCCTTCGGCCTCGACGGCGGACATCTCCTCCGAGGAGGCCTTGGGGATGACGGTCCAGGCCAGCCAGCCGAGGCCGCCGAGGGGGACCTCCATCAGGTGGGTGAAGACGGTGAAGAGGAGCACGGTCGCGGTCGCGGACGCGGGCATCGCGCCCCACCCGACGAGCACGGCAGCGGTCGTCGCCTCGGTCACTCCCATCCCGCCCGGTGTGATGCCGACGGCGGTGAGCAACCGGCCGATGGCGTATGCCGCGAAGAGCTTGCCGAGGGGGAGGGTCACCCCGGTGTCACGGGCGAGGAGGACGAAGAGCAGGTAGTAGACGCCGAAGAACCCGACCAGCCCGGCGGTCAGGCTGAACCAGTGGGCCCGGACGTTGTCGTTGATCCGGTGCCGGAGGTCGCGGACCAGGGCATCGATGCTCGTGGTGCGAGTTCGCTTGCTGCGCCTGAGGATCGGGGAGAGCAGTCGGTCCACGGCGCGGCCGATGGCGGTGGCCGCCCGCTCGGACGCGAGGACCGCGACGAACGCGCCCAGGATGGCCAGTCCACTCGCGAGCCCCGCGAAGGCCAGGTCGGTGAGGGCGGCGGGCTGGCCGGTGTTGCCGAAGTAGAGCGCGAAGATGGCGATGACCGGCAGAGCGATGCGGGACAGGACGTTCCAGACGCCGGTGACGATCGCCATCGTCGAGACCCGGCGGGCGTCGAACCCCCAGGACCGGCAGATCGTGTAGGTCGCGGCCAGCCCGGCGGCGCCGCCTCCGGGCAGCAGGTTGCCCACCGAGGAGCCGCAGACGTTGAGGATGAGCGCGCGGGGGTGGCTGAGCCCTGGCATGGCCCCGGTGATGGTGAACGTGTAGCAGTACAGCCCCACGACCATGAGCGCCTGGTAGCCCAGGGCGTGGCTGAACGGGATGTGCTGGACCACCTTCCACACATCGGACCAGCTCGTCTTGGCGAAGAACGGCAGTCCCCAGACGAGCAGGCTGATGGCCAGCCCGAGACCGATGACCAGGTTGAGGGTGTGCTTGACCCGGCTGCCCTTCCCGGGTTGCGCGGCGACGTCGGTGGAGTCGGTCACGGCAGCCCCTCGAAGATGTCCCGGCGCACCGGCTGCCCGGGCGGAGCCGCCGGGTCGCGGAACCATTCGCGACCGAAGACCAGGTCGAAGAGCGGCCGCGGGACCCGGAGGAACGCCTGCAGGGTGCGGTCGCCGGTCTGCTCGCCGCCTTCGCCACCGGGCGCGGCCGCCCCGCCGCCGCTCGCCTGGGAGGCGTGCGCGCGCATCGACGCACGCTTCTGCGCGGCATACCGGCGGACGTCGACCCGGTGGGTGATCTCGGACCGGGCGGAGTAGGCCCGTTCGAAGCTCGTCGGGTCGAACTCGGCAGGGAACCGGTAGAACCGCCCGACGAACCTGATCGCCCGGACGAGGAGGTCACGCGGGACGGTGGCTTCGAGGACCCGCGGTGTGCCGGCGATCTCGGCGGCCCGGGCGGCGACCTCGTGCACCCGCACGTGGTCGCGGTGCCCGTAGCCGCCGTGGCGGTCGTAGGAGAGCAGGACGTCTGCGCGCTCGGTCTTCAGCACCGCCGCCAGCCGCTCGGCGGCCTCCTCCAGGGGGGCCCGGCAGAACCGGACCTGCCCCGGCGGGTTCTCCAAGAGCTCCGGGCCGCTGCCGGAGTCGGCGTAGCCCAGCCACTCGACCCGCGACACGCCGAGGGCCTCGGCGCTGCGCTGGGCCTCGGCCAGCCGCTCCGAACCGAGGTCGGCCCCCTCGCGGAAGGCCGCCGAGGCGAGCCCCAGCCCGCCGTCGGTGGCCAGCACGAGCACGACGCGCTGGCCCTCCGCGGCGGCGCGCGCCATCGTCCCCGACGTGAGGAGCGCCTCGTCGTCGGGATGGGCATGGAAGGCTACGAGGGTTCGGCTCATCGTGACCCATCCTCGCCCATGGCAGGCTGGGTCCTCGTGAGGGTCGCCCTGCTGTCGGACTGTTACCTGCCTCGCCTCGGCGGGATCGAGGTGCAGGTCCATGACCTCGCCGGGCATCTGACGGCCGCCGGGCACGAGGTCGAGGTCTTCACGGCAACCGCGGGAGCCACCGGCGAGCGGGGTGGCGAGGTCGATGTCGTCGACGGGGTGCGGGTGCACCGGATGGCGCTGCCGCTGCCGGGCGGCATACCGGTGAATCCCTTTGCGCCGCCCGAGGTTCGGCGCCGGCTCGTCGCTGGGCGGTTCGACGTCGCGCACGTCCACATGGGCGTCGTGAGCCCGTTCGCCACGGACATGGCCCGGACGGCGCTCGGTCTCGGCCTGCCCACCGCGGTGACCTGGCACTGCGTCCTCGACGGCTCGCGCCCGATCTTCCGAGCGATCGGGTCGGCGCGCCGCTGGGCGGAGGCGGGCGCCGCCCTGTCGGCCGTGTCGACCATGGCGGCGCAGCGCGTCGCCTCGATCGCCGGTGGGGCCGAGGTCGCCGTCCTCGGCAACGGGATCGACCCGGCGGCCTGGGCGCCACCCTTGGACCGTATGCCGCGCGCCGACGGCGTCGTCCGGGTCACCTCCGCGCTCCGGCTGGCTCGACGGAAGCGTCCCGGTGCGATCCTCGACGTGCTGGCCGACGCCCGACGCCAGGTCCCCGAGGGGATCGCGATGTCGGCAGAGATCTTCGGTGACGGGCCGCAACGACCGATCCTCCAGCGGGAGCTGGACCGGACCGACCTCGGCGGGTGGGTGACCCTGCGTGGCCGGGTGTCTCGCGACGAGCTGCGCGCCGCCCACCAGGGCGCCGACCTCTACCTCACGACGGCCCGACTCGAGGCGTTCGGGATCGCAGCCCTCGAGGCCCGCACCGCGGGCCTGCCGATCGTCGCGCGGCGGGGCACCGGGGTGGAGGACTTCGTCACCGACGGCGTCGACGGCATCCTCGCGGCCGACGACGCCGGCCTGGCGGCTGGCCTCGCGCGCCTCGCAGCCGATAACGTCGTCCGCGAACAGATGGCCCGTCACAACGCGGCCGTCCCGCCGCCCCAGGCCTGGCCCGTCATCGTCGCCGCCACCCTCGCCGAATATGACCGCGCCGCAAGGGAATCCGTATGAGTGCACGCATCGTGATCGTCGCGACCGACGATGCCGACCGCGAGCTGGACCGTTTCGTCCTCCCGCACGGGGCCAGCCCGGTCGATGAGCTTGCCGCCCGCGGCTGGCTCCCCGTCCCGCCGACCGAGGGCACCGGCATACGGGAAGACGGACCACCATTGACCCACCTCGTGCCCGCACGGTCGGCGGCCACCGAGCCGGGCGAGCCGTGGACGGTGACCATCGCGTATGCCGTCCGCCCGGCCGCTCCGGCCCCGCCCCGCGAGCCGGACCCGGTCACCCGTGACGAGGACCTGACCGACGCCGAGGCGGCCAAGGCCGAGGTGTACCAACGGATTGCCGCCTACGCGTTCGTCTCCAGCGTGCGCGGGCTCCTCCTCACCGAGCTCTCCAGCGCGACGAACTCCCCACGGCAGTGGACCCTGCCCGGTGGCGGCATCGACCAGGGCGAGGGCGTCGAGGCCGCGTTGCGCCGGGAGATCTGGGAGGAGTCCGGCCAGCAGGTGCAGGAACCGACGTTGCTGGGCGTGCTGTCCACTCACTGGGTGGGCCGGGCGCCGCGGGGGCGGGTCGAGGACTACCACGCGGTGCGCCTCATCCACCGGGCCACCTGCGCCGAGCCGACCGAGCCGGTCGTCCATGACGTGGGGGGCTCGACGTCGCGTGCCCTCTGGGTACCCTGGGCAGATGTCGGCCAGGTGCCGCTCGTCCGTGGCATCGCGCCCCTGATACGCGAGGTCACAGGGCGGCACCTGGCCGGGTCCTGAGGTCGGTCGCCGGTCAGGCGCCGACGCGGCGACGGCTGCGCATCCCGAGCAGGCCGAGCAGGACGAGCACGACGCCGAGGCCGACGACGGTGGCCGGTCCCGCGGTGCCCCAGTCGATCTGGGTCGTGGTGGCCGTCGTGACGAAGACGACGACCGCGACGGCCAGGGCGATGAGGCCATGGACGACGGTCCAGGGCGACGGTCCGCGGAGGATGGGGGCCTCGGTGACCGCCGGCGTCTCGTATGCCACGTACGGCGCGGCGGCCGGAGTGTTGTTCTCGGCGGTGGCCCCCGCCGGCGGCTCCTCGACGAACGGCAGGTCCGTCGTGGAACCGGACTCGGTCGGAAGGGCCTCGGTCGGGTCGGTCTGGGGCGTCTGGTCGTTGCTCATCGTCACTGTCCTTGGTCGATGTGGACCGAGCCGGCGCCCACGTGGACGTCGACGGTGACGTCGGTCGGGCTGCCCGGGGTGGTCCAGGTGTAGGTGTGGGTGTCGCCCTCGCTGCCGGGCCGGATGCTCTTGAGGACCGTGCCGTCGACGCTCACGTCGCCGGCACCCATCTCGGTGACGACGGTGGCGTCGATACCGCTGGGCAGTCGGAGGGTGAGGTCACCGAGGCCCACAGAGACGTCGATGTGGGCGGGCGTCGTCGCGGTGGTGGGGAGGTTGCGCAGGTCGAGCGTCGCGTCGCCGAGACCGAGGCCGTAGGACACGTCCGACGTGGTGGCCGACGGGGTCCACGTCCGGTCACCGACGCCGCCGCGGACCGCGCTCGGTGCAACGGTGCTGAGGGCGGTACCGATCGCGAGGACCGTCACGACGAAGCCGAGGAAGCCCGCCTTGCGCCCGGCCAGGCCGAGGGTGATGACGGTGAGTGCGACGACGGTCAGCGCGAGGATCATGCCGAGCAGATGGGCGCTACCGGCGAACCCGGTGGGCCCGTCGAGGAGGACTCCGATCCCGTATGCCGCGACGCCGAGGCCGAGGGTCAGCAGGGTGATCGCGGAGCCCGGGCGTAGACGCCGGGGCCGCGGCGGTCGCGGCGGCCGGACCGGGCGAGGTGCCCTGGCAGCCGGCGGCGCGGCATACGTGCTGGAGGGCGTCTCGGTCCTGAAGTGACCGGCGTACGGCGCCGGCGGTGGGGGCGTGGTCGTCGGACCGGAGGTGGGTTCTCCACTGGTGGCGCCGCGCGGGAGGATCGGCTGGTGGTGGGTCGTGCGGTAGATGATCCAGCCGATGACGGCGACCGGGACGACCCAGCCGAGACCCCACCAGGCGGCCGAGCCGTTGTGGTCCCACGCGCCGCCGCCGAAGAGGGAGAGGCCGGTGACGACGAGGAGGACGATCGGCCAGCCCTCGCCGTTTCGGACGGCCCGCTCGGCGAGGATCTCATCCCGGTCGTTCGGGAGGAGCGACCATCCGAGGAGGTAGGCCGTGATCCCGAAGCCGCCGAAGAGGGCGAGGACGAAGAACACGACGCGGACGAGGACGGGGTCGACGCCGAGCCGGCGGGCGACGCCGGCTGCGACGCCGGCGGCCCACTTGTCCTGGCTGTCGCGGCGGATCCCGAGGCCACGCAGCCACGAGAAGACGGCGCCGAAGTGGTCGTGGCCGCTGTCGGGGTTCGGCGTGGCCGACTGCGGGGTGGAGGTGGTCTGGCTCATGTCGTCCAGCGTGCCCGAGCCGCGGTCGCGCTGCCATGAGGGTCGACCCTGAGGCGACCCTGACCGCACCCCGAGTTGGCGGGTCACCACCTCCGGCGTGCGTCAGGATGGGGTCATGGCCATTCCCTACGAGCGTCGCGACGATGCTGCGCTGCTCGCGCAGCCGCGTGTCGTGCGCCCGAGGTCCGGCCGCTACCTCGCCGGGGTATGCGCCGGCGTGGCCGAGCACCTCGGCCTGCCCGTCAGGTGGGTGCGGGTGGCGACGGTCGCGCTGGCCTTCGCCGGCGGGGCCGGCATCGCGGCATACATCTTCCTCTGGGTGCTCACGCCGGCCGAGGGGTCAGGGGTCGTCCCGGAGCCGGCGCGGCTGGGTCGTGGGCCGCTCCTTGGCTCGATGACGCCGTATGCCGTGCCGTCACCTCAGCCTGCTCCTTCGCCTTCTCCCACGCCGGTGCCCGCGCCTTCGCCGTCCCAGGCCGCCGTGACGCCGGTCGGGGAGCGGCCGGCGCGGCTGCTCGTTCTGGGCGCACTGGTCGTCGGCCTCGGCGTGATCCTCGGCGCCTCCAAGCTCGGCGTGGACGTGCGTGCGGGCATCCTGCTGCCGATCCTCGTCATCGGCGCCGGGGCGGTGATCGCCTGGTCGCAGCTGGACACCGCCCAACGGTCGCGCTGGATCGGCGGCGACCAGGGCGCCCGGGGGATGGCTCTGGCCCGGATCGGCCTCGGGCTGGTGCTCGCCGTCATCGGTCTGGTCATCCTCGTCACGCGGGGGCGTTCGCTCACCGCCGTCTGGGACGCTCTGCTCGCGACCGCCGCCGTGCTGCTCGGGGCGGCGCTCATCGCCGCCCCCTGGGTGATCCGGCTCTGGAGCGACCTGCGGGCCGAGCAGGCAGCGACCGTCCGGGCCACCGAGCGCGCCGACATCGCCGCGCACCTGCACGACTCGGTCCTGCAGACCCTTGCCCTCATCCAGCGCAAGGCCGAGGACCCGCACGCCGTCTCCCAGCTCGCCCGCGCCCAGGAGCGGGAGCTGCGGGCCTGGCTGTATGCCGGTCCCGCCGGTTCCGACTCGACCCTCGCCGCCGCTCTCACCGCCGTCGCGCATGACGTCGAGGACGAGCAGGGTGCCGCCATCGACCTCGTCGTGACCGGTGACCGGCCGATCGAGTCGCAGGGCGAGGCGCTCGTCCGGGCGTTCCGGGAGGCTCTGCTCAACGCGGTTCGCCACGGCCGGCCGCCGGTCACGGCATACGTCGAGATCGGCGCGGCGGGCGTGGAGGCGTTCGTCAAGGACCGCGGCGACGGGTTCGACCCGGAGACCGTCCCGACCGACCGGCTGGGCGTCCGCGAGTCGATCCTCGGCCGGATGGAGCGGCACGGCGGGACGGCTCGGGTGCGCCGCCTCGACGAGGGCACCGAGATCGAGCTGACCCTGCCGCCTCTCCCGGTGCCAGCCACTGCTTCCTCCTCCGACAAGGAACCCTCATGACCCCGATCCGCGTCGTCCTCGTCGACGACCACCGCATGTTCCGCACCGGCGTCAAGGCGGAGCTGGCGGAGCTGGCTGGGGGGTCGGGCCCCAACGCCGAGGGCCGCCAGGTCCTCGTGGTGGGGGAGTCTCCCGACGTCGATGCCGCGATCGCGACCATCGCCACGGAGAAGCCGGACGTCGTTCTCCTCGACGTGCACCTGCCCGGTGGCCGCGGCAACGGCGGCGTCGACGTGCTTCATGGATGCGCGGGCCTGGTCTCGGAGTCCGGGGCGCCGATCCGCTTCCTCGCACTGTCGGTATCTGATGCGGCCGAGGACGTCATCGCGGTGATCCGGGCCGGCGCTCGCGGCTATGTCACCAAGACGATCGGCGGCACCGACCTGCTCACGGCGATCCGTCGGGTGGCCGATGGTGACGCGGTGTTCTCACCCCGGCTGGCCGGCTTCGTCCTCGACGCGTTCGGCGCGGCGGCGGGGGAGATCGCCGAGGTCGACGAGGAGCTGGACCGGCTTTCGGCGCGGGAGCGTGAGGTGATGCGGCTGATCGCCCGCGGCTACCAGTACAAGGAGGTCGCCAAGGAGCTGTTCATCTCGATCAAGACGGTCGAGACGCACGTGTCCTCGGTGCTGCGCAAGCTCCAGCTGTCGTCCCGTCACGAGCTCACGGCATGGGCGATGGGCCGGCGGCTGCTCTGACCTCGGTCCCGGCTAGAGCCGGGGTCGACGACGACTTTGTGCATATCCGTCGCCGGGCTGGCGGCGGCGACCCAGGCCAGCATCGAGTGTGCAGCAGTTGCCTGTCTCCGCGACTGTTGTCGGCAACTACTGCACACTCGATCTGCAGCTCGGTCGCATCTGGCCATCGGCTGAGCACACCTACGGTGGCACGTGGAGGCCATTGCCTGTTGGTGGGATCGGGCGGTCGACGCCCCTGGAGCCTCGCCCCAACCGAACGCCTGTCCCGTCGCGATCCGGCAACCCCGCGGCCCTCGGGCCCGGGCGTCGCACCTAGGGTTGGCGTCATGGATGTGGTCATCAACGTCTTCGTCGTCCTCCACCTGCTCGGCATGGCCGCCATCGTCGGCGGCTGGATCGCGCACCGGACCGGGGCGACGACGCTGCCGCCGATCGTCTGGGGTGCGCGGGCGCAGATCGTCTCCGGGCTGGTCCTCGTCGGGCTCAATGAGGCCGCCAAGGACCCGCTCAACCACGTCAAGGTGGGCGTCAAGCTCCTCGTCGCCATCGCCGTGGCGGCCTGCGCCGAGATTGCGGCCGGCCGGGCCAAGCGCAACCAGCCGAACGGCCAGCTCCTCGACGCCGCAGGCCTGCTCGCGATTCTCAACGTCGCGATCGCGGTCCTCTGGACCACATCGGCCTGACGCTCCCACGTCGTCCGAAGCGACGGCTCAGGGGATGAGCAGGAGCTTGCCGGTCGTGCGCCGGCCCTCGAGATCGTCGTATGCCGTGGCCGCCTCCTCGAGCGGGTAGCGCCCGCCGATCTCAAGGCTCAACCGACCCGAAGCGAGGTCGCCGAGCACCGACTCCCCGCGCCACAGCAGCTCCTCGCGGGTCAGCAGGTAGGACCCGAGCGTCGGCCGGGTGACATAGGCGGAGCCGGCGGCGTTGAGCCGCTGCAGGTCGAACGGTGGCACCTGACCGCTCGCGCCACCGAAAAGGACGACGATCCCGCGAGACCGTAGCGATGCCAGGGATGCGTCGAAGGTCGCCTTCCCCACCCCGTCGTATGCCGCGTGCACACCGCCGCCTGCGGCCTCCCGGATCGCGTCGGCCAGGTCCTCCGGGGCGGAGAGCACGCTGTAGTCGACGACCGCATCAGCACCGAGCTCCGTTGCGATGGCGAGCTTTTCAGCAGAACCCGCGGTGGCAACCACGCGGGCCCCCTTGGCCTTGATCATCTGCACGAGCAGCTGCCCGACCCCACCCGCGGCAGCGTGCACGAGGCAGACGTCACCCGGTTGCACGGCATACGTGCTGTTGACGAGGTAGTGCGCGGTCATGCCCTGGAGCATCGCGGCCGCGGCGGTCTCGAGGTCGAGGGCGTCGGGCACGGGGACGAGGATCGCGGCGGGGACGGCGACACGCGAGGCGCCCGAACCGAGGTGCGACGCCCAGGCCACGCGAGCGCCGGAGCCGACCACTGTGCCCGCGCCTTCGGAGCAGAGGACGAACGGCGTGGGCACCGGGTAGACGCCCTCACGCTGATAGACGTCGATGAAGTTGACCCCGATCGCGGCGACGTCGACGAGGGACTGGCCCGCAGGGGCGGTCGGATCGGGCCGCTCCTCGACGGTGAGGACATCGGATCCGCCGTGGTGGGGGACGACGAGTGCACGTTCCATGCCAATCTCCTTGTGACTGTGGTGTGTTCGGGGTGGGTCAGTTGAGGGCGACGACCCGGAAGGCCTCCGCGAGATGACCGTCCGGCAGGTCGAACTGAGCCGCCGTGAGCTCGCCCCAGTGCCGCAGCAGGTCCTCGAGGTTGTCGCGGTGGCCGGTCTGCGACGCGTGGGCGCGGAGCGCGGCGACCTTCGCCGCGAAGAACTCGGTCGTGTCGACGGCATGCGTCGGCGTCGGGTGGGCCATCAGCCAGATCTCGCCGACGTGCCAGAAGTCCAAGCCCAGCTCGGGCCAGGCAAAGGGGTTCTCGGCCGCGGGGTAGCAGGCGCGCACCGTCGCCTCACCCGCCGCGAGATGGTCGGGATGGGAGGAGAAGATCCGGTCGTAGTTGCGCTCGGGGCTCTGGCAGAGCACGCGTTGCGGCCGGACGTCGCGGATCACCCGGACGATGTCGCGCTGCAGGTCGAAGGAGGGCTCGACCCAGCCGTCGCGGTGCCCGTCGAGGAACCGCACGTCGGTGACGCCGAGCGCGGCCGAGGCGTCCCGCTGCTCGGCTTCGCGCAGCCCCGGGATCGTCGTGATGTCGGCGTCGGGTCGGGCGCCCTGCTCGCCGTGGGTGATGCAGAGGAGGGTCACCTCGATGCCCGCGGCCCGCCAGCTCGCGATCGTGCCGGCCGCGCCGAAGTCGGCATCGTCAGGGTGGGCCGCGACGACGAGGACCCGCTCGATGTCGGTGTCGGGTTTGGGTTGTGCCACGCCCGCCAGCCTATGCAGAGACGCCCTCGGCGCCGTCGGTCGCCGTGCCGAGCCAGGTCAACGCATCGCCGTCGAGACGGTGCTCCACCCACTCGTCCTGCGGGACCGACCCGAGCGACAGATAGAACGCGATGCTCGGCGCGTTCCAGGTCAGCACCCGCCACTCCAGCCGGCGGTAGCCCCGCTCGACACAGAGCTGCGCGAGCCGCTGCAGCAGCCCCCGGCCCAGCCCGCTGCCCCGGTGCTCCGGCTCGACGAACAGGTCCTCCAGCCAGATCCCGTTGACGCCCGTCCACGTCGAGAAGGTGAGGTACCAGATCGCCGTCCCGACGACCCGCCCGTCGACCTCGGCCACCAGCGCATGGGTCGTCGGCGTCGACCCATCGCCCGGGAACAGCGCCGCGGCATACATCTCCTCCGTCGCCTCGACGGCGTCCGGTTCCCTCTCGTATGCCGCGAGGTCGTGGACGAGCCGCAGCAGGTCGGGGATGTCGGCGGGCGTCGCCTCGCGCAGCGTCTGGGTCACGTCGCCGAGCGTATGCCGGGGCCGGGCGTGTGTATCGCATCGAATCGGGCCAAACCGCGCACCGGCGGTCTACCGTGGGCGGTGCGGTTCAGCCGTGAGCCGCTCACTGCGTACGGGAGGTTCGACATGGCCGACTGGGCCGAAGACGTCAAGAAGCACGCACCCCACGCCGACGACGCGGTCATCGCCGGCATCGTCAAGCACTGCGGCATCGCCCTGCACAAGCGCGACTCCTCGCTCGTGTCGTTCTCCGACAAGAAGGAGACCGACCGGGTCCGCGAGAGCTTCCTGAAGAAGAAGCTCGGCCTCACCGACGACGACGCGACGCTCGATGCCGCGATCGCCGAGGTGGGCCAGACGATGAAGGCCTCGCACAACAAGAACCGGGTCACCGTCTACTACCTGCTGTCGGAGAAGTTCGGCAAGCACGCACTCTTCGGGGGCTGAGCCACTCGGGGCAGTGGGTGTGGGCTCGGCTCGCTCAGAGCCGGGCCATCACCTCATCGAGCATCGCCCCGGTCAGCTTCCCGGTGAACGTGTTCTGCTGGCTCACGTGGTAGCTCCCGACGAGGCGTATGCCGTGTCCGCTCGCTGTCGTGAGCAGCGCTTCGGCGCCGTGCCCGAACCGCGGTTTTGGTTGCGGCACAACCCAACCCAGTCGTCGGGCAGCCCCGATGGTAGCGTCCCAGGCGATCGACCCGAGGGCGAGGATCGAGCGCAGCCCGGGCGCGACGATGGTGAGGTCGCGGTCCAGCCACGGCGCACACGTCGCCTTCTCCTCGGTCGTCGGCTTGTTGGCCGGCGGGGCGCAGCGGACGGCGGCGACGATCCGTAGCCCGGTGAGAACCTGTCCGTCACCCGCGGCGACCGATGTCGGCCGGCTCGCGTACCCGGCCCTGTGGAGCGCGGCATACAGCCAGTCGCCGGACCGGTCTCCGGTGAACATCCGCCCGGTCCGGTTGGTGCCGTTCGCGGCCGGTGCGAGACCGACGATGAGGACCGCAGGGGTCGGGTCGCCGAAGCCCGGTCCCGGGCGACCCCAGTACGGCTGGTCGGCGAACGAGGCCCGACGTCCCTGTGTCGCAACGGATTCCCGCCATGCGACGAGTCGCGGACAGGCTCGGCACACCGAGATCTCGGCATCGAGCACGGGTATGCCGGTCGCGGCCGCAGCGTACCGACGCACCTGAGCTGAGGTGCGGGCGACCGGAGTGTCGGCGTCGGCGGGGTCGCCAGGCCAACCCGTCCCGGGTGGCACGGGCGAGGGGAACGGCTGGCCGGTCACCGGGTGTGGGTCCACGCAGGCCACCGTAGGGGAGGATCGGGCCATGGCACGGGTGAGCGTCGTGGGTGGCGGGGTGATCGGCCTGACCACGGCCCTGGAGCTGGCCCGGGCCGGCCATGAGGTCTGGTGTGTCCGGGACCTGGCCGTCGAGGACACCGTGTCGCGGGTGGCCGGCGGACTGTGGTTCCCGTACCACGTCGAGCCCCGCGACCTCGCCGTCCGGTGGGGCCTGGAGTCGCTCACCGCCTTCACCCGGATCGCGGCGACCCTACCGTTCGAGACCGCCGGGGTGCGGCTCGCGACGGGCGTTCTCGTCCATCGGATGGAGCCCGACCTGTGGTGGACGGAGGGCGTCGACGACGTCAGGTCGGCCCGTCCCGACGAGCTCCCGCCGGGCTCGACCCGAGGAACGGTCGCCACCCTCCCGCTCATCGACACCGGCCGCTATCTGCCCTGGCTGGAGCGCGAATGTGCAAGCGCCGGAGTCGAGTTCGCGCACGACCTGGTCGATGGCCTCGACCAGGTGGCGGGCGAGGGCATCGTCGTGGCATGTGGACTGCGGTCGGGGACCTTGACCGGCGACACCGAGCTCACTCCGGCCCGCGGCCAGGTCGTCCGGCTCGCCAACCCGGGCCTCACGGACTGGCTGGTCGACGGCGACGACCCAGACGTGCTCACCTATGTGCTGCCGCACGGCGACACCGTCGTCTGCGGCGGGACCGACCTTGAGGGCGACTGGGGCACCGTCCCCGACCCGGACACCGAGCGAGCCATCCTCGCCCGGTGCATGGCCGCGGTCCCGGCCCTTCGCGGCGCGACGGTCGTCGGGCGAGCCGTCGGACTCCGCCCGGTGGCCCCCAAGGTGCGGCTGGCGCGGCATACGAGAGACCGACGCACCGTCGTGACGAACTACGGGCACGGCGGAGCCGGCGTCACGCTCTCCTGGGGCTGCGCCGCCGAGGTGGTCCGCCTCCTTGAATGACCGGTTGGGTCAGTCCGCCGACGTGGGCCGCGACCTGGTCGCCTTGGTCTGACCGCGCTGCTTCTTCGCCGACAGCCGCCGCTCCTGGGACCCCTTGGTCGGTTTGGTCGCCCGCCGGGGTGGAGGGGGCGGCGCCATCGCCGCACGGAGCAGTGCCGCCATCCGCTCGCGGGCAGCGGCCCGGTTGCGGTGCTGGGAGCGGTGCTCGTATGCCGTGACGACGAGTCGGCCGTCGACCAGCCGGTCGCCGAGAACGAGCAGGATCCGCCGACGCTGGGTCTCGGTCAAGGCAGGCGTCGCTGCGATGTCGAGCGCCACCTCGACTCGGCTGTCCGTCGTGTTGACCGACTGGCCGCCAGGGCCGGGTGACTTCGAGAAGCGTTCTGCCAGCTCGGAGTTGGCGATGGTGAGCCCGTGCTTGACGCCCGGGCCCGGCGCGATGACGAGGTCCATCAGGGCACCAGAGCCGTCGGCACGGCATACGGCGCACGCAGGTTCCGCACTCCCGGTGAGCACAGGGCACCGAGGGTCGTCACGACCATGACGAGCCCGCAGGCGACCAGGCTGGGGTGGGTCCCGAAGCGCTCGGCGGCCGGACCGGCGAGGACCAGCCCGAGAGGTCCGAGGAGGAGCGAGCCGAGCGCGTCGTAGGACGAGACCCGGGACAGCGACTCCGGTGGGATCTCGCGCTGCATCGTGGTCTGCCAGACGACGGTGAACAGCTCGAAGGACAGGCCGAGGATGAAGGATGCGCTGGCCACCGCCGCCAGGGGAGCGTGGAACCCGAGCAGGAGGTAGGGCGGCGCCGCGCCGAAGCTGAAGAGGGTGACGAGCAGGATCGGCCGGCGCGGGCGCAGCCGCAGCGCGAGCAGACCACCGACGACCAAGCCGACCGACTCGGCCGTGAGCACGGTCGTCCATGCGCCCGGGCCGCCGAGCTCGGCCTTGGCGACGACCGGGCCCAGGACGAGGTGGGCGCCCTGCCAGACCATGACGAGGACGGAGAACTGGAGCACGGTCACCCAGAGCCACTCGCGGGAGCGGAACTCGTCCCAGCCGCCACGGAGCTCGGCCAGGAGGGACGCGCGGACCTCGGGTCGAACCGGCCGGGCCAGACCGAGCCGCGAGACGAGGAAGCCGGACAGCGCGAAGGTGGCACCTGCGGCGACGAGTGCCCACCCGCCGCCGATGCCGACCACGACGATGCCCCCGGTGACCAGCCCGCCGATCTTGGCGATGTTGCCGCCGAGCCCGAGGAAGGCGTTGCCCTCCTGCAGCGCCACCGTCGGGACGACGTCGGGGATGATCCCGGTGAGCGCCGGCCAGACGAGCGCGCTGCCGGTGCCCGCGACGAAGGCGGCCGCGGCAAGACCCCAGATCGGGGCATGCCCGGTGAGGAACATGACGCCGATGACCAGGTGGGTCGCGGCATTGGTCCACTCGGCGGTCTGCAGAACCCGGTGCCGGGGATAGCGGTCGGCGATGACGCCGCCGGCCAGGGTGAACGCCACGATCGCCACCGACTCCGAGGCGAGTACGAGCGAGAGGCTGGTCGGGGTCGCTCCGGGCAGGTCGAGGATGCCGAAGGCGAGTGCGACGGGAGCGAAGGAGATGGCGAGCATCGACAGGGTCCGCGCGGCCAGGAGGGTCAGGTACCTCCGGTCGCGCAGCAGCAGGTCGCGGGTCGTGCTCACCCGTCAAGGCTAGGTCCGTCGTCCAGCGCTTTTCGTACCCGCCGTATGCCGCGCGGCGGCCGGCATGCACCCCCGGTCGGTCGGCCGCCGGCATACGCCCCCCACAAAATTATCGGGTTCTCGGGGTTCCTCCCTCTGCACCCGACAAGACAACTCGGGTGCAGAGGGAACTTGTCCGAGGACCCGATAACTTATCGGCGGGGCGGCCCGGGCGGGCGGGCGTGGGGGTTCGCTGACGGCGCAACGTAACCGCTCCCGCTCGGTGGGAACGCGTGGTGGGCTGAGGGCATGCGGATCCTGGTTCTCGGTGGCACGGCCTGGCTCGGCCGAGAGGTGGCGCGCGCCGGGCTGGCGGCGGGTCATGACGTCACCTGTCTCGCGCGCGGCGAGAGCGGGGAGGTCGCCGATGGCGCGCGGCTCGTCGTCGGGGACCGCTCCGAGGCCACTGGGTATGCCGGTCTGGGCGCCAGGACCTGGGACCTCGTCGTCGACGTCGCGCGTCAACCGCGGCAGGTCCGCACCGCCGTCGAGGTGTTGGCCGGGCGGGCCGGGCACTGGGCCTTCGTGTCCTCGGGGTCGGTCTATGCCGACCACGAGCCGCAGCGGCGCGACGAGTCGACGCCGCTGCTGCCGGCATACGCGGGGGAGGTGGCGCCGCAGGAGGCCTACGGCGAGGGCAAGGTCGCGTGCGAGCAGCTCGTCCTGGCCGCCCTCGACGGCCGCGCGCTCGTCGCCCGGGCGGGCCTGATCGCTGGGCCGGGCGATGCGAGCGACCGGGTCGGCTACTGGCCGGGGCGGTTCGCCCTGGCCGCCGAGGACGGCAGCCCCGTGCTCATGCCGGAGCGGCGGGACCGGGCCTGCCAGCTCGTCGACGTCCGCGACCTCGCCGCCTGGCTCGTCGACGCCGGCCTGCGTGGAGTCAGCGGGACGGTCAACGCGGCGGGCGATGTCACCACCCTGGGTGCGGTGCTCGACGCCTCGGCCGAGGTGGCGGCATACGACGGCCCGACCGTCACCCTCGGCGATGCCGCGCTGCAGGCCGCAGGGGTCGAGGAGTTCATGGGCCCGCGGTCGCTGCCGCTCTGGATCGCCGATCCCGAGTGGGCGGGGTTCATGTCGCTGGACACCACCCGGGCTCGCGCCGCCGGGCTGGACCCGCGACCGGTCGCCCAGACCCTCACCGACGCCCTTGCCTGGGAGCGCGAGCTCGGCCTGGCCCGCACCGGTCGACGCGCCGGCCTGGACCGCGGCGACGAGCTGGCCATCCTCTGCTCCTGACGAACCCAGTCGCCCAGACTGTTCGTTTGTCGCAACTGTGGCCGACATGTCGACCACAGTTGCGACAAACGAACAACGACTGCGACCTGGGGCGGCGCGACGCGGGGCGGGGCGGCAGGCCGAGTCAGGGCTTGCCGGTGTCCTCGTCGGGCTCGGGCGGGGCCTCCTTGCCCGCGGCCTCGTCGCGCTCGGCCCACTCCAACAGCGGCGCGATGTCGAAGACGTGCCCGTCGATGTCGGCGTGCAGGTCGCCCAGCTCGGCGAACCGCGCCGGCATGGTGGCGATGGTGAAGTCCGACGGCACGGCCGAGTCGACCTCGGACCACCGGATCGGAGCCGACACGGTCCCGAGCGTGGTGCCGCGGACGGAGTAGGCCGAGGCGATCGTGTGGTCGCGCGCGTTCTGGTTGTAGTCGACGAAGATCGCGCCCGGGTCGCGGTCCTTGCGCCACCAGGTGGTCGTCACGTCGTCGGGCAGCCGCCGCTCCACCTCCCGGGCAAACGCCAGCGCCGCCCGACGCACGTCCTTGAACCCGTGGTCGGGCGCGATCCGGACGTAGATGTGCAGCCCCTTGCCGCCGCTCGTCTTCGGGAACCCCACGGCGCCCAGCTCGTCCAGGACCTCGTGGGCGACGTGCGCGGCCCGCCGCACCGCGGCATACGACGCCTCCGGCATGGGGTCCAGGTCGATCCGCCACTCGTCCGGCTGCTCGGTCGAGGCGCGACGGCTGTTCCACGGGTGGAACTCGACGGTGGACATCTGCACGGCCCAGATGACGTCCGCGAGGCGAGTCACGCACAGCTCGTCGGCGTGCAGCCCCCAGCGCGGGAAGTGCAGCCGCACGGTCTCCACCCAGGGCGGTGCACCCCGGGGCAGGCGCTTCTGGTGGACCTTGGGCCCGTCGACGCCGTCGGGGAACCGGTGCAGCATGCACGGCCGCTCGCGCAGGGCGTTGACGATCCCCGGCCCCACCGACAGGTAGTAGTGCGCGAGATCCAGCTTGGTCTCCCCGCGCGCCGAGAAGTACACCCGCTCGGGGGAGGAGACCCGCACGTCGAACCCGTCGACGTCGAGGATCACCGGCTCGCCGAACTCACCCTTCCTCGCCACACCGACACGGTATGCCGGTCAGTCGCCGGAGGTGTACTTCGCGCGCTTGACGATCTTGGGGTCGGGTGCGTAGACGACGTCGGTGTTCTTGCCGGCGTAGTCGAACTGGTGGAGGAAGGCGCGCATCGCGTTGATCCGGCCGCGCTTCTTGTCGTTGGACTTGATCGTGATCCACGGGGCGTACTTCTTGTCGGTGCCGGTGAGCATCGCCTCCTTGGCCACCGTGTAGGCCTCCCACTTGTCCAGGCTCTCCAGGTCCATCGGCGACAGCTTCCACCGGCGCACCGGGTCCAGCTGCCGGATGGCGAAGCGGGTGCGCTGCTCCTGCTGGGTCACCGAGAACCACAGCTTGGTCACCGTGAGCCCGGACTCCACGAGCATCCGCTCGAACATCGGCGCCTGCTGCATGAAGATGTCGTAGTCGGCGTCCGAGCAGAACCCCATGACCCGCTCGACCCCGGCGCGGTTGTACCAGGACCGGTCGAAGAGGACCAGGTCACCGTCGGTCGGCAGGTGCCGGATGTAGCGCTGGAAGTACCACTGACCGGCCTCGTCCGAGGTCGGCTTGGTGAGCGCGACGACGCGGGCGGCTCGTGGGTTGAGGTGCTCCATGAACCGCTTGATGGTGCCGCCCTTGCCGGCCGCGTCGCGTCCCTCGAAGACGATGACGTGCTTGGCGCCGACGTCCTGGGTCCAGTACTGGAACTTGAGCAGCTCGATCTGCAGGAGGTACTTCTCGTCCTCGTAGGCGTCGCGGTCCATCAGCTCTTCGTACGGGTAGTCCTCGCGCCAGGTCTCGACCGCCCGGCCGTCGGGGCGGATGAGCATGGGGTCCTCGCCCTTGCCGCCCTCGACCGTGTAGCCCTCGGACTGGAGGTGGTCGATGTACTCACGCAGACCGGTCCCGGTCATGGTTACTGCCTCGATCGCGCTCATGGTCAATGAATACCGCGTCGACCACCCTTCGCGCAGCACAGTCCGAGGGGGTTCACCGCGTGTTCACCTCCTGCGTCTGCGGATCTGGGGGCCCTGACCCTCAGATCCGCAGACGCAAGAGGGTGGGGTCAGGCCCCGGCGGCGGTCACGATCGCGTCGGTCGCGAAGCCGAGGAGCAGCCCGCCGAGCAGGCCGTAGGCGACGATGTGCGGCAGCTGGGCCTTGGCGGCCACGCCGAGCAGCTGGACGACGACGTAGAGGATGGAGCCGGCCGCGAGGGTGAGGAAGAGGACGCCGAGCCAGGGACTGGAGACCGAGTGCCCGACCAGGGTGCCGACGAGCGTCGGGCCGCCACCGATGAGGCCCATGCCGAGCAGGAAGCCCCAGCTGGGCCGGGTCCAGGACTCGGTGCCGGCCGCGCCGGCGATCGGCGCGACGATGCCGAAGCCCTCGGTCGCGTTGTGCAGGGCGAAGCCGATGACGAGCAGGGTGGCCAGCTGGATCTCGCCGGAGGCCGCGGACTGGCCGATGGCCAGCCCCTCGCCGAAGTTGTGCAGACCGATGCCGACGGCGATGAGCACGGCCATCCGGTATGCCGGTGCCAGACTTCCGCGTCCGTCGCCGGGGGCCGTGACGGTGGCCGCCATCGCCGTGCTCCGGGTGCGTGCGAGGTAACGGTCATAGCCGACGAGCGAGAGCAGACCGACCGCGAGGCCTCCGGCGAACAGGGCGCCATAGCCGAAGACCGGGGCCAGCGACCCGCCCTTGCCGGTGTCGGCGAGGGCACTGTCGAGCGGCTCCCACGCGGCCGACAGGACGTCCCAGAAGAGGAACAGCAGGATGCCGATCGCCACCGCGTTGAGGGTGACCCGCAGCCGCGGGTTGGAGGACCTCACCCGGCCGAGCGGGAGGCCGAGCAGGATGGTGCCGCCGGCGATGAGGCCGAGGACGAGGGTGGTTCCGAGCGACATCGCCAGGTGTTCCGTTCAGAGGCTGTTCGAGCATTCTTAGGCAAGGCTTACCGAACCAAGCGTAGCGGGACGACGTCGGTGGGCGGACGTAGGGTTGGGGGCGACATGAGCACCCTCTTCGACGACTTCGACTTCCCGCCGGCACGCCCCGACGCAGCCACCGCGCGGGCCACCCCGGTGACCGCGGCCGGTGTGCCGACCTGGGCCGAAGCGGCCGGTGAGGCGCCGGGAGAGGCGAGCGGGCGGCATACGAGAGACCCCGAAGAGCTCCTCGTCGGGCTCAACCCCCAGCAGCGCGAGGCCGTCCTCCACGAGGGCGGCCCGCTGCTCATCGTCGCCGGCGCCGGATCCGGCAAGACCAAGGTGCTGACCACCCGGATCGCCCACCTTCTCGACGCGCGCGGCGTCCAGCCCGGCCAGGTCCTCGCCATCACCTTCACCAACAAGGCCGCCGCCGAGATGCGCGAGCGGGTCGAGGGGCTCGTCGGGCCGCGTGCCCGGGCCATGTGGGTCATGACCTTCCACTCCGCGTGCGTGCGGATCCTGCGCCGCGAGGCGCCCAAGGTCGGGATGAAGTCGACCTTCTCGATCTATGACGCCGCCGACAGCCAGCGCCTCATGTCGATGGTGCTGCGCGACATGGACCTGGACCCCAAGCGCTACAACCCGCGCACCTTCTCCCACCAGGTGAGCAACCTCAAGAACGAGCTCGTCGACGAGGAGGCGTATGCCGCCCGCGTGGGGGCCGTCGATCCCGCGGACTCGAGCGGTGGCACCGCGGCATACGCGCAGGGCGGGACCCACCACGAGCGGGTGCTGGCCGAGGCCTACACCGCCTACCAGCGGCGGCTGCGGCAGGCCAACGCCATGGACTTCGACGACCTCATCATGACCACGGTCCACATGTTCCAGGCCTTCCCCGACGTCGCCGAGCATTACCGGCGGCGGTTCCGGCACGTCATGGTCGATGAGTACCAGGACACCAACCACGCCCAGTACGCCCTCGTCAAGGAGCTCGTCGGCGGGGCCGGCGCCACCCCGTCCGGTGCTGCCGACGGGCCGCGGGTGCCGCCGAGCGAGCTGGTCGTGGTCGGCGACGCCGACCAGTCGATCTATGCCTTCCGCGGGGCGACGATCCGCAACATCGTCGAGTTCGAGGCGGACTACCCCGACGCGACGACCATCCTGCTGGAGCAGAACTACCGCTCGACCCAGAACATCCTCACCGCCGCCAACGCCGTCATCGACCGCAACCAGGGCCGCCGCAAGAAGAACCTCTGGACCGCCGCCGGTGCCGGCGAGCCGATCGTCGGCTACGTCGGCGACAACGAGCACGACGAGGCGTCCTTCGTCGCCAAGACCATCGACGAGCTCGGCGACGAGGCCGGGGTCAAGCCCAAGGACGTCGCCGTCTTCTACCGGACCAACGCCCAGAGCCGGGCCCTGGAGGAGGTCTTCGTCCGGGTCGGGATGCCCTACAAGGTCGTGGGCGGCACCCGGTTCTACGAGCGGCGCGAGGTCAAGGACGCACTGGCCTACCTGCGGGTCATCTCCAACCCCGACGACTCGGTCAACCTGCGCCGGATCCTCAACGTCCCCAAACGCGGGATCGGCGACCGGGCCGAGGCGGTCGTCGCGACGCTCGCCGACCGGGAGCGGATCTCCTTCGTCCAGGCGCTCGGCCGGCCCGAGGACGCGCCAGGAATCGCGACCCGCTCGGTGACGGCGATCAAGGGCTTCACCTCGCTGCTGGAGTCGCTCGGCCGGGTGCGTGACGACGACGCCGCCGGGGTCGCCGACCTGCTCGAGGCGATCGTCGACCGCTCCGGCTACCTCGCCGAGCTGCGCGCCAGCCACGACCCGCAGGACGAGACCCGTGTCGAGAACCTGCACGAGCTGATCGCTGTCGCAAGGGAGTTCGACGACACCCGCGCCCAGACCGGCGAGGTGAACTCGTTGGAGGACTTCCTCGAGCAGGTCTCCCTCGTCGCCGACGCCGACGAGATCCCGGTCGCCGGTGACGACTCCGGGGTGGTCACGCTGATGACGTTGCACACCGCCAAGGGGCTGGAGTTCCCCGTCGTCTTCCTCACCGGGCTCGAGGACGGCACCTTCCCGCACATGCGCTCGCTCAACGACCCCAAGGAGCTGGAGGAGGAGCGGCGGCTGGCCTACGTCGGGATCACCCGGGCCCGCGAGCGGCTGCACATCTCCCGTGCCGCCGTCCGGTCCGCCTGGGGCGCGCCCCAGTACAACCCGGCCTCGCGGTTCCTCGACGAGATCCCGCCCGAGCTGGTCGACTGGAAGCGCTCGCAGTCGGCGCTCTCCTCGATGCGGCCCGGCACTCCCGCCGTGGCGACCCTGGCCGCCCGGCCCGGCGTCCGCTCACCGGGCAACCGGCCGATCCTCGCGCTCAAGCCCGGCGACCGGGTCACCCACGACTCGTTCGGGATGGGCACCGTGGTGCGGGTCGAAGGCGAGGGCGAGAAGTCGATGGCCCACGTCGACTTCGGCGGTGACTCAGGCGTCAAGCGCCTGCTGCTGCGCTACGCCCCGCTGGTGAAGCTCTGAGCTGAGCCCTCCGCCTAGCCGTTGCCCGAGTACATGAGCTTGTGCGCGGTCATCCACGGGTGGGGGTCGATCGGGCCGCCACCGTCGGGGTGGATCTCCAGGTGCAGGTGCGAACCGAACGAGTGGCCGGTGTTGCCGACGTAGCCGACGATGTCCCCGGGCGCGACCTTCTGGCCGACCTTGGCGATGATCCTGCTCTGGTGCTCGTAGAAGGACACGGTGCCGTCCCAGTAGCGGATCTTGGTCGTGTTGCCGCCGCCGCCCATCCAGCCGGTGAAGATGACCTCACCGCTCGACATGGCCGAGATCGGGGTGCCCGTCGGGCACGCCAGGTCGTTGCCGGTGTGCATGGCGCCCCACCGCATCTTGAAGCCGGAGGTGAAGGTGGCGCCGTGCACGGGCATGACCCACTTGTGCGCGGTGGCGGCCAGGGCCGCCTCGGCCTTCTTCTTGGCCAGCGCCTTGCGGGCCTTGTCGCGGGCGACGCGCTGCTTCTCCTGCTGCCGGCCGAGGATGGCGGCTGCCTGGAGCTGGGCCTGTGAGCGACGCTCGGTCGCCTGGGCGTCGTCGACGCGGGCCTCGGCGGCCTGGGTGTCAGCGGCGGTCCGGACGAAGGCGGCCTGGTTGCCGGTGAGCGCCACGCTCGGGACCCGCGACTCGGCGACGGTCGCGCCGGTGGCCGTGAGGACCAGCGTCGCCGCCGCGGCAGTGGGCAGCAGGAAGCCACCGGTCAGGGTTGCCGGGAGGCGACGAACGCCCTTGCGGACAGGGCGGTGCCGACCGGCATACGGACGAGAACTCACAGGGTGGAACCTTCGCGTGCAGGGGACACGATCCGGTCCGCGCGCGGTCTGACCGTTCGGGCCTCCGCGCTGGACACGTGGGACGCACCCTACCGTTATCTCTTCGTGATGTAAAAATCGTCCAGCCTGCCTGTGGACGGCCTCAGTCGGGGCGCGGCAGCAGCGAGACGCCCGCGGTGACGGTCCGGCCGTCGCTGTCCAGCTGCGCCAGCGCCGTCGAGATGCCGTGGACGACGCTGCCGACGATCGGCAGCGAGACGTGCCCGACCCCGCGCAGCTTGATGTTGAGAGCGTCCAGGTCGGGGTGGGCGATGGTGGCGTTCTCGTGCGGCAGAACGACCTCGTCCAGGTCGCTCCAGTACGCGATGAACCGGGTCCGGCAGCCGGCAGCCGGTCGTCGCAGCTCGCGCATCAGGCCGCTGTCGGGCCGCAGCTGGCGGCCGAGAGCCGAGGGCCAGGCGTATGCCGTGTAGGTGCCGGCGTGCGGTGCCCCGAGCGTGACGAGGGTGTGGACCCGCTCGTCGCCGCCGAGCCGGGTCACGTAGTAGCGGGCGACGAGCCCGCCGAGGCTGTGCCCGATGATGTGGATCCGCTCGTAGCCGGTCTCGGCGACCAGGGCCTCGACCTCCTCGGCGAGCCGGGCCGCGATGGTCCGGACGTCGCCGCGCAGCGAGTTGTAGTTCATCGTCGAGACCTGCCCGAAGCCCCGCCGCATCAGACCCATCCGCAGGAGGGTGAAGATCGAGCGGTTGTCGACGAGCCCGTGGACGAGCAGGATCGGCGTCCCGGCAGCCTCGAGGTCGGAGATGAGCAGCCCACGCTGGACCGGCGGCAGGTGCTCGATCCCGTAGCCGTGCGCGCTTCGGCGGTTGGTGTCGGCGGCCAGCCCGAGCGGGTAGGTGACCAGGTGGGCGGCGACCCACGTCGCCTCGGCGATCGTCCCGGCGATCATCGTGGGGGAGGCCATCGCCCGGATGCCGCGCGCGACCAGTGCCGCAGCCCGCCCCACCGGATGCGCGGCAGCCACCCGAGCGGCGCACTCCGCGCGCTGGGCCACGGCCCGCAAGGGTGCGGGCGGCGCGATGAGATCTGGTACGGACATGGTGAAACCCGACAGTAACCACAGTCTGGCCAGTTGGACAGAACCCGAAGGGGGGAGTGTGGCGGTGAATCTCACATCACCTGCCGTCTCCGAGGCCGGGATCGGGACCACACGCCGGGGCTAGCATCGAGATCATGACCGACTCCCCGCTGCGCGTCGTCGTGGCCAAGCCCGGCCTGGACGGACACGACCGCGGTGCCAAGGTCGTGGCGCGGGCCTTGCGCGATGCGGGCATGGAGGTCGTCTACACCGGGCTGCACCAGACGCCCGAGCAGATCGTCGAGGCGGCCATCCAGGAGGACGCCGACGCCATCGGCCTGTCCGTCCTCTCCGGCGCCCACATGACGCTGTTCGCCAAGGTGATCGAGATCCTCAAGGAGCGGGACGCGGCTGACATCGTCGTCTTCGGGGGCGGGATCGTCCCTGACGCCGACATCCCTGAGCTGGAGAAGCTCGGTGTCGCCAAGATCTTCACGCCCGGAGCGACGACGACCGAGATCGTCGAATGGGTCCGCGGCGCCGTCGTGCCCGCCTGAGCGACCGCCTGAGCGGCCCGCGCCGGTCGTTGCCCTCCCACACCGGGTGGCCCTGACAGAATGGGTGTCCAACCGCGAGGCCGTGGTCGGCGTCTACAGGGCATGACGACGGTGACCCAGCCGATTGCGGTGCGGTGGAAGGGAGGGGCGATGCCGGGCGCCGCGCTGACGGCCGGGCGATCGGACGAGCTGGCCGTGCGTGAGGTCTACCGCGCGCACTTCGGCATGCTGTCCGGCTGGGCCAGCAAGCTCGTCGGCGACCCCGACCTGGGCCACGACGTCGCCACCGAGGCGTTCCTGCGCCTGCTCAAGCACTGGGGCGATGTCGAGGAGCCCAAGTCGTGGCTGTTCACGACCGCCGCCAACATCATCCGTGACCACTGGCGCAAGCGCGGGCGCGAGCACGCGGCATACCAGCGCTTCGGCTACGACGACGGCGTCACCATGCCCGGCGACGTCGCCACCAACCTCACCGTGCGCGGCGCCGTCCTCGCCCTGCCCGACCGCCTGCGCGTCCCCGTGATGCTGCACTACTTCGCCGACCTGACGGTCGCCCAGGTGGCGGCCCAGATGGGCAAGTCCGAGGGCACGATCAAGCGGGACCTCTGGGATGCCCGGGGCCGCCTCGCCAAGCTGCTGGAGGATGCCCGATGAACGACGTCGACCCGGTCGAGGAGTTCTTCGCCCGCGAGCGCCGCGACATCCATCCGGCGCCCGGCGACGACGGCCACTGGGCCGCCATCGTCGACGCCCACCGGCGCAGCCGCCGGTCCCGCTGGACCGGGTTCGCGGCCGGTGCTGCTGCGGCGGCCGTGCTCGTCGGCGGTGTCGGCTACCTCCTGCGCCCGGGCGACGGGACGACCGCGCTGCCCGGCTCGCGCACCGGTTCGACGAGCACCTCGCTCAGCTCGACGCCGACCGGGTCTGCGACCTCCCCGGCGGGCACCTCGACCTCAGCGCCCACGAGCACCGCGACGAGCCGCCCGGTCACCGTGGGCGTCCCCGCGGACTTCCGCCTGGTCTCGGTCTCCCAGGCCGACAACAGCACCCTGTTCGGGCTCGGCATCACCAACTGCAAGGGCCACGCCTGCACCCAGGTGGTCCGCTCGCTCGACAGCGGCAAGTCCTGGCGGGCGGTCGCGACCTTCGGCCAGGAGGTCGACACCCCCGGCCGGACGTCGAGCGGCAAGGTCGGCACCCGCACCTCCCTCACCGAGATCCGGATGGCATCGCCGCTCGTCGGCTGGGTGTTCGGTGCCGGAGTTCGCCAGACCACCGATGGCGGATTCACGTGGCACCCGTATGCCGTGCCCGGGGGCGGTGTGGTCTCCCTCGAGACCGACGGCAACACGGTTGCTGTCGCTGTCGCGACCGGCTCGTGCGACGGCAGCCACTGCTCCGGAGATCTGGCCACTGCTGTTGCCGACACCACCGCCAACGGCATCACCGAGGCCCAGTACACGATCCCAACGAGTGCACCCATCCGTGCGGCGGACTACAACTGGTTCAACGGCGATCTCTACCTGAGCCTGGCGACTGACAAGGGGGCCACCGCCGGCCTGCTCGAGGCCAAGGGCTGGGTGACCGGCACGAAGGGCTGCGCAGCATCCGGCGGGGTCTCCCGGGTGGTAGCTCCCGCGAGCGGTGGCACCGTCTTCGGAATCTGCCCCGGCGGTGCGGCCGCCGGTTCCTCGAGTTACGGCATCGTGACCCGAAAGGTCGACGGCACGTGGCAACAGGTGGTCGCGCCGGATAGCGGTGCGCTCCTGCTCACGAATGCCGGGTCGACCTCGTTCGCCGCTGCTGACTCCACCCACCTGCTGGCCGTCTCGGGCGGAGACCCGGCCGTGCATGGCTCGATGAAGGTCTCCAGTGACGGAGGCGTGGCCTGGCACGACCCCAAGTCGGCCCCTCCGGTGCCGGACCGCGGCTGGGCCTGGGTGGGCTCGCCGGGGGCCGGCACCTACTACGCCATCCCCTTCGGTGGCTCGGGAGTCCTGTGGCGCAGCACCGACAAGGGCGAGACATGGACCACGGTGCAGGTCGCCAGCTGACCTGACCGCGAACCCGGCGTGACCGGCATACGGGCGTCTCGTCGCGGCATACGGTCTCGGTGGTGCCGTTCGGCGTGAAATTGGTCCCACCCGCCCGTCCCGGGTCCGGCCAGGCGTGGGCGCGGGACTAGTCTCGGGGAGCGGATCATGCGGCGAAACGAGACGGCCGCCCCCACCGACCAACGAAGGACGGACAGCCCCCGTGGATCTCTACGAGTACCAGGCCCGAGACGTGTTCGAGGCGCATGGCGTGCCGGTGCTCGCCGGCGCCGTGGCCACCACCCCGGAGCAGGCCCGCGCGGCCGCCGAGCTGATCGGACCCAAGAGCGGCGGCGTCACCGTTGTCAAGGCACAGGTCAAGACCGGCGGGCGCGGCAAGGCCGGCGGCGTCAAGGTCGCCAAGACCGCCGAGGAGGCCGAGCAGCTCGCCGGTCAGATCCTCGGCATGGACATCAAGGGCCACACGGTCAACACGGTGATGATCGCCCAGGGCGCCCAGATCGCCGAGGAGTACTACTTCTCGGTCCTGCTCGACCGGGCCAACCGGACCTACCTTGCGATGTGCAGCAAGGAGGGCGGGATGGAGATCGAGGAGCTCGCCGTCAGCCGCCCCGAGGCTCTCGCCCGGGTGGCCGTGGACCCCAACGTCGGCATCGACGAGGCCAAGGCTGCCGAGATCGTCGCCGAGGCGGGGTTCGACGCCGAGACCGGCGCCAAGATCGTCCCCGTCCTGCAGCGGCTCTGGGACGTGTATGCCGGTGAGGACGCGACCCTCGTCGAGGTCAACCCGCTCGTCAAGACCGTCGACGGCGACATCGTCGCGCTCGACGGCAAGGTCACCCTTGACGAGAACGCCGACTTCCGCCAGCCCGGCCACGCCGCCCTCGAGGACGCCGCGGCGGCCGACCCGCTGGAGGCGGCGGCCAAGGAGAAGGGCCTCAACTACGTCAAGCTCGACGGCAACGTCGGCATCATCGGCAACGGCGCCGGGCTGGTCATGTCGACCCTCGACGTCGTCGCGTATGCCGGTGAGGCGGTCGGGTCCAAGCCGGCCAACTTCCTTGACATCGGTGGTGGCGCCTCGGCCGAGGTCATGGCCAACGGGTTGCACATCATCCTCGGCGACGAGCAGGTCAAGTCGGTGTTCGTCAACGTCTTCGGCGGGATCACCGCCTGCGACGCGGTCGCCAACGGCATCGTCGGTGCGCTCCAGGCGATCGGCGACGACGCGACCAAGCCGCTCGTCGTGCGCCTCGACGGCAACAACGTCGAGGAGGGACGCCGCATCCTGGCGGAGTTCAACCACCCCCTCGTGACCATCGAAGAGACCATGGACGGAGCCGCGGCCAAGGCCGCCTCGCTCGCCGCCGCGCCGGCTGCCCCGGCCAACTGACCCCAAGGGACGAGAACACACCAATGGCAATCTTCCTCAACGCCGACTCCAAGGTCATCGTCCAAGGCATGACCGGCTCGGAGGGCATGAAGCACACGACCCGGATGCTCGCCTCGGGCACCAAGATCGTGGGCGGCGTCAACCCCCGCAAGGCCGGTACCTCGGTCGACTTCCCGGGCGACGTCTCGGTGCCGGTGTTCGGCACCGTCGCCGAGGCGATCAAGGAGACCGGTGCCGACGTGTCGGTCGTCTTCGTCCCACCGGCCTTCGCCAAGGCCGCCGTCGTCGAGGCGATCGACGCCGGTATGCCGCTCCTCGTCGTCATCACCGAGGGCATCGCGGTCAAGGACTCCGCCGAGTTCTACAACTACAGCCTCGGCAAGGCGACCCGGATCATCGGCCCCAACTGTCCGGGTCTGATCAGCCCCGGCAAGTCCAACGCCGGCATCATCCCCGCCAACATCTCCGGCCCCGGCCGGGTCGGGCTGGTCTCCAAGTCGGGCACCCTGACCTACCAGATGATGTACGAGCTGCGGGACTTCGGCTTCTCCTCCGCCGTCGGCATCGGTGGCGACCCGATCATCGGGACCACCCACATCGACTGCCTCGAGGCGTTCGAGAACGACCCGGAGACCGACGCCATCGTCATGATCGGTGAGATCGGCGGCGACGCCGAGGAGCGCGCCGCGGCCTACATCAAGGACCACGTCACCAAGCCGGTCGTCGGCTACGTCGCCGGGTTCACCGCCCCCGAGGGCAAGACGATGGGCCACGCCGGCGCCATCGTCTCCGGCTCGGCCGGCACCGCGCAGGCCAAGAAGGAGGCCCTCGAGGCCGCCGGCGTCAAGGTCGGCAAGACGCCGTCCGAGGCCGCCGGGCTGATGCGCCAGATCATGATCGACCTGGACCAGGCGCCCATCTGACGCGCCCCCGGCATACGCCCCCCCAGTGACCCAACCTCTGCTAGCAGAGGTTGGGTCACTTAGCAGAGGGTGCAACCTGTGCTGAGAGACCTAAGCTCTGCTAGCAGAGGTTAGGAAAAGCGTTGGGGGAGTGGCGAACTGGGGCTGAGAGAGGGTCGGGTCGGGATTCCGGCGCGGCTACTTGGCGCTCGGGACGACGACGGCGCCGCTGCCGTTCGCGGGCCAGCAGCTGAAGCCGGCCGGCAGGGTGACCTTGCCGGACTCGACGATGTCCAGGCACTTGCTGACCAGGACGTTCGGGTCCTTGGAGACCGACGACGCGAGGACCCGGTTGGCCTGGGCCTGGGCCTCGGACGTCTTGATCGCCTGCTGCGCGATGCGGGTCTGGGCGACCTGGGCGAGGAGGGCGTTGACCTTGCTCTGGGTGTTCTGGTCGAAGTTGACGACCGGGATGATCACCGACAGCACCTCGATCTGGGCGCCGATCTGGTCCTGCATCGCCGAGGTGACCCTGGTCGACAGGTCCGCGAGCGGCGGCGTGGTCGCGTTGCCGTTGGCGTCGACGGCGAGCGGGTCGTAGTCCTCGAACGCCGCGTTGAGGCTGGCGTTCAGGTCGCGGGTGACGAGGGAGTCGCGGATGTTCTCGAAGTCCCGGTAGTTCTGGTAGAGCCCGTCGGTGGCGGAGTCCTTGATCCGCCAACGGATCGAGGCGTCGACGCAGGCCGTTGCCTGGTGGGCGATGCGGACGTTGATGCAGTTCTTGGAGTCCGACGTGTGGTTGTCGGTCTGGATCGCCGCGTCGATGGTGACGACCTTCTCCCACGGGGCTTTGACGTGGATGCCGTTGGAGAGGGTCCGCACGGGCCGGCCGAAGGACGTGACGACGCCGAACTCCTTGGTCGGCACGACGGTGACCAGGCTGCGGCCCACGGTCCAGATGCCGAGGAGAGCGAGGGCGACGCCGGCGACGATCGCGAGGCGGCCGCCGCCGAGGAGCTGGCTGGCGCCACGGGTGGCTGCGGAGCCGGGTCCGCTGTCGACCTTGCCGGCGTGCTCACCGGAGGACGGAGGTTTCGGGGTGCGGCGGGCACGCAGTCCGAGGACGAGAACGAGGATGCCGAGCAGGAGGACGATGATGCCGAAGGTCATGGTGGGTCAGGGCTTTCCGAGGGGTCTGTGCGCCTGGGCAGACGATGCGTCAGGGGGTGGCCGGCCCCCTCGCCCGGCCACCGGAGCATCAGACGTCGGATGCCGCACGCTGGTTCCGCGACCGGCATACGACGACCGATCGGGGTCTCCTCGGCGTTGCGTCGCCTTCCGAACGGGTCTCATTGCCGACACTGGTCTCCTCATGACCGTCATCGACCTGCTCCGCAGCGCCCGCCCGGGCAGCGCCGACCGGACCGGCCGCGCTCCCGCCGCCCCGCCCACCCGCGGGCAGCTCCTCGCGCGGGGCGCCCTCACCGCGCTCACGACGCTGGCCGTCGCGTGGCTGCTCGCGCTCGTGGGGTGGCTGGCGAGCGGTCAGTCGACGGTCGGCCTCTTCACCGCGCTCGGCATCGGGTCCGACGGCTGGCTGCTCGCCCATGGGGGCCGGATCGGTGTCGGCCAGGCGCACATCGCCTTCGCCCCGCTCCTCGCCTGGGCCGGGATCGTGCTGCTCATCGCGCGACGGGCTCGCCGGATCGTCGAGTCGGTGGGGGACGGGGGGCTGCGTGGGCGGTTGGGACTGCCGGCCGACCTCGCCGCCGCGCTCGGCTGCTTCGCCCTCGGGTATGCCGCAGTCGCGGCTCTCGCGTCGGTGGTCACCTTGGCCAGCGCGCCCCGGCCGAGCGCGCTCTGGCTGGTGGGGGCGGTCGTCGGCACCCTCGTGGTCGGCGTGGTCGTGGGGTTCGTCCGGGCCGGGCTCGTCCTGCCCGGGCTCGTCGACCGGATCCCGATGACGGTTCGTCGGGGTCTACCGGCGGCGGGCTTCGGGGCGGCTGCGCTGCTCGGGGTGGGTACGCTGCTCGTCCTCGTGGCCGTCGTCCTCGGCCTGGGCGACGTGGCCCACGTGAGCTCCGAGCTCGCGCCGGGCTTCCTCGGCGGCCTCGTCCTGGCCCTCGCCCAGCTCCTGGCGCTGCCGAACCTTGCGTTGTGGGCCGTCTCGTTCTGTGCCGGCTCGGGCTTCCAGGTCGTCGCCGGCCAGCCGATCACGTGGTCCGGCGCCCACTCCGGCCTGCTGCCCATGATCCCGGTCCTCGCGGCACTCCCGTCGCCGGGCGCGTTCCCGTCGGTGATCCGGGTCGTCGTCCTTGCGCCCGTCGTCGTCGGCGCCCTCGTCGGGCGGCGGGCCATCGCCTCGGTGGCCCGGCTGTCCGGTCTGCGCACCAAGCTGGCCGTCGCGGCGTCGGCTGCCGTCAGCTCGGCCGTGATCCTCGGGCTGCTCGACGTCGTCGGCGGCGGGGCGCTCGGCGCCTACCGCCTCGGCGCCCTGGGCGCACCCGCCCTCCTCATGACGGCCCTGCTCGCCGTCGAGCTGGGCATCGGAGCCCTCGGCTACGTCGTCGTCGACGCCTGGCGGATCCGCCGCGGCCGCTGAGACCCGCGAGCGACCCCGCGTGGGGGTTCACGCCGGGTCGTCGGACAGGTGGTCCAAGCGGTCGAGCAGCTCCCGCGCCTGCAGCGTGGCCGGCGTCGTGGGCACCCCGGGCAGCGCCAGCGTGGCGGCGAGGTCGGCATACCGCCGGTCCCGTGCGAGCCGCCGGACCCGGGCATCACTGACGAGCGCGACGGCCGGACCCGCGGAGCCCGGCAGGGCGGCATACGGCAGGTCGTGCCAGGTGGGGCGCTCGTCCCCGACGAGCCAGGCATCGCGCAGCGAGGGGCCGTTCAGGTCAGGGGCCGGCGAGGCCCAGGCGACCCGCGGCGCAAGGGCGGCGAGCAGGGCGAGGACGAAGCCGGTGTGGCAGGTCGACAGGACGATGGCGTCGGCGCGTTCCTCGGAGGTGAGACCGTCGAGGTCGACCGGGGTCACGGGAGCGGGGAGCGTGCCGACGGACTCGGCGAGCTCCAGAACCACCGCCAGCGCGGCCGAGGCGTCGGCCCCGGCCGGGACGCCGAGGAGCGGCCAGGTCATGAGCAGCTCGCCGGCCAGGGCCCAGTCCTCGTCGTCGAGAGCGCCCGCGAGCGCAGACTGAGCCTGGCCGAGCAGACCGGGCACGAGCTCCGGCGGTACGGACGACGGGTGGAGCCCGAAGTCGGTCGCGTACCGCAAGGCATGGGTGAAAGCCCGGAGGTCGTCGCGGTTGCCAGCGCGCACGTCGAGCACGTCGACCTCCCCGCCGAGCACGGTCCTCCGGACGTCCACCGTCGTCACGTCGTGGCGTCCGGCGAGGAGCCCGCGCAGCCAGGTGCGTTCGAGGTCACGGTGGGGGAGGCGCTCGCGACCCACCGTGACCCGGGCGGTCTCTGCCCGGCATACGAGATCGTCCAGCCGCGGGTCGGGCCGTTGGTCCCGCAGGACGAGGTACGCGGCGGCCTGCTCGATCGCGGCTGCCGGGTCGAGCGCCAGGGCCAGCCGGGCGTCGTCGCTCGTCGCGAGGTCGAGCAGCCGGTCCGCGACGCGGGTCGCGCGCGCGGAGTGCGCCGGGCCGACGACCCGGACCAGGACGGCCGACTCGAGGATGACCCGGTCCACGGACGGGTGGCGGGCGGGCCTGCCGTCGTGGCTGCCGTGGCCCTTGTGGGCGTCCGGGCCCGGACGGGTCACGGCGTCGAGGGCCAGCTCGGCGAGCGCCAGGCCATGGGCGACCCAGTGGCCGAGCGCTACGTGATGGGGGTGCAGGTGCTCACGGGTCGACCGTGGCGTACCCGCCGACGAGGGAGCGGCGTCGGTCACCCCAGGCCGCCTTGGGCGGCGAGCTCCCGGCGGCCGAGGACACCGCCCCCGCGGCCACCGGCGCTGAACCGCTCCCAGTAGTCCTCGGCGTCGGCCACCCCCGCGCCCAGCTCGACGATCGTCGCCCCGACGGACATGAGGTCGATCGCCCTGGCGAACCGCCCCGCGAACCGGGCGTTGTTGGTCTTCGGCATCATCTCTCCCCTTGCATGGTGGTCCCCCTTGCGGGCTCACCGGACAGGAGCGTCCGAGCGACCGGGGTGATACATCCGGTATGCCGGCCGGTCGGCTGGGTATCGTGAGCGCCCGTGACCACTGCGCCGACGCCGCCCGCCGGGCCCGCTCGAGTCGTCGTCCTCGTGTCCGGCTCCGGGACCCTGCTCCAGGCGCTGCTGGACGCGGCGACCGAGCCGGCATACGGCGTGGAGATCGTCGCCGTAGGCGCCGATCGGCCCGGGACCGTGGGAGAGCAGCGGGCGGCGGGGGTCGGAGTCTCGACGTTCGTGTGCCGGGTGGGCGACCATCCCTCGCGGGAGGCGTGGGACGAGGCGCTGGCCGAGACGGTTGCGGCGTACGAGCCCTCGATCGTCGTGTCGGCGGGGTTCCTCAAGCTGGTTGGGCCGGCGTTCCTCCGGCGGTTCGGGGGGCGATATCTCAACTCGCACAACGCGTTGCTGCCGGCCTTCCCCGGGATCCACGGGCCGGCGGATGCGCTCGCCTACGGGGTGAAGCTCGCCGGGGCGACCCTCTTCGTCGTCGACGAGGGGGTCGACACTGGTGCCATCGTCGCGCAGGTCGCGGTGCCGGTCCTCGCCGACGACACCGACGACACACTCACCGAACGGATCAAGGAGGCCGAGCGCCCGCAGCTCGTGGAGTGGGTGGGCCGGCTGGCGCGCGAGGGGTTCGTCGTGGAAGGGCGCCGGGTCAGGGTCGGCGGGGCGGTGGGTCGGTCGTGACGTGGCAGCCGCCGGGGCGTCGGGGAGCCCTCCTGTATGCCGTGTTCGCGGCGGCCGCGGGCGGGACGGTCGCGGCGGTGGCGCACCTCTCGTCGGCGCGGCAGCAGGGTCGGGCGGTGGCCGAGCGGCTCCCCGACGGTCCGCTCATCGTCGTGAGCAACCACACGAGCTATGCCGACGGCATCCTCCTCGCGCTGGCCTGCCGGGACCTCGGCCGGTCGCTGCGGCTGCTGGCGACGGCCGGGGTGTTCCGGGCGCCGCTCCTCGGGCCGGTCATCACCCGGCTCGGCTTCATCCCCGTGCACCGGGGGAGCGCCTCGGCCGCCGACGCGCTCGACGCCGCGGCGGACGCGCTCGCTGCCGGTGAGGCGGTCGGTCTCTTCCCCGAGGGGCGGATCACCCGGGATCCGGGCAAGTGGCCGGAGCGCGCCAAGACCGGTGCGGTCCGGCTCGCCCTGCGCACCGGCGCGCCGGTCGTCCCGGTCGCGCTGAACGGCGCCGAGCAGGTGGTCGGCGATCGGGCGCACCTCATGCGGACCCTGCGCAACTTCGTCCTCCCGCCCGAGGTGGGAGTTCTCGTGGGCGAGCCGATCGATGTCCGCGTCCTGGCGGGCGGTGCCGACGACGAGGCCACCGTCCGACGGGTCGCCGACGAGGTCATGGGCCGGCTCATCGACCTTGTCGAGGAGCTCCGGGCCACCACTGCCGCTCATCCGCACGGCGTCCCACGGGCCGAGGCCTGAGCCGGTCCCGCTAGGCTGGCACCACTCGCGACGACTGGCGCAGGTGGGCAACCACCGGGGAGTCCTGCCGCGCGCATCGCCCGCCTGGGTGCGCGCAGACTGACACGAGGAGACCCCTCATGACCGATGCCACGATCACGACCGATGCCACAACCGCGTCAGCCGACGGCCGACGCCCTGTTCGCCGAGCGCTCGTCTCGGCCTATGACAAGACCGGGCTGGAGGTGCTGGCCCGCGGTCTGCACGAGGCGGGCGTGTCCATCGTCTCGACCGGCGGGTCCGCTGGTTTGATCGCCGGGCTCGGCATCCCGGTGACCGAGGTCGCCGACCTGACCGGCTTCCCGGAGTGCCTCGAGGGCCGGGTCAAGACGTTGCACCCCCGCGTGCACGCCGGCATCCTCGCCGATACCCGCAAGCCGGACCACCTCGCGCAGCTGGCCGACCTCGGGGTGGAGCCGTTCGAGCTCGTTGTCGTCAACCTCTACCCGTTCCGCGAGACCGTCGCGTCGGGAGCGTCGGACGACGAGATCATCGAGCAGATCGACATCGGCGGGCCGTCGATGGTTCGGGCGGCCGCGAAGAACCACCCGAGCGTCGCCGTGGTCGTCGACCCCGCGGCATACGGGCGCGTTCTTGATGCCGTGGCGGCTGGCGGGTTCACCCTGGACGAACGCAAAACCCTTGCGGCACAGGCATTTGTGCACACGGCGAGCTATGACAACGCGGTGGCGAACTGGATGGGCAACGCCTACGCGGACACCTCGGACGGGACCGGGTTCCCGGCCTGGACGGGGGCGACCTTCGACCGCGCGGCGGTGCTCCGGTACGGCGAGAACCCGCACCAGAAGGCGGCGCTCTACACGCACTGGCGGCCGGGGCTGGCATCGGCGGAGCAGCTGCACGGCAAGGAGATGTCCTACAACAACTACGTGGACACCGATGCGGCGGTGCGGGCCGCGTTCGACCACGGTTCGCAGCCGACGGTGGCGATCATCAAGCACGCGAACCCGTGCGGGCTCGCGGTCGGTGACACCGTCGACGAGGCGTATGCCGCGGCGCACGCGACCGACCCGGTCTCGGCCTATGGCGGGGTGGTGGCGACGAACGTGCCGGTGACGGTGGGGATGGCGCGGGCGCTCAACGAGACCTTCTCGGAGGTCGTCGTCGCTCCTGATTTCGAGGCGGAGGCGCTGGAGGTGTTGCGGGAGAAGAAGAACCGTCGCCTGCTGCGGCTGCCGGCGGACTTCGGTCTGCATGGTGATCCGATCGAGACGCGGGCGATCAGCGGTGGTCTCCTGGTGCAGACGGTCGACCGGGTCGACGCCGTCGTGCGCTCGGACTCCGGTGCCGTGACCGGCGGCGACGACGCTTCCTCGTGGCGGCTCGTGGCCGGTGCCGCCACCGACGCGGCCACGCTTGCGGACCTGCAGTTCGCGTGGCGGGCGGTGCGTGCCGTGAAGTCCAACGCGATCCTGCTCGCCCGGGACGGCGCGGGAGTCGGCATCGGGATGGGCCAGGTCAACCGGGTCGACTCGTGCCGGCTCGCCGTGTCACGAGCCGGTTCGGACCGGGCGCGTGGGTCGGTGGCGGCCTCGGACGCGTTCTTCCCGTTCGCCGACGGCCTGCAGATCCTGCTCGATGCCGGGGTTCGCGCGGTCGTGGCTCCGGGTGGGTCGATCCGCGACGAGGAGATCATCGCGGCGGCCGACGCAGCTGGTGTGACGATGTACTTCACCGGCACCCGCCACTTCGCCCACTGACCTCCGACGCGGGCGCATCACACCGGCCCGGATCGGGGCTACCTGCGCGCGTCAACTCATTCACGCACATGGCACCCCTCTGTGTCAAGACGCGGCAGCGCACGGGATCGTAGGCTGGTTTCTGGCGGGTCCGGGAAGTGGCTTGTCCGAAGAGTTGGTGTGGGGTTGTGAG
>JAJPIW010000033.1 GCA_021324575.1 Intrasporangiaceae bacterium | reverse complement strand
TACCCCAACGCCTCGGGCACCGAGATCATCAACTACCGGATCGCCGACCGGTTCGGCGCCACCTCCCAGGGCTTCATCCGGGTCGGCGTCGTGCCGCCCGCCGACCCCCAGCCGCCGGTGGCGGTCGAGGACTCGGTCAGCGCGGCACCCGGCCGGGTGGTCACCGTCCCGATGCTGGCCAACGACCTCATCGGACTCGGCGACCCGGTCACCGTCGGCTACCGGGACCTCAACCCCAGTGCCACGCTCAAGGACTGGAAGGTCGACGAGAAGGAGTTCACAGCGTCGACCAAGGCTCCTGAGGCCGGTGCCCAGGTCAAGCAGCTCCAGTACGGCATCGACGACGGCCTCTTCGACCCCTCCCGCGCCTCGGTCCTCGTGCGTGGCGTCAAGGGCGCCAAGAACCCGCCGACCGCGCTGGACGACGTCGCCAAGCCAGCGGTCGGCCAGACCTCGACCGTCGTCGACGTGCTGGCCAACGACAGCGACATCGACTCGGCCCCGGGCCAGCTCAAGGTCACCAATGTCCTCTCGCCAACGGCCTCGATCGAGGGCAACAAGGTCCGCGTCAAGATCCTCGACCACGCCTACTCGGTCCCCTACGTCATCACCGACCAGGACGGGCTCACCGCGATGGCGGTCATCTACGTCCCGACCGGCGACAAGGGCAACCCCTTCGTCGTCCAGTCCGCCGTCATCTCGATGGACAAGAACGCCAGCAAGAACGTCCAGCTGAACGACTTCATCAAGTCGCCGCGAGGCCGGAAGATCTCGGTGACCGCCGTCTCGACCGTCTCGACCTCCCCGGTCGACGACCTCGGGGTCCGGGTGACCGGCCCGGACACCGTCGCCCTCACGTCCAGCACCGACTACGTCGGCCCCGGCGCCCTGATGCTCGAGGTCACCGACAAGCCTGCCGACCAGGAGCAGTCGGCCACGGCCGAGGGCAAGGACTACGGCACGGCATACGTCTCGGTCCCGGTCCAGATCGGGCCCAAGACACCGTTGCTGCGCTGCCCCGACTTCGCGGTGACCCTGACCGCGGGTGGGCTGCCGCGCAGCCTGGACATCCCCACCCTCTGCCACGCCTGGATCCCGATCGGGATGGACCCGAACTCGGTCCGCTACTCCTCGTCCTGGGCCACCAAGCCGTCCGGCGTGACCCTGGGGGCCGCGGGCACCGGGAGCCGCACCGTGACGCTACGGGCCGACAAGTCCGCGCCGAGCGGGCAGGGTGTCCTGCGCATCAACGTGGCGGGGTCCTCCCAGGTCCAGCAGGTGAGGGTGACCGTGCTGGGTCTCGACGCTTCCTCCTCGGCGGCGGCGGCGGCCAACGGTGCGCCCAAGCCGGAGGCGGCGCCCCCGACGGTGCGTCCGATCTCGATCCAGGGACTGAAGGAGGGCAGCAGCCAGTCGCTCGACCTGTCGGCCTACCTGCAGTCGCCGCTCCAGGGCGCCCGGTGCCAGATCGTCTCGGCCCGGATGGAGAGCGGCACGAACATCACCGCCTCCAGCAGCGGCTGCACCCTGACGGTGCGGGCCGGCACCAACCCGTCCCCGACCGCGAGCGTCGCCCTCGTCCTCACCGACCAGCCGGGCAGCAAGCGGCAGGCGCCGGGACGGGCCACCGTCTCGGTGCTGGCCCACCCGGGCGCGCCGAGCAGCATCTCGGCCATCGCCGACCGGGTTGCTGGCGGGCAGGCCCGGGTGTCCTACACCCCACCGACCTTCGACGGTGGCTCGCCGATCCAGTACTACCTCATCAAGTGGACCGGTGGCTCCACCGGCCAGCTGAAGTGCACGTCCTCGCCGTGCACGGTGACCGGTCTGGTCAACGGCAAGGCCTACACGTTCCAGGCCTGGGCGGTCAACGCGATCGGCCAGTCCAACACCGCGGCCGGGCCGTCGAACTCGGTCACCCCCGACACGAAGCCGGAGCAGATCACCTCGGTCACGGTGACCGCGCGTGGTGACCAGACCCTGACCATCAGCTGGCAGCCGCCGCAGAACAAGGGCTCGGCGATCAAGACCTACAACGTTGCGATCGTGGATGCCGCGGGCGCGGGCGGCGGGTCGCACTCGGTGGCCGCGCCGACGACGACGTTCAAGGCCACCGGCCTGAACAACAACCAGCCGCAGAAGATCCGGGTGCAAGCGGTCAACGCCGCCGGCTCCGGACCGTGGTCGGCGGAGATCCAGGACCAGTCGGCCGGCAAACCAGCACCCATCTCCTCGCTCGTCGTCTCCCCGTCCACGCCGACCCCGAACACCAACCAGTCGACGGTGAGCATCCGCTGGAGCCCGACGTCCAACGTCAACGGCCCGCCGATCAAGGGCTACACCGTCAACCGGCGGGTCGCGGGCGGGGCCTGGAGCGCGATCGCCAAGCCCGGACCGGGGCAGACGTCAATGACCGACCACGTCCCCTACGACGGCCGCAAGTACGAGTGGATGGTCACCGTCACCAACGGTGGCAACGTGACCTCCGACCCGGGCAACGTCGCCGGCTTCTCGGCCAACGGCATCCCGGCCAACTTCACCGTGTCGGCCACCGAGGCAGGGGCGACCAAGCAGGTCACCGTCACCGTCAACCTCGGGGCCTCGCACTCCTCGGGCTACTCCAGCGTGAAGTGGTCCGGCGACGGCGGCAGTGGGTCCGCGCCGTGCGGCGGCTCCTGCAGCGGGACGATCACCTTCAGGACGTCCCAGCTCAACACGGTCAACCAGACCATCACCGTCGTCGCGACCAACAACGGCGGCCAGTCCAACCAGGCCCAGAGTGGTTCGGTCCACCCGTACGGCCCGACCCCGACCCCGAACGGTCCCGGTCACAACGCCAACGGCAAGACCGTCAACTACTCCTGGAACCTGCCGACCGACGGCCGCCCGATCACCCAGGTGCAGATCACCGGCGACGGGCCGAACTACAGCGGCAGCCCCCGCACCTCCTGGTCGTTCACGGGCGGGAGCTACTCGACCCAGTACTGCATCAACGTCAAGGCCTACAGCCAGGCGGGGTGGTCCAACGCCCTGCAGATCTGCCAGCGGACCGACAACCCTCCGCCGCCGACGATCTACAACGTCCACCTCGGGTCGCCGAACCACACCGGGAGCGGCAGCTGCAGCAGTGGTTGCCCCAGCGTCCTGTTCAGCATCAAGAACTTCCCGGGCGGTGCGTCGTACACAGGCGTGGACTGCAACTCCAACCACGGGTCGGTTCACAGCAACGGGACCGTGCGTGTCAACGGTGCAGGGAACGGCTACACCTGGAGCGGCTACTGCATCTACGACCCCAACGGCGTCGGGACGATCACCGTCAGCTTCGGAGGCCACAGCGGCCACAGTTAGCCGGGTTGCCGGCCTCGGACCCGCCCTACGTCATCGCGAGTGGGGCGGGTTCCGGGTTCACCAGGGGAGCGGCGGCTCGACGTCGCGGGTGTCCTCGACCGGCACCCAGCCGCGGCCTTCGGCGATCTCGTACGCCGCGCGCGGCCCGTTCGCGACCAGGTCGGCCACCGCAGAGACGAGTCGCTCGACGTGGGCGTCGGTGTTGCCCAGCCCGGCGCTGACCCGGACCGCCGTGGTCGGCACCGACGCGGCATACGGCCGCTCCTCGAGCAGGGCGTCGACGAGGATGTGCGCGCAGAACTTGCCGTCCCGGACCCCGATCCCGTGCTCGGCCGACAGCGCCGCGGCGACCAGGCCGGAGTCGAGGCCGTCGAGGGTGAAGGTGACGACGGCGACCCGCTCGTGGGTGTCGCCGAAGATGCTGTAGGTCCGTACGCCGTCGATGGCACGCAGGCCTTCGCTCAGGCGTGCGCCGAGCCGGGCCTCGTGCGCTTCGATGGCGCGTCGGCTGCGGCGGATCGTGGCGCAGGCGGCGGCGAGGGCGACGGCGCCGAGGACGTTGGGGCTGCCGCCCTCGTGCCGGGCAGCACCGGTGTGCCAGGTCGTCGACTCCGGAGTGACCGCCGCGGTGGCGCCGCCGCCGGCCAGGTAGGGCGCGGCGGCGTCGAGCCAGTCGGAGCGGCCGGCGAGGACGCCCGTGCCGTAGGGGGCGTAGAGCTTGTGGCCGGAGAAGGCGAGGTAGTCCACGTCGAGGGCGGCCAGGTCGACGGGGGCGTGCGGCGCGAGCTGGGCCGCGTCGAGCGCCACCCGGGCGCCGTGGCGGCGGGCGATCGCGGTGAGGGCGGCGACCGGCCAGAGCTCGCCGGTGACGTTGGACGCACCGGTGAGCACGACGAGCCGGTTGGTCGCCCGCCGGGTCCGAAGCGCCTCGTCGAGGAGGATCTCGGCGTCCTGCGGACTGCCCGGCACCTCGAGGCGAACGGTCCGGCGGGCGGCCCAGGGGAGGATCGTGGCGTGGTGGTCGGTGCTGAACACGAAGACGACGGTGTCGCGCGGGAGGGCCCGGGCGAGCAGGTTGAACGAGTCGGTCGTGTTGCGCGTGAAGATGACGCTGTCGCCGTCGCGGGCGCCGATGAAGGCGGCGACCTCCTCGCGTGCGGCCTCGTACCAGGCGCTGGACACGTGGCTGGCCCAGCCCTTGCCCCGGTGGACCGAGGAGTACGTGCGGGTGGCCGTGTCGACGGCCACCTTGACCGCCGTGAACGCGGGGGTCGAGGCGCCGTGGTCGAAGTTCGCGTACTCGACGGTGCCGCCGTCCAGGGTCGGGACCTGCAGGCCGGCCGACACGACCGACGGGATCTCGGCCACAGCGATGCTGCCGGCACCAGCGGCCGGTGCGGCAGACGGGCTGCCCTCCTGCACGGCATATAGGTGGGCTCGGCCGGCTCCTGCGGCCCGGATCAGGTCGACGACGCCGGGGCGTTCGCGGTGGGTGGGTGCAACTGACATGACGACTCCTCGTCGGGTCCGATGGACCCCCGAGAGTCTCGTGGGTCCGCGCTTGCCGACGCCATGGAGGGACGCCGACCAGGTCGTCACCCGGAGCACCCCACCGCGGAGGAGGGTTGCCGACCAGCGAGCCGGGGCTTGTCGCTGAATACTCTTGACCTTGGTTGGGGAGTCTAGGAGCATCCGCCGGTGTGCCGGGACCCCCGTTCCGCACTCCGAGACACCTCACCTTTCCCGCCCCATCCGCGAAGGTCATCTTCGCAAGGCAAGTCAACCCTTGCGAAGATGGGTTTCCCGGATGGGGCGGGAAAGTCCGGCGGGGCGGCGTTCCCTAAGGTGGGCGACGTGAGGTGTAGCGATGCGTCGGCGATGCGCGAGGAGCCGCTCGCCGGGTCGGCTCCGGTCGCGCGGCGATGGCTCATGGTCGAGGTGCCCCAGGGGTGGGAGCCGCAGCCGCTGGACACCCCGCCGCTCGACGGGATCGCGCGCGATGTGCTCGCAGCAGCCGAGAAGACCCACGGCGCAACGATCCTGCTCGTCCGCAGGCCGGGTCGGGTCGGGGTCCGCGGCGAGTCGCGCGTGCGCCGCTGGTGGGCCGTCGACACCGTCGACCGCGTCCAGGTCGTGGGTTCCTGGCGCCGGCCCGAGGACCTCACCGCGGCTGCTGACGCACTCGGCGCCGGGCTCGACACCGCCGAGGAGCCGGCCGACCTGGCGCTCCTCGTCTGCACCCACGGGACCCGGGACCAGTGCTGCGCGATCGACGGCCGGCCGATGGCCCGCAACCTCGCGCAGGTCTGGCCGGAGGCCACCTGGGAGTGCTCGCACCTCGGCGGGCACCGGTTCGCGCCGACCTTCGCCGTCCTGCCCGACGGCGTGGTCTACGGGCGGGTGCCGTCGGGCCAGGCGGTCCGCGTCGTTCGCGACCACGTGGCCGGCCGCGTCCACGGCGACCTGCTCCGCGGCTCGAGCGAACACCCGCCGCACGTCCAGGCAGCGCTCGCGGCGGCTCATCGGGAGACCGGGCCGGCCGGCATACGGGACCTCACCGTGGCCCGGGCGTCGGCACGTGGTCAGGACCGGTGGGAGGTCCTGGTCGCGTCCCCCGCGGGTGAGATCACGTATGCCGTGACGGCCGTCGAGCAGCCGCCCATGCCGCTGTCCTGCGGACTGGCCCGACCCAAACCGTCGACCACGTATGCCGCGACGCGGCTCTCCCCCGAGGCGCCGTCAGCGGTGGCACAGTAGGCCGCATGACCGACAGCGCTGTCACCTCAACGTACCGGGCTGCTCGCGACTCCCTGCTGGCCCTGCGCGGGAGTCACGAGGAGGCGGTGGCCTCGTTCCGCTGGCCCGACCTCGGCGACCGCTTCAACTGGGCCGTCGACTGGTTCGACGCCATCGCTCGCGGCAACGACTCGCCAGCGCTGGTGGTCGTCGAGGAGGACGGGACGAGCGAGTCGATCTCGTTCGACGCCATGGCTGCCCGATCGGACCGCGTCGCGAAATGGCTTGCGGCGCAAGGGGTTCAACGCGGCGAGCCGGTCATCATCATGCTCAACAACCAGGTCGAGCTCTGGGACGTGATGCTCGGGGTGATGAAGCTCGGGGCGGTCATCATGCCGACCACGACAGCGGCTGGCCCGGCCGATCTCACGGACCGGATCACGCGAGGTGGCGCGCTCCACGTCGTTGCCAACGCGGCGGACGCGGCCAAGTTCGCATCCGTGCCTGGCTCGTACACGAAGGTGAGTGTGGGAGAGGCTGACGGCTGGGCCGATCTGCGCGCGGCATACCTGGTCGACGTCGAGCCGACCGCGCACCCGGGGACTGCTCCGACCGACCCGCTCCTCCTCTACTTCACGTCCGGGACGACAAGCCGGCCCAAGCTCGTCGAGCACACTCAGCAGTCGTACCCGCTCGGGCACCTGTCGACGATGTACTGGCTCGGCCTGCAGCCCGGCGACGTGCACCTCAACATCTCCTCGCCGGGATGGGCCAAGCACGCGTGGTCCTGCTTCTTCGCGCCGTGGATCGCCGAGGCGACGATCTTCGTCTACAACTACGCCCGGTTCGACGCGGCGGCGCTGCTCACGACCCTGCGGGACAACCACGTGACGAGCTTCTGCGCGCCGCCGACGGTCTGGCGGATGCTCATCAACGCCGACCTGTCCGGCGGGCCGGGGTCGTTGCGCGAGGTGATCGGTGCCGGCGAGCCGCTCAACCCCGAGGTGATCGCGCAGGTGGAGAAGGCGTGGGGGCTGACCCTGCGGGACGGGTACGGGCAGACCGAGATGACCGCGGCAGTGGGCAACACGCCCGGGTCGGTCGTCAAGCCAGGGTCGATGGGGCGGCCGCTACCGGGTGTCCCGGTCGTTCTTGTCGATCCGGTCACCGATGCCGTCGTCACCGGTATCGGTGAGGGTGAGATCGGGCTGGACCTGGCTGCCCATCCGCTGCCGCTCATGACCGGCTACCAGGGTGACGACGAGCGCAACGCCGAGGCCATGGCCGGCGGCTTCTACCACACCGGCGACGTCGCCTCACGGGACGAGGACGGCTACATCACCTATATCGGACGCACCGACGACGTCTTCAAGGCGAGCGACTACAAGATCAGCCCGTTCGAGCTGGAGTCCGTCCTCATCGAGCACCCGGCCGTGGCCGAGGCGCCGGTCGTGCCGGCTCCCGACCCGGTGCGCCTGGCCGTCCCGAAGGCCTACATCGCGCTCGTGCCCGGCTACGAGCCGGACGAGGACACCGCGAAATCCATTCTCGCGTATGCTCGTTCGCACCTCTCCCCATGGCAGCGCGTGCGGCGGGTCGAGTTCTTCGAGCTGCCCAAGACGATCAGCGGCAAGATCCGGCGGGTGGAGCTGCGGTCACGGGAGGAGCAGCTCGCCGACGGGTCGCTCGTCGGTGACGGCACCGAGTGGCGCGACGACCAGTTCCCCGAGCTCAAGGGCTGAGCCCGTCCCGGCGTTCAGGGAACGCGCAGGGTCGAGGTGTTTCCTCCCGGGGTGACCGCACTCGTCCTGACCCGCACTGCACCGATCGGAGCCGCCCAGCTCGGCTTGCTCATCTGCCTGGCGTTCGCCGTCGTCTTCGGGATCGTCGTCCTCGTCGGTGAGGCACGCCGCAAGGCCCGCGGTCGCGGTCCGGCAGAGGTTTTGGCGGAAAGGGACGGACGCCTGCCCTAGCGCGCGGAGATGACGAGGTTGGCGAAGTACGCCTCGGTGCCGATGTCGACCCACAGGCCGACCCGGCCGCTGGGGCGACGAGGTTTGGCGGCCAGGTCCGTGAGCACGGGGACGCCGTCGACCCGCACGTCGACTCGGGACCCCTCGACGTCGATCCGCAGGCGGGACCACCGGCCCGGGCCGATGTCGGCGCCGGCCTCGTAGCGCCCGTCCGGGTAGTCGCCGCGGAGCCGCTGGTACTTCCAGTCGGGGTAGGAGAAGTACTGGACGGCGCGCACATCGCGTGGGGCAGGTGGGTCGAGGGTGCGCCCGTTCAACGGGCGCAGGTAGACACACTCGAACTCCTGCCCGTCGTCGGCGACGTGGAAGGCGACTCCGGCGAAGGCCCGGGCGTAGTCCGGGGCTTGGGGAGTGAGGCGAGCCAGGATGTCGACCTCGACCGTGCCGTTCCCGAACACGGTTGGGAGCAGCGCGAAGGTGGGCATGTCGACGTAGTCCACGTCGGGCACCCCCTCGAGGGCGACGGCGTCGGTGAGCTGCAGCCGCAGGGCGCGGACTCCTCCGGCTTCGGCGGGAGTCGCCGAGACCGAGCGGAGCCGCGTCCCCTCCGGCAGCACCTCGAGGCTGAACGCCACGTGCCGCTCGTGGCCGGGCGATGTCGTGTCGCGGCTCATGGAACCTCCCGCTCCGACCTTGGCAGACTGTGGCAGAGCCGAATAATTACATGTAAACAACTTCCATGGCAAGATCTATGGCGTGGCGTCCCCGGCTGGCCAGTACTTCGAGCTGCTCGTGCGACACGAGACCCGGCTGTGGTCCATGGCCGAACGGTCCGTCCGCCGAACCCCGGGCGCGGTGTCGCTGGGTCGCTACGAGGTCCTGCGCACCGTCGGGCGCGCCGAGGCCGGAAGCCGGGTCCAGGACGTCGCCGACGCATTGCGGATCACCGTCGGAGCGGCCAGCCGGATCGTCGACCGACTCGTCACCGACGGCCTGCTCGCCAGATCGCCCCATCCGACCGACCGCCGCAGCGTGCGTCTGGACCTCACCCCTGTCGGGCAGCAGGCTCTCGATACCACAGGTCCGGCGCTCGAACTCGCCCTCGCAGACCTGCTGGGCGGCGTGGATGCAGACACGGTCCGCACCGTGGCCAACGCACTCGAGGACATCGACCGACACCTGGACGCGGTCCGCCCAGAGCCGATGCGGCCAATGGCCGACGCAGGACCGGCGTAGTGTCGCACCACGGAGCCGTTCAGGCTTCCTAGCGCTGGGAGCACAGCCATGGCCGACAAGTCACCCCGACAACACCTGGCCAAGAAGGCGAGCAAGTCGATCAAGGAGAAGCGGGCCGAGAAGCACGCGAAGGCGAGCGCCAAGAACCACATGGACATCGGCAAGCTGTAACCCGTCGTTCGGGCCAGACTCTCCGCCACCGGTCAACGCGTCACGGCGCCGTTGATGTGGTGGGGGAGGATGCGGTGTCCGGCGACGAGTTCTCCGGGGCCGCGAGGCTGACGGCCGGGACGTCGTCGACCTGGCGTCCGGTCCCGGGACCGCAGGCCCGCTCGGGCGAGCCCTTGGCCGGCGCCTTCTCGATGGTGGCCCCGTTGACGAGGGACACTCCGTCGTAGACCGGCCGTCCCTCGATGACGTTGTGGAACGTGTAGCGGGTGAGGGTCTCCAGTCGACAGTCAGCGCCGAAGGCCGCGATGTCGAAGGCCGATGGCTGGCCGACCAGCTCCTCGCCGGACGCGTTCTCGAGGTAGTGGCTGAACGGGCCGCCGCCGGTGAAGGTCCCGACCTGGATCCGGTTGCCCTCCAGGGCCGGCACGTGCATGTGGCCGTTGAGCAGCAGGTCGGCCACGTTCAGGCCGCGGACCGCCGACGGCTCGTGGCCGACGGCGATGTCGAGCCGGTCCCGATCGGCAAAGGTCGCCCGGAACATCGCCGTGGCCGGCTTCTGGGCCTCGGCGGTGTTCTTGCCGCTGTCCCCGAAGAACCGTGGGTCGTTGAACCCGGCAATCCGTATGCCGTTGATCGTCATCTCCCGATAGGTCGCCGCATCCGGTTGCAGGAGAACGACATTGGAGACCTCGGCGAGGCGGTTGAGGACGGCCTGGTCATCGGTCGAGGTCGCGTCGTGGTTGCCCCTGACGAACAGGTACGGCACCCCGAGCGAGGCGATCCCGGCCGGTATGCCGGCCGCGTCCAGCTCCTCGGGTCGGCCGAACGTGACGATGTCGCCGGCGTCGATGACCGCGTCGATCCGCTCCTCGGTGACGATCGTCTTCATGAGGGCATAGGTGTTGCCGTCGTGGACGTCGGAGACGAGAAGCAGTCGCAGCGCGGGCTCGCCGTCGGCCGCCGCGGGAGCGTACTTGGCCTGGAGCGCACCGGAGAGAGCGAGCAGGTTCCGCAGGTAGGGCGTCACCTCCTGCGCCCTGGCCTCGACGCCGGACAGGAGGTCCTTGTTCTGCTCGACCACGCCGATGAGACCGGTCGTGGCGAAGCTGACCTGCCGCGACGGGGTGTAGGTATGCCGCACCCCGATGCCGACGAACGCCGCTGCGACGAGGGTCGCCACCACGGCCGGTCCGAGCAGCCGACCGAGCCGGAGCGCGGGCGGCATACGGCGTCGCCACAGCGGGACGAAGGTCGCCTCGAGGGCGGCGACGAGCAGGGCCACGAGCAGTCCGCCGAGGAGGAAGCGCAACACCAAGGTCCGGGCTGCGGACCCGATCGCGGCGTCGAGCTCGGTCCGGCTCGGCTGCAGGGAACGGAGGTCCGCGGAGCCGGTGGCCAGGACGTCGGTGATGTTGGCCTTGACCTCCGGCCGGGCCTCGATCCCCGGCGCCAGCCCGTCGAAGCCGACCCGGACGTCACCGAACACCGTGCGCGCCCGGATCACCCCGTTGTCGCGGGGGTCGAGGGAGAAGGAGATCTGTGCCGAGTAGTGCTGGGTCTCAGCGGTCGTCGGCCAGACCGTCGTCATCGCCGTCCCGCCGAACAGCGCCGCCCCGACGAGCGGCACGATGAGCCAGACCCGTCGCCACCGGGCCGAGCCCATGGGATGACCGGCCGCCCACCACATCCCGAGGGCGACACCGAGCGGCCAGACCGCCTGGGCCCCGGCGGCGAGCCGTTCGACCAGCCCGAACCGCGTCCACCCGGCGAGCGTCGCCGCCCCGACGAGCACGGTCAGCACGACGAGCACTGCCGTGGCGGCCCACCGGGTGTAGCGCCGGAGCGGCCACCCCACTGCCGCTGCGTCTGCGTCGATGAGGGCCTGGGCCCCCACATCCGCAGACGTTGCGGAGGCGGGGCCGGCCCCGAGCGGCCACACCGCCAGCGCGACGAACGACACCGTCGCCACGGCGACGTGCAGGGCCGAGCTGTCGGTCCGGCTCGGCAGTGGCAGCGCCGCGACGAGGAGCGTGAACAGCCCGCCCAGCCCGAGGAGCAGGCGACCGAGGCGCCCGACCCGAGGCACGGCATACGCCGTCACGAGGTGACCCGCGCCGGTGAGGATGAGGCCGGTCGTCATGACCCAGCGGTGCGGCGTCGTGCTCGCCGCCAGCGCGCTGATCGACTCGTGGACGGCGCTGTAGCCGGCGGGTTGGAGGGCCGCCGCGACCGACCAGCCGCCGATCAGGGCGATCGGGGGCACGAGGGCCGAGGCCACCGCCAGCCGGGGGTGGCCAGCGGACACGATCGGCTTGGCCATCACGACCACCCTAGGCTCACGTCCATGAGCCAGCCGCCCGACGGGCCATTCGCCGACCGAACCTTCGCCGCCGTCCTCTTCGACCTCGACGGCACGCTCGTGGACTCGATCGGGGCGGTCGAGCGGTCCTGGACCACCTGGTGCGCCGAGCGCGGGATCGACCCGCGCGTGCTCGCCCGCTTCCACGGTATGCCGGCGCGGACCGCCATCGCCCAGCTCGTCGCGCCCGAGGAGGTCGAGACGGCGTTCCGCCGGCTGGAGGACCTGGAGGTCGCGGACCTCCTCGGCGTCCACGCGCTGCCCGGGGCCGTCGAGGCGCTGGCCGCTCTGGGTCCGGGACGTGCGGCCATCGCCACCTCCGGGACCCGACCCCTGTATGCCGCGCGGGTTGCGGCCAGCGGTCTGCCCGAGCCCGCGGTGACCGTGACCGCGAGCGACATCATCCACGGCAAGCCCGATCCCGAGCCGTACCAACGGGCGGCCGCCCTGCTCGGGGTCGACCCCGCCGAGTGCCTCGTCGTCGAGGACGCCCCCAACGGCCTGGTCGCCGGACACGCGGCCGGGGCTGCGACCCTCGCTGTCCTCGGCACGGCGACCCGCGAGGAGCTGGCGGCCACCGGGGCGGCCGACGCGATCGTCGAGGGCGTGGGAGAGGTGCGGTTCGAGGTCACCGGAGCGGGCGGCATACGGGTGCACTGGGCTTCTACCGCGAAGTAGGTTTGGGCCCATGGACGCTGATGTCATCGTCGTCGGGCACGGTCTGGCGGGTCTCGTTGCTGCCGCCGAGCTGGCCGACGCTGGTCGTCGCGTGCTGCTGCTCGACCAGGAGAACGCGAAAAACCTTGGGGGACAGGCGTTCTGGAGCTTCGGCGGCCTGCTCTTCGTCGACAGCCCGGAGCAGCGGCGACTCGGGATCAAGGACTCGGTCGACCTCGCCTGGCAGGACTGGCAGGGGACCGCAGACTGGGACCGGCTGGTCGGCCCCGACGGTGGGCCCGGCTCGGACCACTGGGGACAGCAGTGGGCGCGGGCCTACGTCGACTTCGCGGCGGGGGAGAAGCGGGCCTGGCTGCACGGGCAGGGGATGCGCTGGTTCCCGCTCGTGGGGTGGGCCGAGCGCGGCGACGGGCGTGCGGGTGGTCACGGCAACTCGGTGCCGCGCTTCCACGTGACGTGGGGGACCGGGCCGGGAGTGGTCGAGCCCTTCTCACGTCGGGTGGTCGCGCACCTCGCGACCGGGCGGATCGTGCATCGGCCACGGCACCGGGTGGACTCCCTCGTCGTGTCCGCTGGCGAGGTGACTGGTGCGCGGGGCGTGCTGCTGGCCCCGGACGAGGTGGAGCGGGGGCGCCCCAGCTCCCGGGAGGTGGTCGGTGAGTTCGAGCTGACCGCCCAGGCCGTCATCGTGACGTCGGGTGGGATCGGAGCCAACCACGACCTGGTCCGTGCCAACTGGCCGGCCCGGCTCGGCGCCGCACCGGCGCACATGTTGACCGGTGTGCCGGCGCACGTCGACGGCCGGATGCTCGCCATCACCGAGGCGGCCGGCGGCACGGTCGTCAACCGCGACCGGATGTGGCACTACGTCGAGGGGATCAAGAACTGGTCGCCGATCTGGCCGCACCACGCGATCCGGATCCTGCCCGGCCCGTCGTCGCTGTGGTTCGACGCCCTCGGGTCCCGCCTGCCTGCGCCGCTGTTCCCCGGCTACGACACCCTCGGGACGCTGGACTACTTGCGGCACACCGGTTTTGACCACTCGTGGTTCATCACGAACCGCTCGATAGTCGGCAAGGAGTTCGCCCTGTCCGGCTCCGAGCAGAACCCCGACCTCACCGGCAAGTCGGTCCGCGACGTGCTGCGTCGGCCGATCACGGCGGTGCCCGGTCCGGTCCAGGCGTTCCTCGACCACGGCGAGGACTTCGTCCAGGCGTCGACGGTGGCCGAGCTGGTGGCCCGGATGAACGCCCTCGTCGACGCTCCGCCCATGGACCCGGCATACGTCGAACGGCAGATCGTCGAGCGCGACCGCCAGGTCGACAACGCCTACGCCAAGGACGCCCAGCTCGCGGCGATGACGGTGGCGCGCGCCTACCGCGGCGACAAGATCAGCAAGCGTGCGTTCCCGCTGCACCGGATCCTCGACCCCAAGTACGGCCCGCTCGTCGGCGTGAAGCTCAACATCCTCACCCGCAAGACGCTCGGCGGCCTGCACACCGACCTGTCGTCGCGGGTGCTCGGCGTCGACGGGGCGCCCGTGCCCGGCCTGTATGCCGCGGGCGAGGTCGCCGGGTTCGGCGGCGGCGGGGTGCACGGCTATCGGGCGCTGGAGGGCACCTTCCTCGGCGGATGCCTGTTCTCCGGCCGGACCGCCGGCCGCGCCGCCGCCGCCGCGACCGCCTGACCTCAACTTTCCCGCCCCATCCGGGAAAGCCATCTTCGCAAGGGATATCAACCCCCGCGGAGATGCGGCTTCCCTTGTCAAGATGGCCGGCAGAGTCCCAACCTGCACGGCTGTCCACAGACCCATGACATGGCCGTGACCATCCACAGCTTCCCCAGGGTGGGTTTCGCCCCGGAGCTCGCTCGCCGACAGTGGCTCCCCATGACAGTCGACGCGCCCCTTCTCGCCCTGGCCGGAACCCAGTCCGGCATGTTCACGACCGCCCAGGCCGCTGCATACGGTATCGGTCAAGGCCCGCTCGCGGCCATGGTCAAGGAGGGCAGTCTGCGCCATCCCGCGCGCGGTCTGTATGCCGTCAAGGAGCTCATCGACGAGGAACCCGAGGCGTGGCACCGGCATCTGTGCGTTGGGGGGTGTCTGCTCTACCCGGATGCCGTGCTGACCGGAGTCAGCGCCGTGCTGGCCCATGGACTCCCCGTCTGGAACACCGCTCTGGCACGGCCGAACCTCCTGCGTCCCGTCGACCGGGCGGTAGGGGTGAGGGCGTTCCGGATTCGGCCGGGACGAGGCACCTCTGAGGAGACATCGCTCGGTCCTGCCGTGCCCGTCCAGGAGGCACTCGTGCAGCATGCCGTCGACAACGGGATGGCCCAGGGAGTCGTCAGTGCCGACTCCGCGTTGCACCGAGAGCTGCTCACGATGGAGGAGCTCAGCCGGCAAGTCCTGGCGGTGGCTTCGTGGCCTCATGCAGCGAGGGCGAAGTCGATGCTGAGCTTCGTTGACGGTCGTTCTGAGTCGGTGGGCGAGTCACGGTCCCGGGTTGCCCTGACCGTTGCGGGCATCGAGGTCGTCCCGCAGGTGACGATCACCGACGAGCGCGGTGAGTTCGTCGCCCGGGTGGACTTCGTCGTGGCCGGCACGAAGATCGTCATCGAGTTCGACGGCAAGGTGAAGTACGAGTCCGGTGAACCCGATGTGCTCTGGCGCGAGAAGAAGCGCGAGGACCAGCTTCGGCGTCTGGGCTACATCGTGGTCCGGATCACCTGGGCCGACCTCGAGCGGCCCGGTGCCGTTGTGGCCAGGGTCCGGGCGGCACAGGCCGCCGCGGCCTGACCGGTCCACCGGGACTGGGACCGCGGCCCGCCAGGCCCGGCCAACTAGGCAAGGGAAACCTCAACTCCACAAGGCAAATCAACCCCGGCGAAGATGACTTTCCCGGATGGGGCGGGAAAGTTGGGAGAGGCATACTGGCTCGTATGCCGGGTACGCAGGATCTCGTCGCGACCTACCTGCGAGCCCTCGGCTCCTCCGACCTCGACCTCATGCTGTCGCTCTTTTCGCAGGATGCCGTCGTCAACTCCCCCCTCTACGGGCCGCTGCCGGCGGACGAGTTCTTCCCCGGCCTCTTCGCCGACACCTCCCAGGCCAACCTCACGCCGCGGGCGACGATGACCGGCACCGATGGCGACGGTGCCACGGTGGTCAGCTTCTGGTTCCACTTCGACTGGCGGCTACCGTCCGGGGCGGCTGCACCGTTCGACGTGTGCGACATTGCCCGGCTCGCCGACGACGGGCAGATCCGCGAGCTCAACATCATCTACGACACCGTCGACGTGCGCCCGGCCTTCGAGGCCGAGGTCGGCCGCGCGTCCTGGCGGCCGTGAGCGACGCGGCCCCCGAGCCCACCCAGCCGCTTCGCTCCGACCCGGACTTCCGGCGGTACTGGCTGGCCCGCCAGGTCTCGGTCAGCGGCTCGCTCGTCACCGCCGTCGCGCTGCCGGTCCTCGTCTACCGGCTGAGCCACTCCCCCGGCCTCACCGCGCTGACGACTGTCATGGAAGCGTTGCCCTATCTCGTCTTCGGCCTCTTCGCCGGCGCCCTCTCCGACCGCTGGAACCGTCGCCGGGTCATGGTCACCGCGGACCTGCTTAACGCCGTCGTTCTCCTCTCGATCCCGGTCGCCTGGTGGCTCGGCCTGCTCACCATTCCCCATGCCCTCGTCGTCGGCTTCGTCTCGCAGGCGGTCTTCGCGTTCTTCGACGGCGCGAACTTCGGCGCGCTCCCAGTACTCGTCGGGCGATCGAGGGTGGGCGAGGCCAACGCTGCGCTCTGGGGCTTCGGCGGCGTCCTCGACCTCGCCGTCCCGCTGTCGGTCGGCGCCCTCCTCGCCGTATTCCACCCGGCGACGCTGCTCCTCGTCGACGCGCTCTCCTACGTCGGCTCGGCGCTCCTCGTCCTGGCGATCTCCCGCCCGCTGTCCCACCCGCGCGACGCACCGCCCCCGTTCCGCCCGTCGGCCATCGTCGACGAGGTGCGCGAGGGGCTCGTCTGGCTGTGGCGGCATACGGGCGTCCGCTCGAACACCGTCGTCGGGACCCTCCAGTCGGCCGCCGGGGCCGGCTTCATGGCCCTCTCCGTCCCGTATGCCGATCGCCTCCTGCACATCGGTACGAGCGGCTGGCGCTTCGGAATCCTGTTCTCCGTGTGGGGAATTGGCGGGATCCTCGCGGCAACCGCCACGCCCAGGCTGCTCCGGCACACGTCGACCCTGCGGCTCACCGTGTGGGCGATCCCGTTCTCCGCGGTTATCGGGGTGCTCACCGCGCTCGCGAGCAACTGGGTCCTCGCGACCGTGTTGATCGGCCTGTGGGGCATCGCCTACCAGATGGTCGTCATGAACTCGATCTCCTACCGCCAGCAGGTCACCCCCGACGCGCTCCAGGGCAGGGTCAACACGGCCGGGCGGGTCCTGTCCTTCGGGGTGGGCTGGTCGCTCGGTGCGGTCGTCGCGGGCGCCCTCTCCACGGCATACGGACTGCGCCCCGGGATGGTGATCATGGTGAGCCTCGGGGTGCTGGCCGCGGCGTTCGCCTGGCTCTCGCCGCTGCCCCGGATGTTCGTCGAGCCGGTCACCGACTGACCCCAAAATGCTCCATAATATCCGACACAATGTTGTCGCCACCCTCCGTCAGAGTGGGTCCACCACCCCACGACGGAAGGACGAGAACCCATGCAGGTCAACGAGATCCTCAATGCCTGGACCGCGCTCTGGAACGGCGACTACGCCATCGCCGAACGGATCTGTGCCCCCGACTTCACCATCTTCTTCGGCGGAGCCGACGCCTCCGGCGGCAATCCCGCGGATGCGCTCCGCGGCGGTGCCGCGTTGGCCGCCTTCATCGAGGGGTTCCGCGCCGAACGCCCGGGGCTGACGTACTCCAACGTCCGACACGTCGCCGACGAGGCCACGGGCCACGGCGTGTCCCTGTGGAACGCCGACCGCGGCGACGCGCACACCGGCGGGATCGACGTCTTCGACGTGGGCCCGGACGGGCTGGTCCGCCGGGTCTGGTCGGTGTCGGCCCAGCGGCCCGTCGCCGGATGATGCGACGCTGTCTGTCGTGAGACGCAGCGACCGCCAGCACGCCCTCGTCGACGTGCTGCGCGCCTCGGCGCCCCGACCGGTCTCCGCGGCCGAGCTCGCCGAGCGCTTCAACGTCACTCGCCGGACCATCGAGCGCGACCTGGCGGCGCTGCAGGTCGCGGGTGTCCCGCTGTATGCCGAGCACGGCCGGACCGGTGGCTACCGGATCCTGCCCGACTACGACCTGCCGCCGCTGCACCTCACCACCACCGAGGGGCTGGCGCTCGCCGTCGGGCTGGCGCTGCTCGAGGACTCACCGTTCGCCGCGTCAGCCAGATCCGCGCTGGCCAAGGTTCTTGCCGGTATGCCGGACTCTCGCCGCGCCGTCGTCACGGCCACCCAGGCCCTCGTCCACCGCACCCCGGCGACCACCGACCTCGACCACGGCAGGTTGCTCGCGGGTGCGCTCCTGGACAGTCGGGTCGTCGAGCTCAGCTATCGGGACGGGCGCGGCACGGTCAGCCGACGCGGCGTCGAACCGCTGGCGATGCTCGTGGCCGGCGACCACTGGTACCTCGCCGGCTGGTGCCGCGACCGGGACGGCCTGCGCGGCTTCCGCACCGACCGGATCCTCGAGGTCGCGGTCACCGACGAACTGGTGACCGACCGCCGAGCGGCCGACGTCACGGCTGATCTAGCTCGCTGGTCGGCGACCCGCCTGCGGGTCTGACAACTGGTCTGAAAGGGGGTGTGACAGCGGGTCCGACCGCGCAGTCACGGGCCATGAGTGCTCAGTGGGCGAGCCGGACCACCGGCCAGGCCAAGGCGGCGAAGCGCACCACCCGCCCGATGCCGACTGCCACTGTGAAGACGGGCAGCGGGAGGGAGCGCATGCCCGCGAGGACTGTGACCGCGGCCAGGGGTGGTAGGCCGACCACCGAGCTGAGCAGGACGACAAGGCCGCCGACCACCGGCCGGTCCATCTGGCGCAGCAGCGCGGCGGACCACCGCGCGAGAGCCCGGCGCCAGGCCGGCTGCTCCGTCGCCGGTGCCTTGGGCGGCCGCTTTGTCCGCCACCGGGTCAGCCAGGTGCTGTCCATCCCACGCCGGACGACGACGAGCATCGCCACCTTGCCCGCCGTCTGACCGATGGCAACGCCGAGGACCGACACCACCGCCACCGTCGGGCCTGCGGCCGCGGTGGCCACGGCATACACCTCAGCGTTGAGGACGGGGATGACGGCCGAGCCCAACCCGAAGCCCAGGGCGGCCAAGGCCACCAGGACCAGATGCCAGGTCATCGCGGCGGCTCAGGAAACGGTGACTCAGGGGGATTCGGGCTTCAGAGGTACTGACCGGTGCCCTCGGTCGGTCCCGCGTCGGGACGCGTGCCACCCAGGCCGCCGGGACCCTGCGGCATACCGGGTCCAGGTCCGGGTCCGCTCCCGCCACCCAACGGCCCGGCGGGCAAGGCTCGTCGCATCTCCTGCAGCTGGGCCTGGGCGGCCATCTGCTGGGCGACGAGCGCGGTCTGGATCCCGTGGAAGAGGCCCTCGAGCCAGCCGACCAGCTGGGCCTGGGCGATCCGCAGCTCGGCATCGCTCGGAGCCTCCTGCTTGAACGGCTGCACGAGCCGGTCGAGCTCCTCGTCCAGCTCAGGGGCCAGACCGTTCTTCAGCTCGGCGACCGCCGTGTCGTGGATCTGGGCGAGCCGGGCGCGACCCTTGTCGTCGAGTGGCGCGCTGCGGACCTCTTCGAGGAGCTGCTTGACCATCGAGCCGATCCGCATCACCTTGGCCGGCTGCTCGACGAGGTCGGCGGGGTTGTGCGAGCGCCCGGTCCCGTCGTCGTCGTGAGTGGCGTTCGGGTGCTCCGCGACGCCCATCCCGTCCGGCGTGACCACGGTGACCCGCTGGCCGTCGCTCGTGACCGTGGCCCGGATGCCCTGCTCCTGCTGGTCGTCCTCGTCGGTCGGGCGCTGGCCGGACTGCTGCGGGTGCTCGCTCATCCCCTCATCCTGCCCCACCGGCATACGGGTCAGGCGATGCCCATCCGGGCCTTGAGGGTGTCGCGCTTGTCCTCGAACCGCTTTGCCTGGGTCTCCAGGGTGTCCATCAGGTTGGCGATCTCCTGGCGGGCCGACTCGCCGGTCTCGTCCAGGCCCTCGATGTCCCAGATCTTCCAGAACCGAAGGACCGGCGCGACCACCTCGTCGCGGTGGATCCGCAGGTCGTAGATCCCGGCGACGGCCATCTCGACGGCCTTGCGCTGGAACCCGGGGATGTCGGTGCCGGGCATCTGGAAGCCCTTGAGCACGTCGCGCACGGCGCCCATGGCCTGGTTGGGGTCGAGCGCGAGGGCCGCGCCGAGCAGGTTGCGGTAGAAGATCATGTGGAGGTTCTCGTCGGCGGCGACCCGGGCCAGCAGCTGCTCGCACATCGGGTCGTCGGTGAACCGGCCGGTGTTGCGGTGCGACACCCGGGTCGCGAGCTCCTGGAACGACACATAGGCCAGGGAGTGCATGAGCTCCCCGGAGTGCGCCGACTCGTAGCCGGTCGACATGTGGGTCATCCGGAAGCGTTCCAGCGCAACGGGATCCACCATCCGCTTGACGAGCATGTAGTCGCGCATCGCGATGCCGTGGCGCCCCTCTTCGGCGGTCCAGCGGTGCACCCACTCGCCCCAGGCGTCGTCGCGCCCGAAGATGATGGCGATCTCGTGGTGGTAGCTCGGCAGGTTGTCCTCGGTGAGCAGGTTGACGATGAGTGCCGAGCGGGCCACGTCGGAGAGCGGCGCGTCGGAGGGCGCCCACGGCTCACCGCCCATGAGCCCGTCGAAGTTCCGGCCGTCGCTCCACGGGATGTAGTCGTGGGGGAACCACTCCTTGGCGACGCCGAGGTGCCGGTTGAGCTCGCCCTCGACGACGGGCTGCAGCTCGCGCAGCAGGTTCGTCTGGGTCCAGGCGGTGGCGGTCATGGGGGACTCCCGTCGGCGGTGCGTCGTATGCCGCGGCCGTGCGGCATACGGGCTGGTACCCCTCCAACCTACGGCGCCGTAGGTTGGACACGCCAGTTACTCGCGGGTTTAGATGGGTTCTGTTCAGGCTGGGCATACCGGACAGGACGCTGACGTAGCGTGGACGGGGTGAGTCGCCCGTGGCGCTGGCCCGCCGTCATCGGCGGAGCGGTCGCGCTCGCGGCTGTGCCGGTTGCCCTCGGCGTGCTGCCCGTCTCGGGCGCGCCGGGCTCCGCGGCCGTGCTGCTGACCCGCATCGAGGCGGCCCGCGGGCACGCCTACGAGGGCTACGCCGAGTCGACCGGCTACCTCGCCCTGCCCGTCTCCGGCGACTTCTCCTCGGTGACGACCCTGCTCGGCGACCGCACCCAGCTGCGGGTCTGGTGGGCCGACGACCGCACCTGGCGGGTCGACACGCTCAGCCCGTTCGGCGAGGACAGCCTGCGCAGCCTGCCGACCGGGACCTGGCAGTGGGACTTCGAGGACGACCGCGCGACCGTCACCTCCGGCGATGGCCAGCAACCGGTCCGTATGCCGCGCGCCGGAGATCTCATCGCACCCCAGCTGGCCGCTCGGCTGCTGTCCCAGGCGACGCCCGAGGAGGTGTCACCCCTGCCGGCGCGACGGGTCGCGGGCCGGCCCGCTGACGGGCTGCGCCTTCGACCCGGCGACGCGCGGAGCAGCATCGCGGCCGTCGACGTCTGGGCGGACCGGGCGTCGGGGATCCCCGTGACGGTGGAGGTCTACGCCGCCGGCGCCACCCGCCCCGGCCTGTCGACGACCTTCCTCGACTTCAACCCGGCCCGGCCTGCGGCCTCGGATCTCGACTTCTCGCCACCACCCGGCGCGCGCATCCGGAGCGGGGCGCGTCCCGACCTCGTCGGGACCCTCCAGCGCTTCAGCACCGGGGTGCCGCCGCCTTCATTGCTCGGGTACCCGAGGCAGCCGTTCGTCCCGTTCGAGCAGGGTGTCGGGATCTACGGCCAGGGTGTCACCCAGGTCGCCCTGGCCGGGCTGCCCGAGCGGCGCGCGGCCGAGCTGCGCCAGCAGCTCCAGATCGCCACTGGGGCAACGAAACTCGCGGAGGGAATCAGCGTCACGGTGGGTCCGGTCGGCCTGCTCCTCACCGATCCGGCGGTGACGGCCGGGCAGTCGTGGCTCGTCACCGGCACCCTCACCCCGGCCGGCCTGGCGGCCGCGGCTCACGAGCTGGCGGCCGATGCGTCCGCGGTCCAGCAGGGGGTGGGCTGACATGGCCGGGTCCGATCCGGTCGTCGCGACCCGAGCCCTCGTCAAGCACTTCGGGCCGGTCAAGGCGGTGGACGGCATCGACCTGACCGTCGACGTCGGCGAGATCTACGGCTTCCTCGGTGCCAACGGATCCGGCAAGACGACGACGGTCCGGCTCCTGCTGGGGCTCGTCCTCGCCACCTCCGGCGAGATCGAGCTGTTCGGCCGGCCGATGCCGCGCTCCGGCGGCGAGGTGCTGCACCGGGTGGGATCGCTCGTGGAGGGGCCTGCGGCATACGGGCACCTCTCCGGCGCCACCAACCTGGCCCTCCTCGACGCCAGTGCCCGCATGCCGGCCGGTCCGGTGGGCAGCAGCCGATCCGGGCGGGCGGCCCGGCGGGCGCGGGTCCGCGATGCCATGGACCTCGTCGGGCTCGGCGCGGTGGGCCGGCGCAAGGTCTCGGCGTACTCCCTGGGGATGCGGCAGCGGCTCGGCATCGCGGCGGCCCTCCTACGCCAGCCGGAGCTGCTGGTCCTCGACGAGCCGACGAACGGCCTTGATCCGCAAGGGATTCGCGAGGTTCGGCAGCTCCTGGTCGAGCTCAACCACGGCGGGACGACGATCCTGTTGTCGAGCCACCTGCTCGCCGAGGTCGAGCAGCTCTGTACCCGGATCGGGCTGCTCGACCGCGGGCGGCTGGTCCTCCAGGAGTCTGTCGACACGCTGCGTGCCCCGACCGGCCGGACCCTCGTCGTCACACCCGACGCCGATGCGGCGCATGCCCTCCTCGACGGCCGGGTGGCCACCCGCGACGGCGACCGGCTGCTCGTCGAGACCACCGACGCGGCCGCGCTCAACGCCCGACTCGTCGCGGCCGGCATACGAGTCGTTGAGCTCGGTCCCGAGCGCCGGACCCTGGAGGAGGTCGTCGCCGAACGCACCTCCGAGCGGCAGGCCGGGGAGGTGGCCCGATGATCCTGGTCGAGCTGACCAAGCTGTTCCGGCGGCGCCGGACGTGGGTCGCCGTCGGGCTGCTCAACCTCCTGCCCACGATCGTCGCGGTCCTGCTCGCCGTCACCGGGATCGCGCCGAGGCCGGGGCAGGGGCCGGCGTTCCTCGCGGCCGTCCAGGCCAACGGGTCGCTGTTCGCCATCGCCGCCCTGGCCGTCGTGCTGCCGCTGTTCCTGCCAGTGGCGGTCGCGGTGGTCGCGGGGGAGTCGGTGGCCGGCGAGGCCCAGTCAGGGACGCTGCGCTACCTGCTCGTCCGCCCGGTCGGCCGGACCCGCCTGCTCGTCGCCAAGCTCGTGGCAGCCTCGGCATTCGTCCTCGTCTCGGTGCTGACGGTGGTCCTCGTGGGGTTCGTCGTGGGGCGGCTCGCGCTGGGCAACGCGCCGATCGGCCAGGCCATGATCAGCGTCTCGGGGACGGTCCTCACTCCCGGCCAGGTCGCCTGGCGGACGGTGTTGGCCATCGGGTTCGTGACCTTCTCGATGCTCGGCGTCGCCGCGATGGCGCTGTTCCTGTCCACCGTCACCGACTCCCCACAGACCGCCTCGCTCGGCGCGATGGCCCTGCTCATCGGGTCCTCGCTGCTGCTCACCGTCGACGCCGCGCGGCCGCTCCAGCCGTACGTGCCGACGCGCTACTGGCTGTCCTTCGTCGACCTCTACCGCGAACCGGTGCTCCTCAGCAGCATCGATCGCGGCGTGGGACTGCAGGCGATCTACGTCGTCGTCCTGCTCGGGGCGGCCTGGGCCAACTTCGCGACGAAGGACGTCACGAGCTGAGCCGCGCGCAGTCGGCGCGCGTCCAGGTCGGGACCGGCGTCGCGGCGAGCGCCTCGCGGATCATGGCGATGACCTGGTGATCGGTCGGCAGGTTGCTGTGCCTGGTGCGACTGGCCGGGCAGATGCTCTGCAACGACGGGCTCGAGACATCCGGCAGGACCGCGGAGTCCGGTGGCAGGACGATGTCGTCGCTCGTCGACCAGATCGAGAGGTATGCCGGTCCCTCGGGTTGGGTGGTGTCGAGCAGCTGGTCCAGGACCGGGCTGTCCGGCGCCAGCTGCTGGCAGGCGAGGGGGCACGAGCCGCCGAGGGCCGCGCCGAGCTGGGCCAGGTCGGTGCCGTGGAGGGGTGAGCCGAGGGTGACGAGGCGGCGCAGCTGCTGCGCGCCGCCGTCCTCCAGAACCCAGATCCGCGCCACGACGCCGCCGGCCGAGTAGCCGACGACGTCGACCGATGCCGCGCCGGTTCGTTTCCTTGATGCGTCGGCCGCGCTAGCGAGTGCGTTCGCCTGGTCCGTGAGGTCGCCGAGCGCCTGGTCCGGGAGGGCCACGACGGTGACGTCGCGGCCGGTGTCGCGCAGAGCCCGGGCCAGGGTTTCCAGGGACGCGGTCGAGCCGCCGTATCCCGGGACGAGGAGAACCGGCCCGGGCTTGCTCTGGTCGGCGGGTTCCCCCGTGGTCGCCCGGCGCGATGCGTATGTCCAGGCCGCCGCGGCGAGCGCCACGACGACGAGCGCGCCCAGGACCCCGAGCACGAGCCGTCGTCGCGCCGGTGCGAGGGAGACGTGAGCACCCGGCATACGCCCCATCATCGGTGACTATCTGACCCAATTGTTCCGGCAGTCACGGTGACTACCGGAACAATTGGGTCAGATAGTCACGTGGCGCGGCGGGTCACCACGGGGGAGCGGCGGACCGCGAGGGCGGACAGGGCCGCGGCGACGAGCGGGATCCCGATGACGACGACGGCGAGCCACAGCCACGGGATGTCGATGATCGCCTTGGTCGGCGCGCTGTCCGTGCACGCCCCGGTGAAGTCGTCGCACGAGGAGTACTGCGCGGTGAGCGGATAGGCGATCGCGATCCCGGGCACCATGCCCACCGCGACGCCGAGGACCGCGCCGATGCCGCAGATGGCGAGGGACTGGGCGGCGGCCATCGCCCGGCGGGTGCCTCGGGTCGCGCCGACCGCAGCGAGGGTCGCCTGGTCGGTCTGCTGCTCGGCGAGCGACAGGGCCGTCGAGGTGAAGGTGACGACGAGCAGGAGGAAGGCGAACAGCCCGACGATGATCGCCACGACCAGAAGGTCATCACGCTCGAACCCGCGCTCCACGTAGACGTAGCCGCTCGACCCCAACGCCGCGTCGATCCGGTCCTGGTCGGCCTTGCTGACGGTGCCACTGTCCGGGTCGGACAGGTGGAAGCCGGCCGGCTGGACCTGCCAACCGGACGCAAGGGCCACCTCGGGAGTGGTGGCTACCCCGTACTGGTCGCCGAGGGCAAGGGCGTTAGTCCGGTTCAGCGCCACGGCGATGACCGGGAGCGTGACCCGCTTGATGACCTTGACGTTCTTGGTGAACATCCCTGAGTCGGTGTCGGGCTCCGCGGTGCCGGCCGCGAACGTCGCCGTCGCCGGCAGCTTGGTCCCCATCATGACGACCGCCCCCGCCCGGAGCCGGTCGGCGTCGGCCGACGGGAGGTGCAGGCGGCTGGCGAGGACGTCGGCGGACGTCGTCGTGACACCCGAGTGGTTGAGCTGGGCCATGTTGCCCAGGCGCGCACACTTGGGGGTCTGGCCCGGGGGCAGGGGCTGCTCGTCGGTCGGGGCGATGGTCTCGGCCATGGTGCACCCGGTCGGCACCCACATGACGAAGGCGACCGCTGCCGTGCCCTGGGACGGGTCGTGGCCCCACCGCTGCGGAACGTCAGAGAAGAGGGCGGCATCGACCGCTGGTGCCACCCGGGCGATGGTCCGACGCATGGCCTCGGAGCGGGCGGGCAGCGCGCTGCCCACGGTGCTGTCGCGGTCGAACGTCACCGATCCCTGGCCGGCGATGTCCTGGGGCTGGTACTCCCGGGCCCGCTGGGTCGTGTCGCTGGTCAGCCCGATGAGCAGCATCGTGAGGGCTGCGACCCCGCCGACGATAGCGGCGACCGACGGGGCCGACCTCGTGCGCTGACGGGCCGCGTCCCGCGTCGCCATCCGCAGCGCGACGGGCAGCGACCGAGCGAAACGAGCGACCGTCACGAGCGCGATCGGCACGAGGAGCAGGGACCCACCGATCAGCGCGATCGCACCGAGCACGACCGGCACCTCTCGGCTGCGGTTGACCACCGAGGTGAACAGGACGAACCCGCCGACACCGGCGATGACCAGCCCGATGACGGGCAGCAGCCTGCTCGGTCTCGGTGAGACGTTCTGCCCCTTCATCACCCCGACGATGTCGAGCCGGCCGAGCCGTCGCGCCGGGAGCAGTGCAGCGATCACCGCGCTCAGCATCGCGATCGCCGTGACCGCGAGGACCTGGATCCACGGGATGTCGAGCGGCCCGACGGTGAGGTCGGTGAACCGCGGCAGGATGACCTTGGTCAGCAGGGGGACCCCGAGAATGCCGAGGACCAGCCCAGCCCCCGCGGCGAGCAGCCCGAGGACGACCGCCTGGGCGAGGACCGTATGCCGCAGCTGTTTGGTCTCGGCACCGTTGGACGCCGCGAGGGCAAGGGTTCGCCGCTGGCGAGCTGCGCTGACGGCGAAGGCCGGTCCGACGAGCAGGGTGGTGACCAGGAGCAGGATTGCCCCGCCCGCCCCGATCAGGACCCGCGACTGGACCTGGCTGGAGTCGTTCCAGCCGCGCGCTTCCGGGCTCAGCTCGGCATTGGTGGGCGGGTGTCGAAGCACCTCGGCGGACAGGACCGTGATGCCGTAGCCGTTGAGCTTCAGGACCTCGGCCCACGTGACCGGTGTGCCCCGCTTGAGGATGAACTGGGCCGGGCTGTAGGTGGTCACGGAGCCAAGTGGGGTGAGGGCTACCAGGTCAGTGGAGCCCGAGCTGCCGCTCGAGGACTTGGCGATCCCAACAATGGCAACGGTTTTGGTCGACGTTCCGCTGAGCACGGTGAGCGTTCCGGTGGTGGGGAGGCCGTGCCGACTACCCCACTGGGTGACCAGGATCTCGGACTCGCTGACCGGCCAGCGTCCGCTCGCGAGCTCCAGACGGCTCCCCAGACCCGTGCGGCCGTCGGCCATCAGCAGGGTCTTGCGGGGTTGCTGGTCGCCCTGCTGGACCCGCACCTCGAACTGCTGCACCGGGATGGCCGTTCCATGGAGGAAGGTCGACAGGACAGCAGCTTGCTGGGTCTGGGTGCCCTGCGGGTCGTAGCCCGGGACCGACATCGCTGGCTTGTCGGAGGCGGAGGACCCGTTGTTCGTCTCGGGCAGCTGGACGATCCGGTTCGGCTGGGGCGCGTCGACGAGGGCGACACCGGAGCCGATCTCGTAGGGAATCCGCTCGGCACCGGTGATCGAGCTCGTGGGGTACCACGTCAGGCCCAGCACGATGAGCAGCGTCGGCAGCCCCACCATGAGCAGGACCATCGCGCTGCGGCCCTTGTGCCGACGCAGGTCGCGGCGCGCCATCCGCAGGGCGACCCCCCACGAGCCCCGCCACGTCCCGAACCGCGAGGTACCCGACATACCGGATGGTTGGTCGGCGGGAGGGCGGGCCCCTGCGCCCGCCTCCCGCCTGGTCAAGGTGGTCATCGCTGACCTGCCGCGCCTTCGAGCAGGTCCTCGACCTGCGGCGCCGAACCGGTCGTGTCGACGACGACGCCGTCGCGGAGGAAGACGACGCGGTCGGCCCAGGCGGCGTGCCGGGCCTCGTGGGTGACGAGCAGCCCGGAGGCGCCCTCGTCGCAGCGGCGGCGCAGGACGCGCAGCACCTCCTCGCCGGTGTGGCTGTCCAGGGCTCCGGTCGGCTCGTCGGCCATCACGAGCCGACGGCCGCCGACGAGCGCGCGGGCGATGGCGACCCGCTGCTGCTGGCCGCCGGACATCGCGTCGGGGTAGCGGTCGGCGAGGTCGAGCAGCCCCATCGTGTCCAGCGCGTCCTTGGCGTGCCGGCGGGCCTTGCGCGCACGCTGGCCGTCGAGCTCGAGGGGGAGCGCGACGTTCTCGGCGGCGGTGAGGCTCGGGATGAGGTTGTAGTCCTGGAAGACGAAGCCGACCTTGCGGCGGCGGAGCTGGGCCAGTCCCTTGGGGCTGAGGGTCGTGAGGTCTTCACCGGCGATCCTCACCGTGCCGGCGGTCGGGCGGTCCAGGCCGCCGGCGACGTTGAGGAGCGTCGACTTGCCCGATCCGCTCGGCCCCATGACGGCGACGAGCTCACCGGGATGGACGGCGAGGCTGACGCCCGCGAGGGCATGGACGGCGTTCTCGCCGGTGCCGTGGGTGCGCGAGACGTTGTCGAGAAGGAGTGTGGGCTCGGACATGTGGTGGTTCCCCCTTGCTGAGGTGGTGCCGTCAGTTGCTGCTGTGGATCGGTTCGTCGTCGGGTGCGGGTGTCTCGTTCGGTTCGTCCGTATGCCGGGTGCGCCGGCCGGTGCGTAGCGCGATCGCCTCCTGCGCGAGGCGGGTCTCGACGTGGTCGAGCCAGCGGACCTCGGCCTCGGCGCCGAAGATGAGGTTCTCCAGGACGAGCAGCCAGGCCAGGTCGTGCTCCGCGCCGTCGCCCTGCACCTTGTCCAGGGCTCGCTGCTTGAGCCGGGTCAGGTCGCGCAGGTGGACGAGGGTGGCGGTTCGCTGCTTCTGGGCGACGGCCTGGACGTCGACGCCGGGCGCGGTGACGGCCAGGGCGAGCTTGATGACGAGCTCGTCGCGCGGGGTGCTGTCCCGGTCGACCGGCTGCTCCCACCAGGCGCCGACCTCGGCGCGCCCGGCTTCGGTGAGCCGGTAGGAGATCCGTCCCTCGGCGTCGGCCGGGCCGGCCTGCTCGACGAGGCCGTCGCGCTCGAGCCGGCCGAGCGTGGTGTAGACCTGCCCGACGTTGAGTGGCCAGGTGCCGCCGGTGCGGGCCTCGAACTCGGCGCGCAACCGGGCGCCGTACATCGGCTCCTCGGCGAGCAGGGCCATCAGCCCGAGCTTGACCGACACTCGTCCCACCTCCATCAATACTGGGTATGCCGTGCTGTCGGGAGCACGCTATACCGAGTATCCCCGCCCGTCAACCACCCCCCGCTTGCCCACCCGCGCCCCTCGCGCGACCGCGAAGTTATCGGGTTCTCGGGGTAGGGCGGATTCAGGGTGCTAGTGCAACACCTGGTGGTTCTGCTTGTGCCAGGAGGGTATCGAGGCGTTGGGCGGGGGTGGCCCAGG
>JAJPIW010000098.1 GCA_021324575.1 Intrasporangiaceae bacterium | reverse complement strand
TACCCCAACGCCTCGGGCACCGAGATCATCAACTACCGGATCGCCGACCGGTTCGGCGCCACCTCCCAGGGCTTCATCCGGGTCGGCGTCGTGCCGCCCGCCGACCCGCAGCCGCCGATCGCCGTCGAGGACAGCGTCTCCGCGGCTCCCGGTCGTCACGTGACGGTCCCCTTCACGGCCAACGACCTCATCTCACCCGGCGACCCGGTCACCGTCGACGTCGACGGACTCAACGGTGCGGCGACCTTGAAGCAGTGGAAGATCGACCGGTCCGCGTTCACGGCGACGACCACCGCCCCGGAGGCGGGCAGCCAGGTCAGGCAGCTCCAGTACGGCATCGACGACGGCCTCTTCGACCCCTCCCGGACCTCGGTCCTCGTGCGTGGCGTCAAGGGCGCCAAGAACCCGCCGACCGCGCTGGACGACGTCGCCAAGCCGGCCCCCGGCGCGAGCAGCGCTCTGGTCGATGTCCTCGCCAACGACACCGACATCGACTCCGACCCCGGCCGGCTCAAGGTCACCAACGTCCTCTCGGCGTCGGCCTCGATCGAGGGCGACAAGGTCCGCGTCAAGATCCTTGACCACGCCTACACCGTCCCCTACGTCATCACCGACCAGGACGGCTTGACGGCCATGGCCCTCGTCTACGTCCCGACGGGCGGCAAGGGCAACCCGTTCGTCGTCGCGTCCGCCCTCATCTCGATGGGCAAGGACTCCACCAAGGACGTCCGGCTGAACGACTACATCAAGTCCCCCCGCGGCCGGCAGATCTCGATCACCGCGGTCTCGACCGTCTCGACCTCGCCGGCCCAGAGTCTGGGCTACCAGGTCACCGGGCCGGACACTGTGCGTCTCACCTCGAGCGGCGGCTACGTCGGACCGGGGGCGATCATGCTCCAGGTCACCGACAAGCCCCGCGACCAGGAGCAGTCGGCGACGGCCGAGGGCAAGGACTACGGCACGGCATACGTCTCGGTCCCGATCCAGGTCGGGCCCAAGGTGGCGCTGCTCCGCTGCCCCTCGATCGGCGTCAGCCTGAGCGCGGGCGGCCTCGCGCGCACCCTGGACATCCCGGCCCTGTGCCACGCCTGGGTTCCCGTCGGCATGGACCCGAACGGCGTTCGCTACACGACCTCGTGGTCCGGCAGCGGGCCCAAGGGCGTCACCCTGGCGGCGACCGGTCAGGGCAACCGGCTGGTGACCCTGCGGGCCGGCTCGTCCGCCCCGAGCGGGACCGGTGCGCTGACCGTCCGGGTCGACGCCTCCGGGCAGACCCAGCAGCTCAAGGTCACGGTCCTCGGGCTCCCCACGGGCAACGCCGTGCACACCTCCACGCCGGTCGCGCCGCCGCCGACCATGCGCCCGATCTCGATCCTCGGCCTCAAGGAGGGCGGCAGCCAGTCGATCGACGTGTCGGCCTACCTGCAGTCGCCGCTCCAGCACCCCAGCTGCTCGATCCTCAAGGCGACGGTCGAGTCGGGCAAGGGCCTGTCGGCGTCAGCCAGTGGGTGCACCCTGACCGTCTCGGCCGGGGCCAGCCCCGACCCGACGGGCAACATCGCGGTCCTCGTCACCGACCAGCCCGGCAGCACGCGGCAAGCCCTCGGCCGGGCCACCGTCTCGATCCTCTCCCACCCCGGGACACCGGGCGGGCTCACGGCGATCGCCGACCGGGTCGCCGGCGGCCAGGCGCGCGTGTCCTACACCCCGCCGGCCTACGACGGCGGGTCGCCGATCCAGTACTACCTCCTGAAGTGGACCGGTGGCTCCACCGGCGAGCTGAAGTGCACGTCGTCGCCGTGCACGGTGAGCGGGCTGACCAACGGCAAGGCGTACCGGTTCCAGGCCTGGGCGGTCAACGCGATCGGCCAGTCCAACACGCCGGCCGGTCCGTCGGACCCGGTCACCCCGGACACCAAGCCGGAGCAGATCACCTCGGTCACGGTCACCGGGCGCGGCGACCAGTCCCTGACCATCAGCTGGCAGCCGCCCCAGAACAAGGGCTCTGCCATCACGGCATACGAGGTGTCGGTCGTCGACGCGGCGGGTGCCTCCAGCGGGCCCCAGAAGGTGACCGCGCCGACGACGACGTTCGTGGCCCGCGGGCTCAACAACAACCAGCCTCAGAAGATCCGGGTGCTTGCGATCAACGGGGCCGGTCGCGGTCCGTGGTCGGCCCCGATCCAGGACCAGTCGGCCGGCAAACCGGCGCCCATCAGCTCGCTCGTGGTGTCCCCGTCCACGCCGACGCCGGCCACCTCGCGGTCGACCGTCACCGTCCGGTGGAGCCCGACGTCCAACGTCAACGGGCCGCCGATCAAGCACTACACCGTCAACCGGCGGGTGGCCGGCGGCGCCTGGAGCGCCATCGCCTCACCCGGGTCCGGGCAGACCTCGATGACCGACAGCGTCCCCTACGACGGCAAGAAGTACGAGTGGATGGTCACCGTCACCAACGGCGGCAACGTCACCTCCGACCCCGGCAACGTCGCCGGCTTCACGGCCAACGGCGTCCCGGCCAACTTCACCGTCTCGGCCGCCGAGGCCGGCCCCAACTTCAGGGTCAACGTCACCGTCCGGCTGGGTGCGTCCAACTCCTCTGGCTACTCCTCGGTCCGGTGGTCCGCCAGCGGGGCCAGCGGCGCGGCCCCCTGCGGCTCGTCGTGCAGCGGCACCATCACCTTCACGACCTCGCCGCTCAACACCGGTGCCCAGCAGATCACGGTCACGGCCACCAACAACGGCGGCCGGTCCAACTCGGCCCAGAGCGGGACCGTCCGCCCCTATGGGCCGACCCTGACGCCGGCCAACCTCACGGCATCGGTCAGCGACCGCACGATCACCTGGACCTGGAGCAACCAGGACAACGGCCGCAGCATCGACCAGGACCAGACGACCGGGGAGGTGGGCCGCTCCGGGTCGGTGTTCCAGTCGGTGGCGGCGACCGGTGGCTACGACCAGCGGATGTGCCTCGCGGTCCGGGAGCACGCCCCCGACTCGGGCTGGTCCGGCTACACCGGCCAGGTCTGCGCGACCACCGCGTCGCCGCCGCCGCCCACCACGTGGTCGGAGACGTCCCGAGGCACGACGTTGTGGACCAACTACTGGAACGCGTCGGGCAGCAGCGCCTACCTCTCGTCGGGTCAGACGGTCGAGGTCAGCTGCAAGGCCCAGGACTCCGGGACGATGAGCTCGACCCAGCCGGACGGCTACTGGTACCGCGTCGCGAGCGGCCCGTATGCCGGCTACTACGGGGTCACCAACACGTTCACCTCGTTCTCCGGCGGGCGCAGCGACCCGCGCGTACCCATTTGCTGACTTCAGTCGTTACCTGAAACGGGGAGTTCGCCCCATCGCCGCCCCGGCGATCTGGCAGCTAGCCTGTCAGGAGTTCCGTGCGTTTGAGGTGGGAGGAAAACACACATGGGGGCTTTTGCGCGCCGTCGCTTCGCCGTGGCGTCCGGGGCGGTGGTCGTGCTCGTGGCCTCGCTGTTGGGGTGGTTCGCGTTGCGGTCGGAGGGGGCGGTGGTGCATCAGGCGGACCTGTGGGATGGCGGGATCTGGGTGACCAACAGTGCCGATGCCTCTTTTGG
>JAJPIW010000102.1 GCA_021324575.1 Intrasporangiaceae bacterium | reverse complement strand
TCCCGCGCCGACGACATGGACGTCAACATCACCAAGGAGAAGAAGCTCACCAACGTGCGCGCCTCCTCCTCGGACAACTTCGAGAAGATCGTGCCGCCGCGCAAGCTCAGCCTGGAGCAGTCCCTCGAGTTCTGCCGCGAGGACGAGTGCGTCGAGGTGACCCCTGAGGCGGTCCGCATCCGCAAGGTCGAGCTCGACCAGACCCTCCGGGCCCGCGCCGCCTCGCGCGCCCGCAACGCCTGACCCACCCGCGACACCCCATCTCCGACGCCGAGGACCGCTTGACCCATGCGCGTGCGCATCACCCGCCGCTCCCGCCGAGCCGTCGTCGCCCTGTGCGCCGCGGCCGCGTCGCTGGGGGTGGCGGGCTGTCAGCCCTTCGGTGACCGACCCACCGCCGACCCGTCCGTCACGGCGTCACGCACCGGCAGCACCGCCGGTGGCACGCTCACGGCGCTCGCGCTCGGCCCGGTCACGGCCTGGGACCCGCAGCGGATCGGGTCGCGCGACGACATGGCGTTCGCGACCCGGACCTTCGTCCGGACCCTGACCGCCTACCAGCCGGCCGGCAAGGTCGCTGACCAGTCCACCCTCGTCGGTGACCTGGCCACTGACACCGGCCGGCCGTCGCCGGACCTGAAGACGTGGAGCTTCACCCTGCGCGAGGGCGTCACCTGGCAGGACGGCACCCCGGTGACCTGCGACGACGTCAAGTACGGCATCTCGCGGACCTTCTCGACCAAGGACGTGACCGGCGGCCCGGCCTACGCGCTGGTCATGCTCGACATCCCCAAGGAGCCGGACGGTACGAGCACGTATGCCGGTCCCTACGCGACCGGAGCCGCGGCCAAGGTCGGGCGGGCGGCATACGACAAGGCCGTCACCTGCGACGGGGAGACCATCACCTTCCACCTCGCCGCACCACAACCGGACTTCGGCGAGGTCGTCACGCTCCCGGCGTTCGCGCCGTACCCGCAGGCGCGGGACAAGGGCAAGGACTCCACCTACGACATCTGGTCGACCGGGCCCTACCAGCTGCAGGGGACGTGGACGCCGAGCAGCGGGGCCACCTTCGTCCGCAACACCCACTGGAACCGGACCTCGGACCCCATCCGCAAGGCCTACCCGGACACGATCGTCTACCAGGAGGGCGTCGAGACCCAGTCCGTCGTCCAGCGGATCATGGCCGACGGCGGCAACGGCAAGGCAGCCATCTCCCTGGACTCCGCGCCACCGGCGATGCAGCAGCAGATCGAGGCATCCAGCGAGCTGCGTGGCCGGTCGGTCAACCCGGGGGCCGGGCTCGTGGACTACCTCGCGCCCAACCTCAAGAGCAAGAAGATGGCCGAGCCCGACGTCCGCAAGGCACTCGGGCTGGCCACCAACCGCGACGCCTACGTGACCGCGCTCGGCGGGGCGACCGCCGCGCAGCCGACCTTCTCGGTCCTCCCGTCCGGGCTGACCGCCCACGGCGACGCCGACCCGGTCGGCGGCGGTCCCGCGGGCGACCCGACCGCGGCAGCGGCCCTGCTCACCCGGGCCGGGCTCACCCTGCCGGTCCCGATCACCGTCGCCTACCGGTCGACCGACACCTCCGACAAGGCGATGTCCGCCCTGGTCGCCGGCTGGACCAAGGGTGGCTTCAAGCCCACCCTCAAGCCGGTGGTCGACGACTACTTCACCCGGATCGCCGAGCCGGACTTCGCCAAGGGCGTCGATGTCTTCTGGGCCAACTGGGCGCCGGAATGGGCGTCGGCGTCGACCGTCCTCCCACCGCTCTTCGACTCACGGCTCAACCTCACGTCGGTGGGCACCGGTCGGGACTACGGCGCGGTGGCGGACCGGGCGGTCAACGACCAGATGACCAAGCTGGCGTCGGTGGCCGACCGCTCCACGCGGGAGGCCGGCTGGGCAGACCTGGACCGGACGCTCGTCGAGAAGGGCTACTACATCGGTCTCGCGCAGCGCAAGGCGATGTACCTGGCCGGGTCCGACGTGCGCAACTTCGGCGCCGACGAGGCGGTCGGCGGCTACGTCGAGCTCGCCGACATCGGGGTCAGATGAGCGAGAGCCGGGCAGTGGACGAGGGTCGCTTCCGGCTGGCCATGGGCCGGTTCGTGACGGGCGTCTGCGTCGTCACGGCTCGGGTCGACGGGCATGACCACGCCATGACCGCCAACGCGGTGGCCTCGGTGTCGGTCGACCCCCTGCTCCTCCTCGTCTGCGTCGAGCGCGAGGCGCGCTTCCACGACGCGCTCCTGCAGGCCGGAGCCTTCGCCGTCAACATCCTGGCCGCTGACCAACGCGCCACGGCCCAGTGGCTGGCCACTCGCGGGCGGCCGCTGCACGGGCAGCTGGACCTGGTGCCGCACGTGGTCGGCCCCGAGACCGGCAGCCCGCTGCTCGTCGAGGCCCTCGCCACCCTGGAGTGCCGGACCACCGACGTACACGTCGCGGGTGACCACAGCATCGTCGTCGGCGCGGTCGTCTCGGTCGACCTGTCCGACGAGACCCAGCCCGCCCTCACCTGGTACCGGAGCGGCTACGGCGCCATCGACTGAGGCGCCGTCAGGTAGGCGTAGGCCGAGTGGGTGGCAAAGCCCATCGCGCGGTAGAGGCTGAGCGCAGCGGCGTTGTCGCTCTCCACCTGCAGGTGCACGAGGTCGACGCCTGCGTCCTTCGCGTATGCCGCGAGCCGGGCCGTGAGGTGTGCGGCAAGGCCGCGACGCCGGTATGCCGGGTCCGTCCAGACCGCGCCGACTCCGGCCCAGCCGTCTCCGATCGCCAGACGTGCCAGGCAAACCGGCGTCGTGCCGGCGGCGTCCCTGTCCCGCAGCCCCAGGGTCTGAGACAGCCCGCCCCCGGGCGCGATGGCCCCGAACGCGACGTGCTCTCCGTCGCGCAGCACGCGCTCGGTCGTCTCCGGAAGCGTGGCGCGCGAGCGCCGGTAGGCGGTGAGCCACTCCGGGGTCAGGTCGGCGCTGATGGTCACGGCCGGGCCACCGGGGTCCGCCCCGGCGACAGTGGCCGTGGGAGCCGTCAGGTTGAGTGTGCGGCTGCCGACCGTGTAGCCACCCCCCAGGAGCACCGCTCCGAGCGGGTCCTCGTCGGGCTCGAACCCGGCCGGGCCGGCGACCGCGAAGCGCGCCGGAAGTCCGCGCGCGGCATACCAGGCCTCGACGCGCTCGACGGCCGTGGTGAGCGGCAGGCCGGGAGAGCCCACGGGCACCACCGAGTTGCCGCGCTGGGTGAAGCCGGCCGCGGCCCGCAGCCGCCAGTCGCCGAGAACCCCACGCTCGACCGCACCCCACGCCGGGAGCATGACCCGCTGCAGGTCCTCGACCGAGATGGCCAGGTGCGGGGCTCCGCTGCGGGCCGGTCGCGGCGGGATCACCTTGAGTGCCGTGAGGTCGGCCCGAGCCACCCGGATGTCGCCGAGTCGCGTTGCGACGGTGAGGAACTCGGCATCGGCGGCCACGAGATCGCCGACCACGTCGGTGAGGGTGGCGCCGGTGGCCGGGTCGGGGGACGGCAGGCGGTGTCGGGCGACGACCCGCGAGCCGACCATCGTGGTGACGCGGTCCTCCCCAGGCGGTGAACCCTGCACCTCACGGCCTGCCATCGCCCCATAGTATGGGCGCCATGACGTACGTGATCGCGCAGCCCTGTGTCGACCTCAAGGACAAGGCCTGCATCGAGGAGTGCCCCGTCGACTGCATCTACGAGGGCGAGCGCAGCCTCTACATCCACCCCGACGAGTGCGTCGACTGTGGTGCCTGTGAGCCGGTCTGCCCGGTCGAGGCGATCTACTACGAGGACGATGTGCCCGAGCAGTGGGCCGACTACTACAAGGCCAACGTCGAGTTCTTCGACGACCTCGGCAGCCCCGGCGGCGCCGCCAAGCTCGGCGTCATCGCCAAGGACCACCCGATCATCGCGGACCTGCCCCCGCAGCCCCACGATGAATGACGCCCTGAGGTGATCTCCGGCCTCCCCGACTTCCCCTGGGACTCGCTCGCTCCGTTCAAGGAGCGGGCGAGCGCCGTCTCCGGCGGGATCGTCGACCTGTCGATCGGCACGCCGGTCGACCCGACGCCGGCTGTCGTCCAGCAGGCCCTCTGCGCGGCCGCCGACGCACCCGGCTACCCGCAGACCTACGGGACGCCCGACCTGCGCGAGGCGGTCGCGACCTGGTTCGCGACCCGTCGCGGGGTGCCCGACGTCGACCCCGCCGGCGTGCTGCCGACCATCGGCTCCAAGGAGCTCGTCGCCTGGCTGCCGACCCTGCTCGGCCTCGGCGCGGGCGACATCGTCGGCTTCCCGACCGTGGCCTACCCCACCTACGACGTCGGTGCCCGGCTGGCCAAGGCGACCCCATTCCCCGCGGACGCCCTCACGGCATACGGCCCGCTGACCGCAGCCACTACGCCAAAACTGTTGTGGCTCAACACCCCCGGCAACCCCACCGGCAAGGTCCTCGGAGTCGAGCACCTCGCCAAGGTCGTCGCGTGGGCTCGTGAGCACGGCGTCATCGTCGCGAGCGACGAGTGCTACGCCGAGCTGGACTGGCGCACCGACCGGGGGAGCGACACCGCCCCGACGACGCCCTCGATCCTCGACCCGCGGGTCACCGGCGGTTCGCACGAGGGACTGCTCGCGGTCTACTCGCTGTCCAAGCAGTCCAACCTCGCCGGCTATCGCGCCGCCTTCGTCGCGGGCGACCCGAGGATCGTCGCGGGGCTGCTCGAGGTCCGCAAGCACGCCGGGATGATCGTCCCGTGGCCGGTCCAGCGGGCCATGCTCGCCGCCCTCGGTGACGTCGCGCACGTCGCGGCCCAGAAGGCGACGTATGCCGCGCGCCGGGCGACGCTGGCCGCCGCCGTCACGGCATACGGGCTCCGGATCGACGACTCCGAGGCGGGTCTGTACCTCTGGTCGACTGCCGGCGAGAACTGCTGGACCACGGTGGCCCGGCTCGCCGACCTGGGCATCCTGGTGGCGCCCGGGGCGTTCTACGGCGCCGCGGGCGCCGAGCACGTCCGGATCGCGCTCACCGCGAGCGACGAGCGCATCGCTGCGGCCGCCGACCGCCTCGCCGGCTGACCGGAGCAGGCGCCTGTGGAGTCGGCGAAACGCTGCGGTAGGTTCGGAGGAGGAGCAGGCATCGGCGCCCACCCCAGCCACCGCGCGGCAGGGCAGTGGCCAGTAGTCCCCCTCACCACGAGCAAGGAGTTGGTATGACAGGCGACACGGGCGCACAGCTCACAGCCGGCGACAAGACGCTCGACTTCAGGACGATCAAGGCCACCGAGGGCAACAACGGCTACGACATCTCGGCCCTGCTCAAGGAGACCGGCAACGTCACCCTGGACATCGGGTTCGTCAACACCGCGTCCTGCGAGAGTGCCATCACCTACATCGACGGCGACCAGGGAATCCTGCGCTACCGCGGCTACCCCATCGACCAGCTGGCCGAGAAGTCCAGCTTCCTCGAGGTCTCCTACCTGCTCATCTACGGCGCCCTGCCGACCCAGAAGGAGCTCGACGACTTCGACCTGCGGATTCGCCGGCACACGCTGCTCCACGAGGACCTGCGGGCGTTCTTCAACGGCTTCCCGCGCGACGCCCACCCGATGCCGGTGCTCTCCTCGGCCGTCTCCGCGCTCGGCACGTTCTACCAGGACAGCCTCGACCCGTTCGACACCCGCCAGGTCGACCTGTCGACCATCCGGCTGATGGCCAAGCTGCCGACGATCGCGGCATACGCCTACAAGAAGTCCGTCGGCCAGCCGTTCCTCTACCCGGACAACAGCCTGTCCCTGCCGGAGAACTTCCTCCGCCTGACGTTCGGGCTGCCGGCCGAGCCGTACGACCTCGACGAGGACATGGTTCGGGCCCTGGACCTGCTCCTCATCCTGCATGCCGACCACGAGCAGAACTGCTCCACCTCGACCGTCCGGCTCGTCGGCTCCTCGCACGCCAACCTCTTCGCCTCGGTGTCGGCCGGCATCAACGCCCTCTTCGGCCCGCTCCATGGCGGCGCCAACCAGGCGGTCCTGGAGATGCTGCAGGAGATCTACGACGACGGCGGTGACGTCGACAACTTCGTCAAGAAGGTCAAGAACAAGGAGGACGGCGTCAAGCTGATGGGCTTCGGCCACCGGGTCTACAAGAACTACGACCCGCGCGCCGCGATCATCAAGAAGAGCGCCGACAAGATCCTCAACAAGGACGGCGTCAACGACCCGCTCCTCGAGATCGCCCTCAAGCTGGAGCAGCACGCCCTCGAGGACGACTACTTCGTCAGCCGCCGGCTCTACCCCAACGTCGACTTCTACACCGGCCTGATCTACAAGGCCATGGGCTTCCCGACCAAGATGTTCACCGTCCTGTTCGCCCTCGGCCGGCTCCCCGGCTGGATCGCCCAGTGGCGCGAGATGATCGAGGACCCGCAGACCAAGATCGGCCGTCCGCGCCAGATCTACACCGGCGAACCCGAGCGCGACTACCTCCCCATCGCCTCCCGCTGAGTGGCCGACGAAGGGTCCGTATGCCGCGGCATACGGACCCTTCGTCGGCCACAGCTCAGTGTCCCCAACGACTCGGGAGGAAGGTGAGGTCCGCCCCGGCCGGCACCAGGCTGCTCCACGGGATGGTGAAGTCGACCACGCCGACGGCGCACGCGTAGTACGAGCAGTGGTCCACGCTGCCGTGCAGACCGCTGCGGCCGGGCCACAGGTCCACCCCGGCGGCCGTGAGCGGGGCAATGCCCGAGGCGTCGGTTCGGTCGCCCGTCCGTGCCTTGAGGGCTGCAGCTGCCGCAGCGTCGATGATGGCGTCGAGGCGCTGGTGGGTCAGGCCGTGGCGCTGCAGCTCGGCGACGATGGCGTCGTGCGTCACGACTACGCCGTGGGTCGTGTCGAGCACCTCGTAGGTCCGCTCATCGGTGCCGTGGGCGCCCCCGGCGTACAGGTAGCTCGCGCCCTGGACCACGACGAGCCCGTCGGTGTTGACCAGCACCGAGTCCTTCCTCGTGTAGGAGCCGGTTGCCGGGCCGGGCAGGTCGTTCGGCAGGGCGGTGCGCCAGCCGGCCAGCTCGGCGTCGCTGTCGGCGGTGATGGCCGCGTGCAGCGCGGCCACGCCCAGGACCGTGTCGCACCTGGCCGTGACCCGGGCGGTCATCGTCCGCACGGGAGCCGACCGGTAGGTGCTGGCAACCGGTTGGAAGGTGATCGTGACGGCCGGCGAGCAGCCCGGGTGCGCGGTCGAGGAGACCGACGCCGTCGATGACGCCGACGGGGTCGGTGCTGCTGAGGAGGTCGACCGCGCGCTCACGCTGCTGACCGGCCTGGGCGCCGTGCTGCTGGCGACCGTCGTGGTCGGAGTGCCGCACCCCGCGAGAGCCAGCGCCACGACCCCCATGCCGAGCAGGGCGACGCGCGAACGACGAACGGTCATCTTCCAAACCCCCGTTGCTGATCTGCCTTCACTGTGGACACTCTCTGAGACGGCGATCCCGGGGGCGGGGTTGGTAACAGTTCGGCTAGCCGAGAGTGATCACCACGGTGGCCGCCCCGACGGCCGATGAGGAGCGGTGCCAGACGTAGGCCTTTTCGCTCTTGGCACGGTGCCATTTCTGGTCGGCCACGGCGACGTCGGTGATCTGGAAGAGGTCGGCCTTCGCGACCGCCCATGAACCCGCGGCCCAGGCAGCGCGCGCGTCATGGGCGCTGATCGTGACGCGCTTGCCGGAAACTGTTGCGGTGAGGCCGGTTTCGCGGTCCAGGAGGCTGGCCAGGGCAGTGCCGTCGCCGGCCTTGGTGGCTCCGGCGAGGCTGCAGCCGACTCCTCCTGGGGTGTATCCGGACAGCGTGTCGGCGAGAACCCGGCCCTCCTGCTCGTGGTCGGCGTACGCCTCGGGTGCCGCACTGCGCTGGACGGCCTGGGCGACCTTGGTGATCTCCATCGTCTCGTAGCCCTTGATCTTGACGAGGGCGTCGTAGAAGGCGTTCGTGGCGTAGTCGGGGTCGAGCAGCTGGGCCTTGGTACCCCAGCCCTGGGACGGGCGCTGCTGGAACAGGCCGAGGGAGTCGCGGTCGCCGTACTGCAGGTTGCGCAGCTTGGACTCCTGCAACGCGGTCGCGATGGCGATCGTCGCGGCGCGAGCTGGCAGGCCGCGCCGCTTGGCGATGGCCACGATCGTCGCGGCGTTGGCCGTCTGCTCGGAGGTGTACCGGAACGCCGTCGCACCCGTCTTGGCCTGGCAGCCGGTGCTCGCCCACGGAGTCCCGACACCGCGCACCCCGATGTATGCCGCGCCGGCGACGACCACGGCCATCGCGCCGAGAACCACCCGACCCAGTACGCGTCTGCGGCCGGACCGGGGCTGCTCCTCGGAGAGGATCAGCCCCACGGGGCGCGTGCCGGACATTGCGGTGGTGTCTTTCTGGGAGTGCCCGATCTGGGCGGGCCGGGGGCGGTGGTCGGGTGCGGGTGGGCGCTTGGTCAGTCGTTCGCGTGCAGTGCGCTGTTGAGCGCGATGCCGTGCCCGGCCCGCGGTCGCGCCTCGACCCGGCCGGTGACCGAGTTGCGGATGAACAGCAGCCCGTCCTGACCGCTCAACTCCCGGGCCTTGACGACGGTTCCGTCGGGCACGGTGACCTTGGTCCCGGCCGTGATGTAGAGGCCCGCCTCGATCACGCAGTCGTCGCCCAGCGCGATCCCGCAGCCTGACTCGGCGCCGAGCAGGCACCGCTTGCCGATCCGCACCCGCTCCGTGCCGCCACCGGACAGGGTGCCCATGATCGAGGCGCCACCGCCGATGTCGGACCCGTCGTCGACGACGACGCCCTGGACGATCCGGCCCTCGACCATCGAGGTCCCCAGAGTGCCGGCGTTGAAGTTGACGAAGCCCTCGTGCATGACGGTGGTGCCGCTGGCCAGGTGCGCGCCGAGGCGGACCCGGTCGGCGTCGGCGATCCGCACGCCGGCGGGCACGACGTAGTCGGTCATCCGGGGGAACTTGTCGACGCCGAAGACCTGGACCGGTCCGCGGGCGCGCAACCGCAGGCGTACGTCCTCGAAGCCCTCCACCGCGCACGGACCGTGGTTGGTCCACACGACGTTGGCGAGGGCGCCGAAGATGCCGTCGAGGTTGACCGTGTTGGGCTCCACGAGAGTGTGGCTGAGCAGGTGCAGCCGCAGGTAGGCGTCGCTGGCACCCGACGGCGGCGCATCGAGGTCGATCTCGGTCGTGACCACCTCGGTCCGGGTGCCACGCGCCTCGTCGGCGCCCGCGAGCTCCGTCAGCCCGGCCGGGGCGTCGGACCCGTCCCGGCCGCCGAGGGCGGGTGAGGGGTACCACGTGTCGAGCACGGCACCTGCCTCGGTGATGGTGGCGAGCCCATGGCCCCAGGCGCTGCGCGTCGACGTCATGGCTCCATTCTCCGGTAAGTCTTCGCCGGCCTCGACTTGGGGTCACTTCGCTGACGGATAGGGTTTTCGTATGCCGGACTCGCCCGACTCCCATGCCCTCTCGACGGCTCTCGACCTCACCGCCGACATCGTCGAGCTGACGACCGCGCTGTGCGACATCGAGTCGGTGAGCCGGGACGAGCGGGCGATCTGCGACGCGATCGAGGTGGCGCTTGCTCCGCTTCGCCATCTCACGGTGACCCGGATCGGCAACACCCTCGTCGCCCGCACCGACCTCGGCCGGGCCGAGCGGGTCGTCCTCGCCGGCCACATCGACACCGTTCCGCTCACCCAGGACCCCGCCAACCTGCCCGTCCGCCGCGAGGGCGAGGACCTGTGGGGCCGCGGCACCGTCGACATGAAGGGTGGCGTCGCCGTCCAGCTCAAGGCCGCCCTGGTGGCCGAGCCGAGTCGGGACCTCACCTTCGTGTTCTACGAGGGTGAGGAGATCGACAGCGAGTTCAACGGGTTGCTCCACATCCACCAGCAGCGCCCCGACCTGATCGCGGACGCCGACTTCGCCGTCCTGCTCGAGCCGACCGGCGCCATCGTCGAGGGCGGCTGCAAGGGCACGCTGCGCGCCGAGGTCGTCACCAAGGGCATCGCCGCCCACTCCGCCCGTCCGTGGAACGGCCACAACGCCATCCATGACGCCGGAGCGATCCTGTCCCGGCTCGCGGCATACGAGCCCGAGATCGTGGACGTCGACGGCCTGGAGTACCGCGAGGCCATGAACGCGGTGGGGATCGCCGGCGGTATCGCCGGAAACGTCATCCCGGACCGGTGCGTCGTGACCGTCAACTACCGGTACGCCCCCGACAAGTCACCCGAGGACGCGCTCGCCGTGGTCAACCAGCTGTTCAGCGGCTACGTGGTGGTCGTCAAGGACAACGCCGGTGGAGCGCGCCCGGGTCTGCAGCTGCCGGCGGCAAAGGCCTTCGTCGAAGCTCTGGGCGTCGACGTCGTCGCCAAACAGGGGTGGACCGATGTCGCCCGCTTCGCCGCGATGGGCGTGCCGGCCGTCAACTTCGGCCCGGGCGACCCCAACCTCGCCCACCACGACGAGGAGCGGTGCCCCGTCCGGGACCTGTACGCCTGCGAGGCGGCCCTGCTGCGCTGGGTGGGCTGAGCTGCGCTGGGTGGGCTGAGCGTCAGCCGGCCCGGTTAGGGTGTCGGTCGTGAAGGACATGGGGCGCCCCGACTACTACCAGGGACCCGTCGTGCTCCGCGGCGACCAGGTGCCGTCGACGACGGCCGACCAGCGACTCCTGGACAACGTCGGCGACAGCGGGTGGGTGCACGCCGACCCGTGGCGGGTCATGCGGATCCAGGCCGAGTTCGTCGAGGGGTTCGGCGCGCTCGCCGAGCTCGGGTCGGCGGTCAGCGTCTTCGGGAGCGCCCGGACCAAACCGGACAGCCCGGCATACGAGATCGGAGTCCGGCTCGGGAAGGCTCTCGTCGCGGCCGGGTATGCCGTGATCACCGGCGGGGGGCCGGGGGCGATGGAGGCGGCCAACAAGGGCGCGCGGGAGGCCGGCGGCACGTCGGTCGGGCTCGGGATCGAGCTGCCGTTCGAGACCGGGCTCAACGACTACGTCGACCTCGGGGTCAACTTCCGCTACTTCTTCGCCCGCAAGACGATGTTCGTCAAGTACGCCCAGGGCTTCGTCGTCCTGCCCGGCGGTTTCGGGACCCTCGACGAGCTCTTCGAGGCGGTCACCCTCGTCCAGACCCAGAAGGTCACGTCCTTCCCGATCGTGCTGCTCGGCACCGACTACTGGTCCGGACTGCTCGACTGGCTCCGCGGCCCGGCCCGGGCCGCCGGCACGGTCAGCGAGACCGATCTCGGGCTCCTGCACCTCACCGACGACGTCGACGAGGCGGTCGCCTGGGTCCGGGCGGGGGATCGGCGGTGATCTGGACCTTCTTCATCGTCGTGGGGCTCGGTCTCGTGGCGGTGATCGCCGCCCTGGTCACCTCACGTCTCCCGTACGACCCGATGGCGGAGGCGGTGACGACGGCCCACGACCCAGGACTGCCAGGCGTCCCGCACGCGCGGGACGTCGACGGAGTCCGCTTCGACACCGCCCTTCGCGGCTACCGGATGGAGCAGGTCGACGACGTCCTCGACGCACTGCGCGACCGGCTGGCTGCCCAGGACGCGACCATCGCCGCCCTGCGCGCGGGATCTGACGACGAGGAGATCGCGTCGACGGGCCAGCCGGATCCCCTTGAGGGAGCCGAGTCGGCTCGTCCTCTCGACGTCCTCGACGCCGACGGCCGTTGAGCCGGCGATGGCGTTCACGATCCGGCTGGAGTCGACGGCCGCGGCCGATCGGCTCTGGGCGGTCCTGACCGACTTCCCCGGCCACGAGCGGCTCGTCCCGGCGACGACGATCCAGACCGACCCCGGGACACCACGGGTCGGCTGGGAGTTCACCGCCACAACCGGGCGGGGCGCGGCGGCGGTCCCCGATCGGATGCTGCTGACGGTCTGGGAGCCGCCCGTGCGCTTCCGGCTCGTCAAGCTCGGACCGGTCCTCACCGGTTGGGTCGACGTGTCGGTCACGATGGCCGGCCCCGGGTCGTGCCTGACCTGGACCGAGGAGGTCCGGCCGCGAGCGTTCCCCCGAGCGCTGCAACCGGTCGTCGACGCGACCGCCGAGCGTGCCTACCGCCGGGTCCTCGCCTCCTTCGTGGCAGCGGCCGAGCAGGCGACACCCGAGACTCAGGGGAACTCGTGAGCGCCGGCCAGGGCGTCGTCATCGGCGCGGACGGGCTGGCCCGGTGTCCGTGGGGTGGCGGGTCGGCGGACTACGTCGCCTACCACGACGAGGAGTGGGGACGCCCGGTGCACGGCGAGACGGCCCTCTTCGAGCGGCTGACCCTGGAGGCGTTCCAGTCCGGGCTCGCGTGGATCACCATCCTGCGCAAGCGGGAGGGCTTCCGTGCCGCCTTCGACGGCTTCGACGCCGATGCCGTCGCGGCATACGACGAGAGCGACCGAGCACGGCTGATGGCCGACGCCGGGATCGTCCGCAACCGGGCCAAGATCGACGCCGCCCTCCGCAACGCGCGTGCCGTCGTCGACCTGCGTGCTGCCGGCGGCCTCGACGCGCTCGTCTGGAGCCAAACCCCGACCGGCCACATCCCGCCCCGGACCACGGCCGACCTGCGGGCCACGAGCCCGGAGTCGGTCGCGCTCGCCAAGGCGCTGAAGCGGGCCGGGTTCGTCTTCGTCGGGCCGACGACGATGTATGCCGCGATGCAGGCCTGCGGGCTCGTCGACGACCACCTGGCCGGGTGTCACCGGTCCGGCGCCCGATGAGCCGCTCGCTCCTCCTGCGGGCCACGTTGCTCTACCTCGCAGTCCGGCTGGTCTCCGGCGTCCTGCTCTGGCATGCGTCGGCGGGTCAGGTGCCCTATCCGGCGTGGACCGGACCGCACCCGGGCTACCTCGACATGACCGTCCTGTGGGATGGGTCCTGGTACCGGAAGATCGCCGAGGGCGGCTATCCGGCCACCCTCCCGCTCGACCCGGACGGGCAGGTGAGCCAGAACGCCCTGGCCTTCTTCCCCGTCTACCCGCTCCTCTGCCGAGGGCTCATGGCGCTCACCGGGCTGTCCTTCCCGCTCGTCGGCTCCACCGTGTCGCTGCTGCTCGGCCTGGCCGCCGCCCTGGTCATCGTCGCGCTCTTCGTCCGTCGGATGTCGCCGTCGGTCGCGCTCGGCGCCATGCTGGTGTGGGCCGCCTTCCCGTCCTCCCCGGTCCTGCAGATCGCCTACACCGAGTCGCTCGCCTGCCTCGTCGTGGCGGGCTGGCTGTGGCTCGTCGTGGAGCGACGCTGGCTCGGTGCCGGGGCACTCGCGCTCCTCGTCGGGCTCAGCCGGCCGATCGCGGCGCCGCTCTGCATCGTGCTCGCGGTGGCGTTCGTCGCCCGGTGGAGGCGACGGGACGAGGCGCCGCTGCGCAGGCCCGAGCTGGTCCGGATGGGAGCGTCGGCCGTGGGGGCGGTGCTCGCCGTCGTCCTCTGGCCGGCCATCGTCGCGTGGCGCACCGGGGTGCCCGACGCCTTCACCCAGACCCAGGCCGCCTGGCGGGCCGACCATGCGATCCAGTGGTTCTCGGGCTGGCTCTCGATCACCGAATGGGCGCTACGGGACACCCCCCGGCCGGTGGTCTACGCCCCGGTGCTCCTCACGGGTGTCGTCGCGGGCCTGATGACGGCCGTCCTCGGTCCGTGGGCCCGGCGACTCGGTCCGGAGCTGCGGGCCTGGTCGCTCGCCTACCCGGCATACCTCGCCGTCGCGATCGACCCGTTCACCTCGGTCTTCCGCTTCGCCCTCCCGCTCTTCTCGCTCGGCGCCGTCCTCATCGGTGGCGCCCGACCCGAGGGGCCGTCGCGCTGGTGGGTCGCCCGGACGGCCGCGCTGGTCGTGGTCGGCATCGCCCTCCAGGTGCTCTGGATCGACAAGCTGCTGGTCTTCCATCCGCCGACGGACTACCCGCCGTGACCGCCGTGCTGAGCTCGCAGGGCCGCCAGCGGCTCGCCGAGCGTGCCCTGGCCCACCCAGTCCGAACCCTCCTCCTCGCGTATGCCGCGTCGCGGCTCATCGGCTTGGTGGCCCTCTGGGCGGCGGCCACGTTCGCCCAGAACCCGGCCGGTGTCGGTCACCTGCACCCGAACGTGTGGGACATGTTCGGGCTCTGGGACGGGACCTGGTACGCCCGGGTCGCACGCGACGGCTACCCGGTACCCATTCCCACGGACCCGGACACGGGTCGGATCACCTACAGCACGTGGGCGTTCTACCCGGCCTTCCCGATGCTCCTGCGGGCACTCACCGCGCTCGGCCTACCGTTCGTGCTCACCGGGGTCGTGCTGAACGTCCTCATCGGGGCGGCCGCGACGGTGGTCGTCTGGGCGGTCCTGCGGCAGGGGGCCCACGCGTCCAGGCAGCCCGCGAGGGAGCGGCTGGCGCTGGTGGGCGCCATGTTGTGGTGCCTCCATCCGGCGACCACGGTTCTCCTGCAGCCCTACTCCGAAGCGCTCGCCGTGCTCCTCCTCGGCCTCTGCCTGGTGCTGCTCATCAGGCGGCACTACCTGGCTGTGGCCCTGGTGAGCCTCCTCCTCGGCCTCACCCGGGGTGTCGCCCCCGCCATCGGCGTGGTGATCCTCGCCCACCTGTGGGCGCGGTGGCGCGAGGACCGGGCGGCCGGGTGCCCGCCGCTCGCCGGCCAGCGGCTGAGCGTGGTCGCCATGCTCTTCGCCGGGGGAGTGTCCGGCCTGATCTGGCCCGCGTACGCGGGGTGGGTGACCGGCATACCGGCCGCCTTCTTCGACGTCCAGGCGGCCTGGGGCCAGCGGCCCGCCGATGGGCCGTTCGTCCTGTGGGTCACCTGGGCCTGGGGCACGAAGGGGCTCTTCTCGCTGGCCGTCCTCGTCGCCTGCATCGGCACCTACCTCGCCCTCGTCCTCGGGCGGCACGGTCGCTGGCTGTCGGTCGAGGCGCGGGTCTGGGCGGTGGCCTACCCGCTGTACATGTTCGCCGTCGTCCGGCCGATCACGAGCATGTGGCGGTTCATGCTGCTCGACTTCCCCGTCATGGCCCTCGTCGCGTCGGTGGCCATGCGGACCTCGACCGGCGCAACCGTCGTCCCGCACTGGCGACGTCGGGTCGCCCTGATCGTCGTCGTGCTCGTCGGCGGGGTCCTGTGGTGGACCTGCACGATCTGGCCGTACACCCCGTGGGGGTCCCGTCCGCCGTGATCGGTGAGGGGACGATTTCCCCCGGCGCCACCGACTGGGAGATAATGGAGCAGACCAGTGACTCCGGGTTCGGCCCGGGTGCTGAGCAGGGCCGGGAGTCCAAGCGATGGGTGATCTGCGCTCCCGGACCGAGAAGGGAATGAGATGGCGGCTATGAAGCCCCGCACGGGCGACGGACCTCTTGAGGTGACCAAGGAGGGCCGGGGAATCGTGCTGCGGATGCCCTTGGAAGGCGGCGGCCGGCTCGTCGTCGAGATGACCCCCGACGAGGTGCGTGCCCTCGGCCAGGCCATCGACAACTGCGACGGCCTGAAGTAGTCACACCCCGCACTGTTGCTCGACCCCCGACCCCTGCCGGTCGGGGGTCGAGTCGTATGCCGGGCCGTCGCCAGCCGCTGACTTCCGTCAGCCACCGTTGTGCGCCATGGCGCTCAACGCGATCACCGGCGCACCGCGCGGTGCGCCGGTGGCGGGGTTCTGCGCCGTGGCGCGGTGTGGCGTCGGGCCGAGCACCGTGGCGTACGCCGCCCCGTATGCCGGGTGGCTAGGGTGGCCGCTGTGAGCCAGCGCCCCGTCGTCGCCGTCTTCAACGGCCCCAACCTCAACCTGCTCGGCGAACGGCAGCCGGAGGTCTATGGCTCGGGCACCCTCGCCGACCTGCGGGAGCTCTGTCGCGCGACGACCGAGGCCCACGGTTGGGATCTGGACTTCCGGCAGACCAACCACGAAGGCGTCCTGCTCGAGGCGATCCACGAGATCCGGCACACGGCATACGGGCTCGTCCTCAACGCGGCGGCCTGGACTCACACGTCGGTCGCCATCCACGACGCCCTGGCCCTTGTCCGGTGTCCGGTGGTCGAGGTCCACCTCTCCGATGTCCACGCCCGTGAGGCGTTCCGCCACCACTCGTACGTCACGCCGCGGGCCGCCCTGGTCATCGTCGGCCGGGGCGCGCAAGGCTACGTCGACGCGATCGAGGCGCTGCCCGGGCTCCGGTCCGACCCCGGCACGGGGTGACGCGAAGGGTGAGACAACCCACCGCCCGCCATCGGCGGGCGATAGGTTCGGACCGACCGCTCGCCCACGACAGGACAGGCTCACCGATGGATGCTGGCTACGGACTGGCGGTGCGCTGGTCGCTCCGCGAAGCCCCGGACGGCGTGGCCGACGACTTGCGTGAGTACGTCGTCGGGACCTCGATCGCCCGGTTCATGTTCCTCGACGGGCTCGCCTTCAAGCTGTGGCGGATGGTCGAGGGGGAGTGGTTCGAGGGAACCTACGTCTTCGACACCCCGTTGGCGCGGGACGAGTTCCAGGCGCAGTTCGAGCAGACCGCCGCCCACGCACCGGGCACGAAGATCATCGGGTCGCCGCCGGTGGCCGTCGAGCCCTATGAGGTCGTCGCGATCGCCGAGGGGCCGGGTGCGTTTCGCCGGGGCCCCGGGCCGGGTCGGGCCTGACGCCTATCGCTTGACGGCCGCGAGCACGCCGTCGCCGACGGGCAGGAGCGTCACGATCAGCCGGTCGTCGTCGCGCAGGGCCTTGCCGAGGTCGCGGAGCGTCACAGTGTCGGCATCGCGCACCGCCGGGTCGGCCACCTTGTCGTGCCACAGCATGTTGTCCAGCGCCAGGACACCACCGGAGCGCAACAGCCGGATCGCGTGCGCGACGTAGTCGGGGTAGCTCGCCTTGTCGGCGTCGATCACCACCATGTCGTATGCCGCGTCCGTCATCCGGGGGAGGACCTCCAGGGCCGGCCCGGTGATCACCCGGGTGCGCTGATGCGGGACTCCGGCCTCGGCATATGCCCGCTTGGCGGCCCGGCCGTGCTCGGCCTCGACGTCGATGGTCGTGAGCACGCCGTCGGAGTGCATGCCCTCGAGCAGCCACAGGCCGGACGTGCCCGCACCGGTGCCGATCTCGATCACCGACTGGGCGCCCACGGCCGCCGCGAGCAGGCGTAGCGCAGCCCCCGCGCCGGTCCCCACCGGGGTGGCGCCGAGCTCCGCGCCACGCCGACGAGCCGCCTCGGTGACGTCGCCCTCGGGGACGAACTCCTCGGCATACGTCCAGCTGGCGGGTTTCTGTGCGCTCATGGCACACCACCCTACTGGCGCGGGCACCCACGGTCGGCGCCGTGAACGCCTGGGGAACACAGGCTCCTCACAGTCGGTTGGGGAACCATGACAGGCCCATGGACGTCTGTCACAGCAAGACGTCCGCACGAAAGAGGTGACTTCAGCGTGACCACGACCCACGAGGTCAGCACGCCCGACCTGACCCAACCCACCGAGGAGACCGCTCCGTGGGTTCCGCCCACCTGGGAAGAGGTCGTCGAGCAGCACTCGGCCCGCGTCTACCGCCTCGCCTACCGACTGACCGGCAACCAGCACGACGCCGAAGACCTGACGCACGACGTGTTCCTTCGGGTCTTCCGGTCGCTCAGCTCCTACACGCCGGGCACCTTCGAGGGCTGGCTGCACCGCATCACGACCAACGTCTTCCTGGACAAGATGCGTCGCAAGCAGCGGATCCGCTTCGACGCACTCTCCGACGAGGCGGCTGCGCGGCTCGCCAGCCGTGAGCCGGGGCCGGAGCAGACGGTCCACGACGGCATGTTCGACGATGACATCCAGCGCGCGCTGGACGCCCTCCAGCCCGACTTTCGGGCCGCAGTCGTCCTCTGCGACATCGAGGGCCTGACCTATGAGGAGGTCGCGGCGACGCTCGGCGTCAAGCTCGGCACGGTCCGCTCGCGGATCCACCGGGGCCGGGCCCAGCTGCGCGAGGCCCTGGCCCACCGGGCACCCACCCGTCCGGTCGTCGAGGTCCCGTCCGCCACCAGCCGCCGCCCGGTCGCACCGGCGCTGCAGGGGTCGCGGTGAACCTTCGCCCCGGTCCCGGACACCTGACCGACGAGCTCAGCGAGTATGCCGCGGGCCGGCTGCCCGACGTCCGTGCCCTCCACTGGGACCGGCACCTCGTCGCCTGTGAGACCTGCCGAGCGTCAGTGTCCGTCGAGCGACGGCTGCAGGCGGTCATGACCGCCGGGCCGAGCATGCCTTCGAGCCTGCGCACGACGCTTATCGCCATGGGTGCGGACCTGTCTCTGCCCGCGTCGATGCCGGTGTCGGTTCCTGCGCAGCCCGTTGCGGCCCGGGTCTCTGCGGGTCGACGTGTGCCCAGCGTGCCCGACGTGCCACCGGCTCCGTTCGGCCTGACCCTGCCCACGGCATACGCACTGCCGACCGTGCGCCCCACCTCGCCGCCCCTGCATCGCAGCCCGCTCCGGTCGGCGGTCATGGCCACCGTCGTTGCCGGAGCCTCCGCCGCGGCCGCCTGGGGTCTGGGGGTGACGACCGGCGCGACCGGGGTGGCGACGAGCGGCGTTCGCCCGGCTCCCGCCGCCACCACTGCAACCACTCGCGCTGCCGGTTCGTCGGGTTCGTCCGGCGGTCTGGGGACACAGATCGGGTCCCCGTCGACGGCCGTTCCGGCTGCCTACCGGTGGACCGCCCAGATGGCCGGCCTGCGCGTCGGTCCGACCGAACAGGCACAATCGACTCCATGACCGACCCGACCTCCGGCCGGCCCACTGATGACGTCGCACGGCCGTGGGTGCCGTCGCCCGAGGTGTCCTCGCCGGCCGCCGACGCATCCCCGACCGAGCCGATCCCGCTCGACGAGACCCGTCCGCAGGGCGAAGGCATGGGCTGGTTCCTCGACCACCCGCCGACCGAACCGGTCGAGCCGGCCGAGCAGGCCGAGGCGGCCGACGCGGGGTCGGGCTCCCCGGCTCTGCCTCCGCCGCCCGTCTTCGCACAGCCCTCGCCGCCCTTGGCGCCACCGGCATACGACGACCCGAACCTGACGCCACCCACCGGCCCGGCGGCCGACCCCGGACCACCGGTTGTGCGGGCGCGCCGTGGTCCTGGCTGGCTCTCCGTGCTCGGCATCGCGGCGGTCGCGGCGATCCTCGCCGGCCTCGTCGGAGGTGGCCTCGGGGCCTACCTCGCCAACTCCGGCCGACTGGGGTTCGGCCGCACCGCGTACCAGGCGCCCACCGCGACCGGCGGCGCCGTCGCCCGGCCAGCGGGCAGCATCGCGAGCATCGCCGCCAGTGCGCTGCCGAGCGTGGTCACCATCCAGGTGAGTGCCGGCACCGGTGAGGACACCGGATCGGGCTGGGCCTTCGACGACCAGGGCCACATCGTCACCAACAACCACGTCGTCGAGGCCGCGGCCGACGGCGGCAAGATCGTCGTCGAGCTGTCCAGCGGCAAGAAGGTCGATGCCACCATCGTCGGCCGCGACCTGTCCTACGACCTGGCGGTCATCAAGGTCACCGGCGTGGCGCTGAAGCCGCTGCCGATCGGCAGGTCCTCGGAGGTGGCGGTCGGCGACGGAGTGATCGCCGTCGGCGCACCGCTCGGTCTGGAGAGCACCGTGACGAGCGGGATCGTCTCGGCGCTCAACCGGCCGGTGTCCCCGGGGGGCGCCTCGGGACAGTCGTTCATCAACGCGATCCAGACCGACGCTGCCATCAACCCCGGCAACTCCGGCGGTCCGCTCCTGGACATGCAGGGCCGGGTGATCGGCGTCAACAGCGCCATCGCGCGCGTCCCGGGCGCCGACAGCTCCTCCCAGTCCGGCAACATCGGCGTCGGCTTCGCCATCCCGAGCGACCAGGTCGGCCGCACCGCCGAGCAGCTCATCCGCACCGGCAAGGCCGAGCACCCCGTCATCGGTGTCTACCTGGACCAGAGCTACACCGGCGAGGGCGTCAAGATCGCCCCCGGTGCGGTCGACGGCAAACCCGCCGTGGACCCCAAGGGCCCTGCCGCCGCGGCCGGGCTGCAGGCCGGTGACGTCATCCTCGCCTTCGAGGGCCGCCCGATGACCAGCGACGACGAGCTGGTCGTCGCGATCCGGGCCAAGGCGGTCGGCGACGAGGTCACCTTGAGGGTGCGTCGGGACGGCAAGGAGTTCGATGTCAGAATGACGCTGAAGGCCGGCAGCCAGTAGCCGTCGCCGGTGGTCGACCCCGACCCAGAGACACTCCAAGGAAGGCGGACCCGTGGACATCCTCGGGCTGAACGGTTGGGAGCTCATCGTCCTGGCCTTCCTCGCCGTCCTCCTGCTCGGCGACCGGATGCCGGAGTATGCCGCGAAGCTGGCCCGGTTCATCCGGGCCGCCAGGGTGATGGCCGAGGGGGCCAAGACCCAGCTCAAGGACCAGCTCGGTCCCGAGTACGAGGACATCAACTGGCGCCAGTACGACCCGCGTCAGTACGACCCCCGGCGGATCGTCCGGCAGGCCCTGATGGAGCCCCTGGAGGACGCGTTCTCGCTGGATGACGGCGCGAGCGGAGCGGCCGACGAGACGCCGACGCCACCTGCCGCGACCGGCATACCGTCCACGTCGTGGGACCCGCACCGGGCGACCCCTTACGACCCCGACGCGACCTGACCCACGCGCCCCAGCTTTCCCGCCCCATCCGGGAAAGCCCTCTTCGCAAGGGTTGACAACCCCCGCGAAGCTGCCGTTCCCCTGTGAAGCGCCCGCCGTCAGCGGCCGGTCGGCGTGAGGCCCAGGCTGCGGCCGGCCAGGCCACGGGCCCGGCTGGACAGGCCCTTGGCGATGCCGCGCAGGGCCACGGCTGCCGCGCCGTCGGGGTTGCCGAGGACCACGGGTACACCGGTGTCGGCGCCGATCCGCAGGGTCGTGTCGAGCGGGATCTGCCCCAGCAGCGGGACGTCGGTGCCGACCGTGCGGCCGAGCGAGGCCGCGACGGTCTGGCCACCGCCGGAGCCGAAGATCTCCTGTCGGGTCCCGTCGGGCAGCTCGAGCCAGGACATGTTCTCGATGACGCCGGCGATCCGCTGGTGGGTCTGCACGGCGATCGAACCCGCTCGCTCGGCCACCTCCGCTGCCGCCTGCTGCGGGGTCGTCACGACGAGGATCTCGGCGCCGGGGATGAGCTGGGCGACGGAGATGGCGATGTCGCCGGTGCCCGGCGGCAGGTCGAGGAGCAGGACGTCGAGGTCGCCCCAGAACACGTCGCCGAGGAACTGCTGCAGGGCCCGGTGGAGCATCGGCCCGCGCCAGACGACCGGCTGGTTGCCGGGGACGAACATGCCGATCGAGATGACCTTCACGTCGTAGGCGATGGGCGGCAGGATCATGTCGTCGACCTGGGTCGGCTTGCCGGACACCCCGAGCATCCGGGGGATCGAGAACCCGTAGATGTCGGCATCGACGACACCGACGCGCAGCCCGTTCTGGGCCATGGCAGCGGCGAGGTTGGCCGTCACCGACGACTTGCCGACACCGCCCTTGCCCGACGCGACGGCATACACCCGGGTGAGCGATCCCGGCTTCGCGAACGGGATCTCGCGCTCGGTCTGGCCGCCGCGCAGCTGGGTCTTGAGGTCGGCGCGCTGCTCATCGCTCATGACGCCGAGGGTGACGTTGATGCTCGTGACGCCCGGGACCTTGAGCACCGCGGCAGTCGTGTCACGGGTCAGGGTCTCCTTGAGCGGGCAGCCGGAGATGGTGAGCAGGATGGTCACCTCGACGTGGCCGGCCTCGTCGGCCTCCGCGGACTCCACCATCCCCAGCTCGGTGATCGGCTTGCGGATCTCAGGGTCGTTGACCGTCGCCAGAGCGGCGCGGAGGGCTTCGTGGGTGACGCTCGGCATGGCCCCATGCTAGGCGCCCGTATGCCGCCCTCCCGCACCGGCAGTGGCCGGTGGCTCCTCTTCAGGAACGATCTTGGTCACCGTGAGTCCCCGCTCCTCCATCTCGTCCAGGAGATCGCGCAGCTCACCGCGGACGAAGTCGCGGGTCGCGGAGTCGCGCATGGCGATCCGCAGGGCGGCCACCTCGCGGGTGAGGAACTCGGTGTCGGCGAGGTTGCGCTCGTCGCGGGTCCGGTCCTGCTCGAGGGCTACCCGGTCGCGGTCGGCCTGGCGGTTCTGGGCGAGGAGGATCAGCGGCGCGGCATACGAGGCCTGGAGCGACAGGATCAGGGTGAGCAGGGTGTAGTTCTGGGCCCGGGGGTCGAACTGCTGGGACGGCGGGGCGAAGGTGTTCCAGGCGAGCCAGGCGGTGACGAAGACCGTCATCCCGAGGATGAACCCGGGCGTGCCCATCCAGCGGGCGAACCGCTCGGAGAGGACGCCGAACGCCTCCTCGGTGAGTCCAGCCGGCGCGCTGAGGATGCGGCGCCGGGCCTCGCGCGGCTGGTCGAGCCGTACGGTGCGGCCGCGCCGCTCAGCCATGGGTCACCTCGCGGCGGTCCTCGCGCCAGTCGTCGGGCAGCAGGTGGTCGAGCACGTCGTCGACGGTGACCGCGCCGACGAGCAGGCCGGCGTCGTCGACGACCGGGATGGCGATGAGGTCGTAGGTGGCGAGCATCCGGGTGACCTGGTCCAGCGGCGCGCTCGGGGAGAGCGGCTCGACCCCCTTGTCGAGGATGCCGCCGATCGAGGCGTGCGGGGGCTCACGCAGCAGCCGCTGGATGTGGACCATCCCGAGGAACTTGCCGGTCGGGGTCTCCAGGGGCGGTCGGCATACGAAGACCGTCGTCGCCAGAGTGGTCGAGAGCTCCTGGCGACGGACGACGGCGAGCGCCTCGGCGATGCTGGCCTCCGGCCCGAGGATGACCGGCTCGGTCGTCATGAGGCCACCGGCGGTGTTCTCGTCGTAGGTGAGCAGGCGGCGCAGGTCGGCGGCGTCGTCGGGCTCCATGATCTGCAGCAGCGCCTCGGCCTGCTCGGGTGGGAGCTCGTTGAGCAGGTCGGCGGCGTCGTCGGGCTCCATCGCCTCCAGGACGTCCGCGGCGCGGGCGTTCTCCAGGCCGACGAGGATCTCGACCTGCTCGTCCTCCGGGAGCTCCTCCAGGACGTCGGCGAGCTTGTCGTCGTCGAGGGCGGCTGCGACCTCGGCCCGCCGCTTGGGGCTGAGGTCGTGGATGACCTCGGCCAGGTCGGCCGGCTTGAGGTCCTGGTAGGTCTCGAGCAGCTTGGCGGCGCTCTGCTCCTGGGCATCGCCGACCTCGTGCAGGCCGGTGACGTCCTCGATCGGGACCAGCACCATCTCACCGCGACGGCGGCCGAGGGCGGTCCGGCGGTGGGGACCCTTGCGGACGTAGACCCGCGAGACCGACCACTCGCGGGTCCGCTCACGCTCGATGCCGACGTCCTCGATCGTCGCGTCGATGACCTGGCCGTCCTCCATCCGGGCCCGGACCTGGCGCTCGACGAGCTCGGCGAGGACGAGGGTCTCGTTGGATCGCTGCTCGAACCGGCGCATGTTGACCAGGCCGGTCGTGATGACCTGACCGCCGTCGACGCTCGTCACGCGGGTCATCGGGACGAAGACCCGGCGACGGCCGGGGACCTCGACGACCAGGCCGATGACGCGCGGGCGCGACCGGGTGGCACTGAAGGTGAGGACGACGTCGCGGACCCGGCCGACGGGGTCGCCGAGCGGGTCGAACACGGCCAGCTCGGCCAGCCGACCGACGAAGACGCGCGACGCGGTGCTCACCGGAGCAGGTTATCGGTCGTATGCCGCGTGCCCGGGGTGCCCTGCCGTGCCGGAGAGGGACCGCGTCGCTCAGGCCGTGGGGCGTTGGCGCCGGCGGCGCTGGGGGCGGCCGCCCAAGTGCCAGGGACGCCAGCCGGCGGTCGAGGGCGGGGCGGGATGGACCGGCATCCGGCCGGAGTCGGCCGACATGGATCCGGGCGCTTCCAGGGCCGCTCCGAAGGGACGGAGCGCGTGGATCGTCGCCTCGGTGGCCCAGCGCTGCTCGACATCGGGTGGCGCGTTGAGCCGCTCCGGTTTGAGGGCCTGGACCGCGGTCTCCCACTCCGTCGTGCCCGGGGTCAGCTGCTGGGTCTGGGCGTTGACGACGAGCAGCCGGCCGCCGGTGTCCTTGGAGCGCATGACGAGCCGGACCTCGGGCGGCAGCCAGGGGAGGTGCTGCTCGCCCGGACCGGAGACGACGAGGACCTGACCGTCGGCCCAGACGTGCCAGGCCGGCCAGGCCCGGTCGCCCGGGATGTCGATCCACAGCAGCCCGGACTTGGCGGCGGCCTCGGCGAAGAGGGCCGTCACGTTGACCTGCCGCTCGACCGCGGCGGTCGGCTCGGGCGATGCGTCCGTCACACCGTGAACTGTCTCACGGCGGTATGCCGCGTGCGCTGCTAGCGTCCGACGCGCCCCGCCCGCGACCACCTCGAAGGTGCCCCAACGATGCGCAGCGCCAAGGACTTCTTCCGCCCCCTCGCCGTGGGCGCGCCCGAGCCGATCCGCGAGGTGCCCGCCCGGCCGAGCCGCATGATCCACTTCTTCGACCCCAGCAACGAGAAGATGGCGGCCAAGGTCCCCTCGCTGGTCGGCACGGTCGACGTCCTGCTCGGCAACCTCGAGGACGCCGTCAAGGCCGACCGCAAGGAGGCCGCCCGTGCCGGGCTGGTGGCGATCGCCCGAGCGACCGACTTCGGCGACTCGACCCAGCTGTGGACCCGGGTCAACAGCCTGGACAGCCCGTGGGCCCTGGACGACCTCACGACGCTGGTCACCGAGATCGGCGACCGGCTCGACGTGGTCATGGTGCCCAAGGTGCAGGGTGCCGAGGACATCCACTACGTCGACCGGCTGCTCGCCCAGCTCGAGGCGCGCGCCGGGCTGAAGCGCCCGATCCTCGTCCACGCGATCCTCGAGACGGCCCGCGGGATGACCAACGTCGAGGAGATCGCCGGTGCGTCGCCGCGCATGCAGGGCATCTCGCTCGGACCGGCCGACCTGGCCGCCGACCGCCGGATGAAGACGACCCGGGTCGGTGGTGGACATCCCGGCTACCTCGTCCGCGAGGACCCGGTCGACTGGGCAGTCGACGGGGCGCGTGCGATCTTCCAGCAGGACCTGTGGCACTACACGATCGCGCGGATGGTCGACGCGTGTGCGGCATCCGGGATCTTTCCGTACTACGGCCCGTTCGGGGACATCAAGGACGTCGTCGCCTGTGAGGACCAGTTCCGCAACGCCTTCCTCCTCGGCTGCGTCGGGGCGTGGTCGCTCCACCCTGTCCAGATCGCCATCGCCAAGAAGGTCTTCAGCCCCTCGGCCGCCGACGTGGCGCACGCCCGACGGGTCCGGGCGGCGATGGGCGACGGGACCGGCGCGGTCATGCTCGACGGGAAGATGGAGGACGACGCGAGCCTCAAGCAGTGCCTCGTCATCCTGGAGCTGGCCGAGCGGCTGTCGGCGGGCGACCCGGAGCTCGCTGCACTGTATGCCGGTGACCCGGCGGCTGAGGTGACCGCACCATGAGTGGTGAGCGGCCGGCATACGGAGGGGTGGGCTACGTCCCGAGGCGGTCGGTGCTGTATCTCCCCGCCTCCAACGAGCGGGCTCTGGAGAAGGCCAAGACCCTCCCGGTCGACGCACTCATCCTCGACCTCGAGGACGCCGTGGCACCCGAGGCCAAGCCGCAGGCTCGCGAAAACGCCTGTGCGGCAGCGCAATCGGGGGAGTACGGCGAGCGCGAGGTGACGATTCGGGTCAACGGCATCGGCACGCAGTGGCACGACGACGACCTGCGGGCCGCCGCGCAGGCTGGCCCCCGGGGGGTCGTCGTCCCCAAGGTCGGCTCGGCTGCGGAGGTGCGCTCCCTCGTGGCCGCCATGGAGGCCGCCGGCGCCCCGGACCACACCCGCCTGTGGGCCATGGTCGAGACCCCGCAAGCCATCTTCAACGTGCGCGAGATCGCGGCCGCCTCGCCCCGGCTCGCCGTTCTGGTGATGGGCACCAACGACCTCGTCAAGGAGCTGCGGGCCCAGCACGTCCCCGGTCGGGCTCCGGTGCTCACCGCGCTGTCGTTGTCGGTCCTCGCCGCGCGCGCCGCCGGCGTGGCCATCCTGGACGGCGTCTTCAACGACGTCCGGGATGGCGAGGGGTTCGCCGCGGAGTGTGCCCAGGGCCGCGATCTGGGCTTCGACGGCAAGACGCTCATCCACCCCGGGCAGGTCGAGGTCGCCAACGCGACCTTCGCCCCGACCGAGGCGCAGGTCGAGGAGGCGAGGGGGATCCTCGCGGCCTGGCGGGACGGTGGCGGGAGCGGCGTCGTCACGCACAACGGGCGGATGATCGAGGCCCTCCACGTCGAGACGGCAGAGCAGGTCCTGGCGACGCACGAGGTCATCCAGGCTCGCAGGCGATAACGATTGGGGCCGCAACGCACCACTGGTCACGCAATGAACAAAGCCCGACCCGGGGACACAACCGTGTGCTGGACTTCGGCGTGTAAGAGGTGGAGACCCGACGGCGCGGTCTCACGTGCATCGAGGTCTCACAAGCATCGAGGCAGATCACGCATCGGATATCGCTGGCACACGGTCGGCGACGAGAGCGGCTGACGGGGTTCAGCCGCAGACAGGGAGGGCAGGTTCATGGAGGTGTCGCGACGGTCGTTGATGGTCGGCGGGATCGCTGCAGGAGCCAGCGGGCTGGTTCTCGGCGGGGCCGAGACGGCGGAGGCGGCCACCATGCCGACCCTGTCGATCGGCGCGCGAGGTGCGGCCGTCACCACGCTGCAGACCCGGCTGGTCGCCGCCAAGTACTGGCTCGGCACGGTCGACGGCAGCTTCGGGCCCGTGACCCAGCAGGCGGTCTACGCGATCCAGAAGGCGGGCGGACTGAAACGCGACGGGGTCTGCGGATCTACGACCTGGGCCCTGGTCAACGCTGGCCACCAGGTCGCCTACGGCCACTCGGCGGGAGACCGGATCGAGATCGACAAGTCCCAGCAGGTGCTGAAGATCATCGTCGGGGGCAAGCTCGTCTGGGCGCTCAACACGAGCACCGGCGGGGACTACAAGTACACCTACGGCGGGCAGACCTACACGGCGCACACCCCGACCGGCAGCTACAAGGTCTGGTACGTCTACAACGGCATGCAGCACGGTCGCCTCGGCGACCTCTACCGGCCGCGGTACTTCAACGGCGGCATCGCCGTCCACGGCTCCGGCTCGATCCCGCCCTACCCGGCATCGCACGGGTGCTGCCGGGTCAGCAACGCGGCCATGGACATGATCTGGGCCAAGAACTACATGCCGATGGGCCGGAAGGTCTACGTCGGGGCCTGACGTCTGGGTCTCAGGCCGGGGCCTGACACACCGGGCAGGTACTGGCGGCGGGCGCTCGCGGTCACACGCTCCCGGCGGCCAGAGCCGCGAGGTCGCCGAACACCTCGGCCTCGTCGACCGCGAGCCCGCGTGCCGTGAACCAGGTCGCGACGTTGTGGACGTCACGCTGGAGGTACTCAAAGCCGCGGGGGTTGCCGATGACGTCGACGATCTGCGGCCAGTCGATGACGACCAGCCGGTCGGCGTGCAGCAGCACGTTGAACGCCGACAGGTCGCCGTGTGCCCACCCGTTCTCGGCCAGCGTCTCCAGGGTGGTGAGCAGCTGCTGCCAGAGGTCCTCGAGCTGGTCGTGACCGGGGCGGGCCTGCGCCAGACGTGGTGCGCCGACACAGGTCTCGGGGTCGCCGATGAACTCCATGAGCATCTCGGTCTCGCTGAGCTGCACTGGGTACGGCACCGGCAGGTCGAGCTCCCACAGCCGGCCGAGTGCACCGAACTCGGCGCCGGCCCACTGGGTCGCGATGACCTCTCGCCCGAACTCGGTCCGGCGGGCCATGGCCCGCATCTCCCGGCTGCGCCGGACCCTGCGCCCCTCGAGGTAGCCGGCGTCCCGGTGGAAGAGACGGCGCTCACCGGGGCGGAAGCGCTTGGCCGCCATCACGGTGGAGCGGCTCGGGGTTGCCGCTCGGTCCGGCACCCATCGCCGGACGACATGGACGTCGGCCTCCTTGCCGGTCTTGAGCACGCCGAGGTCCTGGTCGACGGCGCCGAGGTCGGTGATCACCCAGCCCGGGCGCGGCGCAGGACCGTGCGAGCTGACGTCCCACGTGGACCAGCGCTCGCCCTCGGGCGGATCGTCGGGCCGGGTATCGGTGGCGAAGCTACGCGCGATGCTGTGCAGGTGTTTGACGTCGCCGTTGCGAATATCGTTGTGGTGCAAGGGTTTTCTCCTGAGCTGAAGTGTCACGGGGCTGGATGCAGCCCTGGGTGCTGATGGACATCGCCCTCTCCTTCTGCTCAGGCGCTCGGCCCGTATGCCGGTCGCTCGGGTCCCAGCGTGACGCACGTGTGCGGTCGAGCACCAACGGTTTTCGTCGGTGCTGGGTCGACCCGGTCACCGAACGGTCACGAAGCCCGCGACGCGCCAACCCTGTGTGGCGCCGCAGCGTCTCGAGGGGTATGAACGAGGTAACCAGGAGGGACAACCGATGAGCGTCGCAGTTCGGCGGAGCATGGCCGCAGTGGCAGCGGTCCTCGTCGCCATCGGGGTGGTCGGATGCATGGGCTCGCCGGGAGCGGCTGGCGACACCGCGCCGCCGGCGGCCGGGGGGACCGTGACCTCGCCGATCGCGACGCCATCGGCGGTGGCGATCACCACGAGCCCGACCACATCGACATCGGTCACCACCGCGCCGTCCCCGACGTCGACCAAGACGCCCGCGGCCACCTCGACGCCGACTGCCTCGCCGAAGCCGACACCCAAGCCGACGCCCCCTCCTCCGCCGCGGGACTACCTCCAGGTCGGCGACCGGGGGCCGGCGGTGCTCGCCCTTCAGCAGCGGCTCAGTGGGCTGGGCTACTGGCTGGGCACGCCCGACGGACAGTTCGGCAACCTCACCCAGCAGGCGGTGTGGGCCCTGCAGAAGGCGGCCGGGATCGGACGGGACGGTGAGGTCGGCGCGCAGACCCGGGCCGCACTCGCCCAGGGCGTCCGCCCACGGGCCACCCTCTCGGGCAACGGGGTGGAGATCGACCTTGGCCGGCAGCTGCTCCTCGTGGTGCGGGGTGGCCGGACCCAGCTGGTCCTCAACACGAGCACCGGGTCTGGCCTGCAGTTCCAGGAGCGCGGGGAGACCCACACGGCGGTGACTCCGCGCGGGACCTACCAGGTGTCCTTCGTCGTCGACGGGCCGGACAAGGGGCCGCTCGGGACGCTGTGGCGTCCTCGCTACTTCAACGGCGGCATCGCCGTGCACGGTCTGGACTCGGTTCCGCCGTTCCCCGCCTCGCACGGGTGCGCCCGGGTCAGCAACACGGCGATGGACATGGTCTGGGCCCAGGGTCTGATGCCGATGGGATCCACGGTCGTCGTGCGCTGACCTCGTGGGCCGGGTCAGCCGGACGCGTCGCCGGTGTGCGCGGCATACCACTCATCGGCCAGCAGCGCGTAGGTGACGCCGTCCAGCCAGCCGAGCTCGCGGTGGAGCGAGTCCTTGAGGTTGACGGCCTCCAGCCGAAACCCTGCCTTCTCCAGCACCCGTCGGGAGGCGAGGTTGTCGGCGAAGGCGGACGCGGTGACGCGCCGCAGGCCCAGACCGTCGAAGCAGACGGCCAGGGCGGCGCGCACGGCTTCAGTGGCGTAGCCGCGCCCCTGGTGGGCCGGGTCGAAGGTGTAGCCGAGCTCAGCCTGGGTGTTGGCCGCCCGGTCCTCGACCTCACGCTGCGCCCAGCCGTCCTCGACTCTGATCATGAGGTCTCCGACGAACTCCCCGTCGACCTCCACGGCGAGCATCGGGTCGAGCCAGCTCTCGTCGACGAGGCGCCGGCGGAAGTCCTCAAGACCCTGGGGCCAGCCCGTCAACCAGCGGGCCACCTCGGCCTGGCTCCGCACGGCGAACGAGGCATCGGCGTCCTCCAGCCGCTCGCGACGGATGAGCAACCTCTCGGTCAGTAGCGGCCAGGCGAGGTCGTCGAGGGTAGGCACGGGTTGGACGTTAGGTGCGAGTACCCATGAGGCGCAACCGGATTCACTCCTGCTGACTGGCCCGAGCCGAGTACGGTGGGGTTCCATGAGCATCCCGGTGGAGCTGGCTGACCTGGCCGAGGTGACGTGCGCACACGACTACGCCTACCTCGTGACGCTGACCGACGTGGGGACGGCACACATCGTCGCCGTCACTCCGGTCGTCGAGGGCGACGTCCTGCGGATCACCGGGCTCGGCCGTCAGTCGGTAGGCAACGCGGCGGCCCGCGCCGAGGTCACCCTCGTCTGGCCGCCGCGCTCGGTCGAGGGGCATTCCCTCATCGTCGACGGACTGGCCGCGAGGAGCGACGCCACCGCAATCGTCGTCACGCCTTCCCGGGCTGTCCTGCACCGGCCGGTTCCGCGTCCGGAGTCGGAGCCGGAGTCGGGGCCGGCTGACGGCGAGGAGCCATCGAGCGGCTGCGTCTCCGACTGCGTCGAGCTGTCGCTGGCCCAGGGCGACCTGGCCTGAGCCCGGCGCTGTCAGCACACGAGCCATCGGGTGTCAGTGCGCAGCCCGGATCGGGGCGATCCGCTGGATGTCGGGTCGGTCGAGTCGGGCGTGGGAAGACGCCGATGATCGTGTCTTCGAGCGGGCTGGTGCGTCTGGGCTGTCGCTGGCGGCTGGACTGTCGCCGCGCGGGCGGCGGACGGGTCGAGTGCGGGTGCCGCGGTCATACCCCAATCGTACTCCTGTACACGAACATGCGTCCAGTTCCGGACATAGCCAATTTCGCTGCAGCGCAACCGAACTCGCTTGGCAGGGCTGATGCGCGGGTGTGTCAGAGCTGCGCTGCGAGGAAGGCCATGGCCGTGCCTGCGTGAGCACTCCAGTAGTCGCCGTCGTGGCCGCCCTTGTCGAACGTGGTCGTCGTCCCGGGCCGGCGAGCGGCAAACGTCCGGTTGGCCTTGAGGAACGGGTCGCTCGCGCCGCATGCCATGCTCACCGGGACGCCCGGCAGCCGTCGCTTGGCGGCGAACACGTCGTATGCCGCGTAGTCCTGTGCGTCGTCGAACGCGCCGGCCGCCGTGGCGCCCGGCGAGGTCCACAGTGCGGCGCTCAGGGTGGCCACGCCGACCAGCTGCGCTCGGGGCACCTGGCCGGCGAGGAGCAGCGCTCCGTATCCGCCCATTGACCACCCGATGAACGCGACCCTGCCGTTTGCAGAGAGCCCAGAACGCTTGCGGGCCAACGGAACCAGCTCATCGAGGACGAGACGAGCCGGGTCGCGCCCGTCGCGACGGCGGTGCCAGTAGCCGTCCCCGCCGCTCACCGAGGCGAAGGCGAGTCCGAGCTCGGTCGCGCGGGCGTCGAAGCCCAGCTGGAAGCTCGAGTCCGCCGAGCCTCCCTTGCCGTGGAGACCGACGACGAGCGCCCGGGGAGCCGTCCTGCGCGGCCAGACCAGGCGCCAGCGGGCGGCCGGTCCGCCCCACGTCGACCCGTCGATCGCACCGTCGGCCGCGGACGCGCCGGGTGGCGGGTCCAGGACCGAGTAGGAGCAGCCCGCCAGCGCGGTTGTGGCGAGCGCCCCGCCGAGGACAGCTCGCCGGGAGGGGTGAGCGGGCGGCATACGAGCGACGGTACCTGTGGGTGGACTCACAGGCCGGTGACCTGTCCGCCCTCCCGGCCACTCGGCATACTCGAACCCAGTTCCCCACGACCCGACCGCAAGGTGGCGATTAACGCATGTCCCGGCTGCAGACGACCGACGGACTGACCGAGGAGCAGCAGGATCTGCTGGGGCTGGTCAGGGAGTTCGTCGACGAGCAGATCATCCCGGTGGCGATGGAGCTGGAGCGCCGGGACGAGTACCCGCAGGCGATCGTGGACCAGATGAAGGAGATGGGGATCTTCGGGTTGATGATCCCCGAGGAGTACGGCGGGCTGGGGGAGTCCCTGCTGACGTATGCGTTGTGTGTGGAGGAGATCGCGCGCGGCTGGATGTCGGTGAGCGGGATCATCAACACCCACTTCATCGTCGCGTACATGCTGATCCAGCACGGGACCGAGGAGCAGAAGCGGCACTACCTGCCGAAGATGGCGACCGGGGAGATCCGCGGGGCGTTCTCGATGAGCGAGCCGGGGCTGGGCTCGGACGTGTCGGCGATCCGGACCAAGGCGGTGCGGCAGGGGGAGAGCGAGGACTGGGTCATCGATGGCCAGAAGATGTGGCTGACCAATGGTGGAAGCGCGAATCTCGTTGCGGTGCTGGTGAAGACCGACCTCGGAGCCGGCTCGGCCTACCGGAACATGACGACGTTCCTCATCGACAAGACCTCTGGCTTCGGTGAGACGGCGCAGGGGGTGACGGTGCCGGGCAAGATCGAGAAGATGGGCTACAAGGGCGTCGACACCACCGAGCTGATCCTGCAGGGGCACCAGAGCTCGACGGCCCAGATCCTGGGTGGGGCGCCGGGCAAGGGCTTCTACCAGATGATGGACGGGGTGGAGGTGGGCCGGGTCAACGTGGCCGCGCGGGCGTGTGGGGTGTCGATGCGGGCCTTCGAGCTGGGGATCGCCTACGCCCAGCAGCGGGAGACGTTCGGGAAGAAGATCGCCGAGCACCAGGGGATCCTGTTCCGGTTGGCCGACATGGCGACCAAGCTGGAGGCGAGCCACCAGATGATGGTCAAGGCGGCCCGGCTCAAGGACGCCGGCCAGCGCAACGACCTGGAGGCCGGGATGGCCAAGTACCTGGCGGCGGAGAACTGCGCCGACGTGGTGGAGCAGTCGTTCCGGATCCACGGCGGCTACGGGTACTCCAAGGAGTACGAGATCGAGCGGCTCTACCGGGAGGCGCCGATGTTGCTCATCGGCGAGGGCACCGCCGAGATCCAGAAGATGATCATCGGCCGCCGGCTGCTGGAGGACTACAAGCTCAAAGGCTGAGCGACCGCAGCCCTCGAGCGGGTTGTGCGGAGGGCGCGTTGCTCAGAGGTCGCCGAGCACGGGCGCCAGCCGACGCAGCTCGGCCAGGTGGACGGCGGACAGGTCCTCGATGACCTCCTGGCCCTTGCGGGTGAGGCGGAGGCGGACGATGCGGTGGTCGGCCCGGTCCCGGACACGTTCGGTCAGTCCCAGCTCGGTCACCCGGTCCGCGAGCTCGCCGGCCGTGTGGTGCCGGACCAGCAGGTATGCCGCGAGCTGGCCGATCGTCGGCCCGGTCGGCTCGCCGCATCCTCGGACCACGAGAAGCAGCTGATGCTGGGCGTGGGTCAGGCCCTGCGCCGCCGCCGCATCGCGGCTCCAGCGGTCGAACTCGCGCAGACGCGTCCGAAAGGTGAGCAGGCGGGCATATTGGTCGTCGGTGGGCACACCATCAGGCTAATATCTATCGGGTCACGATACGTTCGACGGAAGGCCTCCGCTCGTGCCCAGGACCCCGAGGATCTCCGTCGCAGCGGTACCAGCCCGGCCGGTGCGGGATGTGCGCCACCTCGGCGACTTCACGGCCACACCGCGCATGTTGCTCGTCATCGGACTGGCCATGCCGATCGGGGCCATGAGCGCTGGCGTCTCGTGGCTCCTGCTGCGGTTGATCGGGTTGATCACGAACCTCGTCTTCTACTCCCGCGTCGACGCCCGGCTCGTCGCGCCCGGTGCGACCCACCACAACCCGCTCCTCGTCCTGTTGGCACCAGCCGCCGGCGGCCTTGTCGTCGGCCTCCTGGCCCGCTTCGGATCGGAGCGGATCCGCGGTCACGGTATGCCCGAGACCATCGAGGCAGTGCTCTTGCGTCGCAGCAAGGTCCAGCCGCGCGTCGCCGTGCTCAAGCCCGTGGCCTCGGCCATTGCCATCGGCAGTGGCGGCCCGTTCGGCGCCGAAGGACCGATCATCATGACCGGCGGCGCGCTGGGTTCCCTGTTCGCCCAGTTCCTCCACCTCACCGCGGACGAACGCAAGACGCTGCTCGTCGCGGGCTCGGCGGCTGGCATGGCCGCTACGTTCAACACCCCCTTGGCCGCGATCGTCCTGGCCGTCGAGCTGCTCCTCTTCGAATGGCGCCCACGCAGCATGATCCCGGTGACGGCTGCCGTGAGCGTCGCCGCCGTTGTCCGGGTCTCCCTGTTGGGATCGGCACCGGTCTTCCCCGTCCACGCCCACCTCACCCTCGGACCCGCGGCATACGGTCTGTGTGTCGTCTCCGGCGTGATCTCCGGACTGCTCGCCCTCGTGGCCACGGGGATGGTCTATGCGTCGGAGGACGCGTTCTCGAGGCTGCCGATCCACTGGATGTGGTGGCCCGCTCTCGGTGGGATCGGGGTTGGGGTCGGCGGTCTGTTCGTCCCCCAGGCCCTCGGTGTCGGTTACGACGTCATCGGTGCAGAGCTCGACGGGAGCATCGCCCTGGGTGTGGTGGCCGGCATTCTCGTCGTGAAGACGATCATCTGGGCGTTCGCACTCGGCTCGGGCACCTCCGGTGGTGTGCTGGCCCCAATCTTCATGATCGGGGGTGCTCTCGGATCACTCGAGGCCCACGTCTTCCCTGCTGTCGGCGCGGGCTTCTGGGCCCTCGTGGCCCTCGCGGGAGTGCTGGGCGGGGTGATGCGGTCACCGTTCACCGGTGTCGTGTTCGCACTTGAGCTCACCCACCAGTTCGACGCGATGCTGCCGCTGGTCATCGGTGCGACGAGCGCGTTCGCCGTATCCGTCCTCCTTCTGAAGCGATCGGTCCTCACCGAGAAGATCGCCCGCCGCGGATACCACCTCACCCGCGAGTACGACGTCGACCCGCTCGAGATCCACTTCGTCGGGGAGGTCATGACGAGCGACGTCGTCGAGCTCGGCGGCGACCTGACCGTGAGCCAAGCAGTCGGGGACCTCCGGTCCGTCGCGGCCCGTGACGACGGGGGCGGCCACGGCGGCGGTCACGGCGTCGCCCCCGCCTGGAGGCAACGTCTCTACCCGGTCGTCCACGGAAGCGGCGAGCTGATCGGCGTTGTGACCCGGCGGCAGCTCCTCGACGCCCTCAGCTCCGGTCCGGACATCGCGGTGGCCGAGCTTGCACGGCTCGACCCCGTCGTCACGCACGCCGATCAGACCCTCAAGCATGTCGCCAACCTGATGGCCGTCCACGAGGTCAACCGGATCCCCGTCGTCGACCGGGACCGTCCCTCGATCGTCGTGGGCATCGTGTCGCTCACCCAGCTGCTCACGGCCAGACAGCGCGACCAGGCCGAGGCGCGAGAGCGGGAGCGCGTGCTCCGCATCCGGCTGCTGCGCCCGCGGGACACCGGCACGGGGCTGGGACAGGGCACACCCAGCGCCGGTCCGGATGACTTTGCGACAATGGGCCCATGAGTACCCAACCTGCTCGCGGCCTCGGGCCGGGCGTCCGCGCCGCGCTCAGCCTCGAGTACCCCATGTCCGTGGCGGTCTACGACAAGTACGAGGACGCCCAGAAGGCTGTCGACTACCTCTCCGACCACGAGTTCCCGGTCCAGAACCTGATGATCGTCGGCACCGACCTCAAGCAGCTCGAGCGGGTCACCGGTCGGATCACCCGAGGCCGCGTACTCGCCGGCGGTGCGCTCTCGGGGGCGTGGCTCGGTGGCTTCGTCGCGATGATCTTCGCGCTCTTCGACACCAAGGGGGCCAGCCTGGCCTCGTTCGTGACCACCATCCTGTTCGGCGCCGTCTTCGGGCTGGTCTGGGCGTTCATCGGCTACCGGCTGACCGGTGGCGCCCGCGACTTCACCTCGGTCACCCAGGTGGTCGCCACCCGCTACGAGGTGCTCGCCGAGCACAGGGTCGTCACCCCGGCCCGCGAGATGCTTGCCAAGCTCGACCCGTATGCCGCGGCCCGCCAGCAGGTGCGCGAAGCCCAGGAGGCCGAGGCCGCCCAGCAGGCGCAGGCCGCCGGGCAGGAGCCGACCCCCGGCGCGTAGGTTTGGCCCATGGCTACCACTGCGCTCCGCGGAACCCCCGTCACGACCTCCGGCGAACTGCCGGCCATCGGCACCCCTGCCCCGTCCTTCACCCTCGTCGGCCCCGACCTCGTGGAGTTCTCCTCCGGTGACCTCAGCGGCCGGCTCGTCATAAACATCTTCCCCAGTGTTGACACCGGCGTCTGCGCCCAGAGCGTCCGGACCTTCAACGAGCGCGCGGCCGGGCTCGAGAACACCACGGTGGTGTGCGTCTCCAAGGACCTGCCGTTCGCCCAGGCCCGGTTCTGTGGCGCCGAGGGCATCGACCAGGTCAAGGTGGGTTCGGCGTTCCGCTCCGACTTCGGCACGGCATACGGCGTGACCCTCGCGGACAGCCCGATGCAGGGCCTGCTCGCCCGGTCGGTCGTCGTCGTCGACGCCGACGGGTCGGTCGTCTACACCGAGCTCGTCCCGGAGATCTCGACCGAGCCCGACTACGACGCCGCCATCGCAGCCCTCGGCTGACGAACGGCCCGAGCCGCGAGGCCGGTCAGCGCGACCGGACCTCGCGGATCCAGGCCTCGACGTCGGTGCTGCTGCGCGGCATACCGGCGGACAGGTTGCGGAAGCCGTCCTCGGTGACGACGACGTCGTCCTCGATCCGCACACCGATCCCGCGGAACCGCTCGGGTGCCAACAGGTCGTCGGCCTTGAAGTAGAGGCCCGGCTCCACGGTGAGCACCATGCCCGGGACCAGCTCGGCGTCCATGTACTCCTCGCGGGTCGCGAGGGCGCAGTCGTGGACGTCGAGGCCCAGGTGGTGCGACGTGCCGTGGACCATCCAGCGACGGTGGTACTGGCCATGGTCGATGTCGAGGGTCCCCTCCACGTCGACGCCCTCGGGCAGGAGGCCCCAGTCGGCGATGTGCTCGGCGATCACCCGGATCGCGGCCGCGTGGACGTCGGAGAACTTGTTGCCCGGCTTGACCGCCGCCATCGCCGCCTCCTGGGCGGCATACACGGCGTCGTAGATCTCGCGCTGGGCGTCGCTGAACTCGCCGCTGACCGGGAGGGTCCGGGTGATGTCGGCGGTGAAGAGCGAGTCGACCTCGACCCCGGCGTCGACGAGGATGAGGTCGCCGTCCTTGACGTCGCCGGTGTTCTTGATCCAGTGCAGGGTGTTGGCGTGGTCTCCGGCCGCGCAGATCGAGTCGTAGCCGACGCCGTTGCCTTCGTGCCGGGCATGCAGCCCGAAGACGCCCTCGACCCAGCGCTCCCCGCGACCCTTGGCGACTGCTTCGGCGAGCGTCGCGATGATCGCCTCGAAGCCGACGTTGGTCGCGTCGACGGCCGCTTGCAGCTGCTCGACCTCCCACTCGTCCTTGACCATGCGTAGGACCGAGAGGTATGCCGCGAGCTCGTCGTCGGCCTCGGTCAGGCCTTCCGCGGTGGCGCCGTTCTCGACCCGCTTGGCGTCCAGAGCCGCGGTGAGCTCCTTGTCGGCGTCCCGGACCAGACGGATGACGACGGTGCCCGCATCCTTGGTCGCGGCCTCGTCGAACTCGTCGATGTGGCGGGCGGTCAGCCCGAGCTCGGCCTCGACGTCGGCGAGGGTCGGCCGGGCGCCGACCCAGAACTCGCCGTAGCGGGCGTCAGCGAAGAACTCGTCGCTGTCACGGTCGGCCAGTGGCCGGAAGTAGAGGACCGACTCGTGGCCCCCGCCTTCCGTGGGTTCCAGCACGAGGACCGCATCGGGCTCCCGGTCGGCGCCGAGCCCGGTGAGGTGGGCGAACGCCGAGTGCGGCCGGAACACGTAGTCGCAGTCGTTGCTGCGGACCTTCAGGCCGCCGGCGGGGATGACCAGCCGCTGACCCTCGTATGCCGCGGAGAGACGGTCCCGGCGCTGCGCGGCATACGTCGCGACGGGGGACCGCTCCGGTGAGGTCGTCGACCGCGGCGCCCAGCCCTCCTTGACGAACGCGCGGAACTCCTCGGTCGTCGGCCGGGGGCGGTTCTCGGACTTCTTCTGTTGCTCGCTCGCACTCACCGGCCCATCGTGCCACGGTCGCAGGCTCCGGTCGGTGCCGCCCGACGGACGCCGCGGAAGCCTCCGCGATCGTCGGCGGGCGCTCAAGTGGCAGTTCTGTCGATTGTGCGCTATAAGCCGGTTGTCCCGTGCCAGACTCTCCCGCGTGGGCAGGCATGGATCCCCGACGTTGTCGGGTGGGGCAAGGGCAGGACTGGCGATCGGCGCTGCCGTGGTGGTGCTCGGAGCGGCTGGTGGCGCATATGCCATGGCCCACCGGGACGACCCTCCTCCCGCCGCGCACTCCTCGTCCGGGGGGACGTCACCCACGAGCGGAACCACTCCCACGTCGGGTTCGTCGTCCTCCTCGTCGTCGTCCTCCTCGTCGTCGTCCTCCGCCCCGGCGGTCGACCCACTTGCGGCCCCGCTCGCGGCCTGTCGGGCCGAGGTGAAGGCCGGCGAGGCACTGGCGTCGGCGGCGGCCGACTCGGCCCGGGACTGGGGAGCCCATGCCGGTGCGGAGGTTCGCCTCGACGCGGGCAAGATCACCTACGCGCAGGCCGAGAAGATCTGGGCGGCGTCCAAGAAGCCCGGGGCCGCTGACGTCGCGGCCTTCGCGGCGGCCCAACCCCGCTATGCCAGGTCGGTCGGTGGGTGTACCGCGCTGGACAAGGCCGCGTCCGCGGCTGGATCGTCCACACCTGAAGGCGCTGCCGCGTGCGTGGCGCGTTCGAAGGCGCTGGCGACCGTGGCCACGACGGGCGCCAAGGTCAACGCCCAGTGGGCGGCCCACCAGGCCCAGATGAAGACCAAGGCCACCGCCGCCGGCCCGGCATACCACCAGAAGTGGATGGACTTCGTCGCCGACTCCAAGCCGGTCCTCACGGCATACGGGACGGCCGCGGCGGCCCTGGCCAAGGCGCCGGCCTGCTCTTGAGCCTCGCCGACCGCTTCCGGGTCCACTTCACCGGGGAGCACCACCTCTACTGGCACCTGGCCCGTGCACTCGGCGACGACATCGACGCCGGAGGGGTGACCGCTGACCTCGTCGCCGGGTGGGAGTCCGCGCCGGAGGGGGCGGTCATCCAACTCCGGCTGCTCGCCGGGCTCTTCCGCGAGGTGCTGACCGGTCGGGCCGACGAGCTGCGCCCGTTCTATCCCTGCCTCGGCGGAGCGGCGGACCCGTCCGGGGCCTGGGCGGTCGCCCGGCCCGTCGTCGAGCGCTCGGCCGCACGCCTGCGGGAGGCGCTCGAGGTCGCGCCGCAGACCAACGAGGTGGGCCGGTCTGCCGCCCTGCTCGTCGGTCTCTCGCATGCCGTGCGCGCGTCGGGGCTGCACCGGGTCCGGCTGCTCGAGCCCGGTGCCTCGGCGGGTCTCAACCTGCTCGTCGACCGCTTCGCGTTCACCGGCTCCGGGTGGTCGGCGGGGCCCCCGGACTCGCCGCTCGTCGTGACCGGGGTGGAGGCGGCCGGGTTCGTCCCGGAGCCGTTCGAGGTCGTCGCGCGGCGAGGCTGTGACCTGTCGCCCGTCGACGCGGCGACCGACGAGGGGGCGCTCCGGCTGCGGTCGTTCGTCTGGCCGTTCCAGCTCGAGCGACACCGTCGGCTCGATGCCGCCCTGGCCATCGCGCGGGCGAACCCGGTGCCGGTGGATGCGGCGGGGGCGGCGGACTGGCTTGCGGCACAGCTGGACTCGGCTGTCGATGAAGGCGTGCTGACGGTGGTCTGGCAGTCGATCACGGCCCAGTACTGGCCGGCCGAGGAGGTGGCTCGGGTCACCTCCGTGATCGACGCTGCGCGATCCCGTATGCCGCTCGCCCGGGTCGCGATGGAGGCCCGCGGTGCCGGAGCCGGCCGGGTCACCGACCACTCGGCCGACTATCCGGTCGTCGAGGTCGACGAGGTTGCCGTCGCCCGCTGCGACTTCCACGGCCCGCCCTTCACCCTTCTCGGCTAGCGGGACCGTCAGAGCGCGGCGTCGGGGGCCTTGCTGCGCTCTTCCTGGGCCGAGACGTCGTCGGGCATCTGCTGGCTGGTCATCTCGGCCTCGACCCGCCGGTGGTAGATCTCGATCTCGGCGGCCACCTTGGCGTCGTCCCAGCCGAGGATCGGCGCAATGAGCGCAGCCACGTGCGGCGCGGCCTCGATCCCACGGTCGCGGGCCTCGATCGAGATCCGGGTCCGGCGGGTCATGACGTCGGTGAGGTGGAGCGCGCCCTCCTGCGCCGCGGCATACACGATCTCGACGGCGAGGTGACCCTCGCTGCCCGGGACCTCCTCGCGCAGGGTGGGGTCGACGTTCATCAGCGCGATGAGCTCGTTGGTGAGCGACCCGTAGCGCTCGAGGAGGGCGAGCATCTGGTCGCCGTCGAGTCCGCAGGACTCCCCGAGCAGCTCGGGGCGAGCGGCCATCCCCTCGAAGCCGCGAGCACCGGCCAACGGGATGGTCTCGGTCCGAGACTCGGCCACCTCGCCCGGGAGGTCCCTGACGGCGAGGTCGACCGCGTCCTTGGCCATCACCCGGTAGGTCGTGAACTTGCCGCCCGCGACGACGACCATGCCCGGTGCGACCCGAGCGACGACGTGCTCGCGGGACAGCTTGGTCGTCGCGTCGGACTCCTTGGCCTCGCTGGAGATCAGCGGGCGGAGACCGGCATACACACCGTCGATGTCGGCGCGCGAGATCGGTTTCACGAGAACGGCATTGACCGTGTCGAGGAGGTAGTCGATGTCGGCGCTGGTGGCCGCCGGGTGGACCTTGGAGAGCTGCCAGTCGGTGTCGGTCGTGCCGATGATCCAGTGGTCGCCCCACGGGATGATGAACAGCACCGACTTGTCGGTCCGCAGGATGACGCCGGTCTGGGACTGGATCCGGTCGCGGGGCACCACGAGATGCACGCCCTTGGACGCCCGGACCTTCAGGCGCGGGTCGCCGCCGAGCATCGCCTCCAGCTCGTCGGTCCACACGCCGGTCGCGCCGATGACCTGGCGGGCCCGGATGTCGAGCTCCTCGCCCGTCTCGTTGTCGCGGGCACGGACCCCGATGACGGTGACACCGTCGGCATCGTGGAGGACCCCGGTCATCGCCACCCGGTTGACGACGGTGGCGCCGAACCGCGTTGCGGTGCGGGCGAGCTCGAGGGTGAAGCGGGCATCGTCGACCTGGGCGTCGTAGTACTGGACGGCCCCGGTGAGGGCCGTCGGCTTGAGGCTCGGCATCCGCGCCAAGGCCTTCTTCTTGGTGAGGTGCTTGTGCCGAGGGAGCCCGCCTGACTTGGAGACACCGAACGCGAGCCCGTCGTAGAGGGCGATCCCGGAGCCGACATAGAAGCGCTCCCACGCGGGCTTGGTGAGGGGGTACATGAACGCCACCGGCCGAACCAGGTGCGGCGCAAGGGTTTTCAACAGGAGGCGCCGCTCCTGGAGGGCCTCGTGGACGAGCCCGAAGTCGAGCATCTCCAGATAGCGCAGCCCGCCATGGATGAGCTTGCTCGACCGGCTCGACGTGCCGCTGGCGAAGTCGCGTGCCTCGATCAGCCCGGTCGACAGGCCGCGGGTCACAGCGTCGAGCGCGGCCCCGCAACCGACGACGCCACCGCCGACGACGAGGACGTCCAGCTCCATGCCGGAGCGCAGTCGCTCGAGGGCCGTCGTGCGGTTGGCGGGGGAGAGGGTCATACGCCGAGCTCCGGTCTGCTCACTCGAGGTCTCACTCGACGTCGACCCAGTCCAGGGTGCGCTCGACGGCCTTGCGCCACCCGGCATACCCGCCGCGTCGACGCTCCTCGCCCCACGTGGGCTCCCACCGCTCGGCCTCCTGCCAGTACTGCCGCAGCTCATCGGTGCCGGACCAGAATCCGGTCGCCAGACCTGCAGCGTATGCCGCGCCGAGAGCGGTCGTCTCCGCGACCCTCGGCTTGACGACGGGGACGCCGAGGATGTCGGCCTGCAGCTGCATGCAGATCCGGTTGGACGTGACACCGCCGTCGACCTTGAGCACCTCGAGCGGGACGCCGGAGTCCATGGTCATCGCGTCGGCGACGTCGCGGCTCTGGTAGCAGATCGCCTCCAGCGTCGCCCGGGCCAGGTGGGCGTTGTTGTTGTAGCGGCTCATCCCGACAATGGCCCCGCGGGCGTCGCTGCGCCAGTAGGGAGCGAACAGGCCGCTGAAGGCCGGGACGAAGTACATCCCGCCGGTGTCGTCCACCTGAGCGGCGAGCGTCTCGACCTCGCTGGCCCCGCTGATGATGCCGAGCTGGTCGCGCAGCCACTGGACCGCGCTCCCGGTGACGGCGATCGACCCCTCGAGGGCGTAGACCGGCTTGGCATCACCGAGCTGGTAGGCGACGGTCGTGAGCAGCCCGTGGGTGCTGCGGACGATCTCCTCCCCGGTGTTGAGGAGGAGGAAGTTGCCGGTGCCGTAGGTGTTCTTGGCCTCGCCGGGCGCGAAGCAGACCTGTCCGACCGTGGCCGCCTGCTGGTCACCCAGCACGCCGGTGATCGGGACGTCCGCGGCTCGTCTCAGACCGGCATACGAGCCGTATGCCGACGCGTCGCTGCTCGGGTGGATGGCCGGGAGCATGGCGCGCGGGATCCCGAAGAAGCCGAGCAGCTCCTCGTCCCAGTCCAGGGTCCGCAGGTCCATGAGCATGGTGCGGCTGGCGTTGGTGACGTCGGTGACGTGGCGGCCGCCGTCCGGGCCCCCGGTGAGGTTCCAGATGACCCAGGTGTCGGCGGTGCCGAAGAGGGCGTCGCCGCGCTCGGCCTGGGCGCGCAGGCCGTCGACGTTGTCGAGGAGCCACTGGATCTTGCCGCCGGAGAAGTACGTGGCTGGAGGGAGGCCGGCCTTGTGTCGGATCACCTCACCGCGGCCGTCGTCGTCCAGGGCCTTGGCGATCGAGTCGGTGCGGGTGTCCTGCCAGACGATGGCGTTGTGGAGCGGGCGGCCGGTGCGACGGTCCCACACGATCGTCGTCTCGCGCTGGTTGGTGATGCCGATCGCGGCCAGGTCGGTCTGGGCCAGGCCGCTGGAGGTGAGGGCTGAGCCGATGACCGCCTGGGTGCGCTCCCAGATCTCCAGCGGGTTGTGCTCGACCCACCCGGCGCGCGGCATCAGCTGGGAGTGCTCGAGCTGGTGCCGGCCGACCTCGAACCCGTCGTGGTCGAAGATCATGAACCGGGTGCTCGTCGTGCCCTGGTCGACCGCGCCGATGAAGTCCGCCATGCCTCGGGAGCCTAACGAGCGGGAGATGGGGGAGTGTTGTCCGGCATACGTGGGTGGTTCGTGCGGGGCGGGCCGAGGGAGCAATGTCAGGTGCCTGGAGAAATATCTGGCGCCATTGCGTACTGCCGCCCCCCACGTATGCCGGTGGTTCGCGAGCCGTTATCCACAGGGACGCGACTGGGTCTAGTGACGCCTTGCCGATGGCGTGATGCTGTGCGGCATGGATCAACGACTCTCTGCCGTGGCGGCCGGTCTTGGATTGGTGCTCGGGAGCCGCGACATCGCCGACCTCGAGATCGCTCCCTCGACCATCGCCCGGCTTGTCCGTCAGGGGGAGCTCACACGGGTGCGTCGCGGTGCCTTCGTCGTTTCCTCGGCATTGGGGCCCGTGGACGTTCCAGCGGACGGCGAGCGAGCGGCATACACGAGGAGTCGGCGACCGGAGGAGGTCTACCAGCTCCGCACCCGGGCCATCCTGCGCAGCCGGCCCGAGCTCGACGCGGCTTGCCACCATGCCTCGGTGGCCCTGCATGGCGTCGACCTCTACGGCTGCGATCTGAGCGTGATCGACCTCGCATCCGCCGTCCGCCGGGTCGGGCTGGAGCGAGGAGTGCGACTGCACCCTGGTGATGGGCTTCCGATCGGTGGCCTGCACGGGCTCCGCGTGGTCAAGCTACCGATGGCCCTCGCCCTGCTGGCCCGATCCTCTGGTGTGGTGGCGGGAGTGTGCAGCATGGACGATGCCGTACACGACAAGCGCTGCACCGTTGCCCAGATCGAGGCGGCCATCGACGCCCTTCCCGCGCGACGGCACGACCCGGCTCGGGTAGCCCTCGCCCTCGTGGACACCCTGACCGAGTCCGTCGGCGAGTCCCGGACTCGGCTGGTGCTGCGGGACCTCGGGTTCTCCGCGGTTGCTCAACACAGGATTGTGGTCGACCGGAGCGTCATCGCCCGCGTGGACTTCCTCGTCGAGGGGCTGGTGGTGGTGGAGTTCGACGGGCTGGTGAAGTATGAGGGCGTCCAAGGCCGCGCGGCGCTGGCCGCCGAGAAGGCCCGGGAGTCCAAGCTGGTCGACCTCGGGTATGAGGTCGTCCGGGTGGTGTGGTCCGAGCTCGACGACCCGGCCGCGCTGGCGCGGCGGATCCGGGCGGCTCTGCGGCGGGCGCGGCAGCGGGCGGCGAGCGCGGCCTGAGGAGTCTCGGCCGCTCGCGGTACAGAGGCCCGACGGGTGTAGGTGCTGGAGCAATGTTCCAGGTCTGGAGAAATATCCGCCGCCGAAGCGCATTGTCGCCTCATCCCGAACACTCGCCCGGTCGGGGTGCTCTTCGGAGGGAGGGCCAGGGGGGGGGCCGGGCGGGGCCGGGCGATCGGTGAGGCGGGGCGGGGCGGCATACTTGGCGCTCGTGGCCAGGCCTTCGCACGACCGGAGCGAACGGGCCAGCCGCGCCGGTGCGCGACTCATCGCCGGAACGCGCCGAGCGGTCCGCCCGAGCGGGCCGCCCACCGACGAGATCCCGGTCTGGACGCCGCCTGACGGAGTCAACACGGCGACCGCCCGGGCCGTCATCGACCTCGCCCTGCGGGCTGGTGTCGCCATGCTCGCGACCGGCGCCGGGGCGGCCGACGTCAACGAGACCGTCCTGCTGCTCACCCGGGCCTACGGGCTGCGGTCGGTCCACGTCGACGTGACGTTCACCTCGATCGGGGTCTCCTACCACCGCGGCCCGGATGCCGACCCGGTCACCGTGCTGCGTGCCGTGACCCACCGCACCCAGGACTACACGCGGCTCGAACGCCTCCGGAACCTCGTCCTGTCGCTCGTCGACCACCCTGTCGACGTCCAGGAGGCGAGGGTCCGCTTCGACGCCGTCATCTCCGCGCCGCACCCGTACCGGCGCTGGGTCGTCACCCTCGCCAGCGCTCTGCTCGCCTCCGCCGTCGCGGTCCTCATCGGTGGCGGCCTGCTGGTGACCGTCGTCAGCTTCCTCAGCGCCGTGCTCATCGACCGGACCCAGCACGCCCTCACCAGGGTGGGAGTGGCGCCGTTCTTCTCCCAGGTCGTCGCGGCGGCGATCCCCTCGCTCGGCGCCACCGCCGTCGTCTTCGCGGGCCTCAAGGGGTCGACCGTCGCGGGGCAGGCGTCGCCGTCGCTCATCGTCGCGTCCGGCATCGTCCTGCTCCTCTCCGGCCTCTCGGTCGTGGGCGCGGCGGAGGACGCCCTCGCGGGCTACTACGTGACAGCCGGTGCGCGGTCCTTCGAGGTCATCGTCCAGACGATCGGCATCGTCATCGGCGTCACGCTCGTCCTGACGGTCGGGAACCGGACCGGGCTGTACATCGCCGTGACCTCGGACGCGAGCTTCACCTCACGCAACCTGTTGATCCAGCTCGCATGTTCTGCAGTCATCTCGGCGATGTTCGCGATCTCGTCGTATGCCGTGGGGCGGGCCACCCTGATGAGCGCCGCCATGGGGGCTCTGGGTTGGTGGATCTCCTCGATGCTGCAGTCCCACGACATCGGAGCGGCTTCGTCGGTGGCTGCCGCGGCGACGTTCATCGGCTTCGCGTCCCGGCTCTGGGCGCGGCGGCTGCGGATGTCGGCGCTCGCCGTGACGGTCGCGTCGATCGTGCCGCTCCTGCCGGGAATGACGGTGTATGCCGGCATCAGCCAGATCATCGCCGAGCCCGGTGCCGTGGGCCTCACCAGGGGACTGCCCTCGTTGGCCGGTGCCGCCGGGATCGGTCTCGGCCTCGCCTCCGGTGTCTCGCTCGGCACCTACCTGGCCCGGGTCCTCTCGGCCTGGCGCCAGGGCACCTCGCTCTCGACCGCCCCGGGCACCTAGCCAACCCGTGCGCATCTCTCCGAGGCGACCTGGGGGAGAGGTGACGTGAGGAACGGCACGCAGCGACCGGCATACGGAATGGTTGTCGCTCGGGCACGATGAGGACCGATCCGTATGCCGTGCGAAGGAGACCGTGATGCAGTTCGGCCGCAGCTATGAGGAGTTCGAGGTCGGGGCGACCTACAAGCACTGGCCCGGCAAGACGGTGACGGAGTACGACGACCACCTGTTCTGCCTGCTGACGATGAACCATCACCCGCTGCACCTCGACAGCCACTACGCGGAGGAGACGACCCAGTTCGGCAAGAACGTGGTCGTGGGCAACTACGTCTACTCGATCCTGCTCGGCATGTCGGTGCCGGACGTGTCGGGCAAGGCGATCGCCAACCTCGAGATCGAGTCGCTGCGGCACGTCGCGCCGACCTTCCACGGCGACACGCTCTACGGCGAGACGACGGTGCTCGACAAGTGGGAGTCGACGAGCAAGGACGACCGGGGCGTCGTGCACGTGGAGACGATCGGCTACAACCAGGACGGCAAGATCGTCTGCGCGTTCCGGCGCAAGGTCATGGTGCCCAAGGAGAGCTACCTCCAGGCGCGCGGCGGCGAGCAGCCCGGGCGTCCAGTGCCCCAGCCGGACCGGAACTGGCCGGGCCACCCGGTGGGCGACGCCTGAGCGGCGGCGGCTCCTGAACCAACGTCTGCTAGCAGAGGTTGGTTCACTCAGCAGAAGGTGCAACCTGTGCTGAGTGACCCAAGCTCTGCTGAGTCGGACGGAAACCGGCGGCGGGCGATGCACGGCAAGCGTTTTGGCGCAGGGACGACTCACGGCCTCCACGTATGCCGGGTGCCTGCCTGGTCGATCCAGGTCACCTTCTCGACCGCCGTCCCGGTGGCCGTAGCGACCGCGTCGTAGGGCACCTGGACCGCCACGAAGATCGCAGTGAACCCCGTCGTGCCGATCGGGGCGACACTCGTGGTCAGGCCCGTGTGACCTGGGGGCGACTGCACGACGACCGAGCCGGAACGCACGCCGCCCTTCACGGCATACGCTCTCACCGCATGCACCACTCCACTGCCGTCCTCGACGTCGTTGAACCTCAGCTCGGAGAGGGCTGAGGTGGTCGAGAGGGGCTGCAAGGGAGTTGAGAGCTTCTCGGTGCCTCCCAGCCATCCGGCCCCGGGAAGGGCCCAAACCCGACGGGACTGGCCTCCGACCGTCCATTGCGCTTGGCCGCCTACCTCGGTGTTCGTGGAGGGGGTCCCGTCAGGCCGGAACCAGACCACCCTGTGCGGCGGTGCGTCGTGCAGGTTGGCGAAGCTGAATACCACCAACTGCAACGGCAACCCGGGGACGTCGGTCGGGGGACCGGACTGGGTGGTGCCCTTTGGCTTGTGAGCATCCAGGATTTGGGGGCCTTGAGCGCCGGTGGGGATGACCGCGAGGTAGTCCAGCCCGTTCGACGCCTCGGCCACGGAGCCCACGAGATGGCTGACCGTGGCTGCGGCGGAGTCGGAACTGACCAGGGAGCGGGCATTGATGCTCCCTGAGCCGTCCGGGTGCCGCGTCAGGGCGACCCGGAAGCGGGTGACCGACCCGTCCGGGCGTGGTGCCCACACCTCGACCGTGCCGACAGCCCGGTTCGGCGACGCATGTGACGCGGTCGCGCCGGGCAGCACGGGAGCCGCTCGGCCCTCGCCAAGGGGGCCGAAAGAGACCATCGCCACCATCGCCAGGGCTGCCATCGCCACCCCCGCCGACCACACCGCTCGACGCCGCCGGACCAGCCGACGTCCGCCAGCCGTCACGGCAGCAAGGGACGGGCTGTGCTGTTCGGGAGCGACATCGGCAAGGACCGAACCCATCTCCTCACGCAGGGTCTCGAGGAAGCGGTCGCCGCTCATCGAACTCCTCCTTCGGTGCCGATGTGGTGCTCGCGAAGTGCGGCCAGACCGCGAGAGGCGGCCGACTTGACCGAGCCGACGCTGATGCCGAGTAGGTCGGCGACCGCTTGCTCGGAGAGGTCGTTGTAGTGCCGGAGGACGACCACCCGCCGCTGCTGCTCGGGCAGGACGGCCAGGAGCCGGACGAGGTGGTCCCGGTCGTCGACGGCCGTCCCGTCGGTGTGCGGGGTCTCGGGCACCTGCTCGACGGTCACCTCGCGCCTCGTGCCGCGCCAGGTGTCGGTGCGCTGGTTGACCAGGATCCGGCGGGCGTACGCGAGAGCGGAGTCCTCCCTGACCCGGTGCCATGCGGCATATGTCTTGACGAGAGCCGCCTGCACCAGGTCGTGCGCCGCCTCGGTGCTGCCCGTCAGCAACCACGCCGTCCGCATGAGCGACGGGGTCGCGTCGCGCATGAACTCCGCGAAGGCAAGGTCACGCTCGGCCTTGCTGCTGTTGCTCACGTTCTTCCCTCCCTGGCTGACCTCGCACACCATGCCTTACGAAGCAGGCAGGGCAAAGGTTGTCAAGCGCGGCCGGAGTGCTGCTGCCCGTCGGCACCGGTCCAGGTGATGGTTGCGGCTGGGCCAGGGCCGCCGGTCATCACCTGGATGACGAACGCCGTCCAAGCCGTTCCCGGGATCGGTTTGGCCCGGATGTCCCCGAGCTGACGTTGACCGGCCTTGTCCAGGGTTGCCCGGATGTTCGTCGCGGGGCCCTCGATGAAGCCGCCGATGAACCACGTCTTGGCGTCGGGGGACTTGCTCATCTCGAAGGCGTTCAGGGGGCCGTGTCCGGCCATCGCGAACGCCCCCCGGTTGCCGTCAACGGACAAGCCGGCCCGGTCAGCGTCCTTGTCCAGCCAGACCTTGACCTCGCCGAAGTCGACCACCGAACCGGCCCCGGAACGGGTGACGGGTGTGCCATCCGCGCGGAACCAGATGGCGGTGGCGGGGCCCGAGGTTGGGGCGAAGTCATACCGGAAGGCCATGACGCTCCAGGCTGTGCCGGGGACGCGGGTCGGTCCGCTGGATATGACCCCTCCAGTCGGGGCGGCGGGGAGGAGGTCGGCCGACACGGCGTCGGCGGGCAGGATCACCAGCCGGATGTCCGGGGTGGCGCCTTCGATCGGGAAGCCAGGGGCAAAGTCATTCTCCGAGGTCCCCGTCCCGTCCTGGACGTATACATGGCCACCTGACGTGTCGGGAAAGATCGACACCACGTAGGTCGTGTCAGCGCCGGCGTTGCGCGGGACGACGACCTTGACCGTCCCGGGGCGCATCGGGTCCGCCGCGGACGACGTGCTCTGGGCCGGGCGCAGGTCAGCGCGGTGGAAGCCGCCACCGAGGGCGGTTGTGCCGAACGTGACAATGGCAAGTGCGGCGAGGCCGCTGCCTGCGGCCGCAAGGCGGCGGCGACGGATCCGCTGGGCGCCGAGCCCGATGATGGCATCCGGCGCCGGTGCGTGCAGGGCGGTTGCGGCGGCGTCGGTCGCGCTGCGGAGGAAGGTGCGGACATCCTGGTGGTCGGTCTGCAGAGAGCTCATCGGACCCGTCCTTCGGTGGTAGCGGCGGTTGACGTGGAGGAGGCGGCGGCGAGCTGCACTCGCAAAGCGGCCAGCCCTCGGGAGGCCGACGACTTCACGCCGCCGACGGACAGGCCGAGGATCTCGGCGACGGCCTGCTCGGAAAGGTCGTTGTAGTAGCGCAGGACGATGACCCGCCGCTGTTGGTCGGGGAGCAGGGCGAGCAGCCGCGCGGCCTCGTCGCGGTCCTCGACGGTCGTGCTCATCCGCTGGGCGGCCTCGGGCAGCTCCGCCACGGTGATCTCGCCGTGGCCCTTGCGCCAGCGGTCGGTCTTCTCGTTGACCAGGACCCGTCGGGCATAGGCGACGGCGTCCTCGCGACGGACACGCGACCACGCGGCATACGTCTTGACGAGGGCGGCCTGGACGAGGTCGTGAGCGGTGTCGGCAGACCCGGTGAGCAGCCAGGCGGTCCGCAGGAGCGACGGTGTCGCCGCCCTCATGAACTCGGTGAACGCCGCGTCGCGCTCGGCCTTGGCTGACCCGAACATCCTGCCCCTTCCGTCGCGTCGAACGTCAATGGTGTCGAACACCCAGCACTACGGGAGTACACGGGGAAAGGTTGCAGGAGGTCCGTGGGTGGGCGGCGTCGCTGAGACGGAGTCGGTTCAGGACTTGGTCGGCGAGGGAGACGGCGTCTTGCGCCTCTCGAGGCGTTTGTAGAGGAGGTTCTCCAGCGGCGCGGTGAGGAAAAGCACGAAGAGGGCGTAGTAGGCCTTGCCGCCCGCTCCCTCGAAGGTCGCCACGATGACCAGGGCGATGACGAGCGACACGGTGAACAGGATGCTCGTCGCAGCGGCCACCGAGACCCCGTGCTCGCGACGGGGAACGCCGGGCTCGGCCAGCTCCGGGTGCCTGCGCACGAGGAGGGTCATCGCCAGGAGCAGCAGGCTCGTCGCCAGCATGGTGCCGATGTAGAGCAGGACGACGGTGACATCGGTAGGCATGTTGGCCGCGCCGACGATCGCCGTCGGGACGGGAAGCCAGACGATGCCGAGCATCCACGCGAGGTTGAGCCACATCAGGCCGCCGGTGAACCCGCGGACCCCTTCGAAGAGCTCGTGGTGGCTGCGCCAGAAGCTGGCGATGATGGCGAAGCTGAGCGCGAAGCTGAACAGCTGACCGCCGTGCTCACTCAGCCACTCGTGCGGGGTGTGGTGCTCGTTCGACGCCTCGGCGATGCTCTCCAGCAGCGGCAGGATGAGCAGCGTCATCGCGATGGCCACGACGGCATCGGTGAAGAACTTCAGCCGCTCCGCGTTGCGCACCTCCGGCTCGTTCTCGGTCGTCTCAGTGGCGTGCGAGTCCTCGGTCCCCATGCCAGGCAAGGGTAGCCGCGCGGTCAGCCCACCCTGTGCGTGTGCTGCGCGCCGGTGGTCGGGTCGGTCCAGGAGACCGAGGTGGCCGGCGCACCCTTGCCCTTGTCACGGATGAAGCTCGTGTAGAAGGCGAGGTAGTCCGTCCCTGGAAGCTCACCGGTCAGGAGGGTGGACTGGATCCTGGAGCCGCCGGCCCATAGGGACACGCCGGTCGCGTGCTTGGGGACGACCCCGTATGCCGTGACGACGTCGACCTCCTTGGTGTCCAGTGCCGTGGTTCCCCCGTCGGCCACGCCCTGGGTGGACGCCAACGCGGCGCCGTCGGGGCGGATCGTGGCCGGGGGTGCAGCGGTCCTCGTGTACTTGAGGGCACCCGCGGCTACCACGGGGACACCTTCCGGGCCGCCCAGGAGCCCGTCCCGAATCCCGACCGTCCGAGCGCTGGAGTCCAGGAAGGCCACGAGGTCGGTCTGCGAGTCCAGGGTCGTCATCGGCGCCGTGCGCCCGTCGTCGAACGTCGTGGCCGCCGTCGAGAACGTCACGGCGCGGGCAGCCTGGGCGGCGTCCGCGGCCGACGCGAACTTCATGACGAAGACCGCGCTGCCGTCGCCCAGGAGGGTCAGGGCATGCCCGACCGGCTGGACCGCCGCCGGCCACGGCTGGGGAAGGGTCGTCGCCGGAGGGACGATCCCGTAACGCACGGTCGGGTCGCTCTGCGAGCGCAGCCACATGGGGTGCTTCCCACTGGCGATCGTGCCGATGACAGCCGTGGGATCGGCACCCGTGGTGATGGTGAAGCCCCGGGCGTCGGTGACAACCCGGACGGTGGGAAGGGTCACCGCGCTTCCTCCGGTCTGTGCCTCGAGCATCGTCACGGTCGTCGGGGGTCCGCCCGGTTGCAGGTTGTCCGTACCGTGGTGCGCGACGCCGACCCAGATGCCCGAGGCCAGGATCGAGACAGCCGCAACCCCGCCGACGGTGCGAATCATGTTGCGACGACGACGAGTTCGGCTGGCGCTCTCGAGGATGTCGGTCGTGGGGACACCGAGCGGGACGTTGGTGCCGTCGATGGCGGAGTGGAGTACGGCCCGCAGGTCTCGCTCGAAGGTGTCGGTCGCCTGGCTCATGGCCGGGCCTCCTCATTGCTCATGATGGTTCGCAGCGTCGTCATCGCCCGATGGGTCGCGCTCTTGACCGCGCTGACCGACAGGCCCAGGTGGTCGGCAGTGGTCTGCTCGGAGAGGTCCTCGTAGTAGCGCAGGACGATCACCTTGCGCTGGGTCGCCGGCAGCTGGCGGAGCATGGCGAGCACCTGCTCCCGTTCTCCGTTCTCCGCCGCCGGCGTGGACCGCACGTCCGGAACCTCACCGACGACGACCTCGCGTCGGGTGCGTCGCCAGGTGTCGGTGCGCTCGTTGACGAGGACCCGGCGCGCGTACGCCGTCGCCGTTCCCTGACGCACCTTCGGCCACGCGAGGTAGACCTTGACGAACGTCGCCTGGACCAGGTCCTGTGCCGCGGCCTGGGAGTCGGTCAGGAGCAGGGCGGTCCGCATCAGCGACGGCGTCGCGCTCGCGACGAACGCCGTGAAGTCACGGTCCCTGCCCCGCTTGGCCTCGCCGTCCAACGCTCACCTCCTCGCCCTCTCCTCCTCTACGCACGGGACGGTCCCCGAGGTTTCGCCCGGGCGTCGACCTCGACCGTATGCCGCGGGCCTACGCTGGGTCCGCCATGATCGACCTCCACGCGCACTCCACCGCCAGCGACGGCACGACGTCGCCGACCGAGGTCGTGGCGGCTGCCCGCGACGCCGGGTTGTCGACCGTTGCGCTCACCGACCACGACACGACGGCCGGGTGGGACGAGGCGGTCGGCGCGAGCACGGCATACGGCGTCGCGCTCGTGCGCGGGATCGAGATCTCGTGCAGCCACCGCGGGACCAGCATCCACCTGCTCGGCTACCTGCCGGACCCCGCGGACGAGGCGCTTGCGGAGGAGCTGGAGCACGCACGCCGCAGCCGGGTCACCCGGTTGCAGCGGATGGTCGAGCGGATGGCTGCGGCCGGCATACCGATCTCGTATGCCGATGTGCTGGGTCAGGTGGACGGCCCCGAGACCACCGTCGGTCGGCCGCACATCGCCGATGCCTTGGTGGCCAAAGGTGTTGTCCCGGACCGGAGCTCGGCGTTCGCCGACTATCTGTCGGATCGGAGTCCCTACTTCGTCTCGCACTACGCACCCGACCCGGTCGCCGCCGTCCGGCTCGTCCGCCGCGCCGGTGGCGTGCCGGTGATGGCGCACCCGTTCGCGTCGGCTCGGGGCCGCGTCGTGGCCGACTCCGTCATCGCGTCCATGGCGGGCGCGGGTCTGGGTGGGCTCGAGGTCGAGCACCGCGACCACACGGCCCAGCAGCGCGCCCATGGCCACGACCTGGCGCGGTCGCTCGGGCTGTTCACGACCGGGTCGAGCGACTTCCACGGTGAGGGGAAGCTGAACCGGCTCGGCGAGTACACGACGTCTCTGGAGGTGTTGGCGCAGATCGAGGCCGAGGCCGTGAGCGGCATCCGGGTGGTTCGGCCGTGAGTGGGGTCTTCGCGGGCCAGATGTTCGTCTCGACGTTCGTCACCCTGCTCGTCATCCTCGACCCGCCTGGTGCGATCCCGGTGTTCCTCGGCCTCACCCGGAGTCTTGCGCCCGGAGCCCGTCGGGCCGCGGCCCGTCGGGCGTCCCTCGTCGCGCTGGGGGTCATCGCGTCGTTCGCCGTGTTCGGGCAGCGGATCCTGGACTACCTGCACATCTCGCTGCCCGCACTCCAGGGCGCGGGTGGGCTGCTGCTCCTCATCGTCGCCCTCGACCTGTTGACCGGGAGCGACTCGGAGGAGCACGCCGACGCCGGGGTCAACGTGGCTCTGGTACCCCTGGGGACTCCACTGCTCGCCGGTCCCGGTGCCATCGTCGCCACGATGCTCGCCGTCCAGAAGGCTTCTGGGACAGCGGAGCTGGTATCGGTCGGGCTGGCGCTCGTGGCGGCCCTGGTCATCGTGTGGCTGACCTTCCACTTCGCGGGAAGTCTGCACCGCATCCTCCGGGAGAGTGGCATCGTCCTGCTCACCCGGATCGCGGGACTGCTGCTGTCGGCCATCGCCGTTCAGATGATCGCCGACAGCGTGCGCGCCTTCGTCAAGGCTGGATAGCTATCGCCGGCTTTCCCGCCGCGCATCGCGATGTCTCTGAACGCGCATCATGATGCTAGGGATGCCGGCATGAGGACGACGATCACAGTCGCCGATGACGTGTCGGCAGAGCTCGAGCGACTCCGCCGCGAGCAGGGTCTGGGGCCCAGCGAGGCTCTCAACCTGTTGGCTCGGCGCGGGATGTCGCGGGCGAGCGGCCTACCAGCCCACCCGTACGTCCACGTCTCGGAGCCCCTGGGGCTGAAGGTTGACGTCAGTGACATCGGCGCCGTGCTCGAGCTGCTCGACGAGGAAGCGGATCCGGCCCGGTGATCGTCGACGCCAACGTCCTGCTGTACGCGGTGGACGTCACGTCTCCCCACCACGATCGGGCGGCAGCGTGGCTCACCGAGCGGCTCAATGGCGACGAGCGTGTGGGGCTGCCTTGGCAGACCCTTGGCGCCTTCCTGCAGATCTCGACCCATCCGCGGATCGTGGCATCCCCACTGACGGCGGCGAAGGCTCAGGACCATGTCGACGCCTGGTTGCAAGCGGGTCCGTCATGGGTGCCACCAACCACCGAACGAACCGCGCGCCTCTACGCCGACCTCGCCCGACGCCATCACGTGACGGGCAACCTCGTTCCCGACGCCCAGCTCGCTGCTCTCGCCCTGGAGCTCGGCGTGGCGGTCGTCTCCGCCGACAGTGACTTCGCGCGCTTCTCCGAGGTGCGCTGGGTGAACCCGCTGTCGGTCTGAGTCGGCCGACGGTCGTCCGTGCTCCAGTTCTCGTCAGCGCCATGGCGCAAAGGCCGTCCACCGGCGCAGCGACGAGTGCGCCGGCGGTTCGTCTGTGCACCGGGGCGCAGACGCGTCAGCCCACGTGGGTGCGCCGCAGCGAAAGCGTCAGCCCAGGGCGTCGAGGATGGCGGGGACGACCTCGTGCATGTCTCCGATCACGGCATACGTCGCCTTGGTGACCATGGGTGCGTCGGGGTCGGTGTTGATCGCGATGATCGTCTTGGATGAGGCGCAGCCGGCCCAGTGTTGGATGGCCCCGCTGATGCCACACGGGATGTAGACGTCGGGGCTGATCCGCGACCCGGTCTGGCCGACCTGCTCGTGGTGTGGTCGCCAGCCGAGGGACGTGACCACGCGGGAGACGCCGAGGGCGCCGCCCAGCTTGTCGGCGAGGGCGATGACGCCGTCGAAGCCGTCCGGCCCGCCTGCGCCGCGGCCGGCGCCGACGACGACCTTGGCCGAGGTCAGGCCAGAGGTGTCGCCACTGTCGTGGCCCTCGACCCGGACCAGCCGGGCGCGGAGGTCGCCAGCGGGGATCTCGACCGCAACCGGCGAAACCGTTGCAGCACCTACGGATTCGGCGGCGGCCGGCTCGACCGCGTGGCCGGCGACCGTGAACACTCGCAGGTCGCCTCCAAGAGCCATGTCCTCCAGCGCCGCACCGCCGACGACCTGGCGGACCACCTGGAGCGGCTCCACGGACGACACCGAGACCACGTTGGCGCCCATGGCGACGTCGCGGCGGGTCGCGACGTGAGCGAGCAGCTCGTTGCCCCGTGGCGTCCCTGCCGCGAGCAGGCTGGTCGCTCCACTCGCGTCGAGGGCGGCCTCGATGATCGTGGCCCAGGCAGCCGCGGCATACGAGCTCGGTGCCGTCGGCGCGGTGTAGACGGTCGTGACGCCCTGCTCGGCGCAGTCTGCGACGACGGCTTCGGGCAGTCCTTCCGCCGGGCCGACGACGAGCGCGGAGACCTCGCCGCCGAGGCTGCGGGCGAAGGTCAGGGTCTCGCGGGAGACGAGCGCAGCCCGTCCCTCCTCGATCTCGACGAGGACAAGGGTGCTCATCGGCCCACCACTCCCAGCTGCTTCAACGTGTCGACGACGGCGGAGGCCGCGGATGGGCCCTCGCCGAGAATGGTGACCGAGGTGGCGGGCGGAGGCGGCACGGACAGCCCGACCCGGCCCGACCCGACGGACGGAGCGTCCGGCGTGACCGTCTCGACGGGTGCCTTCTTGGCCTTCATCCGGCCCATGACGGAGGGATAGCGCGGCGATACGCCCCCCTCGAGGATCGTCACCACGGCCGGCAGCGGCACCTCGTAGACCTCGGTCCCCTCAGGTCCTTCGCCGCGCAGCTCAGCCTGATCCCCTTGGACCGCAACGGTCTGCATGCCGGTGACGACGGGCCGGTCCAGGGCGTACGCAAGGCGGATGCCGACCTGGAAGTCCCCGGTGTCTGCCGCGTCGTTGCCCAGCAGGACGAGGTCGTATGCCGTGCCCGCGGACTCGCGCGCGCGGCATACGGACGCGATCGCCGAGGCGATGTCAGCCGGACCGAACGCATCCGGCTCGGCCTCGATGAGGACACCATCGGTGGCGCCGACGGCGAGGGCGGTGCGAAGCTGCTCGACCGCGTCCTCGGTCCCGAGGGTGAGGACGGTGACCGTTCCGCCCGTCGCGTCGGCGACCTGGATCGCGACCTCGACGGCTGCCTCCTCGTGGTTGCTCATCGTGTAGCCGGAGTACCGGCCGTCGACAGCGAGGCCGTCCGGGGTGAGGGTGACCTCTCCGGAGGAGTCCGGCACCCGCTTGACGCAGACCAGGACGTTGGTCATGCCTTCACCCCGCGGATCCGCAGGTTCTCGGGGTCGAAGAGCGGCGTCGCGTCGACCGCAGCCACGGTCACGGGGTAGAGCTCCTCCATGTACGACACCGCGAGCTGGTTGCCGAGGATCGCCTCCGCGGGCGGGAGGAACGCCATGAGGACGTGCTTGCCGATCGACGGCGCCGACCCGGCCGTCGTGACGTAGGGGTGGTGTCCATGACCGTCGGTGAGCTGCCCGCCCTCCCTGGAGACGATCGGCTCGCCACCGAGCATGTACCGCTTCACCCCGGACGCGGACGTGTGGTCGTCGACAGTGAGCGAGCAGAGAACCGCCTCGGGTGCAATGCCGGCCTGGGCCTCGAGTGCCGCCTTGCCGATGAAGTCGGCGTCCTTGAGCTTCTTGCGCTCCATGCCGGTCTCGGCGAGCGTGCGCTCGGTGTCCAGCTCGTATCCGTAGGCGCGGTAACCCTTTTCGATGCGCCCAGTCGTCCCGTAGACCCCGATCCCGGCGGGGACCAGCCCATGCGGTTTGCCGGCCTCGAGCAGCCGCTCCCAGAGCGCAGCACCGGCCTCCATCGGCGTGTAGAGCTCCCAGCCGAACTCGCCGACGTAGGAGATCCGGGAGGCCAGGACGGACAGGTTGCCGACCTCGATCTCGCGGCACGAGCCGAACGGGAAGGCCTCCTTGGAGACGTCGTTCCGGGTCACCGAGGCGAGGATCTCGTATGCCGCGGGGCCCCAGAGACCGATCGTGGTGAACGCGGAGGTGAGGTCGACGACCGAGGTGCCCTCCGGCATACGGTCGCTGAACCACTTCTTGTCGGCCAGGCCGTGCGCGCCGCCGGTGACGACCCGGAAGTGGTCCTTGCCGAGGCGCATGACGGTGAGGTCGGAGCGGAAGACGCCCCGGTCGTCGAGGACCGGGGTGTAGACGACCCGGCCCGGCCGGACGTCGGCCTGGGCGACGATGATCCGCTGCACCGCGTCCAGGGCGGCCGGCCCGATGACGTCGAAGATGGCGAACGCCGACAGGTCGACGAGGGCCGCCGTCTCGCGCATCTGGAGGTGCTCGGCGTTGATGATGGGCGACCACCAGCGCGCGTCCCACAAGTTGTCGCGCGGCATGACGGCATCGCCGAACTTCTCGACGAGCCCGGCGTTGGACTCGTACCAGTGCGGGCGCTCCCAGCCGGCGGTCTCGAAGAACACTGCCCCCAGATCCTGCTGGGATGCATGCATCGGGGCGAGCCGGACGTCACGACCGGAGGTGTACTGCTCGGAGGGGTGGACGATCCCGTAGGTCTTGATGAACGACTCACCGGTCCGAGCCTTGACGTGGGCGCGGGTCTTCTGGTGCGGGTAGAACCGGGCGATGTCGGAGTGGCCGAGGTCGATCTCGGGGTTGCCATGGGTCATCCACTCGGCGACCGCGCGGGCCGTGCCGGGACCTTCCTTGATCCAGACGGCGGCGGCGGACCACAGGCCCTTCACCTCGGGAGTCTCGCCGAGGATCGGGAACCCGTCGGGGGTCAGGGAGAGCAGTCCGTTGATGGCATAACGGATCTCGGCGCCGTCGGCGCCCAGCAGCTCCGGCATCAGCTCGAGCGCCTGCTCCAGCTGCGGGTCGAAGTCTTCGTCGGTGAACGGCAGCTCGGTGGGGGAGAGCTTGGCCTGCTCGATGGTCGGGATCGTCTCGGGGTCGTGCAGGATCGCGCGGTGGGCGTAGGAGCCGACCTCCATGTCCGAGCCGTGCTGCCGCTCGTAGCAGAGGGTGTCCATGTCGCGGACGATCGGGAACGAGATCTCGCCGGGCCGCTCGACGAGCTGGGGGCAGGGGCCGACTGAGATCATCTGGTGGACGGCCGGGGTGAGCGGGATCTTGGCCCCGGCCAGCTCGGCGACCTTGGGGCTCCACACGCCACAGCAGATGACGACCGTCTCGGCCTCGATCGTCCCGTGGTTGGTCTCGACGGCCTTGATCCGGCCGTCCTCGACGACCATGCCGGTCACCTCGGTGTTGGGGACGACGGTCAGGGCGCCCTTGTCGAGGGCCCGCTCGCGCATGATCGTGCCGGCGCGCAGGCTGTCGACGACGCCGACGGTGGGGAACCAGGCCGCCCCGATGATGACGTCCTTGTCGAGGAACGGCACCTTGTCGACGACGAAGTCCGGGTCGACGATCTCGGCCGGGATGCCCCACGCCTTGGCGCTGCTCATCCGGCGGCGCAGCTCCTCCATCCGCTCCTCGGTCCGCGCGACTTCGAAGCCGCCGGACTCGGTGAAGACGCCGAGCTCCTTGTACTGGCGCACCGAGTCCATGGTGATGTCGGCGAACTCGCGGTTGTGGTCGACCGGGAAGATGAAGTTGCTCGCGTGCCCCGTCGAGCCGCCCGGGTTGGGCAGCGGCCCCTTGTCGAGCTGGACGATGTCGGTCCAGCCCAGCTCGGCCAGGTGGTAGGCGAGGGAGTTGCCGACGATGCCGGCGCCGATGACGACGCACTTGGCGGTGGCGGGGAGCTCGGCCATGGAGGCCCTTCTTTCATCTCTCGAACGCGGCTGTTGCGTCATGCGCAACGTGTCGCGAATTACGCAACTGGTGACACCAAAGCATCAACCGATTCGGTATGCCGTGTCAACCGTGAGTCCCTTGCGTCTGCGTGGCGCTGCGGTGGGAACCCTCATCGACGCAGACGTTGCGTATGCCGTGGGCGCACCGGGAGAGGCGAGCCCACGGCATACGCCGTGTCGTGCTGTGCTGACGTCCGGGCTACTTCAGCCAGGCCGCGACCTTGTCCGGGTTGGCGTCGACCCACTTCTTGGCCGCTGCCTCCGGTTGCATGTTGTCCTTGGCGATGTACTCGGCGACCAGGTTCTGATCCTCGTTGGTCCACGTGAAGCCCTTCACCAGGCCCACCGCAGAGGACCCGCCGTTCGCGAACTTCGTCGAGATCAGCTTGTTGAGGTGGTAGGGCGGGTAGTCGCAGGCGATCTTCTTGGCGTCGGCGTCACACCCCGCGGTGTAGGCAGGCAGGTTCACCTTGGCGAGCTTGACCTCGCTGAAGAACCACTGCGGCTCGTAGAAGTAGGCCAGCAGCGGAGTCTTGTTCTTCTCGGCGTTGCGGAAGCTCTCGATGAGCGACGCCTCGGAGCCGCCGACCACAACCTTGAAGTTGAGCTTGAGGTTCGTCACCAGCGCCTGGTCGTTCGTCACGTAGGACGGGTCGCCGTCGAGGAGCTGCCCCTGACTGCCGGACTCCGACGTCTTGAACAGGTTGGCGTACTTGTTGAGGTTCTTCCAGTCCGTGATGTCCGGGTACTTGGTGGCCATCCACGGCGGGATGTACCAGCCGATGATTCCTTCGTTGCCTGTCATCCCGGCGTCCTGGACCGACTTCTGGCCCGTGATGTACTGCTTGACCAGGTCTGCGTGACCCCAGTTCTCCAGAATCGTGTCGATCGACCCGGATGCCATGCCCTGCCAGCCAACCTGCTCTTTGACGTTCTGGTAGGAGACGTTGCAGCCGAGCTTGGTTTTGGCGACGTAGCCGACGACATATGCGTCGGCGACGTAGCCGGTCCACGGGTTCACGGCGATGCGGAAGTTCCCGCACTTGCTCGCCGCTCCGCCGGAGGCGGAGCCGCCCCCGCTGTTGATGTTGCCGCCACCGCACGCGGAGAGCCCGAGGGCGAGCGTGGCGGCGGCGCAGACCGGCAGCAGCCGGATGCTTCCTCGTGCCATGGTGCTTCCTTCCTCATGCCCCGCACGGTCTGCGGGGAATCCTGTTTGTGTCACAGCTGTCTGGCGACCGCTAAGACGGCGTCACCGGCCGTAGCGCTCGGCGGCGTGCCGGGCGATCCGGTCGAGCATGATGCCGAGGGCCGTGATGGCGATACCGGCACAGAGCCCCTTGCCGAAGAGGTTGTCCTGTGAGAAGCCCTGGTAGATGAGGTAGCCGAGGCTTCCGCCGCCGACCATGCCGCCGATGACGACCATGGACAGCACGTAGAGCAGGCCCTGGTTGGTCGACAGGACGAGGGACTCGCGCGCCATCGGGAGCTGAACCTTGGAGATCATCTGCCAGCGCGTGCAGCCCGTCGAGCGCATCGCCTCGACCGTCGTGGGCGCGACCCCACGGATCCCGTCTGCGACCAGTTTTGTCGCGATCGGCACGGCATACATGAGCGCGGCGACGATGGCGGTGAACCGGCTCGAGCCGAAGAGTGCGAGGGCGGGCACGAGGTAGACGAAGGCGGGGATCGTCTGGAAGGTGTCCAGGAACGGCCGGATGAGCGTGTCCACGCGTCTGCTTCGGCCCATGCCGACACCTAGGGCGACGGCGATGATCATGACCAGAAGGGTCGCCACGAGGGTCATCGTCAGGGTCGTCATCGTGTCGTTCCACAGCCCCACGGCCAGGATGACCGCTTCACAGACCGCGGTCGTGATGGTGGGTCGCCAGCCACCCAGGACGTATGCCGTCGCGAGCAGGACGACCGCCATGACCCACCAGGGCAGGTTCGACAGCAGCGACTGCAAAGGGTTGAGCAGCGCGTAGGTGATGGTGTTCTTGAACGCGTTGGTCAGACCTTGGATGGCGTTGACGAGGGCGTCCGTGAAGTCGTTGATGTGGCCGGCGAGCGGGGTTCCGCTCAGCTCCTTGAGCAGCGGCGTGCCGGAGAGGTCGGGGAACTGGGCCAGCTGGAGATACCTCGTCGAGTAGACGGCCGCGATGACGACGGGGACGAGAAGCACGCCCAGCAGGAGTCGCCGGCCCGCCGGAGTGAGTCGGTGCCCCACCGAACCTCGGCCGGCGCCCTCGTGGGCCCACCGTGGGAGCCGCTCGATGATGACCTTCGAAGACAGCCCTGGATAGCCCACGCTGCCCACCCGTCCCGAGCTCGACTTCTCGGTGCGTTCGCTGGCCGCGGTCGTCGTCCGGTCGAGCATGATGGCGATCGCCACGATGCCGAGGCCGGCGACCGACGCCTGGCCGACGTTGAGGATCTGCAGGGCAGACACGACCGGCTGTCCGAGGCCCGGGCCGTTGACGAGGGCGGCGATGGTGGCCATCGACAGAGCGGCCATCATCGACTGGTTGATGCCGACGACGATGGTCCGCTTGGCCATCGGGAGCTCGATCTGGCGCAGCAGCTGGCTGCGGGTCACGCCGAGGCTGCGACCGGCCTCGATCGTGTTCGGGGAGACCGCGCGCAGTCCGTGCTCGGTGATCCTGACGAGGGGAGGCAGGGCGTAGATCAGGGTGAGGACGACCGACGTCGCCGGGCCGATCCCGAAGAAGAGTGCTACCGGGGACAGGTAGGCGAAGGACGGCATGGTCTGCATCACGTCCAGGATGGGCGTGACGATGGCGGAGGTGCGTCGACTGCGGGCCATGGCGATGCCGACGGGAACGCCGACGATCATCGAGATGAGGACCGAGACGATCGTGATGATGAGGGTGTCCATGCCGGTCTGCCAGGTCCCGAAGAGGCCGAGCAGGAGCAGGACGACGCCGACGAGGATGGTCGAGCGCCGGCCGGCAACGGCGTACGCGATCCACATCGCGACGGCGAGTACGCCGAACCAGCCGAGGTACTGTCCCGGGGCTGTGCTGCTGATGTGCGCCTGGAGGCCGCCGACCATCCAGTTGAAGGCATCGGCAATGGTCCCCAAGACCCCGTGGAAGAACCAGTTCGTCTGGGCCATGTTGGAGAAGGTGACCTTGAGCTGGGTCAGCCAGTCCTGGAAGGACGTGGTGTCCGCGTTGGGGACGGCCAGGGTCTGCTTGCCACGCAGAGCGACCCACAGGACCAGCCAGAAGACGAGGATCCCCAGCAGCCTCTTACCGGTGTGCCGCTTCTTCTGCGGGTCGATGTACGGCTGCTCCTCCTTGATGGCGCCGGGCCGTGGGGGAGGAGCCTGGACCGTGACAGGGCTCATGACGCTGCCTGGTTCGCGGCTGCAGGGGACTCATCCTCGGCGACGACGACCCGCATGATGTCCTGCTCGTCGACGACACCGACCACCGACCCGGAACCGTCAACGACGCGACAGGGCCCGTGGTGCTCCAGCACGGTTCGCGCTGCGTCGCGCACGATCTGGGAGTCCTTGAGGGTGGGCCCTCCGGCGCCTTCATCCGGGCCGCTCGGCGGGCGCATGACCCAGGAGAGGGTGAGGACGTGAGACTTCGGGACCTCGCTGACGAAGTCGCGGACGTAGTCGTCGGCCGGCGCTCCGACGACCTCGTCCGGGCGCCCGATCTGGACGATGGCGCCGTCCCGCATGATGAGGATCCGGTCACCCAGCTTGAGCGCCTCCTGCAGGTCGTGGGTGATGAAGACCATCGTCTTGCCGACCTCTTCATGCAACCGGATGACCTCGTTCTGCATGTCCCGTCGGATGAGCGGGTCGAGGGCTGAGAACGGCTCGTCGAACATGAGGATGTCGGGGTCGGCGGCCAGGGCGCGGGCGAGTCCGACGCGCTGTTGCATGCCGCCGGAAAGCTGGTCGGGGTAGTTGTTCTCATAGCCCTGCAGCCCCACGAGGTCGACGACCTCCTGGGCCCGGTTGCGGCGGGCGCCCTTGTCCTCCCCGCGGACCTCCAGGCCGAAGGCCACGTTGTCGATGACCTTGCGGTGAGGCAGGAGGCCGAAGTGCTGGAACACCATGCTGACGTTCTTGCGCCGGATCTCGCGGAGGCTGTCGTCGTTCATCTTGGTGATGTCCTCGCCGTTGAGCACGACGGTGCCGGATGTGGGCTCGATCAGGCGGGTGATGAGGCGCACGAGGGTGGACTTGCCAGATCCGGACAGCCCCATGACGACGAAGACCTCGCCGGGCGACACGTCGAAGGAGACGTCGCGCACTCCGATGACATGGCCGCTCTTGGCCTGCAGCTCCTTGCGGGAGAGCTGGAGGTCAGCGGTGCCGATGAGGCGCTCGGCCCTGGGGCCGAAGACCTTCCAGAGGTTCTGGACCTGCAGGGCGGGGGTGCCGTCGCTGGTGCGCATGGTGGGGGCTCCGATCAGTCCGTATGCCGTGTAGCCGGCGGTGTGGTGGTGGTCGGCGGCCACAGCGGGCTGCCCTGGCGAAGGTTGAACCACGGGGCGTCGCTCGGCGTGAGCGGCGTGTTGCCGGCGACCAGGTCGGCGGCTTTCTCGGCGAGCATGACGACTGGTGCGTAGATGTTGCCGTTGGTGACGTAGGGCATCGAGCCGGCGTCGACGACCCGCAGGCCCTCGACGCCGTGGACCCGCATCGACATCGGGTCGAGGACGGACGCGTCGTCGACGCCCATCCGGGTCGTGCAGCTGGGGTGGAGCGCAGTCTCGGCGTCCTTGGCGACCCAGTCGAGGATCTCCTCGTCGGTCTCGACGGCCGGGCCGGGGGAGATCTCGCCCGCGTTGAACGGCTCGAACGCGGGCTGGGTGAGGATGGTGCGGGCCACCCGGATCGCCTCGACCCACTCGCGCCGGTCCTGGTCGGTCGACAGGTAGTTGAAGCGCAGCGCGGGCTTGGTGTGCGGGTCGGTGTCCTTGATCGTCACGCTGCCCCGGGCGTCGGAGTACATCGGGCCGATGTGGACCTGGTAGCCGTGGCCCTGGACCGGACTGGTGCCGTCGTAGCGGATGGCGATGGGCAGGAAGTGGAACATCAGGTTCGGGTAGTCGACGTCGTCGTTGCTCCGGGCGAACCCACCGCCCTCGAAGTGGTTCGTCGCACCGAGCCCCTGCTTGCGGAACAGCCAGTTGGCGGCCAGGCCCGGCCGGCGGTACCACTTGAGCCCGTCGGCGATCGAGACCGGCAGCTTGGACTGGTACTGGATGTAGACCTCGAGGTGGTCCTGGAGGTGCTGCCCGACGCCCTTGACGTCGGCGACCATGCGAACTCCCAACGGTTGCAACGTGTCTGCATCGCCGACGCCGGAGAGCTGGAGAAGCTGAGGGGAGTTGATCGCACCGCCGCAGAGGATCACCTCCGATGCCCGGACCGTATGCCGCCTGCCCAGGTGCTCGTACTCGACCCCCACTGCCCTGGTGCCCTCGAAGAGGACCTGCCGGGTGAAGGCGAGCGTGCGGACGTGCAGGTTGGGGCGGTGCATGACCGGGTGGAGGTACGCCCGGGAGGCGGACAGGCGCCGGCCCTTGTGGACGTTGCGGTCGAAGGGGGCGAAGCCCTCCTGGCGGTAGCCGTTCACGTCGTCGGTGAGCGGGTAGCCGGCCTGCTGGACCGCCTCGAAGAACGCGCCGAAGAGCGGGTTCTTGGCCGGACCGCGTTCCAGGACAAGGGGACCCGAGCCGCCACGCCACTCGTCGGCACCGGCCAGACAGGTCTCCATCCGCTTGAAGTAGGGCAGGCAGTGGGCGTAGTCCCACGACTCCATCCCGGGGTCGCCGGCCCACCGCTCGTAGTCCATCGGGTTGCCCCGCTGGAAGATCATCCCGTTGATCGAGCTGCTGCCGCCGAGGACCTTGCCGCGCGCGTGGTAGACCTTGCGCCCGTCCATGAAGGGCTCCGGCTCGGACTCGTACTTCCAGTCGTAGAGCGGGTTTCCGATCGGGAAGGGGAGTGCGGCCGGCATGTTGATGAGGGGGTCGAAGGCGAAGTCGGAGCGGCCGGCCTCGAGGACGAGCACCGTTGTCGAGGCGTCGGCCGACAGCCGGTTGGCGAGCACGCTGCCGGCCGAGCCGCCGCCGACGATGACGATGTCGACGCCGTCGGGCGGCGCGCCGGTGATGCGAGCGACCGGCATACGGACTGAGGCCTTCATGCGAACCAACCCTGCACCGTCGGGGCGGTGTTGCGCCAGATGTGCTTGGTCTCCTGGTACTCCTCGAGCCCGAGATGACCCAGCTCGCGGCCGATGCCGGACTGCTTGTAGCCGCCCCACTCGGCCTGCGGGACGTACGGGTGGTAGTCGTTGACCCAGACCGTGCCCATCCGCAGCCGCGCGACGATCCGGTCGGCCTTGGCGTCGTCGCTCGTCCACACGGCGCCGGCGAGCCCGTAGATCGAGTCGTTGGCGATCCGGACCGCGTCGTCCTCGGTCGCGAAGGTCTCGACGGTGAGCACGGGGCCGAACGACTCGTCCTGAGCCACGCTCATGTCGGCCGAGACCTGGTCGAAAATCGTTGGCAGATAGTAGAACCCGTTCTCGTATGCCGCGCCATCCGGCCTCGCGCCCCCGGTCCGCAGGCGTGCTCCCTCGGCGACGCCGGCGGCCACGTAGGCCTCGACCTTGGCTCTGTGCGCCTCGCTCGTGAGGGGCCCGGTCTGGGCTGTGTCGTCGAACGGGCCGCCGAGCCGGATCTGCTCGGCGCGCTCGACGAGCCGGTCGACGAAGGCCTCGGCGATGGAGTCCTCGATGACCAGCCGGGCACCGGCGGAGCAGACCTGGCCGGAGTGGAGGAAGACCGCAGTGAGGGCCATGTCCAGGGCCGCGTCGAGGTCGGCGTCGGCGAAGACGATGTTGGGGTTCTTGCCGCCGAGCTCGAGCGCGATCCGCTTGACCGTGTCGGCGGCTGTCCGCATGAGGTGCTTGCCGGTCGCGAGCCCACCGGTGAAGGAGACGAGGTCGACACGGGGGTCGCTGGAGAGCGGGCCCCCGACGGCCGCGCCGGCGCCCAGGACGAGGTTGCCGACGCCGTGGGGGAGGCCGGCCTCGTCGAGGAGGCGCAGGAGGTGGATCGTCGTGCTCGGGCTGACCTCGCTCGGCTTGAGGACGAACGTGTTACCGGCGAGCAGGCAGGGGGCAACCTTCCAGCTGGCCTGCAGGAGTGGGTAGTTCCACGGCGTGATCAGGCTGCAGACGCCGATCGGCTCCTTGACGATGGTGCTCACGACGTCGTCGCGCCCGAGGTCCACGACCCGGGGGGTGTCGGCCTCCGGCTCGGCTCCCACGGCGGCGTAGTGGCGAAAGACGCTCGTCACGTCGTCGACGTCGTACTCGCTCTCCACGTAGCGCTTGCCCGTGTCGAGCGACTCGGCCCGGGCGATGGCGGCCTTGTCCCGTTGGAGCAGGTCGGCGACCCGGCCGAGGAGCGCCGCGCGGGCGGCATACGGGGTGGCCGGCCAGGGACCGGTGTCGAAGGCGCGCCTTGCGGCGTCGATGGCGGCGAGCGTGTCGGCCTCGCTGCCCTCGTCCACCTCGGCGACCACGGACCCGTCCGCGGGGCAGACGATGGTGCGGCGCCCGCCGTCGGGCGCGCCGACCCACTGGCCATCGATGAACAGGTCCGGCACGCGTCCTCCGATCAGGGCGTTGCTCAGTGCGCAACAGCAGAGTGCTGTACGCAACACACAATGACGGCCGCCGGGGTCCGGGTCAAGGGCTCTCGCCAATCCCGTCACGGAACTGAGACGAAAGTTGAGCCAGAGCCCGGTGTGCGCCCAGGCCCGGGGTCCGGGTCAGGGCGAGTCTGGGCGGTCGTCGTGGCCCTGACGGGGAACCAGGACGACAGGCACGGGCGAGCTGTGGATGATCTTGGTGGCGTGCGAGCCGAGGTAGAACAGGCTGATGGGGCCACTGCTCGTGCCGACGACGAGGAGGTCCCCGGCCGTCCAGGGGATATCCCTCAGGGCCGCCTCCCAGGTGCCTCCGGTACCGAGCTTGACCCGCGCCCTGCGGGCCAGCTCAGCCGTGGCCGGATGCAGTGCGGTCGTGCCCAGAGGGCCCATCGCGTCGGCGAGCTCGGCCTCAAGGTTCTGGCGCCACTCGTCGGCGAGGCGATCCTCGACGCCGGGCACGGCTGTTGGGCCAACAGCGCCAGGACGCACCGCGAAGCAGACCAGTCGCACCGAGGAGAACAGCCGGTCGGCGAGGACCGCCGCGTGACGGACGAGGCCGCCGTCCTGGTCGGCGCGTCCGACGGCGACGCTGACCCGGCCGACCCGTGCCCCGGGGGCCTGGAAGCCACGGGGGGCGAGGACGACTGGCAGGGACGACCCGTGGAGGACCCTCTCGGCGACACCTCCGAGCCGTACCCGCCCGAGGACGCTGGAGGATGACGAACCGAGCGCGACCATGCTGATGCGTCGTTCGGCGATGATGTTGAGCAGTCCCGAGGCAACCGAGGGAGCCCGGCGGGACAGCGTCTCGACATGGGGCACGCCAGCCTCGATCTGCTCCCGCGCCTCGGCAAGGGACTGGGCGGCCATGCCGTCCCGGAGGGAGAGGTACTCCGCGTCGCCCCCGCCGATGTTCGGGGGCCACGGCTCGCCGACGACGCTGGCGATCAGCATGTCCTCACCGGCGGAGCGGGCGAGCATCGCTCCCAGGTGGAGTGCGCTCTGACCTTTGGGGCCAGGCGCCAGACCGACGAGGACGGTCACGGCGCGTTACCTGCCGGAACCGGGTCAGAGGCGACGACGACGTGCCGGACCGGGAGCTGGTACGTCTCACGGACCCGGTCGACCAGGTCGAACCGTAGCCATGCGGACTGCTGCTCCGGCAGCGTGCAGATGACCAGCTGGTCCGGGCCGAACGCTTCGACGGCGTCGGCCAGCGCCTGCATGGGTTTGTAGCTGCCGAGCGCACCGGTGGCCTCCAGGCCCTCGGCGCGCAAGAGCGTCAGTGTGCGGTCCAGGCGAGCCTGGGCGGCCTTGACGGTCTCGTCCCACATGTAGACGGCACCCTTGAACATCGCCGTCCCGGTGTCGATCGGGTTGGCCGGCACGCACACGTAGTACGACGCGTGGCCGGCACCCTCGACCGAATGAAGCTCGTCGAACAGCTCCCGACCCTCGACCGTCTGGTTCGCCAGCACGAGTACCCGCTTGACCGGGGCGGTGGCCTCCACGATGGGCGCATCGGTCAGGACTCGTTCCCGGTAACGCTGGGTCACGAAGTAGATGACGACGACGAACGCGACCGCGCCCAGGCTCTGCACCAGCTGGGACCGGGAGCTCTTGTCCCAACCCATCTGGATCAGGATCGCCAGGATCCCACCAGCGACCACGACCGACAGGACGGGGAACAGCCACATCTTGACGATGAGCTTGTCCGGTGAGGTCCTGCGACGGAGCACGATCTGGGAGATGCAGATCAACAGGTAGACGAACATGATGATCGCGCCAGAAGAGTTGAGCAGGAAGAGGAACACCTTGTCCGGGGAGATCGCGGCGGCAATGACACAGAGGAATCCCACGACTGAGGAAGCGAGGATCGCCCCCATCGGGACGCCCGCCTTGTTCACGCGCATCAGCGCCATCGGCGCCTCCCGGCGGGCGGCCAGTACGAAGAGCATGCGCGAGGAGGTGTAGAGCCCCGAGTTCAAGCAGGACAGAACCGCCGTCAGCACGACCGCGTTCATGATCTGGTCCGCGCCGGGGATCTTCATCGCCTCGAACGCCGCCACATACGGCGAGGCCGCCAGACCCTTGGAGTTCCACGGCACGATGGTCACCACCAAGAACACCGAGCCGACGTAGAAGACGGCGATCCGGCCGATGACCGAGTTCGTCGCCCTGCGGATCGCGCGACCCGGATCCTCGGACTCGGCCGCAGCGATGGTGGCCACCTCGGCCCCGGTCATCGAGAAGATGACCACCAGGATCGCGGCGAAGACCGCCGACCCGCCCATCGGGGTGAAACCACCATGGGCCGTCAGGTTGCTCAAGTCCATTGAGTGGTGCGGCCACAGGCCGAAGATGAACAGCACCCCCAAGACCAGGAACAGCACGATCGCGGCCACCTTGATCCCGGCGAACCAGAACTCGAACTCCCCGAACGAGGACACCGAGAACAGGTTCGTCGCCGTCATCAAGGACATGAGGATCAATGACAGGAGCCACAACGGCACGTTCGGCATCCAGAACTGGGCCACCTTGGCGCCCGCGACCGCCTCGAACCCGATGACGATCACCCAGAAGTACCAGTACAGCCACGCGACCGAGAACCCGGCCCAACCGCCCATGGCATTGCGCGCATAGTCGGCGAACGAACCCGTCGAGGGATTGGCAACCGCCATCTCCCCCAGCATTCGCATCACCATGATGACCAGGAAGCCGGCCAGGGCATAGCTGATGAACGCGGGCGGACCAGTCTCTCCGATCACCACGCCGGAGCCGACGAACAGCCCGGCGCCGATCACTCCGCCCATCGCGATCATCGTCAGATGGCGCTGGCTGAGACCCTTCTTCAGCTCGGTGGGTGGAGCGTTCACGGCTACCTCCTGAGGCTTCGGCATCCCGCGCCGGCAATCCGCCGCCGCCACCCGGAGGGGCCCATGCCTCCAAGTGGCGGGGAACGCTAGCGACCACACGAGCAGCTGCGCAAGGGCTACTAGGACGTCCAACAATCGCGATGACCCCCTGTCCTGGGCAAGCCCGCGTGTTGCGTCATGCGAACCGTGTCCCGTAATACGCACCTGCGTTCCGGCAAAGCCGCAGGTCAGCGTCGCGTCCGGTCACCCGTCGATCGGGTCTGCCCGGGCAGGGTGGGGCCACCCGACGGATCTTGCAGAAGGGCCGAAATGACCGTCGGATATATCTCGAACTGTCGATCCGCCGGGCAACCGCACGGTGGGTCTACTGCTCGGTCGACCGCAGAGCCGTGACCGCGGGCAGCGCGGGATCAGCCGCCCGGGGGCAGCCAGCCGAGGCGTGCCGAGATCGCCCGCCCCGCTTCCATGACCTGGGGGGCGAGTCTGCTCAGCACGCCCGAGCCCAGGCGGAAGGTCGGCCCCGACACACTGACCGACGCGACGATCTCGCCATGAGCGTTGCGAATGGCCGACGCGATCGCCGTCAAGCCCAGGTCGAGCTCGTCCGACGCCACGGCATACCCGTGTTCCCGGGCCGCAGCGAGCTGGACATCCAGCACGGCCCGGTCGGTGATCGTCGCTGCGGTGTAGGGACGAAGCTCACCGAGGGTCTCGGTGAGCGTCGGCTCCGGCAGCTCGCAGACGAGCATCTTGCCGTTGCTCGTCGCGTGCAGAGGGATGTGCTGGCCGACCCAGTTCCACGACGAGTTCGCCGGCGACCCGGTGACCTGGTCGATGTAGTAAGCCGTTCCGGCGTCCAGGACCGTCAGGTTGACCGTGTCGTTGGTGGCAATGGCCAGGGCTCGACAGATCGGTCTGGCCTGCTCGACGAGGTCGAGACGGGCGTTGCTGGCACCGGCGAGGCGCAGGATCCCGACGCCGAGCCGGTACTGCCCACGCTCCTCGACCTGCTCGACCAGACCGCGCGCCTCCAGCGCTCCGAGCAGCCTGGACGCCGTGCTCTTGTGGACCCCCAGCTCTGCCGCAAGCACCGTGACCCCGGCGGTCCCGTGCTGGGCGAGCAGCTCCAGCACGCTCACCGCCCGGTCGACGGACTGCACCGTGGCGCGCTCGGCAGCCTCGCTGTTGCGCATGACGCGACACTAGTCGAACGCTTCCCTCCCGGACAGGGTGGGGTCTAGGATCCCGTTTGTTGCCTATGCCGCGCCGAGTTGCGTCAGGAGCACCGGCCGGAGGACCTTTGGGTTCCACGGGATACGGTCCGACAGTACGACGAAGGGACTCCACGATGACCGCCGAGGGCACCGACCTCGTCCTCACCCTGTCCTGCCCGGACCGCCCCGGTATCGTCGCAAGGGTCAGCCAGCTGCTCTTCGAGCAGGGCGCCAACATCGAGGAGAGCCAGCAGTTCGACGACCCACGGGGTGGCCGGTTCTTTATGCGGATCGTCTTCTCGGTGCCCGCTGGGGGGCTGGGTCTGGACGACCTTCGAGCCCAGTTCGGTTCGGCCGCAACGGAGTTCGGCATCACCTGGGAGATGTGGGACGCCCACGCGCGGTACCGGACCCTCATCATGGTGAGCAAGTTCGGGCACTGCCTCAACGACCTGCTCTACCGCTGGCGGACCGGCTCGCTCAACATCGAGATCCCGGCCATCGTGAGCAACCATCCCGACCTGGCCGATCTCGCGGCGGCATACGGGATTCCGTACCACCACATCCCGATCACCGCCGAGACCAAGCCGTGGGCCGAGGCCGAGCTGCGTTCTCTCGTCAGCGATCTCGGCATCGACCTGGTCGTCCTGGCCCGCTACATGCAGGTGCTCTCCGACGACCTGACCCGCGAGATGTCGGGGAAGATCATCAACATCCACCACTCGTTCCTGCCGAGCTTCAAGGGCGCCAAGCCCTACCACCAGGCCTTCGCCCGCGGGGTCAAGCTCGTGGGCGCCACGGCGCACTACGTGACCGCTGACCTGGACGAGGGCCCGATCATCGAGCAGGACGTCGTGCGCGTCGACCACCGGCTGACCGCCGACGACCTCGTCCGCGCGGGGGAGGAGTGCGAGTCGCGCGTGCTCACCCGGGCGGTCCGCTGGCACAGCGAGAGCCGCGTCCTGCTCAACGTGGACCGGACCGTCGTCTTCTCCTGACCCGACCGGGCTGCGACCACCTGCCATGGCGCGGGTGCCCGCACGACCCCTCCGTCGCGCGGGCGCCCGCGGGTACCCCCATCCGCTCGACCCGTCGGCATTCCTGACGCCTGGTCGAGGTCTGGTCAGGCCAGCTGCTCGCTAGAGCTCGTCCACAGCTCGCCGCCCCGCTCCCAGCGTCCGAGTCGGACGAGATCTGCGGCGAGTCGCGCCCGAGTGGCTCGCACCGAGGCCCGGCGCACAGAACGGACCCCGTACAGGTGCTCGCGCTCGACGATCTGCTCAGGTGTCAGGTGCGGGGCAACGGCAACGGGGTCGCTCATCAGGTGCATGACCAGTAGAGGCCCGGATAGGGCCCCTGATACATGCGGTTGAAAAGATCTCTCGTATGCCGGGTGCTCACCCGGCATACGAGATCGGGACGTCAGTCCCCGAGCTCGGCCCGCCGACGGATGACGTACTCCTCCAGCTCGGCGCGGATCGCGTCGTCGAGCGGCGGCTGAACGTAGGCCTCCAGGCGGGACTTGTAGATGTTCCCCGCGCGGGCAGCGGTGTCCAGGGCGCCGTTGCGCATCCACTTCTCGAAGTTGTCCGAGGAGTTGAGGAACGGACGGTAGAAGCAGGTGCGGAAGCGCTCCATCGTGTGCATCGCGCCGAGGAAGTGACCGCCGTGGCCGACCTCTTGGTGTGCGTCGAAGGCGATCGAGCCCTCGTCGATCTCCAGCGGCTTGAACATGTGCTTGAGCATCTCGGTGATCTGGCAGTCGATGACGAACTTCTCGAAGGAGGCGACGAGGCCGCCGTCGAGCCAGCCGGCCGTGTGCATGACCCAGTTGGCGCCAGCGAGGAAGGTCGGCATGAGGGTCATGAGCGCCTCGTAGCCGGCCTGGGCGTCGGGCAGCTGGGAGGACGTGAGGCCGCCACCGGAGCGGAACGGCAGACCGAAGTGGCGCGCGATCTGCCCCGTGCAGAGCAGCCCGATGGCCGACTCGGGTGTGCCGAAGGTCGGGGAGCCGCTCTGCATGTCGATGTTGGACAGGAACGAGCCGAAGATGACGGGGCAGCCGGGCCGGATCAACTGGGCCAGGGCGATGCCGGACAGCGCCTCGGCCATCTGCTGGACGAGCGCAGCAGGGATGGTCACCGGCGACATCGCGCCCATCAGGATGAACGGGGTGAGAACGACCGGCTGGGCCGCCTCGCAGTACTCGAACATGGCGTCGAGCATCCGGTCGTCCCAGCGCAGCGGGCTGTTGCAGTTGATGAGCGAGATGGAGCACGGCGTCTGCTCGATCTTGTCGCGGCCGCCGAACAGGATGGACCCCATGGCGATGGTGTCGGCGGCGTTGACGCCGGACACGACGTTGCCCATGTAGATCTTGTCAGTGAGCGTCTGCAGCGCAAACGTCATGTCGAGGTGCCGGCTGTCGAGGGGAGCGTCGTTGGGCTCGTTGACGACGCCGCCCGCGGAGTCCAGGACGTCGAAGCTCTGGGCCAGCCGGGAGAAGTTGCGGAAGTCCTCCATCGTGCCGTCGCGGCGCACGTCGCCCTGGCGGACGAACGGGGGCCCGTAGACCGCGCCGAAAGCCATGGCGTCGCCGCCGATGTGGACCGACTTCTCGGGGTTGCGGGCCTGCACGTCGAACTCCCTGGGCGCCTTGGCCGCCTGGGCCAGGACGAACTCGGGGTCCAGGAAGACCGTCTTGTCCTCCACGCGCTGACCGGCCGCGCGGAAGAGGTCCAGAGCCCGGTCGCTCATGAACTCGACGCCGATCTCGCTGACCAGCCGGCGCCACCCTGCGTCCAGCTTGGCCAGGGCATCGGCCGACAGGATCTCGTAGCGTGGCATCGCATTGCGAAACATTTGCATCTCCTTCTTGACGTGAGGTGCCTCAGATCCTAGCCTCATCATGTGGAACATTGGTTCCATATCGTGGGCACCAGGAAAGGACGGCGATGGCGAGCACTGGCACTCAGGCCGTCGACCGCGCCGCGCACCTCGTCGCGCTCGTCGTCCGGGCCGATCGACCCGCCTCGTTCTCCGACCTGTGCCTCGAGACCGGGATGCCGCGCAGCACGACCTCCCGGCTGCTAGCCGCCCTGGAGCGGTCTGCCCTACTGGGTCGCGACGACAGCGGTGCATGGGTCGCCGGGTCGCTCTTCTCCCACTTCGCCGCGCATCAGGGGCGGGACGAGGAGCTGGCTCAGCTCGCCCAGCCGGTCATAGAACACCTGCGCGTGCTGACCGGCGAGACGGTCAACGTCGGTGTCGCCCGCGGCGGCGAGGTCGTCCACATCGCCCAGGTCGCGGGCACCTTCATGCTCGCGAGCCGCGACTGGATCGGTGTCCAGGTCCCGCCGCACCTGTCCGCCCTGGGCAAGGTCCTGTATGCCGAGCGCGTCCTCGACCCGCCGGTGGGCCGCCTGGCGCGGCCGACCAAGGCCGCCGTCGCGACGACCGCCGCCCTGCGGGCCCAGCTGCCCGGCATACGCGCTCGTGGTTATGCCACGACCGTCGACGAGCTCGAGGTGGGCCTCACCGGGGTCGCCGCCCCCGTCATCGTCGACGGCAAATGCATTGCAGCGCTTGGGGTCTCGGGCCCGTCGGCCCGGCTTGCCGACCAGCTGTCCACTCTGGGGCCTACCGTCCTGCGGGCCGCCCGCACTCTGTCCGACCAGATCAGCCGACACCGAAAGGATGGCGCCGCATGACACCCGAGGAGATCCTCCAGGGCCTCTATGACCGCACCCTCGAGGGCAACGGTCCTGCCGTCCTCGAGCTGACCCACGAGGCGCTCGGGATGCAGATGCAGCCCGGTAGCCTACTCTTCGACGCGCTCATCCCGGCGCTGGAGGAGGTCGGCGCGCGCTTCGAGCGCGGCGACTTCTTCGTGCCCGAGATGTTGATCGCCGGCCGGGCCATGGCCGGCTCGATGGAGGTGCTGCGGCCGCTGCTCGCCGACACCGGCGTCGAGACGATCGGCAAGTTCGTCATGGGCACGGTCAAGGGCGACGTCCACGACATCGGCAAGAACCTCGTCAACATCATGCTGGAGGGCGCCGGCTTCGAGGTCATCGACCTCGGCGTCCAGGTCGCCCCGGAGAAGTTCGTCGCCGCCATCGAGGAGCACCAGCCCGACATCGTCGGCTTCTCGGCGTTCCTCACGACGACGATGCCGATGTTCAAGGCCAACATGAACGCGCTGGAGAAGGCCGGGCTTCGCGACAAGGTCATCGTCATGGTGGGCGGCGCGCCTGTCACCCAGGAGTACGCCGACGTGGTCGGTGCCGACGGGTATGCCGCGGACGCCAGCCAGACCGTCAAGCGCGCCAAGGCGCTGCTCCACGAGCGTCGCGCCAAGGTCCTCGCCTGATGGGGGCTGCACCCGTCCGCGAGACCCGGTTGCGTTCTGCGACAAAGGAAGTCGTCCTCGCAAGCAACCGCCCGTTCTGCATCATCGGTGAGCGGATCAACCCGACCGGCCGCAAGGTCTTCCAGGCCCAGCTGCGTGCGGGCGACTACTCCGCGATCGAGAAGGACGTCCTGGCCCAGGTCGCCGGCGGCGCCGACGTCCTCGACGTCAACATGGGCGTCCCGCTCACCGACGAGCCCGAGCTGCTCGTCCGGGCGATCGGCATCGTCCAGTCGCTCACCGACCTGCCGGTCTGCATCGACTCCTCGGTGGTCGAGGCGCTCGAGGCCGGGCTCGCGGCATACAAGGGTCGTGCGCTGGTCAACTCCTGTACGGCAGAGGATGACCGTCTCGCCGCTGTACTGCCGCTGGTCAAGAAGTACGACGCGGCGATCATCGCGCTGCCCAACGACCACGACGAGATCCCGATGGAGTCCGGCAAGCGGATCGAGCTGACCGAGAAGATCGTCCGGGTGGCGACGGAGGAGTACGGCATCGCCATCGAGGACATCGTCATCGACCCGCTCGCGATGCCGATCGGCGCGGACCCCACGGTGGGGGTGGCCGCGCTGGAGACGATCCGGGCGATCCACGAGCGCTGGGGCCTGAACATGACCTGCGGCGCCTCCAACGTGTCGTTCGGTATGCCGGGTCGGCACGCGATCAACGCCGCCTGGCTCCCGCTCGCGATGGGTGTGGGCATGACGAGCGCGATCATGGACGCCCGGACGCCACAGGTCGTCGAGGCGGTGCGGGCCGCCGACCTGCTCCTCGGGCACGACGAGTGGGGTGGCGCGTGGATCTCGGCGTTCCGGCGCAGGCAGGCGGCCGAGGCAGCGCTGGCGCAGGCGGCCGAGGCGGCGCAGGCGGCTCTCGCGACGTGAGTGACCAGGAGCCGATCGACGTCGAGGACCTGCGGCGCGAGGGCCTGCTGCCGCGTCGCGGCGGCGGCGAGGTCGCGCACGACGGCACCGGGCGGGTGTTGCTGCGGTTCGCCCCGGCGTCTCGCGACGTGCGGGTCCCACCGGGTGTGTCGGTGTTCGACGCGGCGTCGTGGAACGGCATCGCCATCGACTCGACCTGCGGGGGTCACGGGACGTGCCGCAAGTGCAAGGTCCAGCTGACGTCGGGCTCGGCCCCGGTGACCTCGCACGACCAGCGGACCTTCACGGCGTCGGAGATCAGGGACGGCTGGCGCCTCGCCTGCCTCGTCCGGGCGACGGCCGACCTCGACGTCCACGTCCCGCCGCTCATGACCCGGCCCAAGGCGGCCACGGTCGGGGTCGGGCGTCAGGTCATCCTCCGGCCGGCGGTCCAGAAGCGCTATCTCGAGCTCGACGAGCCGACCCTGCGCGACCAGCGGACCGACCTCCAGCGGGTCCTCGACGCGATCGACGACCTCGAGCTGACGGCCGATCTGCACGTTCTGCGGCAGCTGCCAAAGGTGTTGCGAGACAACGACTTCAAGGTGACCGCAGCCATCGTCGACGAGGCCCTTGTCGACGTCGAGGGCGGGGACACGACCGATCGCCGGTTCGGCATGGCCTTCGACCTGGGCACCACGACCGTTGTCGCCACCCTGCTCGACCTCGGGACCGGGACCCCGCTCGCCGTCGAGTCGATGCTCAACAAGCAGCAGCCGTTCGGCGCCGACGTCATCACCCGGATCAGCGCCACGATGATGGACCCCGAGGCGCTGCCACGGCTCCGGTCTCTCGCCCAGGCAACGCTGGCCGAGCTCGCTGCCGACGTGTGTCGGGAGGGTGGCGTCGAGCTGACCGAGGTCCTCGAGGTGGCCGTCGCGGGCAACGCGACGATGACTGCCCTGCTGCTCGGCGTCGACCCCGAGCCGCTCGGGGTCGCCCCCTTCATCCAGAGCACCGCCTCGTGGCCGACGCTGCCCGCGACCGAGGTCGGGCTCGACCTGCACCCGGGCGCCCGCGCGGTCATCTTCCCGGCCCTGGGCGCCTACGTCGGCGGTGACATCGTCGCCGGCATGCTGGCCGCGGGGATGGACCGCGACAAGCGGACCAGGTTGTTCATCGACGTCGGCACCAACTGCGAGATCGTCCTGTCCGACGGCGACACCATCGTCGCGACTGCCGCGCCGGCGGGTCCGGCGTTCGAGGGCGGAGCCATCCGGTGCGGCATGCGTGCCTCGGACGGCGCGATCGAGACAGTCCGCATCGCGGCCGAGCCGGTCGACGGCGAGTCGCCGGTCGTGCTCGGCGTCATCGGTGAGACCGTGCCACGGGGTCTGTGCGGATCGGGTCTGGTCGACGTCGTGGCCGAGCTGGCCAAGGTCGGGCTCCTCGACGCCAGCGGCCGCTTCATCCCCGATGGGGTTGCCGCAGAACGACTTCCGCACCTGGCTGACCGGCTCACAGCCATCGGCAAGGAGCGCGTCTTCGTCCTCCACCGGCATACCGACGGCGAACCCGCAGAAGACTCGGTCTACCTCTCCCAGCGCGACGTCCGCGAGCTCCAGTTCGCCAAGGGCGCGATCGCGACCGGCTGGGCCCTGCTCTGCGAGGAGATCGGCGTCGACCAGGCCGACATCCAGCAGGTCCTGCTCGCCGGGTCGTTCGGGTCGTACCTCTCGCCGGCGTCGGCCATCCGGATCGGGCTCGTCCCGAAGCTGCCGGTGCTGCGAATCGTCAGCGCTGGCAACGTTGCCGGCGAGGGAGCGAAGATGGCGCTGTTGTCCTCGCGCGAGCGCGCGGGCGCTGAGGCGCTGCTGGAGGAGGTGCGCTATGTCGAGCTCTCGGACCGCTCCGACTTCAACGACCGGTTCATCGACCACCTCTCCTTCCCCAGCTGACTCCCACAATTATCGGGTCCTCGGGGAAGTTGCCTCCTCACCCGACAAATCTTCTCGGGTGACCAGGGAGCTAGTCCAAGAACCCGATAACTTATCGAGGGGTGCGAGGGGAGCGAAGGGAGACCGGGTCGCGCTCGTGGCGTGCGGCGCGATCGCCCAGCCGGCCGCGGAGGTGAGCGCCCGGCATACCTGGCCGATCGACGTGCACCCGCTGAACCCGTTGTTGCACAACGCTCCTGGGCGCATCCCGGGCGAGGTCGAGCGACTGGTGACCGAGCTCCGCGAACGGTACGACCGGGTCGTGGTCGGGTACGCGGACTGCGGCACGTACGGCGCCCTCGACGAGGTTTGTGAGCGGCTCGCTGTCGAGCGGCTCCCGGGGCTGCACTGCTACGACCTGTATGCCGGTGCCGAGCGGGTGCAGGCGGCGTTCGAGGACGAGCCGGGCACCTACCTGCTCACCGACTTCCTCGTGAAGTCGTTCTCCCGCACCGTGATCCAGGAGCTGGGTCTGGACCGGTGGCCCGAGCTGCGGGACGACTACTTCGGTCACTACACCCGGATCGTCTGGCTCCAACAGACGGAGGACGCGGACGAGCAGGCCGAGCTCCGCGAGCTGGCCCAGCGCGCGGCCGAGCGGATCGGGCTGCCGCTGCAGGTGCGGCACACCGGCCTGACCGGGCTCGAGCGGGCACTCGCCGGCCTGGTCGAGGCCTAGGGGGTTCCCGCCACGCCTGCTCGGCGCCGATTCCGCGGCGCCGAGCAGGCGTGAGGTGGGCTACTGCCAGCTCGACTCCAGGTGCCAGCCGGTCAGCTGGTCGAGCCTCGCGGAGCCGTTGTCAGCGAAGAAGCTGACCCCGTTGCTCGTGGCGTCCGGGAACACCTGCTCGGTGAGAGCGACCTGGCCGTGGTCGGCGTAGACCTCCACGGAGTCGTTGTCCACGAGGACGCGCAACGTCACGCCGCCGTGGTCGAGCGCGAGCGGGGCCGTCTTCACACCGGGGAACGCCGAGCTGAAGTCCACCTTGCCGGAATGGGTTCGGTCGATGTACAGCTGCCCGTTGCGGGTGTCGTAGCCGATCTGCGTGTACTGGCCGGCTCCGGTGCGGACGTTCAACCCGAAAGTGCTTGCCGTTCCGGCCGTCAGGTGAGCCGTGACATCCAGTGTCGTGCCCTTGAGGTTCAGCGGCGTCGTCCTGCTGGTTGCCGAGACCCGCGCGATCTGGGTGGGCGCACCCTTGCGCAGCTCCTTCAGCGTGTCGACCGGCTGCTGCACGAGCTGCACCTTGCCGGCGATGGTGGCGAGCTTCAGGGTCCGCGGGAACGTCTGTGCACCCTGCCACGGGCTGGTCGGAACCTGACCCGCATAGTCCCAGTTGCTCATCCAGGCGATGCCGATCCGCTGGTTGTCCGGAGCATCGTTCCACGTGTTGAAGGCGTAGAAGTCAGACCCGAAGTCCACCCAGTGGGCGCGCTGGTTCGTGTTCAGCGCGGGCGAGTCACTGAGCGTGAAGTCGTCCGCGAGGATGTGCCCCCAGCCGCCGTTGTTGTGGTCGACGACCTGGATCTGCCCCTGCTTGCCGGCGAGGTCGCGCAGGTCCCACGAGGCCCAGTCGAGGGACTCGCTGTTGGCGCCGGTGGTGGACCGGACGACCTGGCCGTCGACGACCAGGTTGACGCTGGTCTGGGTGTCCCACGGCTGCACGGCGCCGTCGGCGAAGAGGATGTCACCCACCATCATGTGGCCCCAGCCGGTCGACCCGTCGCTCTGGTCGACGACCTGGATCTGCGCCTGCTGGCCCTGGTACGCAGTGGTGTCCCAGTTCCGCCAGGAGAGGGTTCCGGAGTTGTCGCCGGTCGCCGTAGCCACGACCTTGCCGCCGATGACCAGGTTGACCGCAGTCGGGTTGGGCTGGTCATTCGGGTGGTTGCCACCGGCGACCTGCAGGTCGATGGAGGGGCTGCTCACGGTGAAGCTGGGCGAGGTGATCGTGCCCTTGCTGGGGTCGCCGTTCGGTCCCCACGTGTCGAGAACACCCGCACTGATCTGGCCGCCCAGCGTCTCGTGGCTGGGACCTGTGCCGACGAAGTCCCCGGTCGTGGTCCAGCCGGGATCGTAGGTGTCGCCGGAGAAGTCCGTGAAGACAGTGTGGTTCGGCAGCGTTCCCGGGGCGACGGCGTCCGCTGCATACGGGTGGTTGCCGCCGCCGACAAGGAAGTTCAGGCGACCCTTGGAGATCGTGAAGGTGGGCGAGGTGAGGGTTCCGGTCGAGCCGTCGCCACCGTTGTAGCTGTTCACGAGCTGGGCGCCGTGGAAGCCGGCTACGCCCTGCTGGTCGGGCAGGGCGCCGGTCGCTGGTGCCGTGCCGAAGGCCGTTCCGGTCGTGGTCCAGGTGCCGTAGTCGGGGTCCTCGAAGTCGGCGAGCGTTGTCCCGGCGGGCGGGGTGTATGCCGCCGGGCCGTCAGCGACGAAGCGAGTGCCGTCGAACTGACCGACGAAGTACTGGACGCCGGTGCTCCCCACGCTGACGCTCATGACCCACTTGGTCTTGCGCGGGTTTCCGTCGATGGCCAGCTGATAGAGGTCCGGCATCTCCCAGACGCCGCTCGTCGAGCCCGCTGGGCCGAAGTCGCTCAGGTGCGACCAGGACTTCAGGTCGGGGGAGGAGTAGACCGACACCTTGTACTGGTCGGAGAGGGTGATGACCATTCGCCAGCTGTGGGTGGGCGCGTACCAGAACACCTTCGGGTCGCGGAAGTTCACCGACTGCAGGTCGAGGACGGGGTTCCCGGCATACCGGGTCCAGGTGCGCCCCTGGTCGGTGCTGTAGGCCAGTGACTGCTTCTCGACGTTGGTGCCCTGCTCGACGCTGGTGTACATCGCCACCATCGGCGGGTTCTTCTTCGTGCCGAACCCGCTGGTGTTCTCCTTGTCCACCACCGCGCTGCCGGAGAAGAACGCGTTGCTGCCCTCGTCGCGCTGCGGGCCGGTGACCGGGATGTCGGTCCAGTGCACCAGGTCCGTGCTGACGGCACCCTCCCAGCTCCCGTAGCTGTAGAGGTAGTACTTGCCGTTGCGGTAGACCAGCCCGTTCGGGTCGCCGATCCAGCCCTTGGGAAGGCTGAAGTGGAACTGCGGCCGGTAGAGCTCGTCGTAGCTCGTCCCGCTGGGGGACGGCGTAGACGTGGCGCTCGCCGACGTGGCCGCGGTGAGCGCCAGCGCCGCGGTCAGGACGGCGGATGCCGTGGCCACCGCCTTGGGTCGCCGGGGGGAGTCGAACATCAGGAACCTCCTCGTTCCTCAAGCTGCGCAGCACTGCCCAGCGTGATGTTGGTGTGATAATTCGATTTATCAACGCGGGTCAGTCTGGCCCTGGTCCAGGGAAAGCACAAGGGCTCCCGTTGTTGCGCGGGGGTGCGCGATGGGCGCTACGGGGGCTCCGGGCACTACTGGCGCGGCGGGGCGACCGAGCTGCGCTCGACGAGCTCCCCGCGGACCTCCTGCCGAGGGGGGACGTCTGAGCCCTCGACGATGGCGAGCAGGGTCTGCATCCCGAGCTCACCGAGCCGGTAGTGCGGCAGGCCGACAGTCGTGAGGAGTGGCCGGATCCGGTCGGCGAGCTCCTCCTGGTCGTCGTAGCCGACCAGCGACAGGTCGCCAGGGATGTCGAGGCCCAGCGACTGCCCCGCAAGGAGGGCCCCGAGCGCGATCCGGTCGTTGCCGCACAGGAGTGCGGTGGGGCGGTCCTCGCCGCGAAGGAGCGTGATGGCCCGGTCGTAGCCGGAGTCGATCGTGTAGTCGCCGTAGCTGATCGTGCCGCTGTCGACCGGCGCGCCGGCGAGGGTCATCCGCTCACGGAATGCAGTCGTGCGCTCCTGCGTCGCCCAGACCTGCTCGTCACCGGCCAGGTAGTGGATGTCGCGGTGTCCGGCGTCGATCAGGCACTGGGCAGCCAGAGCGCCGCCATAGCGCTCTGCCGGCACGATGGCCGGCAGCTGGGTCGAGTCCGGGTGCGGGAAGCAGTTGATAAGGACTGCAGGGGCGGCTGACATCTCGGGAGGCACCACGACCTCGCGGGCGAATACCGTCGCGAAGATCAGGCCGTCTGCCCGTCGATCGAGCAGTTCGAGCACCGCGGTCTTCTCCACCTCGGGGTTGCCGTCGGTGTTCACCACGAACACCAGCCGACGGCCCGTCCATGCGACATCGTGCACCGCTCGGACGATGGGGCCGGCGAACGGCGAGGAGGCGATGCCGTCGGTGAGCATGCCGATCGTGTGGGTCTGCTGTAGCCGCAGCTGGCGAGCGGTCAGGTTGGGACGAAAGCCCAATTCGTCCGCGGCGGCCATGATCCGTTCGCGCGTGTGGGCGGCGATGCGCGCATCCCGGCGGCCGTTCAGCACGAACGACACCGAGGTCGGCGACACTCCAGCTGCACGGGCCACGTCGCGCATGGTCGGGCGACGCCCGGCGCTCCCCGCACCACCTTCGCTCACTCGAGCCTCCGCTGCCTGCGTGCATCGCCTTCTCCATCACCCTATGCGGCGACGAGCTCACCCACTCGGAGGGGGCCCTAGAGTTCCCCCGTGGCGGGGAGTGCGATGGGGAGTGCAGTGCCGAGTGCGCTGGGAGAGCTGGCAGCGGGAGCGTCGGCGGCCGAGGCGGTGGCAGCCGTCGCGCTGCCGCTGGCGGTCGCGACCATCGTCCTGTGGTGGTTTCGTCTGCGGCGGCGCGACGAGGAGTTCGTGGGGATCACGCCCGGGGAGATCCCTGCGCCCACCCGTACCGTCGGCACGGCCCGGGTCCGAGGCGGCGAGTGGGACGGTCCGCTGGCTCCTCGCTTCACCCGGCCCGATGGCGTGCCGCCGGGTCTGGCCGGCACGGTCATCGACGGGGTCGCCGATGTCCGCGATCTCACGGCGACCCTCATCGACCTGGCCGTGCGTCGAGAGGTCGACATCACGCCCGCCGACACGGAGTCGGACGAGGCCGGGCCGATGAAGCGCGGCGACGACTGGCGGATCACCCGCACGGCCGGTGGCGACGAGCCCGGTCCGCACGCGCTGAGCCCTCACGAGCGGGCCGCGCTCACGGCATTCCTCGGCGGCGGGTCCACTGTGCTGCTGTCCCAGCTGCGATCCGCAGACTTCGCGATGGCCCTGCGCGCCGCCCAGGTCGAGTTCTACCGGGAGGTCGTCGACCGCGGCTGGTACCGGCGTCACCCCCGCTCCCGCAACAACGTTCTCGCGACGTTCGGCCTGCTCCTCCTCCTCGGAGCGGTCATCGGCGCGGTGGTCGCGGCGGTGCGCTGGGACGGTGGTCGGGAGGCCCTGTGGATCCCGACCCTGGCGGTCGGCGTCGGGCTGGGCGCGGTCGCCATGGTCCGCCTGGGCCGCGGCCGGACCCCACGCACCGCCCTCGGCACGGCGGTGCGCATCCAGTCGCTCGGCTTCCGCAAGTACCTTGCCACCGCGGAGGCGGACCAGCTGAACTGGGAGGAGGCGCGACGCATCTTCCCCACGTTCCTCCCGTATGCCGTGGCCTTCGGTGTGGCGGAGCACTGGTCGGCCGCTGTGGGTTCCGTCGCGCGGTCGGCGGCGTTGCACGAGGCCGGCGAGAACGCGGTCGGTCTGGCTCTGGACCTGGCCAGCGACCCTGGCTCCATCCAGCTGCTCGGGAACCTCGTCGACCTCGTGCCCGACGACCTGCCCGACCTGACGGCTCTCACCGACCTGCCGGACCTGGGGCTGGGCGACATCGACCTGCCGGACCTCGACCTGCCCGATCTCGACCTCGGCGACCTCCTGTCCGGTGTGGGCGACGCAGTGGGCTCGTTCGCCGGCAGCATCGGTGACCTCGCCGATGCCGACGGCTGCCTGGACGGCTGCGGCTGCCTCTTCGACTGGTGACCTCTTCGACTGGTGACCTCTTCGACTGGTGACCTGTCCGACTCGGGCACTGGCCCAGCGGTCAGGAGTCGGCGCGGCGGAGCTGGACGAGCCGGAGGACCCGGTCGCGCCGGGGTGCCTCAGCGAGGGCGACCCGCATCAGCCGTCCTGACGCCAGCCGCGCGGCCTGGGTGAGTGGCACCCGTCGTGCCTGCCACCCCCACAGCCGGCTGCCGGATCGTCGACCACCCTGCAGCGCGTCGGCCAGGGTGACCGCATCAACGATGGCGTCGCAGGCACCGCGACCCAGGTTGGGAGCCATGGCGTGCGCGGCATCGCCGATCACGGCATACCGGCCCCGCAAGTACCGGTACATCGGCGGCGCGACCCAGAGCCGGGTCGCGAGCGTGTCCAGTCCGGCCTCGCGGAGCAGGCGCCGGATGACCGGCGCCGCACCGGCGAACGCCAGTCTCGCCTCCGTCAGGACAGCCGACGGGTCGAGCGGCTCGGGGCCGGCGACGCTCGGTTGTGCCGTGAACCAGTAGGTCCGCCCGTCGACCAGTGGAACGATCCCGAACAGGCGCCCGGCTCCCCAGTACTCGCCCACCTCCGAGGAGTGCACGTCTCCATCCCGTATGCCGCGCAGCGCCACCCACGGGGTGGCTCGCCGGTCCGCCGCACCTGGTGCGACGAGCCCGCGGACGACGCTGCGCACGCCGTCGGCGCCGATGACGAGGTCGGCGTCGAGGTCGCGTGGGTCGAGCACCTCCTCGGTGACCAGGCGGGTGCTCGACGGCAGGGCCGCCCGCAGCGCGTCGAGCAGCACCGGCCGGGCGACCATGAGCAGCCCTACGTCCGGAGCGCGTAGCAGCGGCCGGCCGGTGAGGTCGTGCAGGTAGCCCCCGCTGACCTGGCCACCCGAGCGCTCGACCACGTCCAGGACGCCGAGCCGCCCCAGCGCCCGCCGCGCGGAGGGCCACAGGCCCAGGGCCGCACCGGTGGCGGCCCGGCCGGGCTGGGCCTCGTGGACGGTCACGTCGAACCGCGTCGGGTCGAGGGCGGCGGCCAGTGACAACCCCGCGATCCCGCCACCGACGATGCTCACCCTGGTCCGCACTCCGGCCATGCTAGGCGCCCATCGGTCAGCCCAGAGCGTCGCTCATCGCCTTGATGTGGGCGGGCGAGGAGCCGCAGCAGGCGCCGATGACGTCCACCCCGAGGGAGCGCAGCTCCGTTGCGTGCCGGGCCATTCCGGCCGGGTCGACGGTGTAGACGAACGCGTCGCCCTCGAGGTGGGGGAGCCCGGCGTTGGACTGGGCGATGACGAGCACGTGGTCATGGGGCCGGGCCGCCACCAGCTGGGCGGCGATCTGGGTCATCTCCTCGGGCCCGCGGCCGCAGTTGGCCCCGACAGCGTCGACCCCGGCCTCGGCGAGCGCGGTCACAGCCGCCGCAGGGGTGACGCCCATCATCGTGCGCAGGTTGGTGTCGAAGCTCATCGTCGCCACGATCGGCAGGTTCGGCGCCACCTGGACCGCTGCGGCGACGGCGGCCTTCGTCTCACCCAGGTCGCTCATCGTCTCGATGAGGACCAGGTCGATACCGCCCTCGACGAGCCCCCGCAGCTGCTCGGCGAACAGCGCCGTCACATCCTCGATCGTCAAGGTTCCCAACGGTTCCAGCAGCTCACCGGTCGGTCCGAGGTCGCCGGCGACGAGGATGCCGTGACGGTCGGCGACGGCACGGGCGATGGCGGCCCCGGCCGCGTTGACGTCGTGCACCCGGTCCTCGAGACCGTTCATCGCCAGCCGGGCCGAGGTGCCGCCGAAGGTGTTCGTCGTGAGGATCCGGGCGCCGGCCGCGGCATACTCCTCGTGCAGATCCTCGATGGCAGAACGGTTCTCGAGGTTCCACAGCTCTGCCGCGTCGCCGGCGGGCAGGCCCCGCTCCTGCAAAAGCCAGCCGTAGCCGCCGTCGAGGATGGCGGGGCGGCCGGCCAGCAGGGCGGAGAGGCGGTTCGTGGTCACCCCAGCAGGCTACGCAGGCCGGGCGAGCGGCATACGAGAAGGTCCGTATGCCGGTGCGTTCAGCGGCCGTCCTCGGCGAGCATCCGCTGCCGCCAGGCCTCGGCGGCCTCCAACTGGTTGAACGTGAACACGTGCAGCCCGGCGATCGCGAGCCGATCGTTGGCGGCGAGGGCTGCGACCCGGTGGACGAAGGCGTCGGTGGCGAAGCCAGGCCCGGCGATCCGGGCGAAAATGCCCTTCTGCTTGGCGAGGAACCGCATCGACTCGCCGACCCCGATCTTGGTCGCCATGCCGAGCAGCTTGGCCCGCTCGACCGGGCCCGGAACCCCGACATAGAGCGGCAGCAGGATCCCGCGCCGGCGGATCCGCTCGACCCACTGGGCGAGGTGCTCGTCGCCGAAGGTCATGTTCGACACGATGTGCGACGCGAAGTCCTGCTTGTCCCACATCGCCTGGACGGTGACGTCGTCATCGATGGAGGGGTGGGTCTCCGGGTAGCCGGTGATGGCGACCTCGGCGAAGGGGCTGCCGAGCTCCTTCAGGTCGCGCAGCAGGTCGAGCGACTGGATGTAGGTGCCGGCGGGCTCCTTGGCGTCGCCAGCCGGAACGAAGACCTTGCGCACGCCTGCCTCGGTGAGCCGGGCGACGAGATCGGCGAGCTCGGGGCGCCCGGACACCATCCGGGCGGCGATGTGCGGGACGACGTCATAGCCGTCGGCGGCCAGCCGGCAGGTCAGGTCGATGGTGGTCGCCAACGGCTTGGCGGGGGACGCCGTGACGGTCACCGTCACCTCGGTCGGGACGTGCGCCCGGACCTGGTCCTCGGCCGACGGCGTCGGCAGGACCTCGAACCGGGGGTGCGCGAGCAGCCGGCGGAGGACCGTCGACGGATAGGCGTTGCTCATCGTGCAACTCGTTTCGTCATACGCGACAATGGTGGGCTCAGCGTAGGTCCGGGGTGCCTGTGGCGGCAAGGCCTTGTGGACGGCGCCGGGGTGTCGGTGCCGCGGGCTAACGTGACCGACGTGAGTGAGACGACCGCGGTCCAGGCGACGTTCGAGGGGATGCCCACCCCCTCGTATGCCGCGTCGCCGTCCCGTCTGCTCGCCTGGCTGGACTGTCCGCGCCGCTATCGGATGCAGTACCTCGACCGGCCCAAGCCGGCGGCCCGCCCGCAGCGGGCGCACACGTCGGTCGGCCTGGCGATCCACAACGCCCTGCGGGACTGGTGGGACCTGCCCGACCGGCAGCGCACACCGGCCGGCGGTGCCGAGCTGGTCCGCAGCGACTGGATCGATGTCGGCTTCCGCGACCCCGACCAGTCGGTCCGCTGGCGGGCGCGCGCCCAGGGGCAGGTCGCCGCCTACCTCGAGCGGGTCGACCCGCACGACCAGCCCCGCGGCATCGAGCGGACCGTCTCGATGTATACCGGACCGCTGCGGCTCCAGGGCCGCGTCGACCGGCTCGACGACCGCGCGGGCGAGCTCGTCATCGTCGACTACAAGGCGAGCCGTCGACCGCCCACCGACGACGACGCCCGCACGTCACTGCCTCTGGCCCTGTACGCCGCGACGGTGTGGAAGATGTTCAAGCGCACCTGTCTGCGGGTCGAGCTGCACCACGTGCCCACCGGCGAGGTCGTCGGTCACACGCACACGCGCGAGTCGATCGCCCGCAAGGTCGCCGAAGCCCAGTCGATCGCCATCGACGCACGCGCCGCCGACGCCGACTACGCGTTGGTGGGTGTCGAGTCCGCGGCGTTCCCGGCGCGCACCTCCGTGCTGTGCCAGTGGTGCGACTTCCGGGCGCACTGCCCCGAGGGGCAGACGATCGGCCCGGAGAAGTCGGGCTGGGCCGGGCTCGACGAGCCCGACCTCCCACCCAACACCGATGTGGAGTGAGCCATGGATCCTCGCGTGTCGTTCATCACCCTGGCCGTCGCCGACCTCGATGCCACCCGGACCTTCTATGTCGACGGCCTCGGCTGGCCGACCGAGCTCGACGTGCCGGGGGAGGTGCTCATGATCAAGGTCGGGGAGCGGCTGGTCCTGTCGCTGTGGTCCGAGGCCGGCTTCGAGGCCGAGGTCGGCCCGATCCGGCGGGGGCCGGGGCTGGTCCCCATCACCATCGCCCACAACGAAGCCACGCGTGCGGGAGTCGACGCCGTGCTCGCGGCCGCCGAGGCGGCGGGGTCCCCCGAGGTGCGGGGCGCGGAGCATCGCGACTGGGGCGGCTACTCCGGCTACTTCGCCGATCCCGACGGCTACCGGTGGGAGATCGCCTGGAACCCCGGGCCCGTCGGCCTGATCGCTGTGCCCGACACCGATCCCGACGGCTGAGCGCTCTGCGCGACAGCTGACCGCACCTGGCCGCGGCGGACGCCTGCGGACCGCTGCAGACGTGAGGTAGGTCGCCCGCTGCCCGCGCGGTGCCGGGCCGGCGATCTGAGAGACTTTGGCCCGTGCCGCCCGCCAAGCGCAAGAAGAAGTCCGCCGCCGTCATCGCGGTCGCCAACCAGAAGGGTGGCGTCGCCAAGACCACCTCGGTGGCGTCCCTCGGGGCCGCCTTCGCCGAGCTCGGACAGCGGGTCCTGCTCGTCGACCTCGACGCCCAGGCCTGCCTGACCTTCAGCCTCGGCGTCGACCCCGACGCCGTCGAGACGAGCATCCACGAGGTCCTCCTCGGCAAGGCCGAGCTGAGCGAGGCGATCCTGCACTGCGACGACGGCGTCGACCTGGTCCCGAGCACCATCGACCTCGCCGGCGCGGAGGCCCAGCTCCTCGGCCGCCCGGCCCGCGAGTACGTCCTACAGTCCGCCCTCGAACCCGTGCTCGCGGCATACGACATCATCCTGCTGGACTGCTCCCCGAGCCTGGGCGTCCTCACCCTCAACGCCCTGACCGCCAGCAAGGGACTCATCATCCCGATGCCCGCCGAGATGCTCGGCCACCGCGGCGTCGGCCAGCTGCTCGACACCGTCGCCGACGTCAAGCGGATCCTCAACAAGAAGCTCGAGGTCCTGGGCATCCTGCCGACGATGTACGACGGGCGGAGCAACCACTCCCGCGAGGTGCTCGACGACGTGGGGGAGCGCTACGGCCTGCCGGTGCTCGAGCCACCGATCCCGCGGACCATCCGCTTCGCCGAGGCTCCCGCCGTGGGGCGCTCGATCCTTGCGACGGGGCGCACCACCAAGGGCGCCAAGGCCTACCGCGACGTGGCCAAGGCCTTGCTCCCGAGGCTCTGAGGACTGCCCCGGGTTGCGCTCGCCGGGCGCCCCCGGCATACGGTGGAGACATGCCCACCACCACTCCCGCACTCTCCGTCCCGTCCGCCGGCGCGCCCTTCGAGGCGGTCCTGCTCGAGCGTCGCGACCTGCGTGACGACGACGTCCTCATCGACATCGCGTATGCCGGGATCTGCCACAGCGACATCCACACCGTCCGCGACGAGTGGGGGGCCGCGCACTACCCGATCGTCACCGGCCACGAGATCGCCGGAACCGTTGCGGCAGTAGGCGATGGGGTCACCAAGTTCAAGGTCGGCGACCGGGTCGGCGTCGGCTGTCTCGTGGACAGCTGCGGCGAGTGCGAGCCGTGCAAGGACGGCCACGAGCAGTTCTGCACCAAGCCGGCCGTGGGCACGTACAACAGCCGGGGCTACGACGGCGAGTGGACGGCCGGCGGATACAGCCAGCAGGTCGTCGTCACCGAGCGGATGGTCCTGCGCGTGCCCGACGGGATCGGCCTGGACGAGGCGGCGCCGCTGCTCTGTGCGGGCATTACCACCTACTCGCCGCTCAAGCGTTGGGGCGCCGGGCCGGGCAAGAAGGTGGCCGTCGTCGGCGTGGGCGGGCTGGGGCACATGGGCGTCAAGATCGCCGCGGCGATGGGCGCCGACGTGACGACCCTGTCGCGGTCGATGGACAAGGCCGACGACGCCGCCGCACTCGGGGCGCGTCAGCACGTCGCGACGAGCGACGCCGACGCGATGAAGGCCGCGCGCGGCACCTTCGACCTCATCCTCAACACGGTCAGCGCCGACCTGGACATGGAGGCCTACCTGCGGCTGCTCAAGCCGTTCGGGGCCCTGGTCAACGTCGGCCTGCCGACGAACCCCTACTCGGTGCGCCCGTTCAACCTGATCGGTGGCAACAAGGTGCTCACCGGTTCCCAGATCGGCGGCATCCCCGAGACCCAGGAGATGCTCGACTTCTGCGCCGAGCACGGCCTCGGCGCCACCATCGAGACGCTCGACGCGAGCGACACGAAGACGATCGACGCGGCATACGACAAGGTCGTCGCCGGCGGTGTCCGCTACCGGTACGTCATCGACACCTCGACCATCACGCCTCCGCCGCCGCCCCCCACCTCCTGACGCAAAATTATCGGGTCCTCGGGGTTGTTGGCTCTGCACCCGAGTTGCCTTGTCGGGTGCGCACGCAAGTAGTCGGGTCCGGACGCGCGCGGAGCCGGCGCCGGACGTCGTATGCCGTGGCGCCGGCAGTCGCGCAGGCATAGGTTCGAGCCATGAGCGACGACGCGACGAGGCCCGATCCGATCGACCCGGGCGTGCCGCCGAGTGGGCCTGGCTGCGTCGAGTGCGACGAGGCCGGCGGCTGGTGGGTGCACCTGCGCCGGTGTGCGGCGTGTGGGCACATCGGCTGCTGTGACTCCTCACCGATGAAGCACGCGACGGCGCATTTCCGGGAGACCGGGCACCCGGTGATGGCCAGCTACGAGCCCGGTGAGGACTGGTTCTTCGACTACCGACGGAACGTCATGCTGCAAGGCCCGGCCCTGACGCCACCGACGAGCCACCCGGTCGAGCAAGGGGCACCCGGCCCGGTCGGTCGGGTACCCGCCGACTGGCAGTCGCAGCTCGACTTCTGACTCGCTGACTAGCCCTGACATCCGCCCGGGTCCACCTCGCCGCCACTCCAGCAGACTTGCTGGCTGCAGCCCACCCGCGCCCGCGGCCGCCCCTCTGACCCAACCTCTGCTAGGTCTCTTGGTTCCTCAAACTCTGAGGTTGATCTTGAGTTTTAGGCGGCGGTTCCGAGTCGGGCGCGGTGGGTGTAGTCGTGGACGTGTCGGTCGATGGTGCGTAGTGCTTGGCGGAGGTCGTGGGGTGCCGGTGGGGAGTCGGCGGCGATCAGAGGGCGCAGGAGATGGTCGTGGACCTTTGTGTAGAAGATCGCCACGCGTTGCCCGTCCGGGGTCAGGTCGTAGGTGTTGGTGTGCTCGCGGCGTTCGACCAGGCCGTTGAGCCGCAGCCGGGCAAGGTCGTAGCTCATCTGGTTGGTGGTGTAGGTGGCGCACAGGAGGTGGCTCACCTGGGCGCGAAGGCTCCGATGGGTGAACCCCAGGGCGTTCAGGGCGATACACAGGGCGCCGAGCAGGGCCATGACCCGAGGATCGCCGAACCGGAGCGCGGGCGACCTCCTGCCATCCTGGGTCAGGGTGGACTGTGCGACCCGCTCAAAGGCTGGGCTCTCGCAAGGACACAACCCTGCCCGACACGTTCAGTATCGAGCAGGCGACGGTTGACGGCACGACCCTTGGCTTGCAGCTCCTCCAGGTGGACCAGGCGGCGCAGGCAGCCCAGGTCGGTGGGTGAGTTGATGACGGTCTCGATCCGCAGCGCCCGGCCGTCCTTGAGGTACTGCTTGACCCGGGAGTGTTTGAAGAACGCGTTGACGGTGACGTCGGTGTCGCGGGTGACGACCTTGGTCTTGGGCTGGCAGCCCAGGGTGACCCGGCGGCCGTGTCCGGGACGGTAGGGGCCGTGGAAGATCAGCTCGACGGACTCGGGACGGCCGATGTCCAGGTTGTCGACGACCAGGGCTTCGAAGAAGCCGCGGGCGTGGCGGGGGGCGTCGAACACGATGGTGCGGGAGACCTCGACCTGGCGCATCGACAGCTCCCACCAGTACCCGCCGCACTGGTCGTGCTCGGTCAGCGGCAACGGCAGGATGTTCATCCACCGGTCGAAGAACCCCTGGATGTCGCTCGGGCCGAGCCGGTCACAGATGGCCTGCAACGCGGCCGGGTCCTGGCACGTGGCGAACCCGTTGGACAGTGCGGTGAACCCGATCCCGGCGTGCGCGGCTTGCCGTTTGGCCCACTCGTGCCCGTTGACCCACACCTTGACCGGGTACGGGAAGTACGCGCACACCTTGATGAACCCGGCCCCGAAGTCGACATCCCAGACGTAGAAGTAGAAGCACGTGACCCGCCGGTCGGCCTTGGTGAAGGAGAACCACTTCACCCCGCCAAGGCCGTGGTGTTCGGTGCCGGCGAACACGTTCTGGTACTCCTGAGCGACCCCGATCGCAGCCACCCCGGACCGGCCTGTCCTGGCTTGGGCGGCCAGGTAGCGGCCCATCACCTCGATCTTTCGGTCCCCCTTGGCGAACCGGACGACCGGGATGTGGTCGGCTTCGGCGAACGAGCGCACCGAGTTGCGGAACCGGGTACCGATCTTCTCCATCACCGCCGGCGACGGGATCGGCAATCCCAGATGCTTGGTCATGAACGAGACCACCTGGCCACCGACCTGCAGGTTCGGCACATACCCGTTCAGATACACCCGGTCCAGGCACTCGACATCCAGCACCCCATGACCATCGAGCAGATCACCCACCGTTGCCGTTTCGACCATCACCCCAGCGTGCGCGCACCAACGCGTCCAAGCCAGCCCCAAACTCGGCGGTCAGAGGCGCAGCCTCACTAGCAGAAGCTAGGTCACTCAGCACAGGTTGCACCCTCTGCTGAGTGTCCTAACCTCTGCTAGCAGAGGTTAGGAAAAGCGTTGGGGGAGTAGCGTCTTAGGCCCAGGCGTCAGGAGTCGGCGCTGGCGGGGTTGCCACCTCGGGTACGACGGCGGTTGCGTGAGCGGTTGCTACGCTCCGGGCGGTCGCCCGCCGGGGCAGCGTCGCCGCCTGCGGCCCGGCTCTCGCCGGCCCCGTGTCCGGCGCCGCCCTTGCGACGGTCGCCGTCGCGCGAGCCACCACGGTCGCCGTCGCGCGCACCACTCCGAGCGCCGTCGCGCGAGCCACCACGTCCGCCTTCGCGCGAGCCACCACGGGCACCGTCACGGCCACCGGGTCCGCGACGGCCACTGGACTTGCCCGTCTCGCCGAGGTCCTCAAGTACCTCGGCGTCCAGGCCGGCCAGGTGCTGCGCGGAGCGCGGGAGCCGGCCCTTGGTGCCTTCGGGGATGTCCAGCTCGGCGTACAGGTGCGGCGAGGAGGAGTAGGTCTCCTGTGGGTCCGGGATGCCCAGGTCCAGGGCCTTGTTGATCAGGCCCCACCGCGGGATGTCGTCCCAGTCGACGAAGGTCACGGCGATACCGGTGTTGCCGGCCCGGCCGGTCCGGCCGATCCGGTGGACGTAGGTCTTCTCGTCCTCGGGGCACTGGAAGTTGATGACGTGGGTGACGTTCTCCACGTCGATGCCACGCGCGGCGACGTCGGTCGCCACCAGCACGTCGACCTTGCCGTTGCGGAACGCCCGGAGCGCCTGCTCGCGGGCACCCTGGCCGAGGTCGCCGTGGATCGCGGCGGCGGCGAAGCCGCGGTCGGCGAGCTCGTCGGCCACCTTGGCTGCCGTGCGCTTGGTCCGGCTGAAGATGAGCGTGAGCCCGCGCTCCCGGGCCTGCAGCATCCGGGCGAGCATCTCGGTCTTGTCCATCGCGTGGGCGCGGTAGACGAACTGCTCGATCGCCTTGACCGTGTGGGCGTTGTCGCCGTCCTCGGTCATCGCCCGGATGTGGGTCGGCTGGCTCATGTAGCGGCGGGCCAGGGCCACGACGGCGCCGGGCATGGTCGCCGAGAAGAGCATGGTCTGGCGAGAGGCCGGCGTCTGGGCGAGGAGCTTCTCGACATCGGGCAGGAAGCCGAGGTCGAGCATCTCGTCGGCCTCGTCGAGCACGACGACCTTGACACCGGACAGGTCGAGGTGGCCCTGCTTGGCCAGGTCGATGAGCCGTCCGGGCGTGCCGACGACGACCTCGACGCCGCGCTTGAGGGCGTCGATCTGCGGCTCGTACGCACGGCCGCCGTAGACAGTGAGCACGCGGATGCCTCGTCGCTTGCCGGCCTTCTCCAGGTCGCCAGAGACCTGGACCGCGAGCTCGCGGGTGGGGGCCACGGCGAGGGCCTGCGGCTTCCCTGCGCGCGGCATCGTCTCGTATGCCGCATCGCCGGGGGCAACGACCCGGTTGAGGAGCGGGACGCCGAAGCCGAGGGTCTTGCCGGTACCGGTCTTGGCCTGGCCGATGATGTCGTGGCCACCGAGGGCGACCGGAAGCGTCATCGCCTGGATGGGGAAGGTGCGCTCGATGCCGCCGTCGGCGAGCGAGGCGACGATGTCGGGGTGCACGCCGAAGTCGGCGAAGGACGGGTTCACCGCCTCGACGACCTCGGGGGTCGTCTCGACGTCGGGCATGACGGGATCGGTCAGGGTGGTGTCACTCACGGGGGAGAGTCCTCATTCGTTGGCTCGGCCGCGCGCGGCATACGCACGCTGCTGTGGCGGGCCGATCGGAGGTCTTCTTGGGGTTTGGGCGGAACTCGTGCCTCCGCCTGGCGAGACCTGGTCTCGCGAGATGTCGTGCCGACCGGGCACCGGTGGTCAACGCCATTGTACCGGCCCGGCCGCCGGCGCCCCGCCACTACGCTGGCGCCATGTCCGACGACGCACCCGGCCCGGTTGCCCCCGCGGCTCCTGAGACCGAGCCGACCACCGGCGAGAGCCCGAGCGGAAGGGCCCCGGCCGAGGGTGTGGTGGACCTGCTCGGGGTCCTCGCGTATGCCGAGCTGACCGCGTTCTCCCGCCTCGCGGCCGACAGCGACCTGGCGCCCACCCAGCCGCTCAAGGCACGTCTGGCCAAGGTCGCCGTGACCGAGTTCGGCCACTACGAGCAGGTCGTCACGGCCCTGTCCGACCTGGGTGTCGACCCGGAGGCGGCCATGGCTCCGTTCATCCCGGCCTTCGACGCGTTCCACGAGCGGACCAAGCCGTCGACCTGGCTCGAGGGACTGGTCAAGGCCTACATCGGCGACGGCATCGCGACCGACTTCTACACCGAGGTCGCCCGCTACGTCGAGGAGCCGACGCGGGGGGTCATCATGGCTGCGCTCCAGGACAGCGGGCGGGCCGACTTCGTCGTGTCCGTGGTCCGCGATGCGATCAGGGCCGATCCGCGGATCGCCGGTCGGCTGGCCCTGTTCGGCCGGCGGATGGTGGGCGAGGCGCTCACCCAGGGCCAGCAGGTGGCCGTCGAGCGCGATGGCCTGGCATCGCTGTTCGTGGGCGGCCCGGAGCGCGGAGGCGCCGACCTGGCCGAGGTGGGCCGGATTTTCGCGCGGATCACCGATCGGCACAGCGAACGGATGGCGCGGCTCGGCCTGTCCGCCTGACCGTCCCCACCTCCAAACTATCGGGTCCTCGGACTAGTCCCTTCTGCACCCGAGTTGCCTTGTCGGGTGCAGAGGGGAGTAGGCGGGCTCACGCGGTTAGTGCAACACCCCTGATCAGAGATGGGGTTTGGAGCAATGACTGCTCGACGAGGTCGTCCGTCGCTGCCGCCGAAGACGCGGCGGG
>JAJPIW010000092.1 GCA_021324575.1 Intrasporangiaceae bacterium | reverse complement strand
GGCGGATTCAACCGGTTGTCGCAACACCGGGTTGTTTGTCCGTGGTTGACAGTAGTTCGGCGAGGGCCTCGGCTGGGGTTTTCCAGCCGAGGGTTTTGCGGGGTCGGCCGTTGAGTCCGGCGGCGACGTCAGCGAGGTCCCGTGGGCCGTGCACGGACAGGTCGGTGCCTTTGGGGAAGTACTGGCGCAGCAGCCCGTTGGTGTTCTCGTTGGTGCCCCGCTGCCAGGGGCTGTGCGGGTCGCAGAAGTAAACCGGCAGGTCAGCGTCGATGGTGAGCTGGACGTGCTCGGCCAGCTCGATGCCCTGGTCCCAGGTCAGCGACCGACGCAGCTGTTCGGGCAGGGTCGCGATGGTGGTCGTGATCGCGTCGCGGACCGTGCTGGCCCCATGGTCGCCGGGCAGGTGCAGCAACATGGTGAACCGGGTGGTTCGTTCGACCAGGGTGCCGATCGCGGACTTGTTCGCGGTGCCGGTGATCAGGTCGCCTTCCCAGTGTCCGGGCACGGCCCGGTCGTCGACCTCGGCGGGCCGGTCGGTGATCATCACCTTGTCCTTGATCCGTTCCTGACGGACCTCGGTGCGGCGTCGGGGCTTGCGCAGCGCCCGACCGGTCCGCAGGCAGGCGGTCAGCTCCCGACGCAACGCGCCCCGGCCCTGGACGTACAGGCCCTGGTAGATCGCCTCATGACTGATCCGCATCCGCTCATCGTCGGGGAACTCCACCGGCAGGCGGGCGGCGATCTGCTCGGGGCTCCAATGTTCCACGCCGCCCAGTTTGTCCTGCACAAAGTCCCGCAGCGGCTGATGCGCGGCCAGCCTGCTGGGCTTGGGCCGTCGGGCCCGCTTGTCGGCCTCGGCCTGGGCCACGCTGGCCCGGTACCGGCGCCGGTCACCACCGGAGGCGTTGCGCCGCAGCTCCCGGCTGATCGTGGCCGGGCAGCGACCCAGCCGTCGCGCGATCTCCCGCACCCCCAGGTGTTGGCCAGCCAGGATCGCGATCTCCTCCCGCTCGGCCATCGACAAGTACCGCCCAGAAGGCTCGCTCAGGTCCATCGTGGGCATCCCGCCACCCTGACGGAACCACGTCGCGCCATGGTTGTACGCCACGCCCGCCGCGGCCGACGCCAACTCGGTACTCAACCCGGCCCGGACCTGCCTCCAGAACGCCCGCTCCACCTGCCGCGGCAATCTCGGACGACCACGACCAGCCATCAGCACACACCTCAATCCGTTCAAGGTGTTGCGACGACCCGTTGAACCCGAGGGGGCAGAGGGGGGCGGAAAGGGGTCGGACGCGGCGGGATCCGGTATGCCGGGCGACCGGCATACGCACGAAGGGCCCCCGACCGTGCGGTCGGGGGCCCCTCGCGACCTCGGGCGAGGTCAGGCGGTCTTCTTGCCCGTGATCGAGCCGTAGCCCACCACGAGGACAGCGGCGACGATGACGCTGATGAGGTCGCGGATCCAGTCGATGCCCTTGGTGTTTCCCACGCCGAGCAGGCCGGCGAGCCAGTAGCCGATGAGGGCACCGGCGATGCCGAGCACGATGGTCAGCACACCGCTGATGTTCTGCTTGCCCGGCAGGACCAGGCGAGCGAGGACACCGATGATCGCGCCGAAGATGATGATGCCGATGATGTTCCCGATCATGTGCGATCTTCCTTTCGCGCCCTGTTGGGCGAACTGGCGGAACCGCCGTTGTGCCGGCGGTGGGCACCGAGCCTGAGCTCGGGTCCATCTCGAATGTACCCACGGGTTGCGCGCCAAACGCGCTTCCCATGCAGGGCAGTTGTGTGACGAAGATTGCGTCGTTTGGGCCGGTCAGCGGCCTGCGGCGGCCCTGGCGGGCGGGTTCGAAGCCGCTGCCACAGACAGGAGGGGGTGTCAGCCGCCGAAGCCGACCCGCGCCTTCTCCGACTCACCGAGCTGGACCCAGCCGATCGAGCCGCCGGGGACGATGACCTGACGGCCCTTGGCGTCGCTCAGGGTGAGCACGCCCCCGTCACGGATCGCGGCGGCGACGTCGGCGGCCACCTGCTTGGGGGTCGCCTCGGTCTCGATCTCGAGCTCGCGGGCGACGTTCTGGACTGCGATCTTGACCTCCACGGGGGGTGGCCACCTTTCACGAATGGGTCTGACGTGGACGAACGACGCGCCCGACCTCGGGCTGCTGTCGTTGCTGCCGAAGACTAACCGCGAGCCGGGGCGTTTGCTTCCCCGCCCACCTTGGGGAAGGAGCCGAGGCCGCGCCACGCGAGAGCACCGACGAGCGTGGTCGCGGCCTCCTCGGGGATGTCGCTGCCCGAGGACAGCCAGTGGCGGGCGGTGACCTGCGCCATGCCGGCCAGGGCGACGCCGAGGATCATCGCGGAGTCCTCGTCGACGCCGGTGTCCTCGGCGATGACGTCGGCGATCTCCTCGGCGCAGACCAGGGAGAGGCTGTCCAGGCGGTTGCGGACCTGGGGTTCGCTCGTGAGGTCGGACTCGAAGACGAGCCGGAAGGCCGCGCCCTCGGCCGACACGAAGTCGAAGTAGGCGGTGATGGTGGCCTGGACCCGGTCCTTGTTCTCGCCGGTGGAGGCCATGGCGTCCTTGACGAGGGCCTCGAGGGCTTCGCAGTGCTGGTCCAGGAGAGCGAGGTAGAGGTCGAGCTTGCCCGGGAAGTGTTGGTACAGCACCGGCTTGGAGACCCCCGCCCGGTCGGCGATGTCGTCCATCGCCGCCTGGTGGTAGCCGGCCTCGACGAACACCGACTGCGCGGCCTCGAGCAGCTGGGCCCGGCGCTCGGACCGGGGCAGCCGTTGACCGCGGGCGGCGACCGTGGAAGAGGCGGTCATGGGGCGACTCCTTGACTGGGCTGGCGCGGCGACTGGGTGCGTCGTCACGCCTTCGTACGCGTGCGTATGAGACGCATCCTAGGAGCAAGCCCCTCACCGCCGCCGGTTAGTCTGCGGCCATGGCCATGCCGCCCCTCGTCGCCCCCGGGCCGCCGCTCTCGGGTGCCGAGCGGGCCCGCTACGCACGCCACCTGACCCTTGCCGCGATCGGCGAGGACGGTCAGCGACGGCTCCGCGCGGCCAAGGTCCTCGTGGTCGGCGCCGGCGGGCTGGGCTCTCCGGCGCTGCTCTATCTGGCCGCCGCCGGGGTGGGGACGATCGGGATCGTCGACGACGACACCGTCGATGCCGGGAACCTCCAGCGCCAGGTCGCCCACCGGACCCAGGACGTCGGCCGACCCAAGACCGCCTCCGCGGCCGATGCCGTCGCCCGGGTCAACCCCGAGGTAACGGTGGTCGAGCACCGCGAGCGGCTGCGGGCCGACAACGCGGCCGGTCTCGTCGCGGCATACGACGTCGTCGTCGACGGGGCCGACAACTTCGGGACTCGTTACCTCGTCAGCGACGCGTGTGCGATGGCCGGCAAGCCGGACGTGTGGGGGTCGGTGCTCGCCTTCGACGGCCAGCTGAGCGTCTGGTGGGCGGGCCACGGCCCGTGCTACCGCTGCGTGTTCCCCGAGCCGCCCCCGGACGGGTCGGTCGCCTCGTGCGCGACAGCAGGGGTGCTGGGGGCCATGTGCGGAGTCGTCGCCGCGATGCAGGTGACCGAGGTCGTCAAGCTCATCACCGGGTCGGGGGAGCCGCTCGTCGGCCGGCTCGTCATCCATGACGCCTTGGGCGCCTCGACGGCGACCCTGCCCCTCGTGCGCGACCCCGGCTGCCCGGTCTGCGGGGACGCCCCGACCATCACCTCCCTCGTCGAGGTCGCCGACTGCGCGCGCCCGGCCGAGGTCGGTGAGCCGGCGCCGCTCGTCTCGGTCCTGGACCTGGCGGCCGAGCTGGACGGCCCGCGCCCCCCGGTGCTGGTCGACGTCCGGGAGTCCAGCGAGCGGGCGGCCGCTGCCATCGCCGGTTCCGTCCACATCCCGATGGCGGCGATCCGCGACGGCTCGTATGCCGGGCAGCTCGCGACCGGCGGACGAGTCGTCGTGCACTGCGCCACCGGTGGTCGCTCGGCCGTCGCCGGGCGGATCCTCGCCGAGGCCGGGTATGCCGTGCGCGACCTGGACGGGGGCATCGCCGCCTGGCGGTCGGCCCGGCTTCCTGTCGTCGGCGCCACGGGTGGCTGAGGGTGGCTGAGCGTGGCTGAGCGTGGTGACCGCGGCGCCGAGGGGCTCCCCACGCCGTTCGCCGAGGACGTCCTCGACCTCGTCGCGCAGATCCCCGAGGGCCGGGTCGCGGCATACGGGGACCTCGCCGAGCTGCTCGGCTCGGGCGGGGCTCGTGCGGTGGGCACGGTGATGGCGCGTTACGGCTCCGACGTGCCGTGGTGGCGTGTCGTGCGCTCTGACGGTCGGCCGCCGCAAGGTCACGAGAAGACGGCGCTGGAGCACTACCGGGCCGAGGGGACACCGCTCGTCGGCTCGCTCCTCACCGGGCGGCGGGTCGACATGACCCGCGCGCGCTGGCCCGGCCCGACCGGCTGAGCGAGCCTGTCGGGGCCGGGTGATGGGATGTCGTCCGTGGTCAGCCGGTCCCGCGCAGCCGAGGGCACGCCGAGCGTCGTGCTCCGGCGTGCCGTCCCGTATGCCGCTGACCTCCCGCCCGCGTCGGCGCCCGTCCTCGACGAGGCCCAGCGGGAGGCGGTGGCGTTCCGCGGTGGCGTGGTCCGGGTCCTCGGAGCGCCTGGCACCGGCAAGTCGACGGTTGCCGTCGAGGTCGTCGCCGACCGGGTGGCGCGCGGTGAGCTGAGCCCCGACCAGTGCCTCCTGGTGGCGCCGACCCGCGTCGCGGCGGCCCGGTTGCGCGACGCGGTCACCGCCCGGGTGGGCGGCACCTCGACGACGCCACTGGCCCGCACTCTCGCCTCGTTCGCGTTCGGGGTGCTGCGGCAGGCGGCTGCCCTGCACGGTGACCCGCCGCCCCGGCTGCTCAGCGGCCCCGAGCAGGACCTCATCCTCCGCGACCTCCTCGCGGGTCACGCGACGGGTGAGGGCACCGACCCGGGGTGGCCGGAGTCGGTCCGGCCGGCTCTCGTGACGCGCGGCTTCCGCACCGAGCTTCGCGACCTGCTCATGCGCGCGGTCGAGCACGACCTGGACCCCGAATCCCTTGCTGCGCTTGGGCTTTCGCACGACCGGCCGGAGTGGGTCGCCGGCGCCCGGGTGCTGGCCGAGTACGACGAGGTCACCGCCCTGTCCGCTCCCGGTGCCTTTGACCCGGCGTGGGTCCTCGGCACCACCGCTGACCTGCTCCAGTCCGACGACGAGGCCCTCGTGCGGGTCCGCGACACGGTCCGCTGCGTCGTTGTCGACGACGCCCACGAGCTCACCCCGGCCGCCGTCCGCCTGCTGCAGGTTCTCGCCGTGCCCGGGGTCGACGTCGTCCTCGTCGGCGACCCCGACGCGGCCGTCCAGACCTTCCGTGGAGCCGACCCGCGCTGGCTCGCGACGGGATGGACCGCCCTCGGCGACGGGCCCACGGTCGTCCTGCACACGGCATACCGGCTCCCGACGGCCATCGCCGCGGCCGCCGCCCGCGTCGTGGGCCACATCGGCGTGCTCGGCGAGCGCCGCCACCGCGAGGTCGAGCCGGTCCGTGACGGCGGGGTCGTCGAGGCGCACCTGCTCCGCTCCGGTGCCCAGGAGGCTGCGCTCGTCGCCGCCACCTTCCGCCAGGCCCACCTGCTCGACCGTATGCCGTGGAGCCAGATGGCGGTCATCGTCCGCGGCAACGCCCGCACGGCCACCCTGCGCCGGGTGCTCGCCGCGTCGGGCGTGCCGGTGGAGGCGAGCGCGACCGACCTGCCGGTCCGCGAGGAGCCGGCCGTCCGCCCGTTGCTCCTCCTGCTGGAGTCGGCGCTTGCCATGGCGTCCGGCGCGATCGAGGCCTATGACCCCGAGGTCGTCGTCGAGGCGTTGCTCTCGCCGATCGGTGGCGCCGACGCGATCGGCCTGCGTCGGCTGCGTCGGTCGCTGCGCGCCGTCGAGCTGGCCGACGGAGGGGGCCGGAGCAGCGACGACCTGCTCGCCGAGGCCGTGCGCTTCCCGATCACGGTGGCCGACTACGGCCAAGAGGCATTGCCGGCGCGTCGGGTCGGGGCCGTCCTCGCTGCCGGCGTTGCCGCCGCGCGGACGAACGACGCTGCAGGACAACGGGTCTGGGCCCCCGGGGTGACGGCCGAGACGGTGCTGTGGGCGATGTGGTCGGCGAGCGGGCTGGCTCGGCCGTGGCGTGAGTCTGCGCTGGGTGGAGGGCCGACCGGCTCCCGCAGGGACCGCGACCTCGATGCCGTCATGGCGCTCTTCGACGCGGTCGGGCGGTTCGTCGACCGGCTGCCCGCGGCCGGCCCCGACGCCTTCCTCGAGCACCTGCGCAGCCAGGACGTCGCCGGGGACACCCTGGCCGCCAGGTCGAGCACCGGTGACGCCGTCGAGGTGCTCACGCCGGCCGCGGCAGCCGGGCGGCAGTGGCGTCTCGTCGTCGTCGCGGGGGTCCAGGAGGGCGTCTGGCCCGACCTGCGGCTGCGAGGGTCCCTGCTGCGGTCGGCCGAGCTCGTCGACGTCGTGACCGGCCGGCACGGCACCTGGCGGGCCGCTCAGGCGGCCGTCCGGCACGACGAGACCCGGATGTTCCTCGTCGCCGTGACCCGGGCCAGCGAGCGGGTGCTCGTCACCGCGGTGCGCAGCGATGACGAGCAGCCGTCGCCCTACCTCGACGTGGTCGCCCCGCTCCCCACGGAGGTCGACGAGCTCGGCGACCCGGTCGGACGGGGGTTCAGCGAGGTCGACCGCGCGATGACCCTGCCGACCCTCGTCGCCGCGCTCCGTCGCGAGGTGGTCGCCGACGACCCGGAGGCCAGGGCTCGAGCGGTCAACGGCCTTGCTCGGCTGGCCCGCGCCGGTGTGCCCGGCGCCGACCCACGCCGGTGGTGGTCGCTCACCGTCGTCAGCGACGAGCGGCCGCTCCGGGAGCCCGAGGAGCCGGTCCGGGTGTCGCCCTCGCGTGTCGAGGGCTTCCACCAGTGCGGCCTGAAGTGGCTGCTGACCAGCCGCGGAGGAGACAAGCCGGGCGTGGGGTCCAAGGACGTCGGCGTCCTTGTCCACGAGGTCGCCGCCGAGCACGACGACACCGCCGACGCCGCCGCCCTGCGCGCGGCCCTCGACGCCAAGTGGGGCCGGCTCGGTCTGCCGCCCACCTGGGCCAACCGGCGCAAGCACGCCGAGGCCGGGCAGATGGTCGACCGGCTCGCCAGGTACTTCACCGAGACCGGAGCGCTGGGCTGGGAGCGGGTCGGCGTCGAGACCGAGATGGAGGTCGCCCTCGGCCGGGCCAGGCTGACCGGACGGGTCGACCGGATCGAGCGGAGCCCCGACGGCGGGCTGCGGGTCATCGACTACAAGACCGGTAGCAACAAGCCCAAGGTTGCCGACCTGCCGCACCATCCCCAGCTCGGCTGCTACCAGGTCGCCGTCGAGGACGGCGCGTTCGGCGAGCTCGGCAACCGCTCCGCCGGGGCCGGGCTGCTCCAGCTCGGCAAGGCCGCGACGACCAAGCCGGTTCCGCAGCTCCAGCCGCCCCTGGCGGCCGACGCCGACCCGGCCTGGGCCCGCGAGCTCGTCGTGCAGACGGCCGAGTCGATGGGCGGGGCCACCTTCACCGCGACGACCGGCGACCACTGCCGCACCTGTCCGCTCAAGGCGTGCTGCCCGGCCCAGCCCGAGGGGAGGGTGCTGTGAGCGGTGAGCGACCGGCATACGGCGCTGACGAGATCGCCCGCGCGATCGGTGCGACCCACCTGCCGACCGACGAGCAGCGAGCCGTCATCGAGGCCCCTCTGGCGCCCGCGCTCGTCGTCGCCGGCGCGGGCTCGGGCAAGACCGAGACGATGGCCGCGCGCGTCGTCTGGCTCGTCGCCAACGGCCACGCCGAGCCCGACGAGGTGCTCGGCCTCACCTTCACCCGCAAGGCCGCGAGCGAGCTCGCCGAGCGAGTCGGTCGGCGCCTCGGCCGGCTGCGCCTCGCCGGGCTCTGGCAGCCGCGTGCGGAGGACGGCGTCGAGGTCCTCGGGTCCACCGTCACGGTCTCCACCTACCACTCGTATGCCGGTCGCCTCGTCCGCGAGCACGCCCTGCGCCTCGGCCGCGAGCCGGAGTCACGTCTGCTCACCGAGGCGGCGGCCTGGCAGTACGCCGCGGAGGCGGTCGCGGCATACGACGGCCCGATGGACGCCGTCGACAAGGGCGAGGCGTCGGTCACCGCGGCCGTGGTCCACCTGGCCGGCCAGCTGGCCGAGCACCTGCGCAGCGTGGCCGAGGTCGACGACCTGCTGGCCGAGGTCGAGGCCCGGCTGACCTCGATCCCGCCCGGCAAGGGCGCCACCGCCGACGTGCGCACGGTCCTGACCCGGGTCGTCGAGCGGCGGGCGATCCTGCCCATCGTCGAGCGGTTCGACGCGCTCAAGCGCTCCCGCGACGCGATGGACTTCGCCGACCAGATGGCGCTCGCCGCCCGGCTGGCCCGCGAGTTCCCCGAGGTCGGCGCGATCGAACGGTCGCGCTTCCGCGCGGTGCTGCTCGATGAGTTCCAGGACACCTCCGAGGCCCAGATGGAGCTGCTCCGGGCCTTGTATGCCGGTCCCGGCCGCTCCCTGCCGGTCACCGCGGTGGGCGACCCCAACCAGTCGATCTACGGGTGGCGCGGTGCCAGTGCGACGACGCTGCGCCGGTTCCCCGACACCTTCGGCGTCGCGGCCGGGGGCCGCCTTGCGCTGTCGACGAGCTGGCGCAACGACGCGGCGATCCTCGCCGTCGCCAACGCGACCGCCGAGCCGCTGCGCCGGACCGTTGCCGGGCGTGACGCGGTGGAGCTACAGGCCCGGCCCGGCGCCGGGCGCGGCGCGGTCGAGGTGGCCCGCACGACGACCTCCGCAGAGGAGGCCGGACTGGTGGCCGACTGGCTGGCGCGGCAGCACGCGGCCCACCCCGGAGCCTCGGCCGCGGTGCTGTGTCGCAAGCGCTCCCAGTTCGCGCCGGTGATCGACGCCCTGGAGGCCCGCGAGATCCCGTATGAGGTGCTCGGTCTCGGCGGCCTGCTCACGACGCCGGAGGTCGAGGACGTCCTCGCCCTGCTCGAGGTCGTCGCCGACCCCGGCCGCGGTGACCAGCTCATGCGGCTGCTCACCGGGCCGCTCTGCCACCTCGGAGCTGCCGACCTCGACGGTCTGTCGACCTGGGCCCGGCAGCGCCAGCGGATGGCGCTCGCTGCCGCCGTCGCGCGCCAGGTGGGCGGCCCCGGACCTGACCCGGCCGGCGACGGGTGCGACGCCGGACGGGCCGGTGACCCTACGAGCGAGCACCGACGGGTCGACCTCGCCGCCGACTCCTCCGACGAGCCCAGCCTCGTCGAGGCCCTGGGCGACCTGCCGCCCAGGGGCTGGGTCGGCAGGTCGGGGGAGCGGATCGGGCCGGTCGCGCGCGAGCGGCTGCGGGGTCTGTCCGGTGCCGTCGACCGGCTGCGTCGCCTCGCGGGCCTCGGGCTGGCCGAGCTGGTCGGTGAGGCCGAGCGTGCCCTGGGCCTGGACATCGAGGTCCTCTCCCGCCCGGAGTACACCCCCGCGGCCGCTCGGGCCCATCTCGACGCCTTCGCCGACGTGGCCGCCGGGTTCGCCTCGAGCTCGGACCGGCCGACCCTCGCAGGGTTCCTCGCCTGGCTGGAGGCCGCGCTCGCCGAGGAACGCGGCCTCGACAAGGGCTACATCGAGGCAGCTCCGGGGGCCGTCCAGGTCATGACGATCCACTCGGCCAAGGGCCTGGAGTGGGACCTCGTCGCGGTCCCGGGTCTCGTCGAGTCCTCCTTCCCGGCGCACACGGCATACAGCACCAAGGTCGCCGGCAACGCCTGGGCGCACGGCACCCCGACCGACCGTGGCTGGTGGGGTGCGCTCACCGATGGCGGGATCCCGTATGCCCTGCGCGGCGACCGCGACGGGCTCCCCGTCTTCGCCTGGCAACGCCCGGAGACTCTCGCCGAGGTGAATGCCGAGGCCCGGCGGTTCGCCGAGGCCGGCGGTGCCCACGGGATCGAGGAGGAGCGCCGGCTCGCCTACGTGGCGCTCACCCGGGCCCGGCACGCGATGCTGCTGACCGCCCACGTCTGGGGCACCCAGACGACTCCACGGGTGACCAGCCGGTTCCTCAGCGAGATCGTCGAGGGTGACCCGGCGCTCGTCCGTGTGCTCCGCTGGGACCCCATGCCGCCCACCGACGGCGCCGAGCCGGTCACCAACCCGGTGGACCCCGACGCCCGGGCCGTGACCTGGCCGCCCGAGCGTCCCCGTCGGCGGTCGGTCGAGGCGTCGGCTGCCCGCGTCCGCTCGAGCATCGAGGCGGCCGAGGCCGACCCGGACCTGCTCGGGAGCGCCGGCGACCTCGACCGGGAGATCGGCCTGCTCCTCGCCGAGCGCGACCGGCAGCGCAACCCCGGCCCGGCCGTCGTCGACCTGCCGGCCCACCTGTCCACGTCGGCTCTCGTCGAGCTGGCCGCCGACCCCGAGGCGTATGCCGTGCAGCTGCGACGGCCGGTTCCCTCCGAGCCCGCGCTGGCCGCACGACGCGGCACCGCGTTCCACGCCTGGGTCGAGCAGCACTACTCCCGGGCGGCGATCGTCGACATCGTCGAGCTGCCGGGCAGCGCCGACGACGACGCCGGCGACGAGCGCGACCTGGCCCAGATGCAGGACAACTTCCTGGCCAGCCCCTGGGCGGCGCGTACGCCCGTCGACGTCGAGACCTCGATCGAGATGGTCGTGGACGGGATCGCCATCCGGGGCCGGGTCGACGCGGTCTTCCGCGACGTCGACGCTGCCGACGGCAACCCCGATCCAGCCGGTGATGACCGGTTCGTCGTCGTGGACTGGAAGACCGGCCGGCCGCCGACCGGGTCGCGGGCCCGCGCCCGGTCGCTCCAGCTCGCGGCATACGCCCTGGCCTTCGCCCGGCTGCACGGGTTGGCGCCGGACGCGGTCCGGGGTGCGTTCTTCTATGCCGTCACCGGTGAGACCGTCTGGCCGGAAGCCGTCGGGGAGGAGCAGATCGTCGAGGTGCTGCGGGGGATGCCTCAGGCCTGACGCGGCCCTGAGGCCTCTCCGCCCTCGACCGCCTCGCCTTCGTCCTCGTCCGGGTCGGTCGGTGCGGGCTCGTCGTCGTGGAGGTCGTCATCGACCTCGGTGACTTCGGTGATCCGGATGACCTCGGTGACCTCGACGCTGTCGGCCTCCTCGAACCCGATGTGGCCGACGTCCTCGGCGATGTCGTCCTCGTCCTCGTCGTCCTCGATGGTGAGGGGCGGCGGGACCGAGCGCCGCGGCGCCGACGTCGGCGCGAGGCTGGTCCGGCGGTAGTCGTCCTCGGCGGCGTCCTGGGCGTGTACCTCGTCGTCCAGTCGGCGGAGCGCGGCCGTGTGCGCGTCGGCCGCCTCGTCCCACCCGGCGGTGAGGGCTCGGGTCAGCTCGGCGAGCAGCCCGAGCTCGCTGGCCAACCGGGCCCGGACGAGCAGGTTGGCGTCGGGCCGCTCCACTCTCGCGTGGGCGTAGGCCTCGAGCACCGTCTCGAGGGTCTCGGGGTCGGCCTCGGCCACGAGACCGGCGAAGTCGTCGGCCGGGTCGGCGACCTTGGCGTCCTCCCAGCCGGTGAACGCCTTGATCGTGCCGGTGGAGGCGTCCTCCTCGTCGGTGAAGACCGCCAGCACCTGGTCGCCGGTGAGGTCGCCGTGGATCGGGGTGGGCGCGAACCTCCACAGGTTGACGTCCTCCAGCGCGGACTCCCAGCGGGTGAGCAGCGTCGTGGGCACCCGCCCGGTGGCGGCCGCCCGGTCCAGGTCGGCCAGGCGGCGGGTCCGGTAGGCGTCGGGGTCGTATGCCGGGAGCCCGGCCTCGTCGAAGAGGCGGGCGTCCAGGTTGTGCAGGGCCGCGATGGCCCGGCCCAGCTCGACCGCCAGCCCGCGCCCGGCCGGGATCGCGGTGAAGTCGACCGTGTGGCCCGGCAGGGCGGGGTAGACGCAGGCGCGCCCGCCTTCCTTCAGTGCCACGAAGCCCTTGGGGGCGGGGACCCCGAAGGGCACCCGACGGGCGAGGAGCGGCAGCAGGGCCAGGCTCATCTCCATCCGGGCGGCGGCGGCCGCGGTTCGGGGCGCCCGGACCATCCAGCGCCGGTCGGTCGAGTCGGTGACGAAGGCCAGGTCGTAGTCGTGCTGGGGGTCGCTGGGGACCAGCTCCACCGACACCGGGTCCAGGCCCGGGACGGCGACGCTCGCGAGGGCCGCGAGCAGGAGAGAGCTGCGTTCGGCCAGATCCGTGCGTTCCACGGGCCTCACCGTATGCCGCAAGCAGCGGCTTAGGGTGGAAGGCGTGCCCCGAATCGGCGAATCGCTGCGTGATCTGACCTTCTCCACCGCCGCCCTGGACCGTCGCGCCGACCGGCGCGTGGAGCCCGACCTCATCCCTCGGCTCCTGGTCGACCCGGCCACGAGGGTTGTCGAGGTCCGCGGAGACCGGGCAGCGGTCCGACCCGGCGGCGACGGCGGCCCGTCGCTCGTGACCCGGCCCCCGCGGGTCGGGGACGAGGACGGTCTGGTCATCTACCTGGGCACCGCGGTCGACGGCGGGGGGCCGACGGACGGCGAGGGACCGGCATACGTCGCGGTGGTCCGACTGGAGGAGGCCGAGCCGACCGAGGAGTGGCGCACCCTGCGACAGGTCGGAGCGGACCTGGACGCGGTGGATGCGGCCGTGTGGGTGGCTGCGCAGGGCGTCGCGAACTGGCACCGGGTCCATGGCTTCTGCCCGCGGTGCGGGCAGCCGACCGAGGTGGCCCAGGCCGGGTGGGTCCGGCGCTGCCCGGCCGACGAGAGCCTGCACTTCCCGCGGACCGACCCCGCGGTGATCATGGCGGTCGTCGATGAGGACGACCGGCTCCTGCTCGCGCGGGGCCGTGGCTTCAACACCATCGGCATGTCGGTCCTTGCCGGCTTCGTGGAGCCGGGGGAGACGCTGGCCGCTGCCGTTGCACGCGAGGTGAAGGAGGAGGTGGGGCTCGACGTGACCGACGTGACCTACCTCGGTGACCAGCCCTGGCCGTTTCCCAGCTCGCTCATGGTCGGGTTCCGGGCACGTGCCCGCGGAGGACGAGTTCGTATGCAGGAGAGCGAGATCGAGGCGGTCCGCTGGTTCAGCCGGGAGGAGCTGCTCGCCGCGATCGCGGCCGGGGAGCTGGCCATCTCCCCGAGGGTGTCGATCGCCCGGCGGCTCATCGAGGACTGGTTCGGCGGGCCGGTCGACAGCCCCGAGGTCAGTCTGCGCCGCCGCTGAGACGCCCGTTATCCCGCATCCGGGCTCCCGGCAAATTATCGGGTCCTCGGGGTATTGCCCTCCTCACCCGACAAGGAAACTCGGGTGAGGAGAGAACTAGGCGGGCTCACGCGGTTAGTGCAACACCCCTGATCAGAGATGGGGTTTGGAGCAATGACTGCTCGACGAGGTCGTCCGTCGCTGCCGCCGAAGACGCGGCGGG
>JAJPIW010000085.1 GCA_021324575.1 Intrasporangiaceae bacterium | reverse complement strand
GGACGCATGATCGTCTTCGGTGGCGGCCACCTGAGGTCCGGCGCGGAAACCCTCCTCGGGGACCTCTGGTCCATTCCGGCCCTGGACCCACAGCGCGCCGAGAGCCTCGTCACCGTGGGCGCCCCGCCACCGCCGCAAGATGGGCACGGCGCGATCTACGACCCGGTCCGCGACCGGATGATCGTCGTGGGCTCGACCGCCGGTCCTTCCATGGAGGTCTGGGACCTGGCGCTGAGCGGTGTGCCGACCTGGTCCCATTGGGCACCCGGCGGGACCCCACCGACCAGGCGCGCGTTCGCTTCATTCGTCTACGACGAGGTCCGAGATCGTCTGCTGATGATCGGTGGGGTCACGCCGCCGAACACCCAGGTGTGGGCTCTATCGCTCGGGGGTGCTCCCGCCTGGACGTTCGTCACGTGCGCCGGGCCGCAGCCGCCACAGTTCTACCTGGCCACGGCGGTCCGCGATCCCCTCTCGGATCGCGTCGTCGTCTACGCTGCCGACCAGGTGTGGGCGCTGGAGCTGTCGGGCACTCCCACTTGGGTGCCGCTCGCACCCGGAGCGGGCCCCGCGTCCCGCAATGCCCAGGTCGCGGTCCGTCGCCCCACGGAGAGCGTGATGCTGGCGTTCTCCGGCGACCTCGTGGTCGGCCCGTGCGCGAACGACCTGTGGTCGCTGTCGCTCGCAGGCGCCCCGTCCTGGTCACCCGAGGCGTTCGTCGGCGGTCCGCCGCCGACTCGCTCGGGGGCGACCGCCGTGTACGACGCGACCCATGACCAGATGCTGGTCTTCGGCGGCAGCCAGTGCGCGTTCCTGGGCACGAGCCTGAGCGATCTCTGGTCGCTGAGCTGGGATGCGCCGCTCGCGGTCGGCCCACCGCGTCCGCCCACATCATCCCTGGCGATGGAGCCTCCGTACCCGAACCCGGCGCGAACGGAGGTCCAGCTGAGGTGGAGTCTCGCCGAGCCGGGCGACGTGCTGATCCGGATCCACGACGTGGCGGGCCGCGCGGTGCGGACGCTACGACTCTCGAAGTCGAGCGCGGGCCTGGGAAGCGCGACCTGGGACGGCCGCACCGACGCCGGCGCTCCGGCGCACCCCGGCCTCTACGTCTTCACCGCGATCGCGGGCGCATCCCGGCAACAGGGCCGCGTCGTGTTGTTGGGCCGTTAGACGGCGGCTCGATCCGATGAGGTCGTGGGCGGCCTGACGAGAAGCCCGCACCGCGATCTCGTCGCGGTGCGGGCTCGATTCGTTCTTGTGGTGGATGCTTCCGGACTGGGCGCCTTCCCGCGCTCGCGTCCGTCCTGACGTCAAAATCCTCTGGCCGATGTCGCCGGACGGAAGCACCCCGCACCCCTTCCCAGATGGCGGGATGACCCCGTCGCGATCTACGACGCCCGGCCGCCAGATCCTACGTTGGTCTCGTCTGGTTCGGGGCCTGCTGCGGTCGCTGCGGACCCGGACTGGCTCCCGGGGGCTGGGGCGGCTGCGTCTTCGGTTGCGCGGGTGAAGCCTCGCGCGGCGGCACGCCCGTCTTACCAGCCATCGGATTCTTCCCTGTGCTCATCACACACCTCCATGTGGTGTGGGTTCGGCTGGACGTTCTGCCCAACCATGAGCGAAAGGCTACCGAGCGCGACCCGCGAGTCAAGGGGCTTCGCCTTGCTGCTTATATTGCAACGCGAAAGCCCATCGACACCGCGCGGGCTGGCTGTCCACATCGCTCGCGGCGAGCGCCTACTTCCCCCGCCGCGGGCAGCATCTCCTGGGAGCCGCGGGCAGCTCGATTGCTATAGTGCGGACGACCGACGCACGCTCGCAGGGGGCCGTCGATGCTTGCCGAAGGTACGAAGCGGGGTCCCTACGTGTCCCGCTCACTGCGATGGGGACGACCGCTGGTCGCGGCCGCGCTCAGCCTGACGGTCGGGGCGCCTGCGCTCGCCGGCACCACCGGCAGGCTGACCGGCCGCGTCGTGGACGAGAAGCAGCAGCCGCTCGCCGGCGTCGAGGTCCTTGTCGAGGGGCAGCGGCTCCGGGGGATCACGGACGATCGGGGGACCTACTTCGTCATCGGCATCCCGGGCGGCCGCTGCACCGTGCGCATGAGCCTGATCGGGTACGCGGCGTACGCCGCGAACGTGGAGATCGCGCCCGACTTCTCGACCGCGCTGGACGCCGCGCTGACGACCGAGGCTGTGAACGAGGCGGTGGTGAACGCGGAGCGCCCGCTGCTGCAGAAGGACGCCACCGGGACCGTGCGGTTCCTGAGCGGCGACGAGATCCGGCGGCTGCCCACACGCGGCTACCTTGAAGCGCTGGCGCAGGAGCCGGGGGTGGTGAACATCGTGCGGCAGGTCGCCCTCGAGGGCACGAACTCGAACACGCTCGTCCTGCGCGGCGGCCTGCCGGACGAGACGGCCTACTACGTGGACGGGTTCTCGCGGCGGGACCCGCTCACCGGCAACTCCTCGAACGCGATCAACAACAGCGCGATCGAGGAGGTGGTGCTCTTGAACGGCGGCTTCAACGCCGAGTACGGCCGCATCATGTCCGGCGTGGTGAACGTGGTCACCAAGGAGGGTGGGGAGAACTACAGCGGCTCGTTCGAGGCCCTGACCGACAATCTGGCCGGCACGGGTGACCCGGTCTTCGACGCCGGGATCCACGACTACAACGTCTATGACGGCGCCTTCGGCGGCCCGCTCATCAAGGGCCTGGCCCTGGGCTCGTTCTACGTCAGCGGCCAGCGTCGCTCGCAGTACGACGGCGCGCCGCGGTCGAACTACACCGAGCCGCTGCCCAGCAACTCGCTCGGCGGCTGGACCGGTCAGGGCAGATTGCGGCTCACGTTCGGCCCGAACGCTGGCCTCAAGCTCGGCGTGCTGAACACGCGCGACGACTGGACCGAGTACCGGAACAGCTATCGCTTCGATCTCGCACACATGCCGCGCCACGAGGACCGCAACCAGTCGTACACGGGCGAGTTCCACCACCAGCTCAACGCACGCTTCTTCTACACGATCGGCGCCTCGTTCCTGCGCACGACGCGGAAGCGCGGCGACGGGCTGTTCTTCGACGATCTGGCCGCCTACTCACGGACGCCGCACCCGCAGCTGCACGAGGACATCCCGTGGTTCTACCCGGGCCTCAGCGGCACGCCCGGCGACCCGCTCTCGGACTCGCTCGCCTCGCGCGTGCTCGCGATCCCGGGCAGCACCGGCGCGCTGTGGGACGACTACCTGCGCCGCGAGTCGCAGTCCGCCGCGATCCGGGCCGACTTCACGTCGCGGATCAACGCGTCCCACCAGATCAAGGCAGGCGTGCAGGGCGACAAGTACGAGCTTCGCTTCTACCAGAACTACTTCCCGTCGAACTTCACGCCCGGCCAGTTCGACATCAACGCCTACGGGTTCGACGAGAACGCGAACAAAGGCCAACTGGACCCGCTGGACGGCCCGCGCAAGCCGATCACGGCTTCGGCATACCTCCAGGACAGCTACGAGCGTGGCGGCCTCGTCGCCAACGTCGGGTTGCGCTACGACTACCTGGACGTGAACGAGAAGGCGCTGGTCAACCCAGACCGGCCGCTGGGCCCGGACAACATACTCACCGACGCCGACCTCACCGACGCCAAGACGTACGGTCGGATCAGCCCGCGCGTCGGCATCGGCTTCCCGGTGAACCCGCGCACCATGCTTCACGTGAACTGGGGCCAGTTCTACCAGCAGCCGGATTTCCAGGAACTCTACGTCTCCTACCGGTTCCTCGAGTACAAGATCCAGAGGGGCGGC
>JAJPIW010000075.1 GCA_021324575.1 Intrasporangiaceae bacterium | reverse complement strand
TGCCGCCGGTGTCGATCATGTCGTCCATCAGGATGCAGGTGCGTCCCGTCACCTCACCGACGACGCGGTTGGCGGTGGCCTCGTTCGGCCGGTCGGGGTCACGGGTCTTGTGGATGAAGGCCAGCGGCGCACCACCCAGGCGACGGGACCAGGACTCGGCGACCTTGATCCGGCCGGCGTCCGGCGAGACGACGGCCATGTTTTGGTCGCCGTACTTGGCGACGACGTGGTCGGCGAGGATCGGCTGGGCGAAGAGGTGGTCGACCGGGCCGTCGAAGAAGCCCTGGATCTGGTCGGTGTGCAGGTCGACGGCCATCAACCGGTCGGCGCCCGCGACCTTGAACATGTCGGCCATCAGGCGTGCGGAGATCGGCTCGCGACCCTTGTGCTTCTTGTCCTGCCGTGCGTAGCCGTAGAACGGCATGACCACGCTGATCCGCTTGGCGCTCGCCCGCTTGAGCGCGTCGATCATGATGAGGTGCTCCATGATGCACTCGTTGATCGGCTGGGTGTGGCTCTGGATGACGAACGCGTCCGACCCGCGCACCGACTCCTCGTACCGCACGTAGATCTCGCCGTTGGCGAAGTCGTAGGCGCTCGTCGGGACCAGCTCGGTGCCGAGCTGCGCGGCGACCTCCTGCGCCAGCCCGGGGTGCGCGCGACCGGAGAAGACCATGAGGTTCTTCTTGTTGGGCATCCGGATGTTGGCCGACTTGGGCCGGTGTTCCTTGCTCACGCGTCACTCCCGCTGTCGGTGTCGTCCGTATGCCGTGCGCTCGCCTCGGCGGCAGCGGCGGCGGTCTTCGTGCCGGCCCGGGCCCGGGCGACCCAGCCGTCGATGTTGCGCTGCTTGCCGCGGGCCACGGCGATCTGGCCTGGCAAGACGTCACCGTCGAGGGCCGAGCCCGCGCCGACGTAGACCCCGTCGCCGATGTCGACCGGGGCGATGATGACGCTGTTGGAGCCGATGAAGCTGTGCCGCCCGACCGTCGTGTGGTGCTTGTTGACGCCGTCGTAGTTGGCGAAGATCGTGCCGGCACCGACGTTGGTGCCCTCCCCGATCGTGACGTCACCGGCATACGAGAGATGGGGAACCTTGGCGCCGTCGCCGATCTGGGCGTTCTTGGTCTCGACGAAGCCGCCGATCTTGCCCTGGCGGCCGAGGACAGTGCCTGGGCGCAGGTAGGAGAACGGCCCGACGGTCGCCTCCTCGCCGATGACCGCGAGGTGGGCCTCGGCGCGCTTGACCTCGGCACGGTCGCCGACCTCGGTGTCGGTGAGGGTCACCTCCGGGCCGATCACCGCTTCGGCGCCGATGGTCGTGGCGCCGAGCAGCTGGGTGCCGGGGCGGATCGTCGTGTCCTGGCCGATCGTGACGTCGACGTCGATCCACGTCGTGGCCGGGTCGACGATCGTCACGCCGGCGCGCATCCACTGTTCGCAGACGCGGAGGTTGAGCTCGCGGCCGAGCGTGGCGAGCTGGACGCGGTCGTTGACGCCCTCGGTCTGCCAGAGGTCGTCGACGACGTGGGCGCGGACCGCTCCCCCGGCGTCGCGGGCGATGCCGAGGACGTCGGTGAGGTACTTCTCGCCCTGGGCGTTGTCGGTGCCGACCTGGCCGAGGGCGTCGCGGAGGGTGGCGGCGTCGAAGGCGTAGATGCCCGAGTTGATCTCGTGGATGGCCCGCTGCTCGCGGGTGGCGTCCTTCTGCTCGACGATGCCTTCGACAGCGCCGGAGGCGTCGCGAAGGATCCGGCCGTAGCCCGTCGGGTCGGGGACGTGGGCGGTGACGACGGTGACCGCGGCGGCTGCCCCGATGTGCTCCTCGACAAGGGCGACGAGGGTCTCTCCGGCGAGGAGCGGCACGTCGCCGTAGGTCACCAGGACGGTGCCGTCGAGGTCGGCGGGCAGGACGTCCAGTCCGCACTCGGTCGCGCGGCCGGTGCCCTTGATGTCGTCCTGGTCGGCGATGGCGGCGTCGGGGTCGACCTCCGTGACGTGAGCCGCCACGAGGTCACGCTCATGGCGGACGACGACGACCAGATGCTGGGGCTGGGTGGCGCGGGCGGCGTGGATGGCATGCCCGACCAGACTGCGACCCCCGATCCGATGCAGGACCTTGGGGGTCGAGGACTTCATCCGGGTGCCTTCACCGGCGGCCAAAATGATGACGGCCGCGGGTCTGGTGGAGTTCACGCACGCGCTCCCGAGGAGGTGAGGGGTCGGTCCCGGCAATGTTACTGCCGCGTGAGCGGGCCGCCGTCCCGCCGCCGCCGCCGCGCCCGTGCGGCAACCCAGCCGTGACGAGCTGGGGTGTCGAGCGCGCGATATGCCGCGCCTCCAGCACCCCAGCTGCGACCGGGCGCGCCTCTCCACGGACGGCGCACACCGGGCCCAGTACCGCGGCGATGGGCGAACGGATAGTTTCATCCCTGGAGCCCCGAGCCAGGAGAAGTGCGATGAGCCAGAGCCAGACCTCCCCCGCGTACCAGATCGTCAACCCGGCGACCGGTGCGGTGGGGCAGACGTTCGACACCGCGACCGATGCAGAGATCGAGGCGGCCCTGGCCTCGGCCCACGCGGCATACGTCGCGTGGAAGGACGTCCCGATCGAGGAGCGCGCCAAGGTCGTCCACCGGATCGCCGAGCTCTTCGTCGAGCGCAAGGACGAGCTGGGTGCGATCGCCACCCTGGAGATGGGCAAGCCGCTGAGCGAGGCCGTCGGTGAGGCGGAGTTCTGCGGGGACATCTTCGACTACTTCGCGAACGAGGGCCCGACCCTCGCGGCGGACCAGCCGATCAAGACGTTCTCCGGCGGCAAGGCCGTGGTGCAGAAGCTCCCCATCGGAGCACTCCTGGGCATCATGCCGTGGAACTACCCCTTCTACCAGATCGCCCGCTTCGCGGCGCCGAACCTGATGCTGGGCAACACGATCATCCTCAAGCACGCCGAGTCCGTGCCCGGCTCGGCCCTGGCCGTCGCCCAGCTCCTGAAGGATGCCGGAGTGCCGGACGGCGCCTATGTCAACGTCTTCGCCTCCTATGACCAGGTCGAGACGATGATCGCCGACCCGCGGGTCGCCGGTGTCTCGCTCACCGGCTCGGAGCGAGCCGGCGCCGTGGTGGCCTCGATCGCCGGCAAGAACCTCAAGAAGTGCGTGCTCGAGCTGGGCGGCTCCGACCCCTACGTCATCCTCGACACCGACGATGTGTCGGCCGCCGCCGACACCGCCTGGGAGACCCGGATCAGCAACACCGGCCAGGCCTGCAACTCCAACAAGCGGATGATCGTCATGGACGACGTCTTCGACGGCTTCGTGGCCCGCCTGACCGAGCACGCGTCGGACCTGCGTCCGGGCGACCCGACAGCTGAGGAGGAGGGCACGTTCGCGCCGCTCTCCTCGCGTGCGGCCGCGGAGAATCTGGCCGCGCAGGTGGAGGACGCCGTGAGCAAGGGCGCCACCCTGCACGCGGGCGGAGTCCTCAGCGAGGGACCGGCGGCGTACTACTCGCCGGCGGTGCTCACCGGCATCACCACGGAGATGCGGGCCTACCGCGAGGAGCTCTTCGGGCCGGTCGCCGTGGTCTACAAGGTCTCCGGCGATGACGAGGCGCTCGCGCTGGCGAACGACACGGTCTACGGGCTGGGCGGTGCGGTGTTCAGTACCGACCCCGAGCGCGCGGCCAAGATCGCCCAGCGCCTGGACGTCGGCATGTCCAACGTGAACACCCCCGCCGGCGAAGGCGCCGAGGTGCCGTTCGGGGGCGTCAAGCGCAGCGGCTTCGGCCGCGAGCTCGGCCCGCTCGGCATGGACGAGTTCGTCAACAAGCGGATGTTCTACGTGGCCGACTGAGTCCGGCGCCGCCCGACGAGACCCCTCGGCAGTTCGAGACGTGTACGCGTGAGTCACGAGGCGACTCACGCGTACACGTCTCGGATCACCATGGCTCCCCGGGTAGGAATCGAACCTACGTCGCTTGTCCTGATTCAAAGATCGTTTCGGACTGTCCAAGAAGAGTGCAGGGGCCTGATCCAGGCTCGCGCCACTGGACAAGCACGGCATCGAAGTCCGTCCGAGTCCTTGCTCGGGTTAGCAAACAGTTAGCAAATCGCGAGACCGTCGCACCCGCTACTGCACTGGGTCAGGCGCCGATCAGCCTGGGCCCTCGTGCCTTCGCATCTCTGTGATCGCGCATCGGGCGGCAGCTCGGACCTCACCCCAGGCCTCGTCCGAGAACCACTTTGCGTCATCGGCTGTCGGGCCTTGTCGCACCGACACGGCCACTACTGCCTTGACGACGCGACGGATCGCCACGGCCTCAGCCTCGTCACTGAGGAACGTACCAATCGACTCGGCCGGATCTCGCAGGTCCCAGAATGTGTCGTCGACGAGCCAGTGGACGGCATCCTCGAGGCCCGGTGTTCGTGGATCATGCGCACCGGGGTCGAGGACCGGAGGGTCGGCGGCCAGGACGTCGAGTGCGTTGATCACGTCGGCCCGCCGATCGGGCCATTCGATGGTCACGCGACACATCCTGCCAATTGTGTCCAAGGGCTGCCAGCCTCAAGGAGTTGGCCGGGGTGCGGTGGGGTGCGCGTGGCGCGAAGCGCCTAATTGCGGGGCCCCATCGCGGGGTCCCGGCTGGCGCGGCGGAGCCGCGCCCTTGATCTCGTAGAGCCGGAACCCGCAATGCAGCCTCGCATCGCCTCGCCATCACATGTCGCGGCGGGGCTGGGCGCCAAGCGAACTGTTGGGGCTTCGCGTGGGTGCACCCCGCCGTGCTGGCGACGGGCCCAAGATGGGCAGGCAACCTTTCGGAATTGCCGATGAGCGGTCTGCGCAAGGATGCTTTCCATGACATTCCGGTTTGACCTGGTGGCTGACAGCGGACACTTCCAGTTCGCTGATCGCGGCTGGGACAAGATCCGCTTCCACCTGTTGGAGTTCCAGCCCGCCAAGAAGGTGATTCTGGTGGGCGCGCCGCCGTCCCGAATTCGGGTGGTGTCACACGGCGACCAGACCGAGGTCGCTCCGGCACTCTTGGCGCGGGTCGAGGAACTGGCTGGCACGTCGCTCGCGGTCGAATGGCTGGACTGAGACAGCACTCTGTGAGACGCACTCATCTAGCCGCGCTTGGGATCCACGCGAGCTGCGGACGCTTGGGCTAGATTCGACGCGATCGTCGACCCGAAAAATGAACGTCGTTGTCAGTCGGGACGGTGGGCGGAGGTGCGGAGAACATGGCCGGTGATGCGGACGAGCCCGCCCGGCTGATGGTGTTGAAGGGGCCCAGTGCAGCCCGCCTGACCGCGGCTGGGCGCCTCTTCAACCCGTTCGCGGTGCTGTGCCTCATCCCGATCACATTCGAGAGCAAGCTCGGATCGGCCGAACCCATGTGGGCGGGCTCCTGGCTGATGCTCTGTTTCCTGCTTATTGCAGGCGGTCTGTGGACGTTGCTCCATGGATTTCGGAAGAGCGTCTCAGAGGTCGCGGCTGGGTACACCACGCTGCCGACCGTGTATGCCGCGAATCGCGACCTGTATCTGCTCGACCCGGTGACCCACGGCGTGCTGCTCGAGCCGACGCTGCCATGGAAGTCACAGACGACGGGGCGGCTCGTCGCCGGGATGCGCGGCGAACGGCGGTTTGCCTCTGATGAAACCGTTGCCGGTGAAGCACGTGCCCGGCAGGACGTGCGTCGGACGGCCCTGGCCCAAGGGCGTCGGGCCATCGGGTATCCGCCGATCCGACGTGGAATCGTCATCGCGGCATTGATCGCGCCACTGGCCGTGGTCGCGGTCGGTGTCGGCGTCCGGATCCACCCTGAACAGGCTCGTTCGCAACACCCACGCACCGGCGCCACCGAGTCTGCGGTGTCTCTGCAGCACACGACGGTTGAGAAGCAGATCGAGGTGTTTTACCAGGGCAGTGACGTGGTCTGCAACGGCAACCACGACATCGCAGTCACAACCGTTGGACAGACATTCGCCTGCACAGCAGCAGACGGCACCCACTACACCGTGACCATCACCGACGCCCGCACCGGCAAGTTCACCGTGAACTAGCAACTCGGCGCCGTGAACGTGAACATCCTGAACGGCCGCGTTCAGTTCGGCAAGCGCGCGAGAACCTCCGCTCGGTCCCACTCGTCAGACAGGACCTTCGCAAGTTCTGCGTCCCTGCTGCGGACGCAGTAAGGCGTTGCTTCTGGGTCGACAACTTCGAGCTCGACCGGAGCGGCGACGAGCCCCCAACCCGGTAGCGCGTTCGCCAGACGGCCGCTCACTCTGAGGTTTGGGTAGCCCGGCTCCCACCAAACGTCGTAGGCGCGCTTCAGGTCATCCGGGTGGACGCCGACCCACACCCCGAACATCACGGCATCACCGCCGGACAGGTGGACGGGAAGTAGGGCTCGGAGGAAGCCACCCAGGTTCGGGACCATCATCATTACGGCGCGGCTGGGGTCCGGCTCGGACTTCCACACACCCTCGCTGTCGTCCCGTTCCGGGAGCTGCAGGACGGGGTCAGGCAAGCGGAATCGCACATTGCGATCGCTGTCGTGTACTGCGTGTCCGCAGACGCCGCAAGCAGGCATGGAGTGATCGTCGCACTACAGATCATCCAGCCGGATGAACGCGCCTATTTTGCGGAAGCCTCGCCGGACCATCCGGACATGCCGCAACGAGGGGACTCAGTCGATAGCCGGAACTGGCAGCCGGCATCCCGGCGCCGTTGACTCTCGCTGGTCGTGTTCGAACTCGTAGGCGCACTCCCCGCACATGCCGTCGAAGTCATTGCCGGATCCAAGATGTTCGGACCAGGGATGGCCACATTCAAGGCAAGCACCCAGTTCACCTAGGTGTCGAGCTCGCTGTCGACGCTCCCTACGCCGCTCGAAGTAGCCACTCACGCGATCTAGCATCCCTCACGATGCGGCCGCTCACGCCGCGCTCTGGGAGACAGGTCCGGTGCTGACTACGGGGACTCGCGATCGTCGAGTACGCGTGCGGCCCTCCCGTCTACCGCCCTTTACAAACACCGGTTTGGCCGAAGCCTCGGGCGCCCTGTCGCACCTATTGTCGGGATCAGCAGACAGTACCGTCGTCAGGACCAGCCGTCCGCAACTGCCGCGTCCGGTGAGTTGTCAGGATCCGCAATTCGGCCGTTGGACCGGCCGAGATGGGGGCCCGTGCATCACATCTGGCGGAACGGCATCGATCACCTCGTCGCCCGCCATAGTGGCGATCCTGGGACTCCGCGAATCAGGCGAGCCATCGGTACCGCCGGCTATGCGAACATAAACGTGTGCCCATCCGCGACACCCGCGATTGGACTGAGAGGCACGATGGCCCACCCTCCTTGGCGGGCGCAGTGACCCTCGTCGACGCCAACCCTCGGCTCGTGTATCGAGCCCTCTTGCCTACGGGGCTGCTCGCTGTCCTCTGGTTCGCTGCGGCCTACAACGTCCGCAGTTACCCCGGCATGCTGGGCGCCATCGTCCTCGCGGCAATCTCGGTGGCCCGCGCGGCATTCTGGGCCCGCGGGTTCGCGCAACGAAGTCTGAAGAGCACCGAAAGTCACCTGATCCTGTGCAAAGGCGAGGATGTTGAGCAGTGGATCGCCTGGGCGGAGGTCGAAGGCCTCACCGTGTGGCCAAGCGACCCGGCTCCAGAGTGGTCCAGGTCCGGTACCCACTGGTTTAGCGTCATTCCCCGCCCTGAACTCAAGGTCATGCCGCCGGCTGCGTCCCTTGGCGGCTTCAACGAGATGCTCGTCTCCTACCGGGCATCGCAGGCCGCGACTGAGCGGGTGTGTCGGGAGGCCGACCAAAGAGCAATCCCCCACGACGTGATGTGAGGGCGCCACCCTCTCGGCTCAGGGCTCAGGAGCGCTACCAGCCTTTACCGGATCTGCCGCGGTTCAAGCTGTTGTCCGGTCGCCGGCATCAGTTACGGGCCCGAAACTGTCATGAGGGTGACTCCGTCATGGGCGCGCGTTGGGGCTCGTGATTGGTTGAGGGTGTCCGTGACCCTGATCGCATAGGCCGGCGCCATCAGGTCGTCGAGGGCGGTCAGAGGCTTCCATGCGATCCGGGCTGCCTCTTCGGTCTCGGTCACTGGCTGGCCGTCGGCGTCGCATCTGTAGACCAGGGCAACGATGCCGCGTTGGAGGTTCTTGTAGACCCCGGTCAGGTGCCGGACGGTGACGTCGAGGCCGGTCTCTTCCTTCATCTCCCGGCGGAGGCCATCCTCGATCGTCTCGTGGAGTTCGAGGATGCCCCCGGGTGGCTCCCAGTGGCCGTTGTCGCGGCGCTGGATGAGCAGGACGTGCTGCTCGTCAGCGTCGAGGATGATTCCGGCGACGCTGACCGAGTGTCTGGGTGTCTGCTCCACTGCGGGCCTCCTTCTGCCACAGTGTAGGTAGTACACATGTGTGGAGGAGTCATGAACGATAACGGGTCCGCGTCGAGGCGCGTCTCTGTTGACGGCGTGCATGTGGTCGACAAGACCGCGGATCGTCCGGTGTTCAAGCAGATCGCGGATGACCTACGCATCCAAATCGAGCTGGGTTCCCTGGCCCCCGGCGACCGGCTGCCGTCCGAGACGCAGCTCATGGACCTGTATCGGGTGGCTCGGATGACGGTCCGGCAGGCGCTGGCGTCGTTGAAAGCCGAGGGTTTGGTGATCCCCGAGCACGGGCGCGGAGTATTCGTCCGTGGCCGTCCGGTGGTGCGGCGGATCGCCTCGGACCGGTTCGCTCGTCGGCATCGGGAGGCCGGCCAAGCCGCCTTCATCGCCGAGGCGGAGGGCGTGGGTGCGCCGAGCGTCGACGAGTTGGAGGTGGGGCACGAGAGCGCGACTCCCGAGCTGCGCGAGATCTTCGCGCTGCCAGCGCGTGCCAGGGTGCTCGCTCGCCGTCGCCGCTACCTGCTGGACGGGCAGCCGGTGGAACTGGCGGCGTCCTACGTTCCGTCGACTCTGGCTAAGGGCACCGCGATTGAGCAGCGGCACACTGGCCCGGGCGGGATCTACGCGCGGTTGGAGGAGCAGGGCCACACCCTGGCCGAGTTCACCGAGGAAGTCGGCGCGCGGATGCCCTCCCCCGAGGAGCGCTCTCGTCTGCGTCTGCCGGAGGGCACTCCCGTCCTGACGGTGCGCCGAATCGCCTTTGACACCAACGGTGTTGCCGTCGAGTTGACGGACACCGTGAAGGCTGCGCCGAGCTACGTTCTGGAGTACCGCTTTCCTGCCATGTAGCAACTTCGCTTGAAACACATCTAGATAAGTGCTTCACTTGCTCCAGAGCAAACCGCTCTAGTCAAGTGAAGGAGTTGTCTGATGACGTCATATGCAGTGGACAGCAAGCGGCAGGCGATGCGGTCGACCGGGATCGTGAACGAGGTCAAGGACTGGGTCGACGCCCCGGACGGCAAGCGTCGCCCGGCCGAGACCCAGGCCCGGGATGAGGACACCGGGATGCCGCTGTGGGAGGTGGAGGTCCTGTACAAGCAGATCGCGTTTGGGCGGGAGTCGAACACGACCGGCGTGGTCCGGGTCGGGTCGCCGGTGCGGCCGGTGATGGCCGAGTTCGCCCCGGTCTCCTTCGTCGGGCTGTCGGTGGAGTGTCGGGTGACCAAGGCCGGCGGACTCTCGGAGTCTTGGCGCGCGGAGCAGGTGGACGACAAGGTCGCCGCCGCCGGTCCCCCGGCCTCGGGTTCGGCGTCGGGGAAGGCGGCGTGATGACCAGCGCGGAGCCGGTGGCTGGTCCCGGGGTGGTGTTGCCGTGGCTCCCTGCCGGTGCGGGGGACTTCGCCGACGTGGCCTGGGTGGTGGCGGCGGCGGTCGGCAACGGCCCGGGCGTGCGCGCCCTGAGCGTGTCCCACCGGACCGGCGGGCTGGTGTACGCCGACCTGACCGTCACCAGCCCGGATCTGGTGCGCGACCTGGCCGACCGGCTGGGTCTGGGCTACTCCAGCGCCAACGACGAGACGTACGTCGAGGCCCACGGCCCGCTCGGCTCGGTCACCCTCTCGGTGGCCTGGCTGGCCCCCCGCCCACGGGAGGTGGCCTGATGCGGACCGTGGATCTGGACGCGGTCGCGGTCGCGCTGGGAGTGTCGACCGACCACGCCCTGGCCGAGCGCGGCTATCAGCTGGTCGGGAACGTGGAGGAAGCGACCCGGCTCGTGGGCGTCGTGCAGGCCGAGCTGGACGGGTCGGCCCCGGCCGTCGACGGCACCTGCACCGCCGCCACCGTCGCGCTGGACGAGCTGCGCGCCGCCCTGTCCGCGGTGATCGGCGCCGCCGAGGACCACCAACGGGGTGACCGGTGATGCGCCCGCCGCGCTGGCTGGCCCGTCAGGGGGTCGAGACGATCCGGGAGGCCTGCTGGGTGGCCCGCTGCCTGCCCCGCCTTGTCCTGCTGCTGCTCGCGGCCGGGGTGGGGTTGTGGCTGGCCGGGCAGCACCTGGCCGCCGCGGTCTCGGGGACCGGCCTGGCCGGGGTGCTCCTCTGGCCGGTCGCCGACGCCGACTCCTGGGAACGCCTCGAAGACCGCGCGATCCTGCGCCGCCATCGCCGGGTCTGGCCGGCCACCGCGGCCGCGGTCGGGCTATCCGTCCCGCCCCGCGACCCAGGGTCTTCGCGCCGGGTGCCGCGCCTGGTCAAAGCCAGTTGCCGGGACGGGGTGGAGACCCTGAGGATCCGGCTCGCTACCGGGCAGACGATGGACGACGTGGACCGGGCCTCCCCCGCCCTGGCCGCCGCCTGGGGAGCCCACGCGGTCCGGGTCGCCCCCGACGGGCCCTCGCACGCCGTCCTGACCCTGGCGCTGCGGGACGCCCTCGCCGAGGTGGCGTTCACGCGGTACCCGGCCCCGGTCCACGACCCGGCCCACCCCGCCGGGCTGCTCACGTGCGGGGTGGAGGTCGGCCGGGCCCTGTCCGGTGGGTCGTGGACCGTCGACCCGCGCGTGCACACCCTGGTGGCGGGGATGACCGGCGCCGGGAAGGCCTCGGTCATGTGGTCCCTGCTGGTCGGGCTGGCGCCCGCGGTCCGGGCCGGGAACCTCCGCCTGGTCGGGGTCGATTTGAAGGCCGGGATGGAGCTGACCCACGCCGCCTCCCTGTTCTCCGCCCTCGCCACCACACCGGAGGAGGCGGTCGCCGTCCTGGAACGCGAAGCCCACTCGTTGGCTTCCCGGGCCGCGGCAATGGCCGGCACCCACCGCGCCCACAGCCCGACCCCACAGGATCCGCACGTCTTGGTCGTGGTCGACGAGCTGGCCGCGCTGACCGCCTACATCCCCGACCCGGTGCTGCGCCGCCGCGCCGACGCCGCCCTGCGGCTGCTGCTCACCCAAGGCCGGGCCCCGGGCTGGTCGGTCTGGGCCTGGGTGCAGGACCCCCGCAAGGACACCGTCCCGATGCGGAACCTGTTCCCCACCATGATCGGGCTGCGCCTGCGGGACGCCTACGAGACCGAGATGGTCCTCGGCCCGACCGCCGCCACCCGAAGCGCACCCTGCCACCGCATCAGCGGCGACCAGCCCGGCACCGGGTACGCCGTCACCGAAGACGGCGCGGTGTCCAAAGTCCGGGCGCACTACGCCACCGACGACCTGATCCACACCGTCGCCGCCGACTACCCCACCCCGCACCGGCTCCCCCCAGCCGTCCTCAC
>JAJPIW010000095.1 GCA_021324575.1 Intrasporangiaceae bacterium | reverse complement strand
GTGGCGACCAGGTTGTCGCCGAAGCCGATCCAGTCGGTGTTGTGGCCGATGGTGCGTCCGTCCCGAACGGTGATGGTGTTGACGGCGCCGAGCACCTTCGCCTCGGGGGTGAGCTCGTCGAGGTGCTCCATCACGGCGATCTTGAAGGGGAAGGTGACGTTGAGCCCGCAGAACCCGAACCGGACCGCCCACTTCAGCGCCTGGCCGAGGTCGGTCACCGCATACGGGGTCACGGCCGCGTCGATCAGCCGGTAGTCCACGGTGAGGCCCTGGGCGCGACCCTCCTGAACGTGCAACGCCGGCCCGAGGCTGCCCTGGATGGTCCTGCCGAGCAGGCCGACGAGGTATGCCGGTTCGTTCACGTAGAGCACCTTCTCACCTGCGGCGGGCGGGGCGGACGATTGTCCGGCGCCCGGCGCGGCCGAGCCGCGCCGGACGCCGCCTCACACCGTGGCGTGAACCCTTTCTTCCTTGGGAACACCAACCAGGGCGGTCGGTATGAGGTGCGTGCGAGCGGGGCCGGACAGGACGGCGACCGCGGAGATGGCGCAGGCGACGGCACCGAAGAGTGCCGCCTTGGGCCAGCCACCCGACCCGCTGCCCACGAGTGCGGCGAGGATCGAGGGGGTGAATCCGGCCAGTGCGAAACCGAACTGGGTGCCGACCGCCGTCCCCGAGAGCCGGACCTTGGTCGGGAAGTACTCGGCATACGTCGACGGCCAGACGGCGTTGGTCGCGGAGTACACGACGCCCGCGAGTACGACGCCGACGAGCATGATGAGCGTCGTGTTCTTGGTGGCGATGACGGCCAGGTAGACCGGGACGAGGACGATGCAGCCGATGATGCCGCCGATGAAGACCGGCTTGCGGCCGACCCGGTCCGAGAGCTTGGCCCAGTAGGGAATCGCAAGGATCGCCACGGCATTGGCGACGATGGCCACCCAGAGCATGAAGGTCTTGGAGACCCCTAGCCCATAAGGGTCGCTCGTGGCGAAGGTCAGGGCGAAGACCGTGAAGAGGGTGTTGACCATGGCGATGAAGGCGGCGAAGACGACGCGCACGACATCGACCCAGTGGTGCTTGAAGAGGAAGCCGAGCGGGGTCCGGGCGACCTCCTTGTGCCCGACCTCGGCCTCGAAGGCCGGGGTCTCCTCGAGCCGGCGCCGGATCATGTAGCCGACGAGAACGACGAGAGCGCTGAGCCAGAACGGGATTCGCCATCCCCACGTGCGCATCTGGTCGGTGCTGAGCAGGGACTCCAGCGGCAGGAAGATCGCCGGTGCCAGGATCTGGCCGCCCTGGGTGCCCGAGAGGGTCCAGCTCGTGTAGAAGCCGCGTTGGTTGTCCGGGGAGTGCTCGAAGGACATCGAGTTCGCGCCGGCCTGCTCGCCGGCCGCGGACAGCCCCTGGATGAGGCGAAGGGTGACGAGCAGTCCGGGTGCGAGCAGACCGACCTGGTTGTAGGTGGGCAGACAGCCGACGAGGAAGGTCGAGGCACCCATCATGATCAGGGTCCCGATGAGGACGACCTTTCGCCCGATCCGGTCGCCGATGTGACCCATCGCGAAGGAGCCGATCGGGCGGGCGACGTAGCCCACCCCGAACGTCGCCAGCGAGGCGATCGTCGCCGCGGACTCGTTGCCCTCGGGGAAGAACACGTGCGGGAAGACCAGCGACGCAGCCAACCCGTAGATGACGAAGTCGTAATATTCCAGGGCACTGCCGATCCAGGCCGCGATGGCTGCCTTGCGAGGCGTCGGCACTGGGATGTTGTCGAGCGGGGAGCCGGGAGACCGGGCGGGAGTGGACGTCATCGTCGAACCTTTCGCTTGCGCGCCGTTGCGCTGATCGAAGTCCGACCACGGTAGGAGTGCCTTGTCGGAGTGGCAAACTCTTGCCAATATTTGCCATATGCCGACTGCGCGCTCAGGACCGGAGGCCACTCGGCCACGTGCTGCCACGATCCTCGAGGTCGGTCGTGCCGCGGGCGTGGCCCCCTCGACCGTGTCCCGCTCGTTCACGAACCCCGACCGGGTCAACGTGGTGACTCGCGAGCACGTCCTCGCCGTGGCCGAGCGTCTGGGCTACCGTCCGCCACGCGATGGTGGCCGCCCCACGACCCAACGGCGGTCGGCCACGGTGGCCCTCGTCCTGCCCGACATCGCCAACCCGTACTTCTCCGGTTTCATCCGGGGCGCGGAACGGGAGGCGGCGGCAGCGGCATACACCCTCGTGGTGGCCGACTCGCAGGAGTCACCCCACGCGGAGGAGCGGATCGTCAGCAAGCTGACGACCACTACCGACGGGTTGCTGCTCGTCTCCAGTCGGCTCCCGGACCGGGCGATCGCGGCGGCGGCCCGCCAGACACCGGTGGTCCTGCTCGGCCGCCAGGTGCGCGGGGTGGCAAGTGTCTGCCCCGACCAGGCGTCGGGGACGCGCCAGATCGTGGATCATCTCGCGTCCTACGGACACCGCGAGATCGCCTTCTGCGCCGGACCGCCCACCTCGTGGCTGGGCGGCCAACGCTGGCTCGGGATTCGTTCTGCGGCAAAGGCATTGGGGATCAGCGCCCGACGGATCGGGCCGTTCCCGCCGTCGGTGGAGGGCGGGCTCGTCGCCGCCGACGCCGCGATGGTCGACGGGGCCACAGCCATCGTCGCCCACAACGACCTCATGGCCCTGGGCATCCTGCGTCGACTGGCGCAGCGGGGGGTGCCTGTCCCCGAGGCCGTCAGTGTCGTCGGCTTCGACGACATCTTCGGTGCGGACTTCTGCCAGCCCTCGCTGACGACGCTCGGGCACCGTACCGAGCACGCCGGTCGCTCGGCCGTCGACCTGCTCACCTCCTTGATCGGCGACGACCTGGCGCCGGTCAGCGAGATCGTCGTGCCCACCCAGCTGGTGATGCGGGACTCCACCGGACCGGCTGCGGGGCCCCGGAGCTGAGTGGCGGGTACGGCCGCGCGCGTCAGGCCTCCTGGCCGACCGGTCGGTTGACAAGGCCGCGGGTGGCGATCAGGGTCCTCAGGTCCGAGAGGCCGCGCATCCGGGCGCCGAGGTGGTCCGGGTGGTCCACGAGGGCCGCGGTGCGGATCGGGACGACTCGCGGTGCTGCCGCGACGACGCCGGCGAGGGCGCGGGCCAGACACTGGAGGGTCGTGAGCCCTCCGGGTTGGCGTTGGGGTTGGGGTTGGGGTTGGGCGAGCGTGGCCGTCAGCGTGTCCACGTCGATCGCGGTGGACCCGGCCTGACGCAGGCCGAGCTGGGCGAACACCTCGGTGAGCGGGAGTGCCTCGCCGGCCGCTCCTCGAGGCACTGTCCGGCATACCGGATGTCCAGGCCGGCGACTCCGTCTGGTGGCACGCGGACCTGGTCCACTCGGTCGCCCCGGTCACCGACCAGCAGGGGTGGGGGAACGTCATGTACATCCCCGCCGCCCCGTGGTGCCCGCGCAACGAGGCGTATGCCGTGAACGTGCGGGAGGCCTTCCTCACCGGGTCCAGCCCCAGCGACTTCCCGGAGGAGCACTACGAGCGCGCGTGGGCCAACCGGTTCCACGAGGACCAGCTGAACCAGGTCGGGCGTCGAGGTCTCGGGCTGGCCTAACCCGGTGACCTGACCGAGGCCGCCGCCGGGTGGTCGGCGGCCTGCCGCTCCGGGTCGGTGGCCAAGAGCTCCTCGATCCGGGCGAGGAGGTCGGCCTTCGCGGCTTCGTCGTGGGCGTCTCCGAGGAGTACCGACAGCGCCTGGAGCGCCAGGACGTTGACGCCGAAGTCGTGCTCGGCCTTGATCCGGTCCCGGTCGGCGGTCCGGTTCTGGCTGAGCAGGATGAGCGGCGCGGCATACGCAGCCTGGGTCGAGAAGACCAGGTTGAGCAGGATGAAGGGGTAGGGGTCGAAGTCACCGCCGCGCAGGTAGTGGGCCGCCACGTAGCCGTTGAACGTGATCCACAGGAGGATGAGCACGGTCTGGGTCAGGATGAAGGCCCACGACCCGAAGACGGCCGTAACCCGGTCGGCGACGCGGGCCGGCCAGGCCATGTCCTCCTGGCCCACTCGGTTGACCGGCGAACGCAGCGGCGACCCGGTCAGCGACCTCGAGTGGGCTCTGGCCGTCCTCACGAGGCCCGCCGGTGCTCCGGTTCGGGTTCGACGAGCTGCTCGCGCAGGTGGGCCAGGATGCCCACGAGCAACCGGGAGACCTGCATCTGGCTGATCCCGAGGGCAAGGCCGATCTCGTCCTGGGTGCACGACCCGGCATACCTCATCCGCAGGATCTGCCGTTCCCTGACCGTGAGCAACTTGACCACTGGACGCAGCCACTCACTGAGGTCGACGGCCGCGTAGTCGTCCCGTTGGTCGGCCAGGCCATCGGCCAGAACCGTTGTGCCACCATAGAACTCGGGCGCATCGAGGGAGCGCGCGGTATACGACTTGCCGGCCAGCAACGCGTCGGTCAGCTCGCGCCGCGGCACCCCGAGCGCCCCCGCGAGGTCGTCCCCGTCCGGCACGCGGCGCAGGCGCTGCCACAGGTCCGGTTCGAGCGCGTTGAGCCGCAGTCGCAGCTCCTGGCTGTGCCGCGGCGGTCGGACGGCCCACGCGTGGTCGCGAAAGTGCCGCTTGATCTCCCCGGCGATCGTCGGTCGGGCGTATGCCGCGAAGCTCGTGGCCAGGTCGGTCCGGTAGCCCTGGACGGCCTTGACCAGCGCGAGCCGTCCCACCTGGACCAGGTCCTCGCGGTCGATGCCCCGACCGCGGTAGGTCAGGGCGATGCCGTCGGCCAGCGCAAGGTTGAGGACGACGACCTCCTGCTGGATGGCTCGGCGTTCAGCAGCTCCGCGGCAGCCGGCCGCCCGGCCCAGGAGCAGGGCCGTGCGGTCCTGCAGCAGATGCGGTCTGGGTGGGAGGGTGAGCGCGTCGTCCATGGTTTCTCCTCTGCCAGCTGGATCAGCAGTTGGAGTCACCGGGGTCCGGGGCGACGGCGAATGGGACCTGTGTCAAGCCACACTACGCCGCGAGCCACGGCGAGGGGAGGGGGAGCGAGCGGCAGCCCCCACCTGGTTGAGGTGGGTGACGACCAGGGCCCACGAGACCCAGGCAGACGTCGCGACGTACCGCACTCCCTGTCGCCGGCAGAAGTCACGAACGATGACCTGCGAGCGGCGGAGGAGCACCGTCGCGGTGACGACGGCGATGAGCAGGCCCAGTTGACGGCCCTTCCTCGTTGCGTGTGGTCAACGGACACCGGGTCCTCCAAGAACTGGCCAGATCCCTGTACCGGCCAGTCGGGGTCCGTGCGCGGGGTCGGTACGGCGGAGGCTCAGTACCAGTGGGCGCGGCCTCCGATGGTGCGGCCGGAGCGGCCCACCACGGCGAGGACGACGCCGATGACGAGCAGGATGACGCCGATCGTCACCAGGATGTGCAGTGACGCCACGACGAGTCCGACGATGAGCAGGATGACACCCAAGATGATCATCTGATGACTCCTTCGGTTGGTCTGGCTCGCGGCGGTCGACGACCAGTGCGAGTCGTAGGTGTTCGTGTACCCACAGAGCCCCGACTTCACCCGTATGCCGGCGAGGGGAGACTCCCGGTTTGGTCCGAGGTGGTCTGGGTACGGGTACCGGGTGAGCGGGGCTCCGCTCAGTGACAGGTGAGTGAACCGTGGATCAATGGCGGAGCCGCCACCGAGGAATGCCGGCTGAGGACGATGGGACCGATGACCAGCAACAAGGCCGTAGTGCCCGGCCGACCAGTGTTCAGGCGACTTCGCCGAGCACTTCTCACGGGCTCGGCTGTCTCTGTCGTGGTTTCGGCGGTGGCCCTGCTGGTTCGTGAGCGGTTCGCCCCCCTGATCCACGCCGACGATGCCGCGATCCGGGCCGCGACGGGTGTCACTCGCGTCCACCCCGCGCTGCTCACCGCCCTGCTGGACTGGCAGTGGCTCTTCCAGCCGACCCGGGTCTACCTCGTGGCGACCCTCGTGTGCCTGTGGACCCTGCTTGGCAAGGGGCTGCGGGGCCGGTCGTGGTGGGCCTTCCTGACGATGATGCTCGGCTGGAGTGTGGCGCTGACCGTGAAGTACGTCGTCCGGCGTGCTCGGCCGCTCGTGGAGGACCCGGTCTCGCACGCACCCGGCTACTCCTTCCCGTCCGGCCACGTCGCCAATGCTGCCGTTGCCGCGACCGCGCTGACCCTGCTGCTCTGGCCGCTCCTGCGGTCCCGGACCGCCCGCACGGTGGCGGTCGCCGCGGGTGTGGTCGTGGTGGGACTGACCGGTCTGGATCGGGTCTTCCTCGGCGTGCACTTCCCCTCCGATGCCGTCGGGGGCGTGCTCATCGGCGGCGGCCTGGTCCTGGCCTCGTATGCCGGTTACGTCGGCTGGAACCCGCCCACGGACACCTCCCGGCCCGGGCGAGGAGTAGGACCGTGACCTTCCTGGACCGCTACGCGCAGGACGGCTCCCGACCGAGCGTCCGCAGCGCAGTCAGGGACATCGTCGTCCGGGCCGTCCTGCCCGGCGTCCTCCTCTGGGCCGCAATCGTCGGCTTCGGGCTGCTGCTCACCGGACCCCTGACCGGGCTGAGCAGGCGGGAGGAGAGCCTCAACCGCAGCCTGGCCGCAGGCCGCACGTCCACCATGGACACGGTGACCCTGATCTGGTCACACGCCGGCAACACCGAGTACGTGATCGCCATCTGCGTCCTGGTCGTCGGCCTCGTCTGGTGGCGCACCCGGCAATGGTGGTATGCCGCCATCCCCGCCCTCGCGATCAGCCTGCAGGCGTCGGTCTTCGTCCTGGCCACCCTGGTGGTTGCCCGGCCACGGCCCGAGGTCTCCCACCTGGATGTCTCACCGCCGACCTCGAGCTATCCCAGCGGGCACGTCGGGGCCTCGACGGCATTGTGGTTCACGTTGGCCCTGATGGCCCTTCGCATCCGCACACGGGCCCTGCGGGTCACGGTCGTCGTCCTGTGCAGCATCGTCCCGTTCCTCGTGGCGTACGCACGGCTCTACCGCGGGATGCACCACCTCAGTGACGTGGTCGTGGGCGGGCTCAACGGTGTGGTGTGCCTGGTTCTGGCATGGCACTACCTGCGGCGCGCGGACGCCAGGGCCCGGAAGGGCACCTGACATGCACACCACGAGGGCCGCCGCGGGCAGCAGCCCGGAACCGACCCGCTCACACCTTGGTGTACCTGGCGCGAGCCAGGGTGTGCACCCCGAACGCGACCAGCCCGAGCGCGACCAGGGTGAGCAGATACTGCCCGAAGGGTTGGGCCCGCAGGGCGCGCAGCGCGCCGTCCAGGCCGGTGGCGTCCTTGGTCGACCGGTGCAGCCCGGCGACGACGAAGAGGACGCCGACGATGCCCAGCGCGACGCCCTTGGCCACATAGCCGACCCGCCCGGCCCCGACGACCCACGCGCCCGGGCGGCCGGCAAGGTCCTGCAGGAACTTCCCGGTCCATCCCTTGTACACGTGGTACGCGCCGACGGCGAGGACGCCGAGTCCGAGCAGGCCCACGAGGACCCGGCCGCCGGGCTGCGCCATGATGCCGGCCGTCGCGTCGCGGGTCTGGGCTCGGCTGGAGGTGCCACCGCCCCGGGCGAAGGTGAACGCGGAGACCGCCAGGGCGGCATACGCGATGGCCTTGCCGCCGGACTTGAGACGGTCCGCGGCCTTGGCGCCGTGCGCGCCGGTGACGACCTCGAGAACCTGCCAGAGGGCGAGCAGGACGAACCCGGCGACGGCGACCCAGAGCAGGATGAGCCCCCCGGAGCTGCCTGCCACGGTGGCCAGGGCGCCGGACTGGTCTGCCGTCCCGCCGCCGAGCCCCCAGGCGATCTTGAGGGCGATCCAGCCGATGAGAAGGTGGAGCAGTCCGCTGACGGCGTAGCCGAGGCGAGCGCCCCAGGCGAGCGGCGCAGAACCTCCGACCTGACGCGCGGTTTCCTTGACCTCGGGAGTGTTCATGCCGTTCACGGTGTCACCGCGGGAGCCGGGCAGCAATGGCCCGATGGGCCGAGGGCGGGCCGTTCTGCCGCGGGTGGCATTGCCGTCGACGGTATCGCTGTTGTCGCCGTGCTGGACCGGTCCGGATGACCGGCCGACCACGGGATGCCCAGGTCGTGGTCGTCCTCAACCCGACCAAGTTCGCCGACCTGGACGACGTGCGGCGACAGGTCGTGCGGGCGGCCGGCGCAGCGGGTGTGAGCCGGGTGGTCTTCGTCGACTCCACTGAGGCCGACCCGGGGTTCGGGCAGACCCGGCAGGCTGTGGCCGGCGGCGCGGACGTGGTGTGCGCGCTCGGCGGAGACGGCACCGTCCGGGCAGTCGCGCAGAGCCTGGCGGGCACGGGGGTGCCGTTGGGGGTGCTTCCCGGCGGCACCGGCAACCTGCTCGCCCGCAACCTCGACCTGCCGGTGGACGACCTCGACGATGCCGTCCGGATCGCCCTCACCGGCAGCGAGCGGCGCATCGACATCGGCTGGTTGGCAGTGGACCCGACCAGCGCCCAGCTGGCCGCCGAAGCGCTCACCCCGGCCCCCGGCCGGCCGGTGCCGGCCAACCTCCACGCGTTCGCGGTCATGGCGGGGCTCGGCTTCGACGCGGCAGTCATGGACGACGCCCCGGCAGGCCTGAAGGCAGCCGTCGGCTGGGCGGCATACGTCGTCGCGGGCGTGAGGAGCCTGCGTGGGTCACGCTTCGAGGCCCGCATCGCGCTGGACCACGGCCGGCCCGCCACCCGGGCCGCGCGCACGGTCGTCGTCGGCAACTGCGGGCAGCTCACCGGCGGTGTCGAGCTGTTCCCCGATGCCCGGCCCGACGACGGCATCCTCGACGTCGTCACGATCTCGCCCAAGGGCATCGCCGCCTGGGCGCGAGTCGTCGCCGACGTCCTGACCCGGGGCGACGACGCGGACGCCGCGCATGTCCACCGCCGGACGGGAAGCGAGCTGGTCATCGAGGTGGACCCGTCCCAGCGGGCCCAGGTCGACGGGGACGTCCTCCCCGAGGCTGCGCGGGTGCGGATCACGGTGGCCCCGGCGGCGCTGCTGGTCCGCGTCCCCGGTCTGGGTGACCGGAAGGCCCGGTGAGCGATGGCCGGTGAAGCATCCATCCCCACGGGACGGGTTCGGCCCGGCGACTGGTTCCTCGGCGCCTCCGAGCGGGACAACCCGACGACCCGTCTGGACGCGCAGCACGCGGGCGAGCAGGCCTGGTCCACCGGCAACCTGGTGCGGCCGCTCGTCCACGGGGCCACCTACTTCGCCGAGCTCTTCGAGCAGCTGGAGGCGACCGGCCCCGGCGACCTGGTGCTCTTCACCGACTGGCGAGGTGACGCGGACGAGCTACTGACCGGGCACGCGGGCAGCGAGGTCGCCGCGGTCCTCGGGCGGGCCGACGAGCGCGGCGCCGATGTGCGAGGTCTGGTCTGGCGCTCCCACTCGGACAAGCTCGCGTTCTCGGCCCAGGAGAACCGGCGGCTCGGCGAGGTCCTCCGGCGAGCCGGAGCCCATGTGCTTCTGGACATGCGGGTCCGTGCCGGCGGTTGCCACCACCAGAAGTTCGTCGTCATCCGACACAGCGACGACCCCGCTCGCGACGTCGCCTACGTCGGGGGCATCGACCTGTGCCACACGCGGCGCGACGACGCCCGTCACAACGGAGACGCCCAGGCGTTGAAGATGGCCAGGGCCTACGGTCCGACCCCCGCCTGGCACGACGCCCAGGTCGCCATCAGCGGTCCAGCCGTCCACGACGTCGAGACGGTCTTCCGCGAGCGCTGGGAGGACCCCGCGCCACTCCGCAGGCATCTGCTGCACGACGTGCGAGACCGGCTCTCAGGTGCGGGCCGCCGGCCCGAACCCCTTGCGGCACAACGGCCTCCGCCCCCGCCTGTACCAGGCGGAACGCACGCCGTACAGCTGCTGCGGACCTACCCCAACCTGCGACACCGCCGCGACTACCCCTTCGCCGTCGGTGGCGAGCGCAGCGTCGCCCGCGGTTACAGCAAGGTGGTGGCCCAGGCCCGACGCCTCATCTACGTCGAGGACCAGTACCTGTGGTCACACACCATCGCCGGGACCTTCGACCGAGCCCTGCTGGAGCAGCCGGATCTGCACGTCGTCGCCGTCCTGCCCCTCGTGCCCGACCAGGACGGTTTGCTGGCCCGCGTCCCGCAGCTGCTCGGGAGGATGCGCGCCATGACCCGGAATGAGAGAGGCCGGCGGTGAGCGGTTCGCGGCATACGGCATCGAGAACCGACACGGCTCCCCGGTCTACGTCCATGCCAAGATCTGCGTCGTCGACGACCGGTGGGCCACTGTGGGATCGGACAACTTCAACCGGCGGTCCTGGACCCACGACTCGGAGCTGTCGGCAGCCGTCGTGGACCAGTCCGACGCCACCGGGCTTTCGTATGCCGCGCGGCTGCGCCTGACCCTGGCCGCCGAACACCTCGACCGTGATGTGAGAGGCACCGGCGACGACGCCCTGCTTGCCGCGATGGCCGACTGCATCGACCCGTCCGACATGGTGGGGGCCTACCGGGAGAGCGCAGCGCGGCTGCAGGCCTGGCACGACCACGGCCAGCTCGGCCCTCGGCCCCCTGGCCGGCTCCGGCCACTGCCCATCCCATGCCTGACCGGGCTCGAGCGGATCGTCAGCAAGGGGTTCTACGAAGGCATCGTCGACCCCGATGGACGGCCCCGTTCGCTGCGCCGCCAAGGCATCTACTGAAGCGACCCGGCGCCACCCACGAACGACGGTTTGGCTCGGGGGTTGTGCGGGTATGTGTGGTGAGGAGAGTTAAGGAGCACACCATGACCGACCACGTCGCCATCGCCGAGACCGACATCCAGGCATCTCCCGCGCAGGTCTGGGCCGCGCTGACCGACCCCGAGCAGATCAGGAAGTTCATGTTCGGGGCGGAGGTGCACACCGACTGGCAGCAAGGCAGCCCGATCACCTGGGCCGGCGTCTATGAGGGCAAGGACTACGAGGACCACGGCACGATCCTCGAGGTCGAGCGCGGGAAGCGTCTGGTGATGACGCACTACAGCCCGCTCACCGGCCAGCCCGACGTGCCCGAGAGCTACCACACGCTCACCTACCGGATCGAGCAGCACGGCCCGAGCACGCACCTCACCCTCAGCCAGGACAACAACGCCACCGACGAGGAGGCCGAGCACTCCCGGGACATGTGGGAGTCCATGCTCGAAGGGGTCAAGAAGTCCGTGGAGGATGCTCCGGAGCCGATGAACCCGGTGGAGAAGCTCTGGCAGCTCCTGCACTCCGAGCACCTCGAGGTCGAGCGGCTCCTGGACGCGGTCACGTCGCAGGCGGGCGGGGATCGCGCGGCGGCCTTCGGCCGGCTGCGCCGCTACCTGGCGGTGCACGAGGCTGCCGAGGGGGTCGGCATACACACGTTCACGGCTCCTCCCGAGGCCGATGACCGGCTGGCCGAGGAGGATCTCGCCACCCGGGCGATCGCGGACCTGGAGGGGATGGACCCGGGCTCCGACGCGTTCGACGAGGCCTTCGGCCACCTGGCCAAGGACGTCCGGGCGCACGCGGCCGCCGAGGAGCACGAAGAGATGCCCGCGGTGCTCAAGGACACCTCCTCGGAGCAGGTCAGTCGCGCGTATGCCGCGCTGGCGATGGTTCCTGAGCTGGTCGCCGAGGCCGACGGCCGCATCCCGGACGGCGCGTTCGCGCAGATGCACGCGGCGGCTGTGGCGGAGCTGGGCAAGCTGGCCGGCTCCGAGCTGCCTCCAGGGTGACCTCCCTGATGACCGCCGGGGTGAGCCGACTCGCTCAGGAGTAGGCCGGCCGTTCGGGGTCGCTGGGCTCGACCTGCTCGGCTGCCGTCTGCTTCTCCTCGGCGTGGATGACGTCGGCAGCGGGCTTCTCGATCGGCACGGTGCCGAGGACGTGGCCGTCGCTGGTCGTCACGACCAGGCGCCCCATGCCGGGGTCGGCCAACATCTCGGCCATCCGCTCCAGCTCGATCGGGGCCAGGTCCAGCGCGGCGGCGGCGAACCGGCTGGCCAGGGCCGCCTCGATCGCCTGGGAGCCGTGGGTCTGCGTCTCGGCGCCGGTCTGGAGCACGATGTCGGCCCAGACCCGGACAGCGGCCTCGCCGGCCCGTTCGGCGAACGGCCGCCCGACCACGATGGTGACCACTCGCGCTGTGGTGTCGGTGATGTTCATGCCCGTCTCCCGTCGATGAGATGTCGTTGCTCTCCTCAAACGCATACCCAGATCCGCCGATCCGTACACCCCGAGGCCGACTTGACGCCCTCTGGCACGCGGGCAGGGTCTGAGGGCTCTCCAGCCATGTGTAGAGCGGGCGGAAGGGCTTGGCACCACCGGCTCAGCCTGTCGGGGGATCGACCGAGTCACCCGCGCGCGTGGGGGGTGCGGTGCCGCCGAGTCGGTCGATCATCCAGTCATGCCAGGCCACCTCGGCGCGCCGGCCGAGTATGCCGCCCTGCAGGGCGGCATGGTCGGACCACAGTGGCTGGGTGGGCTCGTGAGCCCCGCGCTCGGCCGCGACCTCGGCCTGGAGGGCCTCGTACTCGGCGAGCCTGGTGGCGTGCTGGGTGCGCCGAGCCCTCAGGTAGGCCAGCGCCGATGGGGGATCCAGAGTCCACAGCGACCACACGCGCAGGGTCTCCTCGTCGCGGGTGGGTGGGTCGCTGACGGGGCTGCGCAGCCACCCGTCGAGCGCCCGGCGCCCGGCGGCGGTGATCGTGTACCGCTTGGTCGGTCGGGGCCCGGCGCCTTCCACGACGCGGTGCCTGACCAGGCCGCCCTCCTCGAGCCGGGCGAGCTCGGGGTAGATCTGGCTGTGGTTGGCGGCCCAGAAGTACCCGACCGGCCGACGCATCCGCTGGGTGAGGTCGTAGCCGGTGCCCGGTCGGCGGGCGAGCAGGCTGAGCAGGGCGTGGCCCAGCATCGAGGTCATGGCAGGACTCTAGGGCTGCTGGACGCGCCGTCTCTCATATGTCAGAGTTGACATATGAGAGTCTGGATGCCCATCGTCGTATGCGGTGCGCTCGCCCTCGGGGCGTGCGGCACCGGGGGTGGGGGAGCCGAGGCGCCGGGCCCTGCCGTCACGTCTGCGGCGGTCACTGGCGCGTCGTCCTCCCCTCCGGACTCGGAAACCCCGACGGGGGCGCCGTTGCCGGCGTACCACGTGCCCACGGTCGACGCCACGGCTGCATCGACGTTCGAGCAGCGTTGTGGCACAGCGGCATCGGGGTCCCTGATGACGTTCCGGGGGTCCGGCGGCAGCCGACTCGATGGCGCCGTCCTGGGGGCCGGCCCAACGGTCGCCATCTTCCTCCACCAGACCGAACCCGCGGCGATGTGCGGATGGGGGACCTATGCCGCGTGGGTCTCCACCCGGGGCGTCCGGGCCGTGCTCGTCGACCTGTGCGGCCACGGCGCGTCGACGTGTTCGCCGGCGTTGAGCGCGGCGCCCGTGGACCAGGTGCGTCTGGTGGTGGACTGGGTGCGCGCCCACGGCGCGACGCGCGTCGTCCTCGTCGGTGCCTCGATGGGGGGAGCTGTCGCGCTCGGGTCGGCACAGGCCGTCGGGGCCGACGCTCTCGTCGACCTGTCCGGCCCCGCGCAGTGGGACGGCGTGCCTGACGGGGTAGTGGCTGCCCGGCATACGACGATCCCGATGCTCCTGGCGGTTGCGCCCTCGGACATGTCCCCCGAGCCCTTCCGGGCGGCGATCACCGCGTCCCCGGCACGGCACAAGGTGTTCGTCGAGGCGCGGTCGGGTCACGGTTGGGACCTCGTCGCCGACGTCCGCGGTGTCGACGCGTGGGTCAGCTCGCTCGGGGATCGCGTCCTCAGGTGGGTCACGGGCGACTACGGCAGCTGGGCCCGGATTCGAACCGATGCCCAACGCCACGGAAGGCGCGGGCAACACCGGGCTCGTGGCACAGATGAGGCCTCTGAACTGCGTTTCCGCAGAACAGAGGCCTACCAGTGCGCCATCAGGGACTCGAACCCCGAACCCGCTGATTAAGAGTCAGCTGCTCTGCCATTGAGCTAATGGCGCGCGAAGAAAGACAGTAGCAAAGCCCCTGCCCCGACCGGAAATCGGATCTCTGCTGCCCGCTCACTGCCGGCCGGGCAGCAGGTCGCCCGAGCGGCATCCCCACGGGCGGCATCGAGGCGGCGCGTTCGACGGATGGGTCAGGCCTGGTCCCGGTGCTGCGCCGCCCGCTGCTTCCGGCGCGCTCGCGCGAGGCCGAGGATGCCGTAGACGATGGCCGCCAGCGCGAGGATGTAGAGCAGCCCCTTGGCGCCGGCGATGCCCCCGCCGGCGCCGGGCGCTGCCACCGAGGTCGACGGCGAGGACGTCGCAGTCGCGGTCGTCGTAGCACTCGAGGACGACGTCGTGCTGGTGGCGGATGCCAGCGGCGTCGCGTCCTCGGTCTGCACCGTGAACGTCGAGGTGCCCGACACCGGGTGGCCGTCGTCGCTGACAATCTTCCAGGCGACCGTGTAGGCCCCTCCGGGCAGGTCGGGCAGCAGGGCCTGGGTGACGACCGGCCCGGCCTCGGTCGCCTTGCCCTGCGCGACGTTCGCGCCGTTCGAGCTCTTCACCGTGACCACCGAGAGGCCCGGGGTCACGGTGTCGTCGAAGGTCACGACCACCTCGGTCGGCGCGGTCGTCAGGGTCGCACCATCGGCGGGCGAGATCGACACCAGCCGCGCGTGGGCGGACGCCGGCCCGGCCCAGGTCAGCGAGACGCCGGCGGCAACCAACAACGTCAGAAGGAGCGCCCGGACACGACCACGGTGCGGCGAGATGTTCACCCGGCAATGGTGACCCATCCCGGTCGGGGCGTGCCGGGCGGGCCGGGCGGGTGGGAGACTGGCCCGCGAACGGCATACGACGTCGTATGCCGTGCGCTCACCCGACAAGGAGGACTCACCACCGTGCGTGCGCTCGTCAAGGACACTGCCGGCCCGGGGCTGACCCTCACCGAGCGGCCCGAACCGAGGCCAGGTCCGAGCGACGTGAGGATCCGGGTGCTGCGAGCCGGGCTGTGCGGCACCGACCTGCACATCGAGAGCTGGGACGACTGGGCCGCGTCGACACTGAAGCCGCCGCTCATCGTGGGACACGAGTTCTTCGGCGAGGTCGTCGAGGTCGGCGAGGACGTCACATCGGTCAAGGTCGGGCAGCGCGCGTCGGGGGAGGGGCACGTCGTCTGCGGGGAGTGCCGCAACTGTCGAGCAGGCTTGCGGCAGATGTGTATTCGCACGCAGAGCATCGGCGTCAACCGGGACGGGGCGTTCGCCGACTACGTCGTCATCCCGGCGTCGAACGTGTGGGTCCAGCCCGACGACATCGACCCCGACGTGGGTGCCGTGTTCGACCCGTTCGGCAACGCGACCCACACGACGCTCATGTTCCCGCTCGTCGGCGAGGACGTCCTCATCACCGGCGCCGGGCCGATCGGCGTCATGGCGGCGGCCATCGCCCGGCACATCGGCGCCCGCTACGTCGTCGTCACCGATGTCTCGGACTACCGGCTCGGGCTGGCCAAGGCCGCCGGCGCCGACCTCGTCCTCAACGTGACCGACCACGGGATCGCCGAGGCCCAACGCCGACTGGGGATGCGCGAGGGCTTCGACGTCGGCCTGGAGATGTCGGGCAACCCCGCGGCCGTCGCGGACCTGATCGCCAACATGAACCACGGCGGCCGGATCGCCATGCTCGGCCTGCCCAAGGACCCCTACCCCGTCGACTGGGGCAAGATCATCACGCACATGCTGACCATCAAGGGCGTCTACGGCCGGGAGATGTACGACACCTGGTACAAGATGTCCGCCATGCTCGCGACCTCTCCGGTGCTCATGGACGCGGTCCGCTCGGTCATCACCCACCGCTTCCCGGCGGAGCGGTGGCAGGAGGCGTTCGCCGCAGCCAGGTCCGGTGAGTGCGGCAAGGTCGTCCTCGACTGGAGCTGAGACGAGGAACGCAGAAGTCCCCGGAGCCAAGGAGAACCACCATGTATGCCGTTCGCGACGAGATCACCGCGACCCTGCAGGAGATCCGTGACGCCGGACTGTGGAAGGCCGAGCGCCAGCTCACCTCGCCGCAGAACGCGCACATCACGACGACCCAGGCCGAGGCGATCAACTTCTGCGCCAACAACTACCTCGGGCTGGCCGACCACCCCGACGTCGTGGCTGCTGCGTCGGATGCGTTGCAGGAGTGGGGCTTCGGGATGGCGAGCGTCCGCTTCATCTGCGGCACCCAGACCCTGCACGCCGAGCTCGAGGCGCGGATCGCCGAGTTCGTGGGGTGCGAGGCGGCGATCCTCTACTCCTCCTGCTTCGACGCCAACGGCGGCGTGTTCGAGGTGCTCTTCGGCGAGGGCGACGCCATCGTCTCCGACGAGCTCAACCACGCCAGCCTCATCGACGGCATACGCCTCACCAAGGCCGGCAGGTACCGGTACAAGAACGCCGATCTGGCCGACCTGCGCGCCCAGCTCGAGGCCACCAAGGCGGCGGGCGCGCGTCGGACCGTCATCGTGACCGACGGGGTCTTCTCGATGGACGGCTCGTACGCCCCGCTCGACCAGATCTGCGACCTCGCCGACGAGTTCGGCGCGATGGTCCTCGTCGACGACTCGCACGCCATCGGCTTCGTGGGTGCGGGCGGCCGGGGGACACCGGAGCTGTTCGGCGTCCTGGACCGGGTCGACCTGGTCACCGGGACCCTCGGCAAGGCCCTGGGCGGTGCCAGCGGCGGCTACGTCGCCGGCCCGCAGGAGGTCGTCGACCTGCTCCGCCAGCGCTCCCGGCCCTACCTCTTCTCCAACGCCGTCGCCCCGATGGTCGCGGCCGGCAGCCTGAAGGCCCTGGAGATCGCGACCGCCTCCGACGAGGGCCGAGCCACGCTCCAGCGCAACACCGCCCTCTTCCGGCAGCTGATGACCGAGGCGGGTTTCGACCTGCTGCCCGGCACCCACCCGATCACGGCGGTCATGTTCCCCGGCGAGGACGGCGCCCGCCGGGCCGGCCAGATCGCCGACGCCATGCTGGAGGAGGGCGTCTACGTCATCGCCTTCAGCTTCCCGGTCGTCCCACGCGGCAAGGCCCGGATCCGGGTCCAGCTGTCGGCCGCGCATTCCGAGGAGGACGTGCGCGCCTGCGCAGCAGCCTTCGTCTCGGCCCGGGAGCGCGTCGGCTGACCGCCGGCTGACGGACCGGCCCACGGACCCCGGGCGACCGGCATACGGCCGTGAGAAAGGGAACAAGCCCCGGCCCTCCGAGAGGGCCGGGGCTTGCGCATGGGGTGAGCGACGGGGCTTGAACCCGCGACCCTCGCGACCACAACGCGATGCTCTACCTGCTGAGCTACGCCCACCATGCACCGCGAACGGCATACGAGCTGGGCCCGTATGCCGTGCAGCGGCGACCATCGTACCTGCTCCGGGCAGGTGGTCGTGACCGCTTATCCGGCCACCCGGGTGTGGTCGACGACGTGCTCGTGGCCGAGGGCCTTGAGGGTGTCGCTGTCCGGGCCGGGCTGCGGGACGAACACCGCGGCGCGGTAGTAGCGCAGCTCGGCGATCGACTCGCGGATGTCGGCGAGGGCTCGGTGGCCGCCGGACTTGGAGGGGGCGTTGAAGTAGGCACGGGGGTACCAGCGACGGGACAGCTCCTTGACCGACGACACGTCGATGATCCGGTAGTGCAGCCATGACTCGAGCTCGGGCATGTCCCGCGCGAGGAAGCCCCGGTCGGTGCCGACCGTGTTGCCGCCGAGTGGCGCCTTGCCGGCCTCGGGCACCCACTCGCGGATGTAGGCCAGGACGCGGGCCTGGGCCTCCTCCATCGTCACGCCGTCGGCGAGGTCGTCGAGCAGCCCGGAGCCGGTGTGCATCTCCCGGACGAAGTCGTTCATCTGGGCCAGCGCGCTGGGAGGAGGCGCGATGACGACGTCGACGCCGTCGCCGAGCTGGTTGAGCTCGAAGTCGGTGACGAGCGCGGCAACCTCGATGAGCGCGTCGTGCTCGAGAGACAGACCGGTCATCTCGCAGTCGATCCAGACGATGCGGTCGGCGAGGGCACGATCGGACGTGGGGGTGGCCATGCTCGCCACTCTATTGCCGACGACCGTCGACTACCCTCACGAGGATGACGGCCCCGAACCCGGACCACCGCCTGCCCACCGCCGCGCCGACGCAGCAGGTGCGCACGGCGTGGTCGGCGGACGTCCACTCCTACCGTCCGGGCCACGCCGTGCAGCCCGGCTGGGAGAAGGCGTCCAGCCGTCGCGGGCTCCGGGCCTGGGTCATCGGCGGGCTCATCGTCATCGGGTTCAGCGTCTCGGCGCTCGTCCTGCTGGCCGAGCTCGGCGCCCACCTGGGCCTGGTGACCGGCGTCCTCGCCCTCCTCTGCGCGGTGATCCCGCTCGGCATCGTCATCCCGACCTTCCTCTGGCTGGACCGGTTCGAGGCCGAGCCGACGCGCTACCTGGTCTTCGCGTTCCTCTGGGGCGCGCTCATCGCTGCGGCGCTCGCGGTCGTCTTCAACACCTCGGCGCTCGCGGTCTTCGAGGCCACGACCGATCCCACGACCGCGCTGCAGACGACCGCCGTTGTGATCGCCCCGGTCGTCGAGGAGGGGGTCAAGGGGCTCCTCGTCCTGTTCGTCTGGTGGTTCATGAAGCGCGAGTTCGACGGCGTCATCGACGGCATGGTGTATGCCGGGATGGTCGCCGCGGGCTTCGCCTTCACCGAGAACATCTCCTACCTCGGCGAGGCCTTCCAGCGCGGTGGTGGCCAGTACCTCGCGGCGACCTTCGTGCTGCGCTGCCTGTTCAGCCCGTTCGCCCATCCGATGTTCACCTGCCTCACCGGGATCGGGGTCGGGATCGCGGCGACCACCACCAAGCGCTGGCTCAAGGTCCTCGCGCCGCTCGCCGGCTACTGCCTGGCTGTCCTCGCGCACTCGATGTGGAACCTCTCGGCCACCATCGGTGGGCAGGGCATGATCGCCGTCTACCTCCTCGTGGAGGTCCCGATCTTCATCGCCTTCATCGTGCTGGTCGTCGTCGCGCGGCGGCGGGAGGGGCAGCTCATCGGGCGGTTCCTCAGCCCGTATGCCGCGGCCGGCTGGCTCTCCCCGGCCGAGGTGGCGATGCTCGCCTCCATGCCCCGTCGACGCGAGGCCCGGATCTGGGCGCGTACCAATGCCGGCAAGCCCGGGCTGGCGGCCATGCGCTCGTTCCAGGACGCGGCGAGCGAGCTAGCCCTGCTGCGCCGGCGCATGTACCACTCCGCCGCCGATGCCCGGGCCCTGGAGTCCGAACGCCGGCTGCTCGACGCCATCGTCGCCAGGCGCCGCGAGTTCATCGGCCTCCCCGTCGCCTGAGCCGCGCCAGCCGGCCAGCCCGCCCGGCCCGCCCTCGGGTTGCAACCTCTGCTAGCAGAGCTTGGTTCACTCAGCAGAGGTTGCACCCTGTGCTGAGTAAACCAAGCTGTGCTGAGTCGGCCGCGACCTGCCGACCACGCCGATGCCGGCTGGCTCATCCGTGGCGGGCGCGGCCGAGGGCTCGCCCTCTCTAGACTTGTCGGCGCCAAGCCCTCGTAGCTCAGCTGGATAGAGCAAGAGCCTTCTAATCTCTAGGTCGCAGGTTCGAGTCCTGCCGGGGGCACCCCTGTCACGCGCAAAGACACCGTGTTCGTTTGTCGCAGGAGTGGCCGACATGTCGAACACTCCTGCGACAAACGAACAAACCGGCCAGCACGGCTGGCGGCGTCAGGGGGCGGCCAGCGGAATGGTCGCCACGACGTCGTGGCGCGTGCGGCCGCGACGACCGGCGCCGAGGTGGGACTCGAAGAGGACCACCTCCGTCACCTCGAACGCAGCCGACGAGTAGGTGTCGAGCACCCGCAGCCACCTCGTCGCCTCGGTGGGCCGACCGAACCGGCCCAGCGTCAGGTGCGCGCGGAACGGCCCGCCGCCCGGCCCGGCCCCCGCCGCCGAGCACCCTGACCGCACCGTACGAGCCAGTCCCGCCAGCCAGCCCGGGGGAGAGTCCGCGACACCGGCGGCGAGGACGCGGGCGGCATACGGGTTGGGGAAGGCGACGGCCCCCTCGAGCGAGAGCTGCCCCGAAGCAACCCGCCCGACGACCGATGCGAGGGTCTCCGAGAGCGGCTCGAGGACACGCGCCGGGGCCGAGCCCATGAAGGCGAGGGTGACGTGCCACTGGTCGGCATCGCTCCAGCGAGGACCGTCGGTGACCTCGTGCCGGGGGCCCAGGAACTCCCCGAGATCCTCGATCACGGCCGGCGGCGGGACGATGGCGGCGAAGAGGCGCATGACAGGACATTGTCGCTGGTGGGGCGACAGGCGAGTTCGCGTCCGCGTCGATAGGCTGGGCCGGTGACGACTCCGGGGGCCGATGCGCAGCCGCTCATCGTGGCCGTCGAGGAGCTTCGGGAGCAGGTGGTGGGAGCTCGTCTGCCGCTCGATCTCGTCGAAACCGTTGGGGCGCGGGCCGACCAGGCCACTCTGCTCCACCAGCTCGACGACTACGTCCTGCCCCGGCTGAGGTCCCTCGACGCGCCCCTGCTCGCCGTCATCGGGGGGTCGACGGGGGCCGGCAAGTCGACGCTCGTCAACTCGATCGTCGGCGACGAGGTGAGTCGCTCCGGCGTCCTGCGGCCCACGACCACCAGCCCGGTCCTCGTCCATCATCCGGCCGACCGCGCGTGGTTCGCCGACCAGCGGATCCTGCCGAGCCTGGCCCGGGTCACGGGGCAACCAGCGCATCCGGGGGAGCAGCCGCAGCCCGGCACCGTCCGGCTCGTCGAGTCCACGGCCCTCCCGGCCGGGATGGCGATGCTGGACGCTCCGGACATCGACTCGGTCGTCCACGCCAACCGCGAGCTGGCCCAGCAGCTGCTCCTCGCCGCAGACCTGTGGCTCTTCGTGACGACCGCGGCCCGCTACGGCGACGCCGTCCCGTGGGACCTGCTGCGCACGGCGTCCGAGCGGGGAACGGCGGTCGCCATCGTCCTGGATCGGATCGACCGCGAGGCCGTCGACGAGGTCCGGCCCCACCTCGTCCAGATGCTGCGCGACCAGGGCCTCGCGACCGCACCGGTCTTCACCGTCCCCGAGACGACCCTGACACCGTCCGGGCTGCTCCCGGACGCCGCCATCGAGCGGCTCCGCAGCTGGCTCGGGGCGCTCGCCGGCGACCCCCGCGCCCGCAACATGGTGGTCACCCAGACCCTCCGGGGAGCGCTCGCCTCGCTCGAGGGGCGCGCGCAGGAGCTCGCCGACGCGACTCGGGTGCAGGCCAACGCCGTCGCCGGGCTGGCCGCGAGCAGCGACGAGGCCTGGGCAGCGGCCCAGCGTGACGTCGAGCAGGGCGTCACCGACGGAACCCTCCTGCGCGGCGAGGTTCTCGCGCGCTGGCAGGAGTTCGTCGGCACGGGCGAGTTCTTCAAGCAGGTCGAGTCCTCCATCGCCAAGGCCCGTGACCGGATCACGGCCGCGGTGACGGGCAAGCCCAAGCCGACCGGCGACCTGGATGAGGCCCTCCAGACCGGGGTCGCGGCCCTCGTCCGGGCCCACGCCGAAGCCGCCCACGCCGAGGTGGTCCGGGCCTGGCGCCATCTGCCGGGTGGTGACCAGCTGCTCGCGGCGCACCCCGACCTGGCCAAACCCGCCGCGGACCTGCCGGCCCAGGTGGACCGGATGGTCCGCGACTGGCAGGGCGAGCTGCTCGACCTGATCCGCACCGAGAGCGGCAGCCGACGGACCAACGCCCGGGTCGCGGCATACGGCATCAACGGCGTCGGCCTCATCCTCATGCTCGTGACGTTCGCGCACACCGCCGGTCTGTCCGGGGCCGAGGTCGGCATCGCCGGCGGCGCCTCGGTGCTGGCCCAGCGCGTGCTCGAGGCGATGTTCGGGGACCAGGCGGTGCGCACCATGGCACGCAAGGCCCGGACCGCGCTGCTCGCCGATGTCGACACCCTGTATGCCGGGCAGCGCGTTCGGTTGGAGGAGGCCGTCGGCGGGGTGACGGTTGCCCAGGCGCAGCACGACGGGCTGACCCGGGCCGTCGAGGCCGTGAAGGGGCTGTCGCTGTGAGGGGGACCCCGTGAGCCCGATCAGGATGGGGTCGGCGCGGGTCGTCGGGATCACCGGGCCGCAGCTCATCGGCCGGACCGAGGGCCTGGAGTCGGCGCTGCGCAGTGGCGGCGACGAGCTGGAGCCGGCTGCCGTCGAGCGGGCCCGCGAGGTCGTCGACAAGGTGCGCGAGCGGACCGGGCTGACTGGCAACCACACCGTCGTCGCGCTCGCCGGCGCCACCGGCAGCGGCAAGTCCAGCCTCTTCAACGCCCTCGTCGGCTCCTCGGTCGCGACCATCGGGGCCCGCCGCCCGACGACGTCGACCCCCACGGCCGCGGTGTGGGGCGGCGAGGACGCGACCGGCCTGCTCGACTGGCTCGGTGTGGGGACCCGGCACGTCGTGCCGGCCGGGTCGGCCCAGCCCGCGATCGGCTCGCTCGACGGGCTGGTCCTGCTCGACCTGCCAGACTTCGACTCCCGCGAGACGAGCAACCGGGAGGAGGCCGAGCGGGTCCTGGACCTCGTCGACGTCTTCGTCTGGGTCACCGACCCGCAGAAGTACGCCGACGCCCGGATGCACGACGACTACGTCGCCGCCCTGGCCACCCACGAGGCGGTCACCCTCGTCGTCCTCAACCAGGCCGACCGGCTGACCCCGGCCCAGGCCGAGCAGTGTGCCGACGACCTGCGGCGACTGCTCGCGATGGACGGCCTGCGCGATGCCCGGGTGGTGGTCACGTCCGCCGCGACGGGGAAGGGGGTCGATGACCTCCGCGGCCGGCTCGCGAACGCCGTCGCCGGGCGGAACGCCGCTCGCACCCGCCTGGCCGCCGACGTCACATCGGCGACCAACGCGCTCGCTGGCGGGGTGGCGGATCGGGAGCCGGGCGTCACTCTGCAGACGCGCGCGGCGCTCGTCGAGGCGCTGGCCCGGGCGGCCGGCATACCCACTGTTGTTACCGCCGTGGACCGTGACTACCGCCATCAGGCCGTGGCCCGGACGGGGTGGCCGTTCACCCGGTGGGTGCGCGCGCTGCGCCCACGGCCGTTGCGGCGGCTGCGCCTGGACCAGGCTGCTCCCGAGTTCGCCGCCGCCGATGTCCGGGCCGTCGTCGGCCGGTCCTCGCTGCCGCCGCCGTCACCGGCCGCGCGGGCTGCGGTCGACCTCGCGAGCCGGCAGCTCGGCGACGACGCGGCAGCCGGGCTGCCGGTTCGGTGGGCCGACGCGGTCCACGACGCAGCTTCGCCGGACGGTCGTGACCTGGCCGACGCGCTCGACCAGGGCATCGTCGGCACGTCGCTCAAGGTGCCCGCGCCGGCGTGGTGGGGCGTGATGGGCACGCTGCAGCTGCTGCTTGCCCTGACCGCCCTGGTCGGCCTGCTCTGGCTCGCCGTGCTCTCGGTCCTCGGCTGGTTCCACCTGCCGGAGCCGTCGACGCCGTCGTGGGGGCCGTTGCCGGTGCCGTTCGTACTGCTCGTCGGTGGGTTGCTGGTGGGGGTCCTGCTGGCCCTGCTGTCGCGGTTCCTGGCCGGAGTCGGCGCGCGGCGGCGGGCGGCGCTCATCGACCGGCGGCTACGAGAGGCGGTGGCCACGGTGGCGCAGGACCGGGTGCTCGGCCCGGTAGGGGAGGTCCTCGGTCGGCACGAGGCGACCCGGCAGGCTCTCGGGCGCGCGCGGGGCTGAGCTCCTGCTTCGGTTGGTCTGCTCGACGGGTTTTCCACACCCGTGCACCCAGGTGGCGGTCCTCCACAGGCTGGAGGCGGCCGCTGTCGGGGCCGGTGATTCCGTGCCAGCCTCGGTCGGGACAAGCCCCTTGGTGCGTATGCCGCGCTGTCGGGGCCAACCGATCAGCGAGGGGATGACCCACATGTTCGAGAACCACATCACCATCACGGGCAACGTGTGCAACGACCCGGAGGTGCGCATCGCCAGGAACGGCGACGAGTACGCCGCCTTCCGGGTGGCGTCCGGCACGCGTCGGCGCAACAGCGAGACCGGCCTCTGGGAGGACGGCGAGACGAGCTTCTACCGCGTGACCGCCTGGCGCGGCCTGAGCGGCAACGTGGCGCGGTCGATCCGCAAGGGCCATCCGGTCCTCGTGCAGGGACGGCTCCGGATCACCCGCTTCGTGCGCGATGACAACGCCGTTCTGGTCTCGGCCGACATCACCGCTGACGCACTGGGCCACAACCTCGCGCTCGGCCAGGCCACCTTCGCCCGGCCGGGAGCCGGGCTCCGGGTGGCTCCAGACCCGTCTGGGGAGGCGCTGTACGACCCGGGCGAGGAGGTCTTCGGCGCGCGGGGTGGGCGCCCCGTGTCCGAGCTGGCGACCCCCTACGACGGCGACTACGACCTCGTCGACCAGGTCACCGGCGAGGTCACGACGATGAGCGGGACCGATGACGCCAATGGTGATGGCCGGGACGGGGACGAGGTGGACAACCCGCTGGCCACCGCCATCTGAGCGGGGTGACCACGCCGGGATTCGGGCCGGGGGCGAGTGCTCGATAGCCTTGCCCCATGCCCGAGTTCATCTACGTCATGTCGCATGCCCGCAAGGCGCACGGCGACAAGGTCATCCTCGACGACGTCACCCTCTCGTTCTACCCCGGCGCCAAGATCGGCGTCGTCGGCCCCAACGGTGCCGGCAAGTCGACCGTCCTGAAGATCATGGCCGGCCTGGACCAGCCGTCCAACGGTGAGGCTCGGCTCACGCCCGGCTACACGGTCGGCATCCTCATGCAAGAGCCCCAGCTCAACGAGGACAAGACCGTGCTGGGCAACGTGGAGGAGGGCGCCGGAGAGATCAAGGCCAAGCTGGACCGCTACAACCAGATCTCGGCCGAGATGGCCGAGCCGGACGCCGACTTCGACGCACTGATGACCGAGATGGGCCACCTCCAGGAGGCCATCGACGCCGCCGACGCCTGGGACCTGGACTCCCAGCTCGAGCAGGCGATGGACGCGCTGCGCTGCCCACCGCCGGACGCCGACGTCAAGGTGCTCTCCGGCGGCGAGCGTCGACGGGTCGCCCTCTGCAAGCTGCTCCTGCAGAAGCCGGACCTGCTGCTCCTCGACGAGCCCACCAACCACCTCGACGCCGAGTCCGTCCTCTGGCTCGAGCAGCACCTCGCCGCCTACCACGGCGCCATCGTCGCGGTCACCCACGACCGGTACTTCATGGACAACGTCGCCCAGTGGATCCTCGAGCTGGACCGCGGTCGCGCCTACCCCTACGAGGGCAACTACTCCACCTACCTGGAGAAGAAGCAGGCCCGGCTCCAGGTCCAGGGCAAGAAGGACGCCAAGCTGTCCAAGCGGCTCGCCGAGGAGCTGGAGTGGGTCCG
>JAJPIW010000031.1 GCA_021324575.1 Intrasporangiaceae bacterium | reverse complement strand
TCCCCAGCACCGGCCGGCCGCCGCTGACTCGTTCAGCCACCACCGCGGCCAGCCCACGACTGCGCAGCCAGGCCAGGTCCGACACCGTCGCGCGGGAGCCCGGCAGGCCTGGCTCAGTGAGGTCGCCGCGGCCGCCGGCTCGGCGTGGGCGCCGGACCCCGGCGCCGCACCCTTCGCGGCTCGCCGGGAGGCCATGATCGACCGCTTGGCCGACGCGGTCACCGAGCACCTCGACCTCGACCACCTCCTCGAGGTGGCCCGGACGGCCGGGTCATGAGCGCGCGCCGCGTGCAGATCATCGGGATCGGCGCCGGATCGCCGGATCACGTGACGCAGCAGGCGATCTCGGCACTCGGGGAGGTCGACGTCTTCCTCGTCGCCGACAAGGGCGCTAGCAAGGACGAGCTCGTCGCCCTGCGCCGGGCGATCTGCGAGCGGTTCATCCCGGCCGACCACGACTACGACTTCGTGACGGTGCCCGACCCGCAGAGGGGGGCGGACGCGACGCGGGGCACCGCGGCATACGAGCAGGGTGTTGCGGACTGGCATGCGGCCCGAGCCGACGCGTACGCGCGGATCATCGACGGCCTGCCGCCGCAGACCGTGGTCGGGTTCCTCGTCTGGGGCGACCCGGCGTTCTACGACAGCACGATCCGGATCGTCGACGCCGTCGCGTTGCGGACGCCTCTTGACGTGCGCGTCGTTCCGGGGATCTCGGCGTTCCAGGCCCTGGCGGCGGCTCACGGTGTCGTCCTCCACGACGTCGGCCAGCCGGTCCACATCACGACTGGTCGCCGGCTGCTCGCGGAGTGGCGCCCAGACCTGGGGACCGTGGTCGTCATGCTCGACGGCGGCCTCGCCTGTCGCGAGATCGTCTCTGTCGCACCGGATCTGGTCATCCGTTGGGGGGCCTACGTCGGTATGCCGCAGCAGCAGCTGCGCTCCGGTCGGCTCGCGGACGTCATCGAGGAGCTGGTCACGCTGAGGGCCGCGCTGCGCAATGAGCACGGCTGGGTCATGGACGTCTACACGCTCTCGACGACGTGACCCGGCAGCGCGCTGGCTCCCCTCCTCCCCGACCCAACCTCTGCTAGCAAAGGTTGGTTCTCTCAGCAGAGGTTGCAACCTGTGCTGAGTGAACCAACCTGCGCTGAGTCAGCCGGTCCGGGCCGCCGTCCGGCGAATCCGCAGGCCCTGCAACAGCATCGAAGCCGCGAGGCAGCCGCCGACACCCTCGCCGGCACGCAGCCGCAGGGACAGCAGTGGCTCGAGCCCCAGCTCGCGAAGCACCGCCGCGTGGGCGCGCTCGCGGGAGACCTGTCCGGCGATGAGGTGGGCCTGCACCGCGGGCTCCAGCCGGGCCGCGAGCAGGCCGGGCAGGGAGGCGCACAGGCCGTCGAGCACGACGGCGCCCCCGGCCTCGACGGCCCCGAGGACGACACCCGTGAGCACAGCAACCTCCGGGCCGCCCAGGCCCTGCAGTGCGAGCCGCGCGTGCTCGGCAGGCGTCCCCGCCGACGCCAGCCGCTCCGACACGCGAGCCAGGGCGGCGGCGACGACCGACCGTTTGCGCTCCAGGATGTCGCTGTCGGCTCCGGCACCGAGGCCGACGGCGTCCTCGGGACGGATGCCGGTCAGCGCGCCGGCCAGGGCTGCGGCGACGGTGGTGTTGCCGACGCCCACCTCGCCGAGGACGACCAGGCCAGACTCGCCAGCCCGTCGTCCGATGACGCGTCCGCCGTCGAGCAGCCGGTCGACGTCCTCGGCGGTCAGCGCGTCGGAGGAGGCGAGGTCGCCACGAGCTCCGCACGCCCGCAACAGAGCTGCGCCGGCAACGGGGCCGCCGTCGATGCCTGCGTCGACAACGACCACCCCCAGTCCGGCGGCCGTCGCGGCAGCTGCCCCCATCGACGTCCCAGCGACGGCAGCCTCGGCGACGTCCCGCGTGACGTGCGGCGGGTAGGCACTGACCCCGAGCCGAGCCACCGGGTGGTCAGCCGCGGCCAGGACGAGGGTCCCCCCGTCGACGGGACCCGCGGCCAGTGCCTCGACCCGGTTGAGCGCCCGGTCGAGGAGACCGAGGGCCTCCGGCGGGGCGAGCAGCGCGTCGGCCCCGTCCGTGGCCGCCACCAACCGGGCGCCGGAGGGAGCACGCAGGTGGGACACGGGTTGGGCCGGTGCGTCCTCCTCCGCCGGCCACCGGTCGCGGACCACCACGTCGGACAGCGGCACACGGCGGGACCAGGCAGCACGCTCCAGGCCCGGCGCCGGAGGGCGCTCGTCGGGCCAGCCGAGACAGAGCCAGCCCAGGGTCACCACGCCGGCGGGCAGGTGCAGCAGCCCGGCGAGGTCCGCCGGGTCGAAGAGGGTCACCCACCCCATGCCCAGGCCGTGGGCGCGGGCCGTGAGCCACATGTTCTCGATCGCCGAGGCGCACGACCACAGGTCGGCGTCGGGGAACGTCCCCCGTCCGAGCACCCCGCGGGCGGGTGTCCTCCGGTCGCAGGCGACGACGATCCCGACCGGTGCCTCCCGGAGTCCCTCGAGCTTGAGGTCGAGCAGGCGGGCGGCGCGGTCGTCGGTGAGGTGCTCGGCCTGGACGAGCCGGGCGCGGTCGGCCAGGTGCGCCGCCCGGTCGCGGACCGAGGGGTCACGCACCACGATGAACCGCCAGGGTTGCGAGTGGCCGACGCTCGGCCCCCGGTGGCCCGCCGACAGCACGGACTCGACAAGCGACTCGGGCACCGGGTCGGGCCGGAACCGCCTGATGTCACGGCGGTTCGCGATGACCGCCTCCAGGGCCGCAACGACATGGGCGCCCATGGCCCAGCCCTGCGGATCCTCGCTGCGCTCGCGCGCGCTCGTCGCGTCACCGACCAGGGGGACCGGACGGGGCCAGGTCTCGCTCATCCCTCCAGGTCCCCCTCGACATCGAGGTAGACCTGCTGCATCGCCTCCACAAGGTCCGGATCGGGCTCGGCCCAGAGCCCTCGGTCCGCGGCCTCGCCGAGCTTCTCGACGATGCCGCGCAGGGCCCACGGGTTGGCGTGCTTGAGGAACGCCTGGTTGGTGGCGTCCAGGACGTACTCGCGGGCGATCGACTCGTACATCCAGTCGGGCACGACACCGGCCGTCGCGTCGAACCCGAAGAGGTAGTCGACCGTCGCCGCCAGCTCGAACGCCCCCTTGTAGCCGTGCCGCTGCATCGCCGTGATCCAGCGCGGGTTGACGACGCGGGCGCGGAAGACCCGGTTGGTCTCCTCCTGCAGGGTCCGGGTGCGGACGGCGTCGGGCGAGGTCGAGTCGCCCACGTAGGCCTTGGGCTCGGCTCCGGTCAGCGCGCGCACCGTGGCCACCATCCCGCCGTGGTACTGGAAGTAGTCGTCGGAGTCCAGGATGTCGGACTCGCGGTTGTCGACGTTCTTGGCGGCGACTTGGATGCGGCGGTAGTTGCGCTCCATGTCCTCCCGAGCCGGTATGCCGTCCAGCCCGCGTCCGTAGGCGAAGCCGCCCCACGCGGTGTAGACCTCGGCGAGGTCGGCGTCGTCGCGCCAGGTGCCCGACTCGACGACCTGGAGGATGCCCGCTCCGTAGGAGCCCGGTTTCGACCCGAAGATCCTTGTGCGAGAACGCCGTTCGTCGCCATGGGTCTCGACGTCGGCCAGGGCGTGCTTGCGCACGAAGTTCTGGTCGACCGGCTCGTCGAGCCCGGCCACCAGAGCCACGGCATCGTCGAGGAGGGCGATGACGTGGGGGAAGGCGTCGCGGAAGAAGCCGGAGATCCGGACCGTGACGTCGATCCGCGGTCGGCCGAGCTCGTCGAGCGACAACGGCTCGAGGCCCACGACCCGGCGCGACTGCTCGTCCCACACGGGCAGCACACCGAGCAGGGCGAGGACCTCACCGATGTCGTCTCCGGACGTGCGCATCGCCGAGGTTCCCCACACCGACAGGCCGACCGACTCCGGCAGCCGGCCCTCGTCGGCCAGATAGCGGTCGAGCAGGGACTGGGCCATGGCCGAGCCGGTCTGGTAGGCCAACCGGGACGGGATCGCCTTGGGGTCGACCGAGTAGAAGTTGCGACCCGTCGGGAGCACGTTGACCAGGCCGCGCAGCGGCGACCCGGACGGCCCGGCCGGGACGTAGCCGCCGTCGAGGGCATGGAGCACCATCGGCAGCTCGCGGGTCGTCGCCGCCAGGCGCGGGACGACCTCGACGCAGGCGAACTCCAGGGCGGCGACCGCGCCCGGGTTCGCCTCTCCCAGAGCGGCTTCCACGATCGCAGGGACCGCGGCGACCGACCACGTGGACTCGGCTACCCGGCATACGAGGTCGCGGGCCAACTCCTCGACCCGGTCCGTCTCGGCCATCGACGCGCCCTCGGCCAGGCCCAGCGCCGCGCGGAGACCGGGCACCCCGGAGTCGCGCCCGCCGAAGATCTGCCCGGCCCGCAGGACCGCGAGGACGAGGTTGAGCAGGCCCTCCCCCGAGGGCGCCTCACCGAGGACGTGCAGGCCGTCGCGGATCTGGACGTCCTTGATCTCGCACAGCCAGCCGTCGATGTGCATGACGAAGTCGTCGAACGCCTCGTCCTCGGGCCGCTCGGACAGGCCGAGGTCGTGGTCCATCTTGGCGGCCTGGATGAGGGTCCAGATCTCGCCGCGCAGGGCCGGCGCCTTGGCCGGGTCCATGGCCGAGACGTTGCCGTACTCGTCGAGCAGCTGCTCCAGCCGGGCGATGTCGCCATAGCTCTCGGCCCGCGCCATGGGTGGCACGAGGTGGTCGACGATCGTCGCGTGCGCCCGCCGCTTGGCCTGGGTGCCCTCGCCCGGGTCGTTGACGAGGAAGGGATAGATGAGCGGCAGCGAGCCGAGCGCCGCATCGGTGCCGCACGAGGGCGACATGGCGAGGTTCTTGCCCGGCAGCCACTCCAGGTTGCCGTGCTTGCCGACGTGGACGACGGCGTGCGCGCCGAACTCCTCCTCGAGCCAGCGATAGGTCGCGAGGTAGTGGTGCGTCGGCGGCAGGTCGGGGTCGTGGTAGATCGCGATCGGGTTCTCGCCGAAGCCGCGCGGCGGCTGCACGAGGATCACGATGTTGCCGGAGACCATTGCGGCACAGACGATCTCGCCCTCGGGGTCACGTGTTGTGTCGACATAGAGGGTGCCCGGCGCGGGCCCCCAGTGCTCGGTCACCGCCTCGCGCAGGTCCGCCGGGAGCGCCTCGAACCACGCGGCATACGTCGCGGCCGGGATACGCACCTGCGCGTCGCTGACCTGCTCCTGGGTGAGCCATTCGGGGTCCTGGCCGCCGGCGGCGATGAGGGCGTGGATGAGCGCGTTGCCGGCGGTCGTGTCCGGCGCCTCGCCCTCGATCGCGGGAACGTCGTCGAGTCCCGGTATGCCGCCCCGCTCGCCGAGGTCGTAGCCCGCCTCCCGCATCGCCCGGAGCAGCCGGATCGTCGAGACGGGGGTGTCCAGGCCGACGGCGTTTCCGATCCGCGAGTGCTTGGTCGGATAGGCCGACAGGACGACGGCGACCCGGCGCTGGTCGGTCGGCGTGTGCCGCAGCCGGGCGTGCTTGACCGCGATCCCGGCGACCCGCGCGCAACGCTCCGGATCGGCCGCGTAGTAGGGCAGCCCGTCGGCGTCGGTCTCCTTGAACGAGAACGGCACCGTGATGATCCGCCCGTCGAACTCCGGCACCGCCACCTGGGTCGCGACGTCCAGCGGGGTCATCCCCTCGTCCGATCCGGCCCAGTCGGCCCGGCTCCAGGTGAGGCACAGACCCTGCAGGATCGGGATGTCGAGAGCAGCGAGCGCCTGGACGTCCCACGCCTCGTCGTCCCCGCCGGCCTGCGCTGCTGCGGGCTTCGTCCCACCGGCGGCCAGCACCGTCGTCACGAGCGCGTCGAGGGTGCCGAGGTGGTCGAGCAGGTCGCTCGGCGCCTCGCGCAGGGACGCGGCGAAGATCGGCACTCCCTGCCCGCCGGCCGCGTCGATCGCGTCGCAGAGGGCCTGGGCGTATGCCGTGTTGCCGGCGGCGTGCTGGGCCCGGTAGAAGAGCACCCCGACCCGTGGCCTGACCTCAGCAGGGGCCGACGCCCCCGACCCCGACGAGAGCGAGGACGAGGACGAGGACGAGGACGACGCGGCATACGGGGGACGGTCGAGGACCCCCCAGGTCGGCAGCTCGACGGGCGCCTCGAACCCCTCACCGGTGAGCAGCAGCGTGTCGGAGAGGAAGGCGTGCAGGTTGCGCAGGTTGTCGGCGCCGCCCTGGGCCAGGTAGCGGTGCGCCTCGTGGACCACCCCGGCCGGGACGTGGCGGGAGAGCTCGATGAGCGCGGCGTTCGGGGTCTGCTCGCCGCCGAGGACGAGCAGCGGCAGGCCGCGCTCGCCGGCGGCGAGGATGGCCGCGTCGACGTCCTGGGGGCCACCGAGGATCCGCGCGACGACGATGTCCACGTCGTCCACGTCGCCGGACACCAGGTCGCCCAGTGGCGTCGGGCCGGGCCGGGCCGGGTTGGCCCACACGTAGTCGGCGCCGCTCGCGCGCGCGCTCAGCAGGTCGGTGTCCGACGTGGACAGCAGGGCGATGCGAGGCATCCGCGCTCCTTGGCCGGGGTCCGCGCCCCGGATGGCCGTTGGCCGCACCACGGTCGGGTACGGCAGCGCACGTCGCGTTCCTGACTTCCCGTCCCGGCTGCCTCGACCTGGTGTCGAGAAGTCGGCGGTTCACAGTGGCGGGACCGTCCCGGGTTTGCACCGGGTTCCGCAGGCGTGCGCCGCGTGCAGGATATCCGCCGTCCGCTGGTCGCGGACGCCGTCCTACTCTTGCCGCGTGATGCGACACCTCGGGCTGGACAGCTGTCCGGGTCTCGTGCGTCCCTTCCCGGCCGCGGATGGGGCGCTGGTCCGCCTCCGGGTCCCCGGGGGCCGGATACCGCTCGGCACCCTCAGCGACCTGCTCGCCATGGCCGCCGACCACGGTGCACCCGTCCTGCAGCTGACGAGCCGCGGCAACCTGCAGCTGCGCGCCCTGCCCGACCCGCTTCCGACGGACCTGGTGACCCGCCTGGAGGCGACCGGGCTGCTCCCCTCGGCCACCCACGAGCTGGTCCGGAACATCATCGCCACCCCTCTGGATGGCCAGATCGCCTCTCTGGTAGGCGAGCTGGACGACGCTCTCGTCGCCGATCCCGAGCTCGGTGCCCTCCCGGGGCGCTTCCTGTTCGCGGTGGGCAACGCCGGCGGCGCGGTCCTCGGCGAGGCCTGGGACGCGGCATACGAGGTCATCGACGACCACTGCGGGAGGGTGCTCGCCGGTCGGTACGCGGTCGAGGTCGCCCGCCGCGACGCCGTGGCCGAGCTGGTGCACCGGGCCCGACTGTTCCTGCAGCACCGGGACGACGCGGGGGTCTGGAACGTCCGTGACCTCCCGGACCGCTCGCCCGTCTTCGACGGGATGTCCCCGTATGCCGTGTCTCCGGCACCGCCGTTGCGGCCGGGCGTGGTCGACGACGACCCCGACGGCGCCCTTGTCGTCGGGGTTCCGCTCGGGATGCTCCGCAGCACCCACGCCGCTGCCCTGGCCGCCGTGGCCGACGAGGTGACCCTCACCCCGTGGCGGTCGCTCGTCGTCCCTGGCGGCGTCACGCACGCCACCACCTTGGCGGCCGCCGGTCTGGTCACGACGCCGGACTCCCCGTGGGCCCGTCTGTCCGCCTGTGTCGGGGCGCCGTCGTGCGGGCGGACCAGCTCACCGACCCTCGAGCTGGCCGGCGCTGCGGCCTCGGTCCTCCCTGTCGACGGGGCACGGGTCCACGTCGTGGGCTGCGAGCGTCGCTGCGGCCACCCCGCCACCGACCACGCCACCGTCGTCGCCCCGACGACGGTCGACGACATCCTCACCGCGGCAGGAGCACGCCCGTGACCACCACCGACCACCTTCGGCCGCCGACCCGCCGCTACGACTACGTGACCGACGGCGACGAGATCTACCGGCAGTCCTTCGGCATGATCCGGGGGCGGGCCGACCTGTCCGGGCTTCCCATCGACCTGGCCACCGTCGCGACCCGGGTGATCCACGCCTGCGGCGACGTGGGCATCATCACCGACCTGGCCGCGTCCGCCGACGTGGTCGCGGCTGCCCGCGACGCGCTCGCTGCTGGGGCACCTGTCCTCACCGACTCGCTCATGCTGGCGAGCGGCGTCACCCGGCGGCGACTGCCGGCCGACAACGAGGTCGTGTGCACGCTGCGGGACCCCCGGGTGCCGGACCTCGCCCGCGCCTGGTCGACCACCCGCGCGGCGGCTGCGGTCTCCCTGTGGGGCGACCGGCTGGACGGTGCCGTGGTTGCCATCGGCAACGC
>JAJPIW010000081.1 GCA_021324575.1 Intrasporangiaceae bacterium | reverse complement strand
GGGGCCTGACCTGTGGTGTCAGGTCAGGCCCCGGTGGTCGGGCTGACAGGATTTGAACCTGCGACCCCTTGACCCCCAGTCAAGTGCGCTACCAAGCTGCGCCACAGCCCGTGGCTGCTTCCGGGGTGGCCCCGAGAGCGACCCAAACCCTAGCGCACGGCATACGGCCCGTCCCAATTGGGTTTCGCCACAGGCGTCGCTGTGGCTGTGACCGGCGCCGAGGCCCTCCCCGACGCGTTTGTGCGCCAGGGCGCAGCACCCGACGACCGGCGCGAACGCGAGTGCGCCGGTGGTCGCGACGTGCGCCGCGGCGCAGGACGCCGAGCCAGACGCCCCGGTCGTATGCCGCGCGCCCGAGTCTCCCCGCGGGTCAGCGAGCGCACCCGGAGGGTCAGCGCTTGCGCTTCTCGCGGACGCGGACCGACATCTCGATCGGGGTGCCCTCGAAGCCGAACTCCTCGCGCAGCCGGCGCTCGAGGAAGCGCCGGTAGCCGGCCTCGATGAAGCCGGACGAGAAGAGCACGAAACGCGGCGGACGGGTGCCGGCCTGGGTGGCGAAGAGGATGCGCGGCTGCTTGCCGCCGCGGACCGGGTGCGGGTGCGCGGCGACGACCTCGCCGAGGAACGCGTTGAGCCGAGCGGTCGGGATCCTGGAGTCCCACGAGTCCAGGGCGGTCTCGAGGGCGGGCACCAGCTTGTCCATGTGCCGTCCGGTGCGGGCCGCGACGTTGACCCGGGGCGCCCACGGGATCTGGACGAGCTCGCGCTCGATCTCGCGCTCGAGGTAGTGGCGGCGCTCCTCGTCGAGCAGGTCCCACTTGTTGTAGGCGACGACGAGCGCGCGGCCGGCGTCGATGACCTGCTGGATGACCCGGATGTCCTGCTCGGCGATGGGCTCGGAGGCGTCGATGAGGACGACGGCGACCTCGGCCTTCTCCAGCGCCGTCTGGGTCCGCAGCGAGGCGTAGAAGTCGGCCCCGCGGGTCTGGTGCACCCGCCGCCGGATGCCCGCGGTGTCGACGAACCGCCAGGTCTTGCCGCCGAGGTCGATCAGCTCGTCGACCGGGTCCCGCGTCGTGCCGGCGACGTTGTCGACGACAACCCGCTCGGTGCCGGCGAGCTTGTTGAGCATCGAGGACTTGCCGACGTTGGGACGGCCGATGAGGGCGACCCGCCGCGGCCCGCCCGTCCGGTAGTTGTCGCCGACCTCGGAGAACTCCGGCAGCACGTCGAGCAGCGCGTCCAGGGCGTCGCCACTGCCCCGGCCGTGCAGCGCCGAGACCGGCCAGGGCTGGCCCAGGCCGAGGTTCCACAGCGCGGCCGCGTCGGCCTCGATCCGCTGGTCGTCGACCTTGTTGGCGACGAGGACGACCGGCTTCCCGGACTTGCGGAGCAGCCGGACCACCGCCTCGTCGTCGTCCGTGGCGCCGACGACGGCGTCGACGACGAAGAGCACGACGTCGGCCAGCTCGACGGCGATCTCGGCCTGCTCGGCCACCCGCAGGTGGATGCCGGTCGCGTCGATGCTCCAGCCGCCGGTGTCGACGAGGGTGAAGTCGCGCCCGGCCCACTCCGCCGGGTAGGCGACCCGGTCGCGGGTGACGCCCGGGACGTCCTCCACGACCGCCTCGCGGCGGCCGATGATCCGGTTGACCAGCGTGGACTTGCCGACGTTGGGACGGCCGACGACCGCCACGACCGGCAGCGGGCCGGTCGGCTCTGCGTCGTCGAGGTCGGACCCGTCGCGGTCGAGCAGGGCCAGATCGGCGTCGTTCAGCTCGAAGGCGTCCAGCCCGGCCCGCAGGGCACGCTCGACCGTCTCGTCGGGGGCGCCGGCCGCGAGCTGGTCGGGGGCAGGGGTGTGGTCACTCACGAGAGATCCTTCAAAGATGGTGGGGGTCCACCATTGTCGCCTACTCCACGAGGTCGGTCGGCACGTCCGTCGGCAGGGGTATGCCGTGCCGTTCCGCTGCGGCGGCGACATGCGTCGCCAGAGCCTCGCGGAGCTGCTCGGTCGCGACCTCGAGGCGCGCCCGACCCGGTATGCCGGTGGGCTGGGTCAGACGGATCGGTGCGCCGAAGTCGACGACGAGCCGGGAACGCAGTGGCGGCCACCACCCCGCCAGCTCACCGGTCCGGCGGGTTCCGAGGCAGGCGACCGGGACCACGTCGCAGTCGCTCTGGAGGGCCAGCCAGGCCGCCCCCTTCCCCGCTCGGGCAAGATCCCCGCGGCCCCGACCGCCCTCGGGGAAGATGCCGACCACGCCCCGGCGGCGCAGGACCTCCAGAGCCGTGCCGAGGGCTCGCCGGTCACCGCGGGTCTGGTCGATCGGGATCATCCCGACGAAGGTGAGCAGGTGGTCGAGGAACCCGTCGAAGGTCTTGTCCAGGACGAGGAAGTGGCTCGGCCGCGGAGCCATGGCGAAGACGAGGGCGCCGTCGAGGTAGCCGGTGTGGTTGGCGGCCAGCAGGACCGGCCGGTCACGCGGCATACGGTCCGCGCCAAAGGCCTTGCAGGAGTAAAGAACTCGGAAGAGGAACCGACCAGACTGACGGCCGACGGCGGCCCGCCAGTCGGCGGGGACCGACTCCTCGGTCATGGCGCGGCGGCGGCCGTACGTCGAACCACGGCGAGAACCGCCGCCACGCTCCCGTCGAAGTCCAGGTCGGAGGTGTCCACGGTCGTCACCCCGTCGGCGGCCACGGTGAACTGCGACATCGTGGAGTCGGCGGCGTCGCGCTTGACGATCTGGTCCCGTGTCGCCGCAACGGAGCCCGCGTCGGCCTGCCCGTGCAGCTCGGTCGAGCGGCGGCGCAAGCGTGCCTCCTCACTGGCTGTCAGCAGGACCCGGACGTCGGCGTCCGGCGCCACGACCGTGGTGATGTCGCGCCCCTCGGCGACCACTCCCCCGGTCTCCCGGGCGATGGCCGCCATCGCGTTGCGCTGCCGCCGCTGGAGGACGGGCCGGACCCGGGGGTTCGTCGCGACGGCGGTGACGGCGGTCGTCACCTCGGTCGTCCGGATCGCCTCGCTGATATCGACGTCGTCCATGAGGACGGTGGGGTGAGCTGGGTTGCTGCCCTGGCGAAGCGGCATGGCCGAGGCCGCGGCGACGACGGCGTCCCGGTCAGCGAGGTCGATCCCCCGGTCCAGGCACCACCAGGTGAGGGCCCGGTACATCGCGCCGGTGTCGAGGAACCCGATCCCGAGCGCGCGGGCCACGGCCCGGGAGACGCTGGACTTGCCCGACCCGCTGGGTCCGTCGATGGCGATGATCACGAGGGGCAAGACTAATGGCCGCTCAGGCGTGCAGCCGCCAGCCACACGCCTCGAGGGCGGTGGTCAGCTGGCCGACGGCACCGGGAACGACCATGATCTCCGCGAGGCCGAACGGCTGCCCCATGCCGTGCTCGAGGTGCAGGTCCTCCAGGTTGACGCCGGCCGCACCCACGTCGTGCAGCAGCCGGGCGAGCTCACCCGGGCGGTCCGGGACGAGGACGACGACCGGCTCGTATGCCGTGTGCGCTCCACCGTGCTTGCCGGGGATCCGGGCCTGTCCGGCGTTGCCCGCGGCGATCGAGCGAGCAAGGACGGCTCGGGCACCGCCGGCCGCACCGTCGGGGTCGGCGATGAGGGCATCGAGGGCGGCAACGACGTCGCGGAGGTCGTCGCCGAGGTGAGCCAGCACCTCACGCACCGCCGGGGCGTTCGCCGCGAGGATCTGGGTCCACAGGTGTGGGTCGCTGGCGGCGATCCGTGTGACGTCACGCAGGCCCTGGCCGGCGAGGCCGACGGCCTGGTCGGACAGGCCCTCGAGCCGGGCGGCGACGAGGCTGGCAGCCACCTGCGGTACGTGCGACACGGCGGCCACCGCCGCGTCGTGGGCCGTCGGGTCGAGCCGGATCACCGCGGCACCGACGGCTCGGCCGAGCGCCTCGACCGCCGCCACGGCCTCTGCCGAGGAGTCCGGGGCCGGGGCCACGACCCAGGCCCGCCCCTCGAAGAGGTCGCCGCGCGCCGCAACGACACCGGAACGTTCACGGCCGGCCATCGGGTGGGCGCCGACGTACCTGGTGGTGTCAGAACCGTTGTCCAGCAACGCTTTGAGCACCGACCCCTTGACCGATGCGACGTCGGTCACCACCGCGTCCGGCCACTCGACCAGGGCCCGCGCGACGATCCCGGCGGTCACGTCGGGTGGCGTGGCGACGACCACGACGTCGGGGGCTGAGGAGTTGTCGGAGCGGACCCGGCCGGCGCCCAGGTCCTGCGCCAACGCAGCCGAGGTCGGGGACTGGTCGGCCAGCGACACGGCATACGCCGCGCGCGTCAGCGCGATGCCCAAGCTCGCACCGATCAGTCCGGTCCCGATGATGTGGACGTGCGTCGTCACAGCCCCGCTGCCTTGTAGAGGGCGGCGACCTCGTCCTTGGACAGCGCCCGCCACTTGCCCGGCTTGGTGTCGGCGAGCAGCACCGGACCGACCTGGGTCCGGACCAGGCTGAGCACCGGGTAGCCGACCGCGTCGAGCAGCCGGCGCACGATGTGCTTGCGGCCCTCGTGGAGGACCACCTCGACGAGCGCCTTGCCCGGCC
>JAJPIW010000091.1 GCA_021324575.1 Intrasporangiaceae bacterium | reverse complement strand
GGTGCAGGCCCCGGTGGAGGTGGTCGGGTTCGGGCCGGTCCCCGCCGCGTTCATCCGCGACCGGCTCCGGCACGGCACCAGCACCGGCTCCGATCCGGACCACGGCCCAGGACGAGACCAGCGACCAGAGCCCCGCTGCGAGAACGGGCACCCGGTCGACCCCGACCCACCACCCAGCCGCAGCGGTGAGAGCACAGATGACCTTGGTGTGGAGGAGGCGCGGGTGTGGCTGCGCCGGTTGTACCTGTCCCCCGACGGGCGGGACCTGGTCGCGATGGACTCCCGGAGACGCACCTTCGGAGGGTTGCTGCGCCAGTTCCTGGTGCTGCGCGACCAGACCTGCCGGGTGCCCTGGTGCGAGGCCCCGATCCGGGCCGTCGACCACGCCACCCCGGCCGCCCGCGGCGGACCCACCCACGCCGAGCAGGCCGACGGCACGTGTGTGCGGCACAACAACGTCAAGGAAGAACCCGGCTGGGACTTCACCATCACCCGCACCGGCCTGCACCACTTCGACGACGACGACCCCGGCCCGCACACCATGACGGTCAGCACCCCGGCCGGCACGGCATACGAGTCGACCGCGCCACCCCTGCTCGGCTGGGGCACCCAACCGGTCGAGGACGACCCACCCACCCGACCCTTGATGGCCACCGAGAACCAGCGCCTGAACCACCTCCAAGCACGGCTCGACCGCGGTGAGGACTTCGACGACGCCGACTGGACCCAGTACGGCCACCTCACCCACCTCGCCGCCGGCTGAGCCCCGGACGCGCTCAGCTCGTGTAGAGACCTGCGTTCAGGTCATCGAGGAGGCAACCGAGGTGCGCCACCGCCTCCTGCGCCGGCACCGAGACCGCGGGTGCCCCAAGACCCCGGCCGATCGCCTCGGCGATCACCCGGGTCGGGCCGCCCCCGAAGGCGCCGACGGGCCCGAGCTGGGCGAGCTCATGCGGGCGTCGCTCGTGCGGCTGACCGACCTCACTGCCTCCAGACCCAGGACCACGTCCGCGCGACACGGCTAGCCGGCCACCCGGCATACCAGCCGATTCCGCTGTTCCGCAGCGGCGGCGGGGGCAGCAGGCGGACGATGAGTCCCATGACCCTGCGAACCGAGCCCAGCGCTCGCTGGGTTCGTGCGTATGCCGGTGACGCACCGATCGTCGACTCCCGCCGGTCGCTCCTGTTCTGGGAGGAGCGGTTCCCGGTTCCCGCCTGCGCGATCCCCGAGGAGGACGTCCGCCTCGATCTCCTGACCCACAGCGCGGCGCCGGAACGGTGGCACCCGTTCTTCGGTCCCCACGGCCCGGTGAGCGCGGTCTGGGACCTGAGGATCGGCGACCTGTTCATTCCTGCCGTGGCCTGGCGACGCGATGACCCGGCACTGGCCGGGCACGTCGTCCTCACCTGGCTGCCGGGGACGCTGCACTGGACCGAGGAGGACGAGCCCGTCTTCGGCCACCCTCGGGACCCGCACAAACGCGTCGACGCGCTGCCGTCGTCCCGGCATGTCGTCGTGAGCCTCGACGGCACCGTCCTCGCGGAGACCAACCGGCCGGTCACCCTCTTCGAGACCGGACTCCCGACGCGCTACTACTTCCCACCCGAGGACGTCCGCTTCGACGAGCTGACCGCGGTCGAGCACGTCACCGGCTGCCCCTACAAGGGCATCGCGGACCGCTACTGGAGTCGCCCCGGGCTGGACAACTTCGCCTGGTCCTACCGCGAGCCGACGCCGGCGGTCGGGCGGATCAAGGACCGGGTCGCCTTCTACAACGAGCTCGTCGACATCACGGTGGACGGGGTCCTCGAGCCTCGCCCGCAGTCCCCGTTCAGCACCGACCGGCCCTGACCCGCGACCTGACTCGCCACCTGGCCGAGGAACCCGCTCAGGTGACGACCGTCCACTGCCGACCGTCCACCAGCTCCCGGACGATGTCGAGCTGACCGGCGTGCGCCGACGTCTCGGTGATCACGTGCAACACGACCTCGCCCTTGGACTCCATCCAGCACGGCCCCATGAAGTCCGGCCAGAACGCGACCGGCTCCTCGAGGTCGGCGGCGAGGATCCGGGCGTCGCTGCGGCCAGCCTCGGCCCGGTAGCGCGCCACGACCTCCGCCGGCGTGACCTCGGGCCGAACCTGCCAGGCGTCCCACGGGTCGTGGATCAGCTCGTCGATGATCTCCTCCTCGCCGGCGAGTACGGCGCCGAACCAGAACCGCTCGTCGTCCAGCGCCAGGTGCGAGACGACCTGGATCGGGGACCAGCCGGACGGCACGAGCGACCTGCGCCAGTCGGCATCGGACAGCCCCTCGAGAATCCCGAGCACGTGCCGGCGGGCACCTCCGAGATGGTCGACGAGCATGGCGGCGTCAGTCATGACGCGATCCTGCCACCGGACAGGACTACCCTCGCGATCGTGACCTCGACCCCGGCCCAGCGAGCCACGATGACCTGCCCCCTGCGCGGGATGACCTGGCGCGACGGCCAGGTCGTCGACGACTCGGTCACCCTCGACGAGATCGCCGACCTGGCCAAGGACCCCACCCAGCTCCTCTGGCTCGACCTGACCTCGCCGACCCCAGCCGACATGACGGCACTGGCGGGCCACCTCGGCCTGAGCCCGACCCTCATCGAGGACGTCCTGGCCCCACTCGAACGCCCCAAGGTGACCCGGCACGCCGACCACATGTTCTTCATGGCGTACGCCACGAAGATGTCGGCCGACATCGCCGCGGACGGTTCGAGTCGGCTGCGGCTGAGCAAGGTCAGCGGTCTGGTCTTCAAGGGCGCCCTGGTGACGATCCGTCAGGACGACAGCTTCGACATGGAGGAGGTCGTCCGGCGCTGGGAGGACAACAACGACCTGCTCCGGTTCGGCTCCGGCGCCCTCCTGCACGGCCTGCTCGACACCATCGTGGACAGCCAGTTCGACAGCATCCAGGTCTTCGACGACGCCATCGAGGGCCTGGAGACCGAGCTCTTCGAGAACCGGGGCGCCAACACCGTCTTCCTCCGTCAGGTCTACGGACTGCGCAAGGACCTCGTCCAGCTGCGCCGGGTCGTGCTGCCCATGCGTGAGGTCGTCAACGGCGTCCTGCGGCACCGGACCGAGGACGAGGCGACCGAGCTCGGTCGCTGGTACGACGACCTCTACGACCACGTCCTGCGCGCCGCCGAGTGGACCGAGTCGCTCCGCGACATGGTGACGACGGTCTTCGAGACCAACCTGTCGCTGCAGGACACCCGCCTCAACACGGTCATGAAGAAGCTGGCCGGCTGGGCCGCCATCATTGCCGTCCCGACGGCCGTGACCGGCTGGTTCGGCCAGAACGTCCCCTATCCCGGCTTCGGGCACGAGTGGGGAGTGTGGCTGACGAGCGGGCTGATCATCGGCCTGTCCGCGCTGCTCTACATCTCCTTCAGCCGTCGCGACTGGCTCTGACCAACCCCGCCAGCGCGACCGCGAGGATCGCGAAGCCGCAGAGGGTGACCGTCCCGTCACCGAACCCCAGTCCGCCACCCTTCGTCGACGGCTTGCCCAGCCAGTCGGCGACCGAAGCACCGAGCGGCCGGGTCAGCACGTATGCCGTCCAGAACATCCCGACCTCCGCAGCACCGAGGCGCCATGCCACGAGCGGCACGAGGATCGCGACACCGAAGAAGACCGCGGACGGCAGGTAGCCCCAACCCAGCGTGTATGCCGTGAGGTCACCGGCCGCTGTCCCCAGGGCGAACGTCGCCAGAACCGTCGCCCAGTAGAAGAGCTCGCGACGCGGGGTGACGATCGAGTGGATCGACAAGGTGCCCTCGCTCCGCCACCACCAGACCAGCACCACTGCCAGGGCGACCGAGTAGCCGACGGTGGTCACGGCATACGGGATCCCGAGGATGACGTGCGCGGCGTCGGCGGCCATCGTCCCGAAGATGGCGACCATCGCCACCGTCACCCAGTACGCGAGCGGCCGGTAGCGCGAGGTCCGGAGCTGCCAGCCGAGCGCAGCAAGCAGGAGTGCGCCGGTGGCCAGCACCGCGACCACCCGGTTGTGCGCGGCGAGGTAGTCCGAGGTGGCCTCGCCGAGCCCGGTCGTGAGGATCTTCACCGCCCAGAACGCGACGGTCACCTGCGGGACCTTGGTCGCGACATAGCGTCCCCGCGGCGTGGAATGGGCGGTGGCAAGGGCTTCGGTCACGCTGCCCCACCCTGCCAACCACGGCTGGGGAGCGGCTGAACTCAACCTGAGCGCCAGCCGAGAGCCACCAACGCCGGCAGGGTCAGCTGGTGATGTCCTTGCTCGTGAACCGGGCCCACGCCGCGAGCCAGAAGACCACGGCATACGCAAGGTCCTGACCAAGGCCCTGGAGCAGGTTGGACCACAGCGGCGGCTCGCGGAACAGGTCGCTGAACGACATCCAGTGGTCGACGATGAGCCACGGGTGGAGGAAGGCGAGCTGGTTCACCCCGAGGAGAATCCACGACACGATGGTGACGATCATGACCGTCACCGTGGCCGCCATCGGCTGCTCGGTCAGGGTGGAGACGAACAGCCCGACCGCCCCGAGCGCCGCGATCCCGGCCGCGCAGTACAGCGCCACGAGCGCCACCCGGCCGACCGCGCTCCAGACCCCGATCTGCACGCCGGAGAGGGTGAGCATCGGGCCGGCCCCGAACAGCGCGATCCCCACGACAGCACCGACCACGGTGACGATCGTGACCCCGATGAGGGCTCCGATGACCAGCGACGCGTACTTCACGGCGAGCAGCCGGGTGCGGTTGACCGGCACGGTGAGCAGGTAGCGCAGCGTGCCGAGGTTTGCCTCGCCGGCGATCGCGTCACCGGAGAGCATGGCGATGGCCATCGGCAGGAACAGGGTCATCTCGAGCGTGAGCGCGGCGAGCGGGACGAACAGCCCGTTGGCGGTCGCCTGGACGAGGAAGTCGCCGGCGTCATGGCCCTCGCGGTTCGGCGCGGTCAGCTTGACGGCGACGGCGAGGACGACCGGCAGCGCGGCGAGGACGAGCATGCCCATCTGGTTGCGCCGGCGGCCCATGATGAGGCCCAGCTCGGAGCGGAGCAGTCGTGTCGAGACCGCCCGGGGTCGGGTTGCGGTCGATCCGGTATGCCGGGTGCCCACCTCTCCCTGCTCGACACCCTTCTCAGCCACTGACATCGAAGCCCTCCCCCGTCATCGTCACGAACAGGTCCTCCAGGCTCGGCGCGTCGACGACGAACCCACGCACGCCGACCCCCGCGCCAACGAGGGCCGCGACGATCCGCTCCGGCTCGAGGTCGCCGGGGAGGCCGTGGACCTCGAGCCCCACCCGCTGCACGTTGGTGACGCCGAGTCCGGTGAGAACCGTTGCGGCAGCATCGAGCTCGCCGGTCTGGAGGCGGATCGTGGCCACCGCCCCGGAGCGAATCTCGGCCACCGTTCCCTGGGCGACGAGGTGCCCGTCGCTCATGACACCCAGGTGGGTGCAGACCTGCTCCACCTCGGTCAGCAGGTGGCTGGAGACGAGCACGGTGGCGCCGTCGGCGGCGAGCGAGCCGACGAGCGACCGGACCTCGCGGGTCCCTTGCGGGTCCAGGCCGTTCGTCGGCTCGTCGAGCACGAGCAGGTCGCGCGGCATGAGCAGGGATGCTCCGATGGCGAGCCGCTGCCGCATGCCGAGGGAGTAGGCCCGGTACTTCTTCCCCGCCGCCGCAAGGAGGCCGACCCGCTCCAGGGCGGCGTCGATGCGGCTGCGGGCGCTCCACGGGTCGGCGTAGCGGTCGGCCGCGTCCAGCCGGGCGAGGTTGGCCCGTCCGCTCAGGTAGGGATGGAAGGCCGGTCCCTCGACGAGCGAGCCCACCCGGGGCAGGGTCTCCCCGGCCCCAGCGGGCATCGGCTGCCCGAGCAGGGTTCGGGACCCGGCCGTCGGCTCGATGAGGCCGAGCAGCATCCGGATCGTCGTCGTCTTGCCGGACCCGTTGGGCCCGAGGAACCCGTAGACCGCACCCGTCGGCACGGCCAGGTCGATCCCGTCGACAGCCGCCCGAGTGCCGAAGCGCTTGGTCAACCCGCTCGTCGCGACGGCGAGGTCAGCTGGGCTCACCTGGCGGCCAGGGCGGCATACAGCTGGGCCGGCGCGACCGCCCCGATGGCGACCCGGCCGTCATCGGTGAGGACGGCGGAGAACAGGGTGCCCGACAGCAGGTGCCCGCTGCCCCACGCGCCCGAGACCTTGGGCAGCAGCTTGAGGATCGCGCCCATCTGGGCACTGCTCTGGTCGCTGCCCTTGTCGGTGGGAGCCTTGCCCGCTGCCCCGGTGAGGCCGGCGAGCGCGTCGGCGGGGAGCTTTGCGACGACGACCGTGGACCAGCCGGTCCCGACGACGGTCGGCTTGTCGGCCAGCTCCTTGGTCGAGGGCTTGGTCGGGGGCTTGGTCGTCGGCGCGGGTGCCTTCGGCGAGTCAGCGGTCGGTGCGTTCCCGTCCTTGACCGTGGTTCCGGGGGCAGGGGTGAAGGCGAACTGCCGGGCGTCGGGCTTGCCGAAGTCGACCGCCGTGAACCCCACCTCGAACGCCGGCTTGGCCAGCTGCGTCGAGTAGACCTGCACCCGCAGGGGAACGTGCTTGACGCCGTCGATGGCGATGCGCACCTGGGCGACGCGGGTCGCCTTGGTCTTGGGAGTGAGGACCAGCTCGTATGCCGCGCGCCCGGCGACCGTGGCCGTCCCGGACGTCGTCACCGTGGTCGTCGGGTCGATCGCCTTGAGCGCCTCGCCGGCCGCGTCCTGCGGCGTCGTCGGGAGGGCGGTGGGCGTGGACGCCTTCTTGTCACCCGCGTCGATCGTGCGCTTGGTCGCGGTCTTGGTGGCGCTCGACCAGGTCCACAGCGTCGTGCCGTTGCGGATGAGGTCGGACTCACCCCGGTCGCCGACGACCGCGAGCCGCTGCCGGTCCGGCCCGTCGACCCAGATCCGCAGCGTGTGCGACCCCGACACCAGGGAGGTCAGGTCTGCGCTCCCGTTGCTCCCACCGATGCCCGGCAGCGACGGCAGCCCGAGGTTGGCGGACTCGACGATGGTGCCCGACATGGTGGCGACGTCGGACCTCTGCACGTCGGCGAGCAGCTGGGCCGCGGTGCGCGATGGGAGGCCGGAGTCGGCACTCGCGCTCACGGCATACGGGGTCACGGCGACGACGGCCACGGCGGCGACGGGCGCCATCCAGCGAACTTTGGGGTGGGTGCTCCAGAAACTCATGACGCCATCGTCTCCCGGAGCCGCTGAGAGGACCCTGAGACCGGCGCCGCCCGCCGTCCCAGTTGTTCCGGTCGTCACCCGACCGGCCGTGGCAGGGTAGGGCCGTGCGGGTGCTGCTGGTCGAGGACGAGGCCCGGATGGCCGCTGCCCTCGTGCGGGGCCTGGGCGCCGAGGGGTTCGTCGTCGAGCACGTCAGCGACGGGCCCAACGGCCTCGAGGCCGCCCGGTTCGGGGGGCACGACGTCGTCGTCCTCGACATCATGCTACCCCGCCTGTCGGGGTACGAGATCGTGAGAACCCTTCGTGCAGAAGGGAACTGGGTCCCTGTCCTCATCCTGTCGGCCAAGGACGGGGAGTACGACCAGGCCGACGGGCTCGACTGCGGGGCCGACGACTATCTCACCAAGCCGTTCTCCTTCGTCGTGCTCGTAGCCCGGCTCCGCGCTCTGCTGCGACGGGACCCCGTTCCGCGGCCGGTGGCCCTCACCGTCGGCGGCCTGGTCGTCGACCCGAGCGCCCAGCGGGTGACTCGCAACGGAGCCGAGGTGGCCCTGTCGGCCACCGAGTTCCGCCTCCTCGAGGCGCTCGCCCGCGCGCATCCCGCCGTCCGATCCAAGGAGGAGCTGCTCGACTCCGTGTGGGGCGAGGGGCAGGACGTCAACCTCGTCGAGGTCTACGTCGGCTACCTGCGGCGCAAGCTGGGCCGTGAGCAGGTGGTGACCCTGCGCGGTCGCGGCTACCGGCTCGCACCATGACCTCCGCGGGCCCAGCGCTGGTCCGGTGGTGGCAGCGGGTCAGTCTGCGTGCCCGGCTGATGGCGATCGGCCTGCTCGGCGTCGCGGGAGCGCTCGTCATCGGTGGCGTCGCCCTCGATGCCGTGCTCGTCACGTCCCTGTCGCGCACCGTCCACAGCGAGGTCCGGGCCAGCGCCTCGGAGGTCGCTGCCCTGGTGGATGCCGGCCGGCTCCCAGATCCCGTCCCTGTGGCCGGGGCCGAGATCGTGCAGGTCATCGATGCCGGAGGGCACGTCGTGGGCGGCTCGGTGACCGCCGACCGGCTCACCCCACTTGTCACCGATGACGAGCGGCAGGCGGCCCTCGCCGGCCGCATCGTCACCGTGCCGGGCAACCGGGCCGGGCTCTCCGGGGAGCTCCAGGTGGCGGCCGTCGCGGCCGGCCCCTCGACCGCTCGGGTCACCGTCGTCGCGGGGACGTCGACGTCGACGGTCCAGCAGAGTGGTCGGACCCTGCGCCTCCTGCTCCTCGCGCTCCTACCGGTCATGCTCCTCGTCCTCGGTCTGGTCGCCTGGCGGGTCATCGGCGCGGCGCTCCGTCCGGTGGAGGCACTGCGGCAGGGGGCGGAGCGGATCGACGAGTCCTCGGCCGACGACGAACGCCTCCCTGTCCCGCCGACCCGGGACGAGATCGCCGCCCTCGCGACGACCCTCAACGAGATGCTGGCCCGGGTCGCCGGCGCCCGGCGCACCCAGCGTGCGTTCGTCGCCGACGCCGCCCACGAGCTGCGCAGCCCGTTGGCGAGCATGCGCACCCAGCTCGAGGTCGCTCAGCACCTCGGTGACCGCAGCGACCTCACGAGCGGACTGCTCGCCGAGGTCGAGCGGCTCAGCACCCTCGTCGAGGACCTCCTCCTCCTCGCGCGCTCCGGGGACACCCCCTCGGTTGCGTCCTCCGCATCGGCGCCACTGGCCGAGACACTCCGGACCGTCGTCGGCCGGTATGCCGCCGCTCCAGTCCCGGTCCGCCTCGCCCTCGGGGCCGGCGTGGGCACCGTCGGCGAGGGTGTCGTCGTGACGATGGACCTGGCAGACCTCACCCGTGCCCTCGCCAACCTCGTCGACAACGCAGTGCGCCACGCCGGTTCAAGGGTCGACGTCTCCGCTTCTCTCGCAGGCAGACTCGTCCACATCGTGGTGGCCGACGACGGCTCCGGGATCCCGGCAGCCGACCGGGATCGGGTCTTCGACCGGTTCACCCGGCTCGACGAGGCGCGCGACCGCGACAGCGGCGGCACCGGGCTCGGGCTGCCGATCACCCGTCAGCTGGTGACCAGGGCCGGCGGGTCGGTCAGCCTCGGCGACCGCCACGCCGGGTCGGGGCTGGAGGTCACTCTGACCTTGCCCCTCGGCCGGCCCGGACCGTGAGCCCCCAGCCCCAGGTCCGCCCCGGTCAGTAGTCACTTCGGGCGGGCTCCGCCCAGGTACCTTGCCGCGGAACACCGATCGTTGCTCCAATCGAAAGATTCAGCCGCGAGAGGGGTCCCGCCGTGCCCGGACAACAGATCGCCAGCCTTCGTCTCACCCCGGCGCAGGCGCGCCCCGGCGAGTCCGTTCTCGTCGAGGCCCTCGACGCCGACGGGGAGCCGGTCCAGGCCACCGACGTCGTCATCAACGGCGTCCGCGGCGCCCGCCAGTTCGTCCAGTTCGACAGCATCGGCGACTACGAGGTCCGGGCTGTGGCCGGAGACCCGGGCGCGATGTCGGCACAGAGCGCGTCGGTCACCGTGGCCCACGACGACGTGGCGGCTGCGCTGCTCCCGGCTCGGTTTCCCATCCTCCAGGCCCGGCGCCCGGCCGCGGCGCGCACGGCATACTCCATCGCCTTCAACGCCCAGGACACCGACGCCTACACGGTCGGTCTGGCCCGCGCCTTCGGCGACGACGGCGCGGACCCGGCCGCGTTGACCCCGGCGAGCACGGTCACGTCGTGGGTGTGGGACTTCGGGACCGGGGAGACGGTCCATACCACCTCTCCGGAGGTCGAGTACGACTTCGAGGCCCATCTGGCCGTCGACCAGGAGCACCAGCTCTTCGACGTGGGCTGCGAGCTCACCATGGCCGACGGCTCGACCTCGACGGTGACCCGGACCCTCTCGGTCGTCAACGCGTATGCCGTGTGCCGGGCACGTGGGGTCCTCGCCCCTCCCGTGACGGCCGTCTCGCCGGCCAAGAAGGTGTTCAAGGCCTACCAGGCCAACGCGGTGGTCCGGAACCCCGAGTCCTTCCCGGTCACGCTCACGTCCCGCCGGTTCCAGTGGGGCGAGGCGCAGTCGGAGCGGACGACCGCGCTGACCCCCCTCGACGCCCCGGTCGTCATCCCGGAGGGGGCCAGCGTCACGCTCTCGGTCAGCGTCGGCTTCGACGTCGTGCCGGCCGACGTGCACTCGTTCAACGTCCTGTGGCTCGGCCACGACGACAGCGGCCGGATCGTGCACATCGAGACGACCTTCGACGTGCCGCTCCCCGACCACCGGACCCTCGGCGCCCGCTGGGGCCAGATCGCCATGACCCGGATGCTCGCCCACGGGCTCGACGACGTCGCCCGGTATGCCGGTGTGGACGCGGTCGAGGACCCCGGGCATGACACCGACATCGTCGACTCGGTCACCAGGTTGCGGGAGCGCGGCGGCATCGGCGACCTGCTCGTCCAGCACGAGGGCGTCGAGGGCGGCCTGGGCGGCGTCCGTGAGGGTTTCGGCCACGTCCGGGTCGAGCGAGGCGGGCTCGGCGGAATCGCCCACCGGGTGAGGCCGGTGGGCCTGGGCGGGTTCGGCAAGCTGCGCGCGCAAGGCGTACAGGTCGGCCACGGCGGTCTGCAGGACGCGGTCCGGGAGGCACCGGCCGAGCAAGTCCCCGCGCAGGCGCAGGCCGCTCCGGCGGTGGCCGCTGACGGGCTGGAGGCGATCGCGCTGCGCTCCGGCGTCGACCTCGCGGCGCTCAACGCCGTGGCCGTGGCGGAGGCCCCGGTGGGCATCAACGCCACCATCGTCGGCTCGTTGGCCGAGCTCTTCGACAACGACTCCCTCGCGACGGTGCTGACTCGGGGCTCGGAGGCCGTCGAGCAACCGGGTGCCGTCGGTCGGGTGTCCCTCTCGCAGTCGCTGGTCGACCTCGGCGGTTGGGCCAAGGCGATCCAGCTCGACCTGAGCGGTCCTGACGAGGGACGGGTGTGCGACCCGGACAACCTGCCCGACGACGCCGGCGAGGACTGGGCCTGCCAGATCGTGCCCAAGGGTGACGGCACGCCCGAGATGGTGGAGTGGCACCGGCCGGCTCGCTTCCTCAACGCCCGCAAGGGCGACCTCGTCCTCGCGCCCGGTGGACCGGCCGGCTTCATCGGCGGGCTGCTCGGCCAGGTCACGCCACCGCAGCGCTACGCGCACATGGGGATCATGAGCCGCAACTACGACATGATCACCCACTGCACGTTCGCCGACGAGCGGCTCAAGGACCACCCCAACGGGGCCATCGACCTCGGCCCGTTCGGCTCGGAGCCGGCCCCGACGCAGGGTTTCGAGCCCGACGTCCTTCGCTACGGCTGGCCCGGCACGATCACCCAGTGGATCGGCGGGGCCACGGACACCGGCCGGCTCGCTGATCCCGCCGCCGTGGCCGACCCCACCTCGGTCGCGCCGGGTGCCGACGTCGCCGAGGTCGACGCGGTCGACCCCAACGGCAGGGTCTACAAGCTGGCCCCGTTCGACCGGTACCCCAAGGTCTCGTTCTCCGGGGAGTCCTGGCAGGTCATCCCGCCGCTCGTCATCAAGCCGAACCCGGCGTTGGAGACGACCGAGGTCCGCCAGGCCCTGCACCGGCTCGCCGACGCGTGCCGCCAGGACACCGGGAAGACCCACTACAGCTTCTTCGCCTACTCCGACGCCCGCAAGGCGCTCACCGACACGTCCACGGTGGCGGGGGCCTGGCACGAGGGCACCTATCCGGCCGTCTGCTCGTCGTTCATCTGGGCCACCGCGCGGCGCCTCGGTCTGCAGCTGGAGGGACCCGGCGGCCTGGCCCGTCCCCAGGACCTCGAGCCGGCCGACTCCCCGGCGGTCGAGGTCGGCGACGGCACACCGGACGGCCTGTACCTCTACACGGAGGACGAGCGGACCCAGGCGGCCAAGTGGTTCCACGAGCGGCTGCACACCGAGGTGATGGACAACGTCAAGGGCAAGGTCAAGGACAAGATCGGCAACATCGGCGCGTTCGACGAGCTGTTGGGTGGCCTCATCAACCTCCTCTCGGACATGGCGGACGACGTGGCCAACCAGATGTGCAACGCCTTCGCCTCGGACTGGTGCGACACCGACGCCAAGGACTCCGACCGCTGGTCCTCGCCCGGCACCGGGATCGCCGTCAGCCCCGACGACACGATGCGCTGGGACGGCCCGGACACCGGCGGTCTCTTCGGGTATGCCGTGCCGGCCGTCTACGCACCACCGACGGTCGAGCAGGGGCCGAGGTACGCGTGGCACTTCGCGCCGACCAAGGGCACCGTGCACGGCACCGTCCGTGCGGATGGCGCCCCGAAGCGCGGAGCCCTCGTGCAGGTCAACGACTCGGCCTGGGGTACCACCCACACCGGTGCAGACGGGAGCTACAGCCTGCCCAAGGTGCCGTTCGGTCGCTACGAGGTCAAGGCCCAGTTCGACCGGGGCGACGGCGCTCTCTACAACGGGTCGCAGACCATCGACCTCGAGCAGGTCGACCAGGTCGTCGACTTCGGCCTCGTCCAGCCACGTGAGGCGAACCGGCTGATGTCCATCACCGGGTCGCACTACTACATGAAGTACTACGTCGTCGGGCGCAATCCCCGAACCGACCCGGCATACCCCTTCGGGTTCACCCGGGGCGTGACACCGGTACCGGACTCGATGCGAACCACTGCCTACACGGGCAGCGACTTCCACGGGATCTTCGGGGTCTCCTCGTTCCTGTTCAACTGGCTGGCCGGCGGGACCGTGCAGTGGGCGGTCAACTGGAGCGTCTGCCAGGACTCGGCGCTCGCCGACAAGGTGGCGCACGCCCTGACCGACGGGGTCGACTTCCTCAGCTTCGGGTTCATCCCCGACCTGTTCGGCAGCGAGGTCAAAGGGCAGGATATGCGGACCGGCGTCCTCGCTCCGGGTGCGGTGGCGGAGGACTCGATCCGGATCGGTCCGGACGACGGGACGACCGGACTGCTCAGCTTCCGGCTGGAGAACCTCCAGCTCTGACCGACGCCGCAGCCGCGAGCGCGGCCACCCGGCGACTGAGCAGGGCCGTGAGGGCGACGGTGACCAGCGCACTGAGGAGCAGCGCGGTGTTCTCGCCCGCACGGAGAACCCCCAAGGTCGTGCCCAGGGTCGCGGCAGCCACCGGCACCCCCAGCTGGGCAGCGGTGATCACGGCCACCGGCCAGGGCTGACCGGTGAACGCCATCAGCCCGTGCACCACGGCGGCGGACACACCCAGGGCGCACCCGAGGACGACCGCGGAGGGGTGCTGTCCCAGCTGACGCAGGTCGAGCGAGGCTCCCAACCAGACGAAGAAGATCGGCGCGAAGAACCCCTCGGTGAGGGCGAACACCTGGTTGGTCAACCGGCGCGGCTCCCCGATCCCGGCGATGCCCAGACCGAGGACGAAGCCCGCCAACATGATCGAGACGCGCGTGACAGCAGCGATCGCGGCCAACCCGAAGAGGATCGCCAAGGTGGACCGCAGCTCGACGGCCAAGCCTCGGTCCTCGGACACGTCGTGGACCCGGCGCCGGAGCCCGCGGCGCTTCAGGGTCCGCAGCACGACGAACACGACGGCGCCGGCCGCGAGCACCAGCACCGACCCGATGGCGGCCCGACCGACGTGCGCCGGGTCGATGACGAGGGGCAGCAGGACGATGCACGCCGCGTCGGCGACGGCGATCTGCGGCAGCATCTCCACGATCGCCTTGCCCGACAACGGGACTCCCGCGAGCGACGGCATGATGAGCGAGGCCGAGGACGAGGTGAGGAGCACGGCATACAGCGCGGCATGGCCCGTGCCGAAGGCATGGGCGAGGAGCAACGCGACCGGAACCGACACGACGCCGATCGCCACCGCCCGGGCGATGCCCTTGACCGCCCCGACCCGAAGGGCGGGGTCCCGGACCGGCACCTGTGACCCGGCGACGAGCATGACGAGGGCGAAGCCGATCTGGGCGAGGAAGCCGAACGTCGCGTTGGAGCTGTCGAGGACCCTGAACCCCGTTGCGCCAAGGGCGATCCCGACGACCAGCTCGCCGATGACGACCGGGATCCGGGCCAGTCGCTGGACGGCGAGGAGCGGCCCGAGCAACGCGACAGCGCAGATGAGCGCCAGCTGCGCGAACGTCATGACCTGATCATGCGCCGGAATACCTCCACCCGGCTCGGCGAGCCTGTGAATCGAGTATGAGATCAGGTCCCAGGAGGTCCGACTTCGCCGAACGCGACGTAGATTCGAGAGATGACGCTGGCAGTGACCCCGCCGGCTGGGAGCACACAGCCGCTCGACCCGGCCGCCTCGCCGGGCGGCCCGGTGCGTCGCGGGGCTCGGCGGCTCCGGGGGGTCACCCGGCGGACCTGGGCCGTCGCCGCCACGCTGGTGGTCCTCCTCATCGCAGGGCTGGTCTGGTGGAGCGCCGCCGACCACGGCCCACCCGCCCTGACCAGCGCCGACGTCGCCAAGCAGGTCGACGCGGCGCTCAAGGCCCAGCAGCGCGCGGCCGCCGAGAAGCCACCGGACGCGGTCACGGCATACGGCATCCTCGCCCCTTCCCTCGTGACCATCGTGAGCGCCGGCGGAACCTCCAGCGAGCGCCTCGGCTCAGGTGTGGTCGTCAACGCCGACGGCTCGATCCTCACGGCCGACCACGTGGTCGACGGGGCGACGTCGGTCCGGGTGACCTTCGCCGACGGCACGACGAGCACCGCCCGGGTGGCCAAGGCCGACAAGGCGACCGACACCGCCACCTTGTCCGTCGCAGACCTGCCGACCGTCGTCGTCCCCGCCACCCTCGGCGGCGGCGCACGTGTCGGTGACACCGTCTATGCGCTGGGCAACCCGCTCGGGCTGCGCAGCTCGTTCACCGCCGGGGTCGTCTCGGCCCTCGACCGGACGATCAAGGTCGACGCGACGCGCTCGCTCAAGGGCCTCATCCAGTTCGACGCCGCCGTCAACCCCGGCAACTCCGGCGGCCCGCTCGTCAACAGCGCCGGCCAGGTCATCGGCATCGTCACCGGCCTGGCCAACCCTTCCGACCAGGCCTTCTTCGTCGGCATCGGCTTCGCCGTCCCCATCACCTCCGCCGGCGGCGGCGGCAACATCCCACCCCAGTAGCCTGCCCGAGCCCAAGGAGAACCCATGGACGAGACCCGCCCCCAGCACCCGCTCCAGCAGGCGCTCTACGAGGTGAAGAAGACGATCGTCGGCCAGGACCAGCTGCTCGAGCGGATGTTCGTCGCCCTCCTCTCGCGCGGCCACCTCCTTGTCGAGGGTGTCCCCGGGCTGGCCAAGACGATGGCCATCAAGACCCTCGCCGACGCCATCGGCGGCCAGTTCCAGCGCATCCAGTTCACCCCCGACCTCGTCCCCGCCGACCTGATCGGCACCCGCATCTACAACCAGAAGGACGGCGAGTTCCAAGTCTCGCTCGGCCCGGTCATGGCCAACCTCGTCCTCGCCGACGAGATCAACCGGGCGCCTGCCAAGGTCCAGAGCGCCCTCCTGGAGGTCATGCAGGAGCGGCAGGTCACCATCGGTCGGCAGACGTATGCAGCGCCCGACCCGTTCCTCGTCATGGCCACCCAGAACCCCATCGAGAGCGAGGGAACCTATGCCCTGCCCGAGGCCCAGGTCGACCGGTTCATGCTCAAGGTTCTCATCGGATACCCCTCTGTCACAGAGGAGTTCGTCGTCGTCGAGCGGATGACCCAGCCCCTGCCGCAGACCCAGCGGGTCCTCTCACCCGAGCAGCTCGCGCAGTTCCAGCAGGCCGTCGACGGCGTCTACGTCGACCCCGGCGTCATCTCGTATGCCGTGCAGCTCGCGACCGCGACCCGGGCGCCGGCCACCGTGGGCCAGCCCGGCCTGGCCCGCTACGTGTCGTTCGGCGCCAGTCCGCGTGCCTCGATCAACCTGGTCCGGGCGGCCAAGGCACTGGCCTACCTGCGGGGCCGCACCTACGCCCTGCCGGTCGACGTCCGCGACCTGGCCCGCGACGTGATCCGGCACCGGCTGGTCCTGTCCTACGAGGCGCTCGCCGACGACGTCTCGGCCGACGACCTCCTCGGCCCGATCATCGCGGCGGTGCCGCTGCCAGAGGTGGTCGCCGACCGGCATACGGGATCGGCACCGGCTCCCGCTCCAGCCCCCCAGTCCACCGGTGGAGAGTCATGGCCGGCGCCGACCAGCTGACACCCGAGCGGGTGCTGCGCCGCCTGGAGTGGCGGGTCATCCGTCGCCTCGACGGCCGGCTCCAGGGTGACTACCGGACCTTCTTCCGCGGGGCGGGTCTGGACTTCACCGACCTGCGCGAGTACGCGCCCGGCGACGACCTGCGCCACATCGACTGGAACGTCACGGCCCGGATGGACGAGCCGTTCGTCCGGGAGTACGTCGAGGACCGCGAGGTCACCGGCTGGCTGCTCCTGGACCGGTCCGCGTCGATGGCGTTCGGGCCGGCGGACCGCCAGAAGGACCTCGTCATGGCCGAGGTCGCCACCACCTTGGCCCAGGTCCTGGCCCGCAGCGGCAACCAGGTCGGCGCCATGCTCTTCGACCACGACGTCGAGAAGACCATCCGCCCCGGCCATGGTCGCGGCCAGGTGCTCCGGATCGCCAGCGAGCTGCTCAAGCCCCCGGCCCACCCCGACGGCACCGCCCCCACCGACCTGGCCGTGCTGCTCCGGGCCGCACTCGGTGTGATCCGGCGCCGCAGCCTCGTCGTCGTCGTGAGCGACTTCATCAGCGAGCCGGGGTGGGAGCAGCCGCTCGGCATCCTCGCCCAGCGCCACGACGTCGTCGCCATCCAGGTCCTCGACCGGCGCGAGGGCGAGCTGCCGCGAGCCGGGATGATCTGGATAGAGGACGCCGAGACCGGCGAGCAGATCTTCGTCGACAGCGACGACGAGGGCTTCCGCAGCCGGCTGTCGGCGGCCGCCGAGCAACGCCAGGCCGACCTGCGCGAGGCCGTCCGGCTGGCCGGGACCGAGCTTCATACCGTGACGACCGACGAGGACCTCGTGCGTGCGCTCGTCCGGATCTCCGAGCTACGACGGCGGCTTCGCCGATGACGTTCGACTCGCCCTGGCTGATGCTCGGCCTGCTCCTCCTGCCGGCGGCCGTCGCGGCATACAGGCATCTCCTCCGCCGTCGTGCGGAGCGGGCGAAAAGTCTTGCCGCCCAAGGGCTGGTGGCCGCGTCAGCTCCAGCCAGAAGTGGTCGGCGACGGTTCGTCGCCCCCGCCCTCTTCCTCGCTGCCCTGGCGCTGCTCCTCGTCGCCCTCGCCCGGCCGCAGGCGACGGTCGCCGAGCCGCGCCGGGAGGGGACGGTCATCCTCGCCTTCGACGTCTCCAACAGCATGACCGCCACCGACCTCGCCCCGACCCGGCTGGTGGCCGCCCAGAAGGCGGCGCACGCCTTCGTCGACCGGCAGCCCTCGACCGTGCGGATCGGGGTCGTCGCCTTCAGCGACAACGGGCTGGTCACCCAGCAGCCCACCGACAACAAGGCCGACGTGCTCGCCGCCGTCGACCGGCTCACCGCGCAGGGCTCGACGTCGCTGAGCCATGGCATCCAGTCCTCGCTCACCGCGATCGCGGGCAAGCCGGTGGCGATCAACGCCCCGAGCGAGGACGGCAGCCCCGCGCCGGGCAGCGACATCGGCTACTACTCCAACGCCGCCGTGATCCTGCTCTCCGACGGCGAGGACACCACGACCTCCGACCCCGAGGTCGCCGCCCAGACGGCTGCCCTCGCCGGCGTCAAGATCTACCCGATCGGCCTCGGCAGCCCCACCGGCACGACGGTGAAGATCGACGGCTACACCCTCGCGACAACCCTCAACGAGCCTCTCCTCAAGCAGGTCGCCAGCGACACCGGCGGCACGTACTACGCCGCCGACGACGCCGCCTCGCTCACCTCGATCTACTCCCACATCGACCTCAAGTGGGTCGCCCACCCCGAGCTCATCGAGGTCACCGGGCTCTTCGCCGCCGCGGCGGCCCTGCTGCTGCTCCTCGGTGTCGGGCTGTCCCTCCACTGGTACGGCCGGGTGATCTGACATGGGCTTCGCCTGGCCGCTCGCCCTGCTCGGTCTTCTCGCACCGCTCGCCCTCGTCGCGGCATACGTCTGGATCTCCCGGCGCCGACGGCGGTCGGTCGTCCGGCACTCCAACGTCGCGCTCGTCCGATCCGCTGCACCTCGTATGCCGGGCTGGAAGCGGCACCTGCCCGTCGCCCTGGTCGTCGCGGCCCTCGCGGTGATGGTGGCGGCCGCCGCCCGGCCGCGGGTGGAGGCGACCGTCCCCCAGTCCGGCAGTGCGGTGATCCTGGCACTGGACGTGTCCGGCTCGATGTGCTCGACCGACGTCGACCCGAACCGGCTCACCGCCGCGCAAAACGCCGTCCGGACCTTCGTCAAGGCCCAGGACCGCAGCACCAAGATCGGGCTGGTCATCTTCTCCGGCTTCGCCCAGGTCGCCGTCGCGCCGACGACCGACCGGCAGCCGCTCGTCGACGCCATCAACTCGGTGACGACCGGTCGGGGGACGACGATCGGGGCCGCGATCCTCGCGTCCATCGACGCCATCTCCCAGATCGACCCGAAGGTCAAGGCGGCGGACACGACGACGGACACCGGCCCGGGCGACCCGGGAACCGACACCACCCCCACACCCGACCCGACGCCAACGGCTCCGTCCACTCCGACAGCGCCCCCGAAGGGCGGCTACGCACCGGAGATCGTCGTCCTGCTCACCGACGGGGCCAACACCCGCGGCGTCACCCCGCAGGAGGCCGCCGCCCAGGCCGCCGCCCGCGGGGTACGGGTCTACCCGATCGGCTTCGGCACCACCAACCCCGCACCCATGGTGTGCTCCAGCGACCAGCTCGGCGGCGACATGTTCCAGGGCTTCGGCGGCGGTGGGTTCGGTGGCGGAGGTTTCGGCGGCCGGGGCAGCCAGTACCTCGTCGCCGACGAGCCGACCCTCAAGCAGGTGGCCGCGACGACCGGCGGCACCTACTACAAGGCCACCGACGCCGGTCAGCTCCAGGGCGTGCTCAAGGACCTGCCCAACAACGTGGACCGGGTGACCCGGCCGGTCGAGATCAGCGCCGGCCTCGTCGCGCTCGGGATCGTGCTCCTTATCGGCGGGGTCGCGGCCGCGGCCCGCTGGAGCGCCTTCCCCACCTGAGCGGGCATCCTGTTCGTATGCCGCTCACCTCCGAGGATCTGACCCACCTGAACCGATGCGTCGAGCTCGCCGAGCAGGCGGTCGACGCGGGCGACCAGCCGTTCGGGTCGCTGCTCGTCGACTCCGCCGGAGTGGTGCGGTTCGAGGACCACAACCATGAGGGCGGCGGCGACGGCACCCAGCATCCCGAGTTCGCCATCGCCCGCTGGGCGGCACAGCACCTCACACCCGAGGAGCGTTCTGCCGCAACGGTCTACACCTCCGGCGAGCACTGCCCCATGTGCTCTGCTGCCCACGCCTGGGTCGGACTGGGCCGGATCGCGTATGCCGCGTCCTCGGCCCAGCTGGGCGGCTGGCTCCGCGAGATCGGGGTTCCGGCCGGCCCGGTCACGCCGTTCTCGATCCAGGAGGTCGCGCCCGGCATACGAGTCGATGGTCCTGCGCCCGGGCTGGCCGACCGCCTCCGGGCACTGCACCAAAGGTTCCACGAGGGGCGACCCGGCGACCTGACATGCTAGGCAGGACCTCGACTCCCCTGCGGAAGGACTCACGATGAGTGAGAGCACACTGGACGGCACGACCAAGCAGCACGTGATCGAGGAGCTGACCCGCCGGGTGAGTGCCGAGCTGGCGTCGTCGAAGACCAACGTGGGCTCGGAGGAGTCGGCTGCCGGGGTGGACCAGGACTCGTCCTACGGCGTCGACGACCTCTCCCAGTCCGACGAGGCCGGCGACCTGACCGGACTGTTCGAGGGCGTGGCCGCACACCAGCAGGCCGAGCTGGACCACATCGAGGGCCTCGACTTCGGACCCAAGGACGCGGTCGCCCCAGGGGCCATCGTCGAGTTCGGCGGCAACCGCTACGTCATCGGCGTCGTGGCGGACTCCTTCGAGAGCGAGGGCGCGGCCTACGAGGGGATCTCGACCGACTCCCCCATCTATGCGGCGATCGCCGGCCTGCGCCTCGGCGACACCTTCAGCTGGCTGGGTCACGACCAGCGCATCGACCTGCTGGCCTGAGCCGGCACTAGCACCGGAAGGAAGTCCATGGAGCCGAGGAACCCGGTCCCCCCGTTCACCGCTGAGACGGCACGCCAGAAGGTGCAGGCGGCCGAGGACGCCTGGAACACCAAGGACGCTTCGCGGGTCGCGGGCGCCTATACGGTCGACACCGTGTGGCGGAACCGCGACGAGCAGCTCGTCGGCCGCGAGCAGGTGAAGGCCTTCCTCGAGCGCAAGTGGGAGCGCGAGCAGGACTACCGGCTCCGCAAGAACCTGTGGGCGTTCACCGACGACCGGATCGCGGTCCGCTTCCAGTACGAGTGGCATGACGACCAGGGTCAGTGGTACCGCGCCTACGGCAACGAGAACTGGCAGTTCGACGCCGACGGCTACATGGCTCGCCGCGAGGCGAGCATCAACGACGTCCCGATCGACGAGGCGGACCTGCGGGTCACACCCGGCGAGGGCGAGCTCCCACCCTTCTGATCAGGCCGGGGCTGCGTCGTCAGAAGGCTGCCGCGCGCTCCTCGACCCGCCGGACGTCACGCTCGCGGCGCGCCGGGCTGGGCAGGATCACCACCGGGCAGGTGGCGTGCCGGAGCACCCGTGAGCTGGTCGACCCGACGAGGGCGTCGTGCACCGCGCTGTGGGCATGGCTGCCCAGCACGAGCAGGTCGGCGTCGATCGAGGCAGCGAGCAGCACCTCACTCGTCTGGCCCTCGCGGACGACGACCTCCACGTCGGACGCACCTTGACCCATCACCGCTTGCACGGCATTCCTCGTGTGCGCCTCGGCCACCGTGCGGGCCTCGTCCATCCCGACGTAGGCCTGCTGGTCCCCGCCGGGGACCCAGCTCCACGCGCCGACCACCCGGAGGACGGCGCCGCGTCGCGTGGCGTCGTCGACCGCCCAGGCCAGCGCGGTCTGCGATGCGGCACTGCCGTCGACCGCGCAGACGACCAGGCTTCGGGGCTGACTCTCGGTGCCCTGGTCGCTGACTTCCTGTGTGACTTCCTGGTTCATCATTCGCCTCCTGCAGATGCGGAACCGATGGGACCAGTCTCCTCCCGCGATCGGAACCGGTAAAGACGTCGGGCTCGCCCGGACCCAGGCCTCAGCCCAGGTCGGGTGCGTCGGCGAAGGACACGGTGAACGAGGAGGTGTCGGCTGGTGCGTGGAGCTCGAGGACCACGACCGAGTTCGCCCCGGGCTTGAGGAGCGGGCCCGGAGCGAAGAGCCGCCGCTGCGGACCGCGCGACCAGTAGCGACCCAGGTTGAAGCCGTTCACCCAGATCGCGCCCTTGGTCCCCGCCTCGACGGCGACGAAGGTGTCGCCCGGGTGCTCGACATCGAGGACCCCGCTGTACCAGCGCGGGCCGGCTGGCTCGCCGGACACGCCCTCGTCCTGCGCCTTGACTGAGGCGGCGAGCTCGTCCAGGGGGACCGACCAGGCGCTCACGTGCTGGATCTCGCGACCGTCGATGACCAGACCTGCCAGTCCCTTGTGGTCACGCAAGAGCGGCCCGTAGTTCACCCTGCCGAGGTTCTCCAGGATCACGGTGAGCTGCGCCCTCGCCCGTCGGCTGCTGACCGTGACGACCTGCTCTGGTGCATCCCGCTCCAGGACGGCGGCTTCCTCGTCGTCGACGAGGAGGATGGCACGATCCCGCAGACCTTCCAGGGCCACCATGTGCTCACCGGGCTCGTCTAGCTGGGTCACGAACGCGAGCAGTCCGTACGGGTGCACGAAGCCCTCGAAACGCACGGGCAGGGACGCCAGCGACGCCTGCCCGGGGAGCTGCTCGGTGAGCCGGGCGCCCGCGGCGCAGACGATGGTTGCCGGGTCCATCCGCGGCGGCAAGGGCGGTGCCGCATCGGCCGCAGGGACCTCGGCATACCGTTCGATGACCTCGCGAAAGGCCCAGAACTTGTCCGTCGGACGCCCGTCTTCGCTCAACGGTGCGTCGTAGTCGTATGAGGTGACGATGGCCCGGTACTCACCGTCGTGCCGGGGGCCGTCGTGGTTGGCACCGTTGGTGAAGCCGAAGTTTGTGCCACCGTGGAACATGTAGAGGTTGACCGAGGCTCCGGCCGCGAGGACGTCGTCGAGCTCGGTGGCCATCGTGTGCGCTGGTCGAGACTGGTGACTGCCCTTCCAGAACGAGTACCACCCGTCCCAGAGCTCCATGACCATCAGTGGCCCGTCGGGCTGGATCGCGCGCAAGGCCGCCAAGCCCGCCTTGGCCTGCTCCCCGAAGTTGACGGTCCTCAGAGCGCTCGGGTGTCCGCCGAGTCTGAGCATGTCCCCCAATGGCTGGTCGGAGGTCACGAGGGGCACCTCCACCCCGCGGGCGACGAGGCTGCGGGCCAGCCAGTCGAGGTAGTCCGGGCCGTCGGCGCGGAGCTCCTCGTCGGCGAGACTGAGGTGCGCGCCCAACTCGTTCTCGATCTGCACGAGGATGACCGGTCCGCCGCGCGGGAGCTGGAGAGGCGCGAGGACGGGGACGAGCGCGTCGAACCACTCCTCCACCGGAGCGAGAAACCCCGAGTCGGTCGAGCGGAGTCGAACCTCCTCACCCGCGAGGAGCCAAGCCGGCAGCCCTCCCAGGTCGGTCTCGGCGCAGATGTACGGCCCGGGTCGCACGATGGCGTACAGGCCGGCCCTGTGCACCACTTCGAGGAACCGGACCAGGTCGAGCGCCCCCTCGAAGCGGCGCTGACCGCGAACCGGCTCGTGCAGGTGCCACGGGACGTAGGTCTCGACGGTGTTGAGCCCCAGATGCTTGGCCCACGCGACACGCGACTCCCACTGGTCCGGGTGGACCCGCCAGTAGTGGATCGCGCCGGAGATGACCCTCGTCGCGGATCCGTCGATCAGGAACGAGTCGGCTCCGACGGCCACCGTGGGCACGGATCCTCCTTCAGCCGAGGAGGGGGCTCACGACGTGGCCGAGCCAGGTGCCTCGATCGCCCGCTTGAGGATCTTGCCGGTGGCTCCCTTGGGGAGCTCGTCGAGGAACCAGACCAGCCGGGGGTACTTGTAGGGGGCGACGCGCGCCTTGACCCAGTCGCGGAGCTCCTCGGGCGTGACCTGGGCTCCCGGGCGCAGCGAGACGGCGGCGGCGACCTCCTCGCCGTGGGTCGGGTGGGGCAAGCCGATGACCGCTGCCTCCCGGACGGCGGGGTGCTCGTAGAGGACCTCTTCGATCTCGCGCGGGTAGACGTTGAAGCCGCCGCGGATGATCAGCTCCTTCTTGCGGTCGACGATGAAGTAGAAGCCGTCCTCGTCGGCGCGGGCCAGGTCGCCGGTGTGGAACCAGCCGTCGGCGTCGATCGCCTCCGCAGTCGCCTCGGGCCGGTTCCAGTAGCCCTTCATCACGTTGTGGCCGCGGATGCAGATCTCGCCGACCTCCCCCACCGGCGTGGGCTGGCCCGCGAGATCGGTGAGCTTGAACTCCACGCCCGGGATCGGCGTCCCGATCGACCCGATCTTGGCCTGTTCGACCCGGTTGAAGCTGGCGACCGGTGAGGTCTCGGACAGGCCGTAGCCCTCCAGGATCTTTGCTCCGTATGCCGCCTCGAAGGCCCGCACCACCTCGGCCGGCAGGGCCGCACCTCCGGAGGAGCACAGTCGCAGGGTGGCCACCGCCTCAGGGCCGACCCCGGGCAGGCCGGCGAGCGCGGTGTACATCGTCGGGACGCCCTCGAAGATCGTGGCCCCGTTCTGCTCGATGGAGGACAGCACCACCTGCGCGTCGAACCGGGGAATGAGGACGAGCAGGGCACCGGCCGCGACGGCGGCGTTGAGGGCGCAGGTGAGCCCGAAGACGTGGAACAGGGGCAGGCAGCCCATGATCACGTCGTTCTCGTCGATGTCCATGAGGTCCTCGATGCAGACCCGCAGGTTGCGGTTCAGCCCGCCGTGGGTGAGCTCGGCGCCCTTGGGCGCGCCGGTTGTCCCGGAGGTGTACAGGATCACCGCCGTGTCGGAGTCCGCTCGCTCGACGGCGTCTCCGACCGGGGTGTCGGCCAGGCCCGACAGCGTCGAGGCGTCGACCCGCTGGACCGAGACCTCCTCGGGCGCCTGGGCCAGGTCTTGCTCGGCCACCGAGTCGTGCGCCCAGAGCACGGACATGCCCGAGTCGCCGGCGTAGTGCGCGATCTCCCGGCCCTTGAGCAGCGGGTTCATCGGGACGACGATGGCGCCGAGCCGCTGGGCGCCGTAGAACAGCACCGGGAACTCCAGGACGTTGGGCAGCATCAGCCCGACCCGGTCGCCCGCCGTGACCCCCAGCTCGGCCATCCGGCCGGCGGCGCGGCCGACGAGGTCGCCGAGCTCGGCATACGTGAGGGTCGTGTCGTGCAGGCGCAACGCCGGCCGGTCCGGGAACCTCTCGGCACTGTCGGTGAGGTTCTGGGCGAGACTGGTCATACTGCTTCTCCTCTTGCTCTGCGCTGAACGGGTGAAGTGGGGCGCGTCAGGTCGCGAGAGCTCCGCCGTCGACGGGCAGGGTCAGGCCGGTGACGTAGCCGCTGGCGTCGCTGGCGAGGAAGATCAGCGCGGCACCGATCTCGTGCGCCTCACCCAGGCGAGCCATCAGGGTGCGCGGCACGACCACGTTCTCGAAGTAGCCACTCGGGAACTTGTCGGTCATCTCCGAGGCGAAGTATCCCGGAGCCAGGGCGTTGACCCGGATGCCCTTGCGTGGGGTCCACTGCTGGGCCAGGTCGCGGGTCAGGCCGATCAGCCCTGCCTTGCTCGCGGCATACGCCGCCTGTGGCAGCCCCATCGTGGTCAGGCCCAGGATGCTGCTGATGTTGACGATCGAGCTGCCCGGCTGCATCACCTTCCCGCAGGCCTGGGCCATCCAGTAGCAGGCGTTGAGGTTCAGCTCGATGACCGAGCGGAACTGCTCCGGCGTCTCGCGAGTGGCCGGGACCGCCGTCCCGACACCTGCGTTGTTGACCAGGATGTCGACCCGTCCGTATGCCGCCATCGTCTCGTCCACGAGGTGCTGGCAGGCCTGCGGGTCGGTCACGTCGGTCGCGACCGCGATCGCCCGGCGGCCCAGCCCTTCGACCATGGCCGCGGTGTCGGCGAGCTTGTCGGCGCGACGTGCGCCGAGGGCGACGTCGGCCCCCGCCTCGGCGAGGGCCTGGGCGAAGGTCACCCCCAGCCCGCTCGAGGCACCGGTGACCACGGCCACCTTGCCGTCCAGACGGAACAGGTCGAGCACTGCCATGTCAGCTCCCTTCGAGCGCGTCGGCGAGTCCGACCACGCTCATGGCGTCGAAGTTCTGCTCGGCGAAGTACGCGAGCATGACCAGGTCCTGCAGCTGACCACTCCGGTCCCGGAAGTGGTCCCGCAGGAGGGCCTCGCCGGTGAAGCCCAGGGCGAGGAACATGTCGATGGTGCGTTCCTGGGTGGCCGGGAGCTCGACGACGACCTTCACCAGACCGTCGCGAACGGCGGAGGTGAGGGCGTGCAGCGCGAGCCGGCGGCCGAGACCCTGGCCCCGGACTGCCGGGTCGGTCACGAGCCGGAGCTCTGCGACATGGTCGGACCAGCCGGGGAGCAGCACGAGGGCCGCGAAGCCGGTGACCGCGCCGTCGCCGGAGACACTGACCCACCGTCGGCCCGGTTGGTCGAGCCAGCCGGCGACGGCGTCAGGCGTCACGTCCTCCTTGACGAAGGTGAGGTCGCTCGGGGGCAGGCCGGCGAAGAGGTCGACGAGTCCCGGAACGTGGCCAGGACCCAGATCGGCGATGCTCACGAGATGACCTCACTTCGCTTGCGCAGGAACTCGATGATGGTGGGGATGGTGCGCTTGGCCGCCGTCCGGCCGACCATGAGGCCGACATGGCCGGCGTCGAGGCGCAGCTCGGTCTTGTCCGGCGAGCCGACGAGGCCGATCAGCGGCGCTGCCGCCGCCTCGGGGATGATGTGGTCGCGCTCACCGAGGACGTGCAGGAACGGCAGCCGGATGTCCGACAGGTGCACGTGGTCGCCGCCGAGGAACACCCGGTCGTTGACCACGGCGTTGTCGGCGATCATCCGCTTGAGCTGCCGGGCGACACCCCCGGGGAGGGGCACCTGTTCGGTGGCCCAGCCGGTCATTGCCTGGTATGCCGTGACGAACTCGTCGTTCCACATCTTCTCGAAGAGGTCGACCTTGGCCGTGACCTCGCCGACCGGTGCCAGCGTGCGGAAGCCCTGCAGCACAACCGACGCCGGGACCATGCCATCGTCGTCGATGACGTCCTCAAGGTCCGACCTGCCGATGATGTCGCTCATCGGGCCGAGCTGGGTGAGGTCGGCGGGCGTGGTCAGCACGGTCAGGCTGCGCAGCGGCGACTCGGGGTGGTGTGCGGCGTGGAGCACCGACATCAGGCCGCCGAAGCAGTAGCCGAACAGGTTGATCGTGTCCGATCCGGAGACCTCGCAGACGCGCTGGATGGCGGCCGGCAGGTAGAAGTCGACGTAGTCCTCGAGCTGGTTGGCCGCGTCCCGCTCGTCGGGAACGCCCCAGTCGAGCATGTACACGTCGAAGCCGGCGGCGAGCAGGTGCTCGATCACGCTGTTGCCCGGGCGCAGGTCGAGGATGTAGCTGCGGTTGAACAGGCTGTAGATGATCAGCAGCGGAGGCTTCAGGCTGACCTGGTCGCTGCGGTAGTGCCACAGCTCGCACCGCCCGCGTTGCCAGACCACGTCCTTGGGGCTCAGTCCGACGTCGGTGCGCTGTATGCCGGTCGCCATCCGGATGCCGTTGCGCGCACGCAACGCGTTGCGCTCGACCTCGCGGCGGACCCGGTCGAGCGTGCCCAGTCCGGGAACGGAGACCACGGCCGGTCAGTCCTTGCCCTCGGCGCGCGAACGCTCGATCTCCATGGCGAGCAGCCGGATCTCGCGGTCCAGGGCACCCAGCTGGACCTTGAGCCGCTGGACGTCCGTGCCCGCCGGCAGGTTGACGACGTGCCAGGCGCGGGCGGCCAGCTTGTCCACCTCGTCGCGCACGAGCCGGCGGGCGCCACCGACGGTCGCGGCGACCTGGGCGAACTCCTCGGAGTGGGAGATGCCGTTCACCAACGGGGTGGCGACCTGCTCGACCTGGTTGTAGAGCTGGCGCAGACTGGGGAGGCCCATCATGACCTCAGTCGCGCAGGAGCGCCTCGATAGCCTGGCGCACCCTTCCCGGATCCGGAGTCTCCCCCGCGATCGCATCGGCGTAGACGAAGGTCTCGGTGATCCGCACGGTCAGGTAGGCCAGGTCGTGCAGCGGTAAGGGCGGCTCCAGCTGCCCCTTGTGAATCTGCTCCTGCAGCAGCTGCTCGACCAGGTCGAGGAAACGGCCCTGGAACACGCCGGCCCTGGTGGTCAGCAGTCGGAGCGCCCGCTCGGGTTCGCGCTGCACGAAGCCCATGAACGGCGCCGAAGCGATCACCGCTGCCGCGAAGTTGCCCAGGACGGCGGCGATCCGCTGCCCGCCTCGCCTCCGTCCGACGTCCTGGACGGCCTGCCGGAACGTCGGCTGGGCTATCGACCAGATGATCTCGGAGACCAGCTGGTCCTTGCCGCCGACCCAACGGAACAGCGTTGCCCGGCTCACGCCGACCTCGACGGCCAGCTCCTGCATCTCGATCCGACGGCCCTGGAGAAACGCGCGCCGAGCCGTGCGGAAGGCGCCGAGTGCGTCGGGGCGCACGCTCTGTCCCGGCTCCATGCCCGACTGCAACGCCAGAGTCATGGCATTCCTCATCACTGGTCCCCATGGACCGCCCTGGAGTCCGGGCCTCCGCCGCGTGGACGGTGGGGGCCGTCGCCTGTGACCTGCGCCGCACGAATGAGACGTTATCGGATCCGTTGCACGGGGTGCAACGGATCCGACAGGTCGATCTGGGTCAGCTCCCGACGGTGGGGGGGTTGGGGATCTTGTAGCCGGAGGCGGTGACCGTCTTGTTCAGGGCTTTGGCCCAGGCTCCGGTGCTGATGTAGTCCTTCAGGGC
>JAJPIW010000025.1 GCA_021324575.1 Intrasporangiaceae bacterium | reverse complement strand
GAGCCCGACACCGCACACGTCCGACGCCGACACTCCCCCCGGGGGTGTCGGCGTCGTCGTGTCACTCGGCGTCGGACCGGCCTCTTGACCTAACCTCTGCTAGCAGAAGGTAGGTCACTCAGCACAGGTTGCAACGTCTGCTGAGTGACCCAACCTCTGCTAGCAGAGGTTGGGTCTGAGGGTCGGCAGTGGGTCGCGAGCGGGTCGGCAGCGGGAACGGACGGGAAGGGAGTGGTCGTGAGCGCTGGCGGGTTGCCGCGGGTGGGCGTCGGGATCGACGTCCATGCGTATGCCGCGGACGGCACCGACCGCGCGCTGTGGGTCGCCGGGCTGGAGTGGCCCGGGGAGCGCGGGCTGGACGGACACTCGGACGCCGATGTCGCGGCGCACGCGGCCTGCGACGCGATCTTCTCGGCCGCGGGGATCGGGGACCTGGGCGCCCATTTCGGCACCGACCGGCCCGAGCTGGCAGGTGCCTCCGGGGTCGTGCTCCTCGCTGAGGCGGCTCGGCTGGTGCGCGAGGCGGGCTTCGAGATCGGCAACATAGCGGTCCAGGTGGTCGGCAACCGGCCCAAGATCGGGACCAGGCGGGCCGAGGCGGAGTCGGTGCTGTCAGGAGCCGCCGGCGCGCCGGTGTCGGTGAGCGGCACCACGACCGACGGCCTGGGCCTCACCGGCCGCGGCGACGGGATCGCCGCCATCGCGACAGCCCTCGTCGTCGACAGCCGCGGCTGACCGGCATCCGCCACCCGGGTGCGCAACCGAGCAATGGGAGAGTTGTGAACCGGGACCGGGTGCGCACAACCGAGCAATTGGAGAGCTGCGAACACGGTGACCCGGTTGACGCCGGGCCGGGAGAGTGAGGCAGGGTGGGTGGGCCAGCCACCCGGCATACCGCTACAGGAGGAACCACCGTGCCGCAGACCGTCCAGGGCGTCATCGCCCGCGCCAAGGGCGCACCCGTCGAGCTCGTCGACGTCGTCGTGCCCGACCCAGGCCCCGGCGAGGCGGTCGTCAAGGTCGAGGCCTGCGGGGTCTGCCACACCGACCTGCACTACCGCGAGGGCGGGATCAACGACGACTTCCCGTTCCTGCTCGGGCACGAGGCGGCCGGGGTCGTGGAGACGGTCGGCGAGGGTGTCACCCAGGTGGCGCCGGGCGACTTCGTCATCCTCAACTGGCGGGCCGTCTGCGGGCAGTGCCGCGCCTGCCTCAAGGGCAAGCCCTGGTACTGCTTCAACACCCACAACGCCACCCAGAAGATGACGCTCACCGACGGCACCGAGCTCAGCCCGGCCCTGGGCATCGGGGCGTTCGTCGAGAAGACCCTCGTGGCCGCCGGCCAGTGCACCAAGGTCGACCCGGACGCCGAAGCGGCAGCCGTCGGCCTGCTCGGCTGCGGGGTGATGGCCGGCTTCGGGGCCGCCGTCAACACCGGTGGTGTCCAGCGCGGCGACTCGGTGGCCGTCATCGGCTGCGGCGGGGTCGGCAACGCGGCGATCGCCGGCGCCCGGACCGTCGGCGCAACGACGATCATCGCGGTCGACGTCGACGACCGGAAGCTGGAGCGGGCCAAGGCGCTCGGCGCCACCCACACGGTCAACAGCAAGGACACCGACCCGGTCGAGGCGATCCGCGCCCTGACCGGCGGTCACGGCGCCGACGTCGTCGTCGAGGCGGTCGGCCGGCCGGAGACCTATGAACAGGCTTTCTACGCAAGGGATCTCGCGGGCACCGTCGTGCTCGTCGGCGTCCCCACCCCCGACCAGCAGGTCACCTTGCCGATGATCGAGATCTTCGGCCGTGGTGGCGCGCTCAAGTCGAGCTGGTACGGCGACTGCCTGCCCTCGCGCGACTTCCCGATGCTCGTCGACCTCTACCGTCAGGGCCGCTTCGACCTCGACGCGTTCGTCACCGAGAAGGTCGGGCTCGGCGACGTCGAGGCAGCGTTCGAGAAGATGCACGGCGGCGACGTCCTGCGGTCCGTAGTCGTCCTGTGAGCCCTGCCGCCGACAACGCCCAGGCCTCCCGTATGCCGGACCTGCCCACCTCTCCCGGCGGCGTCCGGATCGAGCGGGTGGTCACCTCCGGGACGTTTGCCCTTGACGGCGGAGAGTGGGAGGTCGACAACAACGTCTGGGTGATCGGTGATGACGCACAGTGCCTCGTCATCGACGCGGCCCACGACGGGCGGGGGATCATCAGCGCAATCCCCAAGCAGCGCAAGGTGGTCGGCATCTTCGCGACGCACGGCCACAACGACCACATCAACGCCGTGGGTGAGCTCGCGAGCGTCACCCGAGCCCCGGCGCACCTCCATGCCGCCGACCGGATGCTCTGGGACGAGCTCTACCTCGTCGCTCCGGACGGGGAGCTGGCCGACGGCCAGGTCGTGACGATCGGCGATGTCGACCTGCACGTCCTGCACACGCCGGGGCACTCGCCGGGAGCCTGCTGCTTCTATGCGCCCGCCCTGGGCGTCGTGTTCTCCGGCGACACCCTCTTCAAGGGGGGCCCGGGCGCGACCGGACGGTCGTGGTCGGACTTCCCGACCATCATCGACTCGATCCGCGACCGACTGCTCACGTTGCCGCCGGAGACGGTCGTCCTCACCGGGCACGGCGACCCGACGACGATCGGCGCCGAGGCCCCGAACCTGCAGGAGTGGGTCGACCGCGGCCACTGAGGGGTCGCGACAACGGCGGCGGCTCGACCACCCGGCATACGCGAGGAATACGGACGGCCCCGGCGACCTGTCCGGGTCACCGGGGCCGATTCCGTTGCTACGGAACGGAGCTCAGTCGTCGAGTCCGAGCTTCACGCCGTTGAACAGCGGGTTGACCACCGCGTCGCGAGTGGCGACCGGAGCCAGGTGGAAGCCCCGCTCGATGGTCGCCATGATCGACGTCGTGTCGTACGGGGTGTGGTCGACGCCGGAGGTGTCGGACTTGGCCGACACGAGCAGCGCCGGGATGCGGGTGCCCGGACCCCACTTGTCCACGACGGGCGGGGCCACGTGGTCGGCCTGGCCACCGAACTCGTCGTAGGTCACGACGACCAGGGTGTCCTTGGCGTCCGGCCCGGACGTAATGGTCTTGAGCAGGTCGACGAGGTGGTCGCTGCCGTCAGGCTCGCTGGCGTAGCCGGGGTGCTCGTTCTCGGCACCGTAGGGCTTGACGAAGGACACGGCGGGGAGGGTGCCGTTCTGGGCGGCCGAGATGAACTTGGTCTCGTCCTGCAGGTGGACCCGGCCCGGCTGGCCGGGGGCGTAGGCCGCGAAGTAGTTGAACGGCTGGTGGTGGAACTGGAAGAGCGGGCCGGGGTGACCGGCGGCCGCGTCGTCCCAGCCTCCGGAGTACCAGTTCCACGAGATCCCTGCCGCGCTCATCCGGTCGCCGATGTTGGGGTACGTGGCGTCATCGATGAGGGGGATCTTGGCGCCGCCACCGAACGGCGCCGACGACGGCTGGACGGTGTTGACCGCGAAGTTGCCACAGGCCGCGACGAAGTCGTTGACCGCGGGGTCAGAACACTTCTCGGTGAGCTGGCCGTCGACAACCGGACCGGTCGCCTTGTAGAGGGGGTAGGCCGGATAGCTGTTCGGCATTCCGTTGCTGTCGACGACCGAGTTCTTGCCGCCGAGCGCGCCACCGGACGTGTCGAGGGGCGCCCGCGCCGAGATGAGCCACTGGTGGTTGAGGAACGAGCCGCCGAACGCGCCCTGGAAGAAGTCGTCGGCCAGGACGTAGTTCGGGGCGCCCGTCGAGTGCAGGTACTGGTAGATCGGCAGCTGCTTGGTCGCGTACTGACCCATCGTCAGGCCGATGGCGTCGGACCCGGTGACGTAGCGGTCGGACTTGCCGCCGTCGATCTGGTACTGGTGCTGGTAGAACCGGTGGACCAGATCGGCTGTGCAGCCGCCCGGCAGGCCGGTGCCGTTGAGGACGCCGTGCGGGGCAAAGACACCGGGCGATGGACACGTCGTGTCGGTCGGCTTGATGTAGTCGTCGATGGTGAAGGTGTGGTTGCCGAACGCGCTCGCGGCAACGCCGTGTGCGGCGTCGGTGCAGGTCGTGGCCAGCGGCGACGGAGACGTGAGGTTGACGTCGTTCTGCAGGAGGCAGCCGTATGCCGTGCCGTCCTGGGCGACCTGCGTCACGCTCTGGCTGCCGTTGACGCTCTGCCCGTTGACCGAGCCCCACTGGCCGTACAGGTTGTCGAAGGAGTGGTTCTCCTCGTAGATGACGACAAGGTGCTTGAAGCCGCCGGGCAGCGCGGCCGGGTGACCGCCGGCCGAGCTCGCGACCGGTGCGCCGGTGGCCGAGGTTGTCATAAGGGTGGCCGACGCGACGGCAAGGATGCCGACTGCTGCCCGGGCCATGGTGCGTGATCTCACGGGTTCCTCCTGAGAGACGGGACTGACCGGGCCAGCCTTCCGTTCTTGCCGCGCCCTGTCCACAACGAATATGAGCGCCGGAGTCGACGATCGCGTGAGTTTCCAGGGTCCGACGTCGCAGCCGTCCCGTGCGTCCCGTGGGCACCCGCAGCGCCGGTAAACTCGCCCGGTGAGTCTTCGCCTGTACGACACCGCCGCGCGCGAGCAGCGCGACTTCGTCCCCCTCCAGCCGGGTCGGGCGGGCATCTACATCTGCGGTCTCACCACCCAGGCTCCGCCGCACCTCGGGCACGTCCGCTTCGCCGTCGCCTTCGACGTGCTGCGCCGGTGGCTCACCGTCGGGCACGGCCTCGAGGTCACCCTGATCCGCAACGTCACCGACATCGACGACAAGATCCTCGCCAAGTCGGCCGAGGCCGGTGAGGACTGGTTCGCCCTGTCCTACCGCAACGAGCTGGAGACCCGCGACGCGCTGGACTCCCTCGGCGTCCTCCCCGCCACCTACGAGCCGCGGGCCACCGGTCACATCCCGGAGATGGTCGAGCTGATGGAGACCCTCGTCGAGAAGGGCCATGCGTATGCCGCGGACGACGACAGCGGTGACGTCTACTTCGACGTCCGGTCGTGGCCGGCATACGGCGAGCTGACCCACCAGCGGATCGAGGACATGGCCGCGGCCGAGGACGCCGACCCGCGCGGCAAGCGCGACCCGCGCGACTTCGCGCTGTGGAAAGGGGCCAAGCCCAACGAGCCGGCATCGGCCACCTGGCGCACGCCGTTCGGCAGCGGCCGCCCCGGCTGGCACCTGGAGTGCTCGGCCATGGCCCGCAAGTACCTCGGCGATGCCTTCGACATCCACGGCGGCGGCGTCGACCTGCGATTCCCGCACCACGAGAACGAGCAGGCCCAGTCCCGTGCCGCCGGACTGGCGTTCGCCTCCTACTGGCTGCACAACGCCTGGGTGACCATGGGCGGGGAGAAGATGAGCAAGTCGCTCGGCAACTCGCTGCGAGTCGGTGAGGTGACCAGCCAGCACCGGCCGCTCGCCGTGCGGTACTACCTCACCGCGGCCCACTACCGGTCGACCATCGAGTACCACGAGGGGTCGCTCGTCGAGGCGGCCACCGCGGTCGAGCGGATCGAGAACTTCCTGCGCCGCGCCCTGCCCGGCGTTGAAACGCTGGTGTCAACAGGCGAGGAAAAGCTGCCTGAGGAGTTCGTCGAGTCGATGGACGACGACCTCGGCGTCTCCGGCGCGCTCGCCGTCATCCACGACACGGTGCGTGCCGGCAACACCGCCCTGGACGACGACGACCCGGAGGTTGCGGCCGAGCTGGCCCGCACGGTCGTCGCGATGACCAGCATCCTGGGCGTCAACCCGCTCGACCCGGTCTGGGGCCACGGCTCGGGCAGCGCGAACGCCGAGGTCATGGCTGCTCTCGACGCCCTCGTCGCTGAGCGGCTCAAGGCGCGTACCGCCGCCCGCGCCGCCCGTGACTACGCAACAGCCGACGCCATCCGCGACCGGCTCACGGCAGCCGGCGTCGCCGTCGAGGACACTTCCGGCGGAGCCCGTTGGTCCGTCACCCGACCCACCCCCCTGGAGAACTGACATGCCCGGCAACTCCCAGCGCCGCGGCGCGGTCCGCAAGTCCAAGAAGGGCCCCAGCGTGGGCTCGGGCGGGCAGCGCCGCCAGGCTCTCGAGGGCCGCGGGCCGACGCCCAAGGCCGTCGACCGGCCCAAGCACAAGGCCAACAAGCTGGCCAACGCTGCCGCCAAGCGGAGCGGGAGCGACACCGGCTCGGCCACGCGAGGCACCGTGCGGCGGGACCCCAAGCGCACCAAGGCATCCAGCGAGATCGTCGCCGGCCGCAACGCCGTCGTCGAGGCCCTTCGCGCCGAGGTCCCGGTGACCACGATGTACGTCGCCGGGCGGCTCGAGTCCGACGACCGGGTCCGGGAGGCGCTGAAGACGGCGACCGAACGCGGCATACCCATCCTCGAGACCCCCAGGGGCGAGCTCGACCGGCTCACCGACGGTGCCGTCCACCAGGGCCTGGCCCTGCAGGTGCCCCCCTACGAGTACGCCCACCCGAGCGAGCTCGTCGACCCCCAGTCGCGCGGCATACCCCTCATCGTGGCCCTCGACGGGATCACCGACCCGCGCAACCTGGGCGCGATCATCCGCTCGGTCGCTGCCTTCGGCGGACACGGGGTCGTGGTGCCGGCGCGGCGTTCGGTCGGCATGACCGCCAGCGCATGGAAGACGAGCGCCGGTGCCGCGGCCCGGATCCGGGTCGCCCAGGCGACGAACCTGACCCGGGCCCTCGAGGACTACCGCAAGGCCGGCTACTTCGTCATCGGGCTCGACATGGAGGGCGATGTCGAGCTGCCCGAGCTCGACCTGGCCGACCAGCCGCTCGTCGTCGTCGTCGGCTCCGAGGGCAAGGGCCTGTCCCGTCTCGTCCGTGAGACGTGCGACCAGATCGTGTCGGTGCCGATGTCCTCGGCCGTCGAGTCGCTCAACGCCGGCATCGCGACCGGCGTCACCCTGTACGAGATCGCGCGCCAGCGCCGAGGCTGACCTCGTGGCCGCCGACCGCTGATGCCACAGACACCGGGGCCCGAGGGGTCGCGCTGGCAACGACTGGCGACCTGGGCCTGGCCGGGACACCCCACGGCCTGGAGCGATCTCCCCAGACGGCTGCGGCCGACCCTTGCCATCGTCGTGCGGCTCACCACGGCGGCGGTCGTGTCGTACCTGATCTCGCTGGCCGTCACCCGGGGCGCAGTCGACCTCACCGGAGCGCTCACCGCGCTGCTGGTGGTCCAGGCGTCGGCCTACTCGACGATCAAGATGAGCGCGGTCCGGGTCGGTGCCGTCCTCTCCGGGATCCTCGTGGCGACCCTGTTGTCCACCTGGATCGGCTTGACCTGGTGGAGCCTGGGTGCGGCCATTGCCGCCTCCTTGATGCTCGGAAAGGTGCTCCGACTCGGTGAGCAGGCACTGGAGACCCCGATCAGCGCCATGCTGATCCTCGGGGTGACCAACCTCGAGGTGGCCGCCCAGACCCGCATCCTCAACACCCTGATCGGCGCCGCGGTCGGCGTCGCGCTGAACATGCTCTACCCGCCCGCCATGCCGATTGCCCCGGCGCGCAAGGCGCTGCTCCGGGTCGTCGACGCCGCTGCGGGGCCGCTCGACCTGGCGGGCGACTCGCTGGCGGCAAGCCCCGTGAACCGGCGTCAGGTCGAAGGCTGGATCGACCGGGTGCGGGCAGCCAACCGGGAGGTCGCCGCAGCGACGGCGAGCATCGCCTCGCTCCGGGACAGCCGCAAGTTCAACCCCCGAGCGCTCGGAACGCTCGACGTCGAACCCGTGCTGTCCTCCGGCCTGGACATCCTCGAGCACTGCCTGCTGTCCATCCGCGCCCTCTTCGCCGTGCTCCTCTCCGAGCTCCCGACCGAGGAAGAGCCTGACGATCCCTATGGTGCAGACCTGCGCGCCGCCTTCGCGGTGGTCCTGCACGACTGCGCCGACTGCCTGCGGGCCTTCGGCGGGCTGGTCATCGCCGAGGCCGAGGACCGCGAGGAGGAGACCGAGCAGGCGCTCGCGGAGAGCCTGGACATCCTGCGCGAGACCCAGGCCATCCTCACCGACCTGATCATGGTCGACGCCCGCGAGAACGCCTCCTCGTGGGTGGTGCGCGGCTCGATTCTTGCCGCGGTCGAACACCTGCTGTCCAGGCTGAACCTGGAAGATCGTGCCCGCTCGCACCGGGCCTGGAAGGAGGAGCAGCTCGGCCGTCGGCTGAGCAACCTCCCCAAGGTGCTCGAGGGCGTGCTCCCGCATCCGGACCGACCCGTCCTCCGCGGACTCCAGCTCGACGGCGCCTGGCGGCACCCGCGCGAGGACCCGCCGCCCACTGCCACAACGTCCACCGCGGGACGGATTCGCAACATCCGCCCTCGGAAGGAGCCCGATCGGGGCCGCGGCGGCTAGCCTCGAAATCGAGGGCGGGAAGTCGCCCCCAACATCCGCGAGGGAGACCCATCATGTCCACGTCGTTCCCGCCGCCCCCGCCCCCACCGGGCCCGGGCGAGCAGCCAGCCAGCGGGGGACCGGTTCCGCCGCCTCCGAGCAGCGACCCGTATGCCGCCCCGCCCCAGGGCTTCCCGCCGGCCCCACAGGGCTACCCGGCCCAGGGCTACGGCACGATGCCCGGCCAGGTCCCGGTGACCCCGGCCGGTCCGGTCACCCGCCCCCAGGCGATGGAGCGCGCCGTCCTGCTCATGAGGGTCGGGGCGGGGCTCTCACTCCTCAGCCTGATCCTGACCTTCGCCTCCAAGTCGGCCTTCCGCGACGCCGTGGAGAAGGCCAGCGCAAAGCAGCCCACCCCGATGACGCCCGACCAGGTGAACGCAACCGTCGGGGTCGCCATGGTGGCCGGCATCGTCTTCGGCCTGCTCGGCGTCGGGCTGTGGCTGTGGATGGCCTCGGCCAACGGCAAGGGCAAGTCGTGGGCGCGGATCGTGGCGACCGTCTTCTTCGGGATCTCGGTCCTGGGGTTCTTCGCCAGCTTCGCCCAGGCCGGGTCCGTGCCAACGCGGATCCTCACCCTGATCTCGCTCGCCGTCGGCGTCGGAGCCATCGTGCTGATGTATACCAAGGAGTCGTCAGCGTTCTACAAGGCATCGTCGGCGCCACGCTACTGACGCAGCCCGCGGCATACCAAAGCCGACGAAGGCCCCGACCCAATCGGTCGGGGCCTTCGCGGCATACGGGATCAGCGGGTGTTCGGGCTCACTTGGGGACGATCACGGACACGGTGGACATGATCTTGTCGCCCCAGGTCTGCTTCTTGGCGTCCCAGAGCGGTGCCAGCCAGCCGATGGGCAGACCGCAGATGATGCTGTCGACGATGTGGGCCAGGTCGCGCACGAAGGCCTTGAGCGGACCGATCGGCTGGCCGGTGTTGGCGTCGACGACCTTGGTGCCGACGACGCCACGCCCGACGGTCTGGCCGGTGCTGCCGCCCTTGTACCAGCGGTTCCATGCGGTGATCGCGAGGACGACAAGCCCTCCGAGGTAGTACAGAGCGCTGGGCCCGCTCGTCGTCAGGGTCCCTGCCGCGTCGACGGACGCCGTGGGCCGACCGATCGTCACGAGGATGAGGCCGGGGAGGGTGAGTAGCCAGTCGATGAGGTAGCCACCGACGCGCAGGCCCCACGACGAGAGCTCGGCACCGCCCTGCGACGGCAGCCCACCGACTGGCGGCGGGGGTGCGTTGTAGCCCTGCGGCGCGCCGTAGCCGGTGGGTTCACCGGGGGCCGGTACGCCGTAGGGGTTCTGGCCTCCCGGCGGGGGCGGCGGGGGCGGGGGCGGCGTGCTGCCATAGTCGGACATCGGGTCTCCCTCTCGTGGAATGTGGCACCAAGAGGGGAAGCGCCCCCCACGGCTGAGGTGAGCCTAGGACACGCGGGCCGGGGCCGCGAGCACCCGGCCGGTCTCGTACGAGCGCGTCGGGGTCAGGGTCGAGCGATGACCGGCAGCTCGACGGTGTCGACCCCGAGGACCGACTTCTCGTCGGGCTTGCCGGGAAGCACCTTGGCGACGTAGTCGGCGATGGCGTCGGCGATCGGGATGTCGTGCTTGGCCTGTTCGGCCATGTACCAACGGTGTTCGAGGACTTCGTGGAAGAGCTCGGCCGGCTCCAGCTTGGCGGCCATGCTCCGCGGCACGCTTCGGGTGATCGGCTCGTAGACCTTGGTGAGCCAGTCGTGGGCGACGATCTCCTCGTCCTCGTTCTGCCGGTCGGCGGCGGCCCGGAACGCGTCGAGGTCGTTGAGCAGGCGTCGGGCCTGGTTCTCCTCGACGTCCAGGCCGGTGAGCCGCAGCAGCCGTCGGGAGTGGTGGCCGGCGTCGACGACCTTGGGCTGGATCTGGATGCTCGTGCCGTCGAAGTCGGTCGTGATGGCCAGCTCGTCGATGTCGAAGCCGAGGTCGTTCAGCTTGCGGATCCGCTCATCGACCCGCCACCGGTCGCCGGTGTCGAACCGCTCCATCCCGGTGAGCGCCTCCCACAGCTCCGCATAGCGGGTCATGATCTGGTTCGAGGTCTCCACCGGGTCGGTGTCGGCCGGGAGCAGCTCGCCCGCCTCGAGGTCCATCAGCTCGCCGGCGATGTTGACCCGGGCGATGTCCAGGTCGTGCTCGCGCTGCCCGGCCGACAGCCGCTGGTACAGCTTCCCGGTCTCGGCATCGACGAGGTATGCCGCGAACGCGCCGGCATCGCGTCGGAACAAGGTGTTGGACAGCGAGACGTCGCCCCAGAAGAAGCCGGCGAGGTGGAGCCGGACGAGCAGGACGGCGAGGGCGTCGATGAGGCGGGTAGCCGTGTCGGCGCGCAGCGACTGGCTGAACAGCGCGCGGTAGGGCAGTGAGAACTGCAGGTGCCGGGTGATCAGGCACGCGTCGAGGGGCTCGCCGCTGTTGCTGATCCGGCCGTCGACGACGGCGAACGGCTCGACCGCGGGCTGGTCGAGCCGGTTCAGCATCCGCAGCACGTCGTACTCACCGTGCGCCAGCTCGCTCTTGATCTCCTTGACCGCCAGCACCCGGCCGGACAGCTTGACGAACCGCACCACGTGCCGGGAGATGCCCCGGGGCAGGGCGGCGAGCCGCTCCTCTGGCCACTCCTCCAGCGGCAGCCGCCACGGCAGGTCGAGAAGGGCCGGGTCAGGGCGGGCAGCGGTGATGGTGAGAGCCACGTCGTCATCCTTGCGTGGGAACGGACAAAGCGCGAGGCCGGCGCCCGAAGCGGACGCCGACCTCGCGGCATACGGGGTCAGGACCCCGACGGACTCACTTGCCGAGGCGCAGACCGGAGGTTGCGTCGAACAGGTGGAGGTGCCCGGGCTTGGGGGCCAGGTAGATGGTCGAGCCCTTCTCCGGGGGCTTGCGGCCGTCGACGCGCGCGATGAACGGACGCTCGCCGGCGTCCTCGTCGGCCTCGGTGTGCGTCGAAGCCTTGGCCGAGCCGTAGATGTAGGCGTCGGCGCCGAGCTCCTCGACGACGTCGATCTCGACCGGGATGCCCTGGCCCTCGGACACGACGTCGAGGTCCTCCGGGCGGACACCCAGGGTGACCCGCTTGCCGGAGGCACCGGCGAGGATCTCGCGGTCGACCGCGACCTTGCTGGCGCCCACCGACACGCCACCGTCGACCTGCTCGACGTCGAGCAGGTTCATGGCGGGGGAGCCGATGAAGCCGGCCACGAACACGTTGGTCGGGCGGTCGTACATGTTCCGCGGGGTGTCGCACTGCTGGAGGATGCCGTCCTTGAGGAGGGCGACGCGGTCACCCATCGTCATGGCCTCGACCTGGTCGTGCGTGACGTAGACGGTCGTGACCCCGAGGCGGCGCTGGAGCGACGCGATCTGGGTGCGGGTCTGCACACGGAGCTTGGCGTCGAGGTTGGACAGCGGCTCGTCCATGAGGAACACCTGGGGCGAGCGGACGATCGCGCGACCCATGGCGACGCGCTGACGCTGGCCACCGGAGAGTGCCTTCGGCTTGCGCTCGAGGTACTGGGTCAGGTCGAGGATCTTGCCGGCCTCCTCGACGCGCTTGCGGATCTCGCCCTTGTCGACGCCGGCGATCTTGAGCGCGAAGCCCATGTTGTCGGCGACCGTCATGTGCGGGTAGAGCGCGTAGTTCTGGAACACCATGGCGACGTCGCGGTCCTTGGGGGACAGGTTGGTGACGTCGCGGTCACCGATCCAGATCTTGCCGCCGTTGACCTCTTCGAGGCCGGCGAGCATGCGCAGCGACGTGGACTTGCCACAGCCGGAGGGGCCGACGAGGACGAGGAACTCCCCATCCGCGATGTCGATGTTCAGCTTGTCGACAGAGGGCTTGTCGTTGCCCGGGTAGAGACGGGTGGAGTTGTCGAATCTGACAGTTGCCATGGCTTCGTTGCCTTCCTTCACCGGCAGGAACGTGCCGGACGATCCGTTGTAAAGGGCGTCTGCCACGCACGGCTGTGTGCGGCGCCACACAGTCTGCCGGTTCGTATGCCGGAAGGGAAGCGTCTGCGAGAACTGCCGGGGATCTTGCTACCCTCCGTCCGATGCTGGCGAGACGCTGGCCGCACCCTGGAGGGACCCGTTTGAGTGCCACCCGACTCGCCGACATCGCCGTCGCGGCCGGCGTGAGCGAGGCGACGGTCAGCCGGGTCATCAACAACAAGCCCGGGGTTGCCGAGAGCACCCGACAGCAGGTGCTCACGGCGCTCGACGTCCTCGGCTACGAGCGACCCAGCCAGTTCCGGACCAAGGCGGTCTCTCTCATCGGCCTGATCGTGCCCGAGCTGGTCAACCCGATCTTCCCGGCGTTCGCCCAGACCATCGAGTCCCATCTGGTCCGGTTCGGGTTCACCCCGGTGTTGTGCACCCAGACCCCGGCCGGGGTGCACGAGGACGACTACGTCCGGATGCTGCTCGACCACGGCGTCGCCGGGATCATCTACGTCTCCGGCAGCCACGCCGACACGACCGAGTCGACCGACCGCTACGACCGGCTGCGGGAGCTCGGCCTGCCGATCGTCCTCATCAACGGCTATCGCGAGGGCGTGGACGCCGCGTTCATCTCCAACGACGACGTGGCGTCGATGGACCTTGCCCTCCACCACCTCGTCCAGCTCGGCCACCGGCGGATCGGGCTCGCCGTGGGTTCTGAGCGGTTCGTGCCGGTGGTCCGCAAGGTCCAGGGCTACCGCGACGCCATGCGCAGGATGCTGGGCGAGGACGATCTCGACGACCTCGTCGAGACGACGATGTTCACCCTCGAGGGCGGGGCCAGCGCGGCCGGTCGCCTCATCGAGCGCGGCGCGACGGCGGCGGTCTGCGGCTCGGACCTGATGGCGCTCGGGGCGATCCGCGAGGCCCGGTCGCGGGGGCTGCGGGTCCCGGAGGACTTCTCGGTCGTCGGCTACGACGACTCGCTGCTCATCGCCTTCACCGACCCGCCGCTCACGACGGTCCGCCAGTCGGTGCAGTCGATGGGGGAGGCGGCGGTCCGGGCGCTGCTCGACGAGATCGCGGGCGAGGCGACGCCCCGCGGGGAGTTCGTCTTCGCCCCCGAGCTGGTCGTCCGCCGCTCCACCGCCGCAGCCCCGACGCGGAACTGATCCTCTCCGCCACTCCGCAGCTCCGCCACTCCGCAGCTCCTCCACTCCGCATCTCCTCCACACCCTCCCCCTGCTCACCGCCCCCGCACCCCTTGCCCCCGCGGAAATTATCGGGTCCTCGGACTTGGGCGGATTCAGGGTGCTAGTGCAACACCTGGTGGTTCTGCTTGTGCCAGGAGGGTATCGAGGCGTTGGGCGGGGGTGGCCCAGGCGTGGCGTTTGCGGGGTCGG
>JAJPIW010000099.1 GCA_021324575.1 Intrasporangiaceae bacterium | reverse complement strand
GGGGTCGGTCCAGTCCATCGAGGCGTCGGGGTTGAGGCGGACCTGCCAGCCGGGTCGTTGTTTGATCCGGTGGTGGCGTCGGCACAGGCAGGCCAGGTTGGTCGGGTCGGTAGGGCCGAGGGGCCAGGGGCGGACGTGGTCGAGGTCGGTGAAGTAGGCCGAGGCGGTACAGCCCGGGAAGCGACATCGCTGGTCCCGGGCCTTGACGTAGGCCCGGCAGGCTTTGGTCGGGTGGTAGGCCGTGGTGGCCAGGTTCGGCGTAGGCCGCCGCCGACCTGGGGGTGACTTCGAGTCGCTGGTGGTCGGTACCGGGATGGGGTCGGTGACGAATCCGCCGGTGGTGGGGTCGCAGCCGATGACGTCAGCCTCAACCCGGCCGTGCCGGCCGGCGAGGACGTCGGCGACCCAGTCGCTGGGCACGATGGTGGTGCAGGCGGTGCCCAGCCCGGTGACCACCACCCACTCCTCCTCGTCCAGCCCATCTCTGTCCGGCTCGTCATCGTCCGGTTCATCACCGTCCGGCGCGAGGAGCCCGTCGGCCTGATCGGCGACAGCACGAGCCTGGTCCCTGGGCGGCGAGTCATCCGCTGGTTCTGTGGGCTGGGGCTGGCCATCGTCGGCGGCATCGGCGGGCGCGTCGGTTTCGACGGGCGCCTCGGCAGTGGCGGCGGGCTTGGAAGTGGATCGGGCAGGTGTGGCCTGGGGAGTAGCCGGATCCGGGCAGTCCCGGCTCATCCGGGCGGCGAGGTCTTGGGTCTGGTCGGCGGGGACGGCGAAGTGGACGTGGAAGGTGCCCGAACAGTGGCCGAGCATCAGCTGGGTCATCGCCTTGGCCCGGGCCAGGTCCAACGTGACACCTTCGGCCGCACGGATCTGCTTGGCCAGGGGTTCGAGCGCGGCCCACGCCTCCCTCGACTGCTCTGTGGGCAGGACCGCGGTCCAGGTGTCGGTGGAGTCGTCAGTGGGCACCATCCGCAGGCCGTGTTCGGACCGGGCCCGTGTGGCCTTGGCGATGAGGGACTTCTTGTCGACCAGCTCCAGGGCGCGTCGGGTCCGGTGCCGCAGCACCCCGACCGGCGTGCCCAGCGACCCATCGATCCGGGCCAGCACCTCATCACACACCGCGCGGGGTGCCTCGCGCAGCTCGGCGGCGATGACCCCGGCCCGGTAGGCATCAACCCTCCCGGCGCCCATCGCATCCACCAGCGAGGGCAGCTTGGACGCCAACACGACCGCCGCGTCCACTGTCGGCCCGGCCTGCTGCGCCGACAGCCCCAACACCTCCGGAGACCAGGTCCGGCGCATCCAGCCGCCGATACCCCAGACCCTGACCGGCCTCCTTCAGGGTGCCGTCCTGGGTGATGACCTCCTCGGTGGCCGCCAACCGGGCCACCGCCAACGTCTGGGCCGCCTCCAACGCCCGGAACCCGGCCTGACACTCACCGACGAAGTCGACCAGCCCAGCCGAGCCCAGCCCGGCCATCGCGACGGCCGGCCGGGCTGCGGCATACAGCTGGACCGTGGCCGCGCGGGTGGGTCGAGTGCGGGTGCCGCGGTCATACCCCTATCGTACACCTGTACGCGAACACATGTCCAGTCCCGGACACTGCCAGTTTCGCTGCAGCGCAAGTGAACTCCTTCACAAGCGGCGCGCATCGACGGGCACCCGAACCAGACCAAGCGCGCCGCCGCCGGAAGCCTCCGACAGGCCCAATCGTGTCCGCCGCAAGGACGAGTTTGGGGCCCGCCCGCGCAGGGCGGTACGCTGAGCCGTCTGTTCGGCGTGGTGCGTTTGCGTGTCCCGTCGGCACGCCACCACTCACACTGCAAGGACATTCATGGGTTCTGTGATCAAGAAGCGCCGCAAGCGCATGGCGAAGAAGAAGCATCGCAAGCTGCTTCGCAAGACGCGCCACCAGCGTCGCAACAAGAAGTGAGCAGACGGCCTCCACCGGGACACCCGGTCGGGGGCCGTTCTCCTATGCCCCGGACCGGCATACGAAAACCGTCGATGAGGCGGTCGACACACTTCCCACCGCAAGGGGAGCCGCGCCACACCCGGCCTCGTTAGGCTGGGCTCGAACCGGTCCTGGAAGGAGCCCCGTGGCATCCGTCGTTCTCGTGACGGGCGTCTCCCGCTACCTCGGTGGCCGAGTCGCCGCCCGCCTCTCGGCCATGCCCGAGATCGAGCGGGTCATCGGGGTCGACGTCATCCCACCACCGCACGACATCGGGGCGACCGAGTTCGTGCGCGCCGACATCCGCAACCCGATGATCGGCAAGATCATCGAGCAGGCCGGCGTCGACACCGTCGTGCACATGAACGTCATCGCCACCCCGACCTTCGCCGGCGGCCGGACCTCCCAGAAGGAGATCAACGTCATCGGCACGATGCAGCTGCTCGCGGCCTGCCAGAAGGCAGCGTCGGTGAAGCGGCTCGTCGTCAAGTCCTCGGCCGCCGTCTACGGCTCGAGCCCGCGGGACCCGGCGATGTTCACCGAGGGGATGAGCGCCAAGCGGATGCCGCGGGCCGGCTTCGGCAAGGACTCGGTCGAGGTCGAGGGCTACGTCCGCGGCTTCTCCCGCCGCCGCCCCGACGTCTCGATCGCGATGCTGCGCTTCGCCAACATCGTCGGCCCCGGGATCCGGACCTCGATCACGGACTACTTCGGCCTGCCGGTCCTGCCCATCCCGCTCGGGCACGACGCGCGGATGCAGTTCGTCCACGAGGACGACGCCGTCGACGCCCTCGTCCTTGCCGTCCTCGGTGACGTCTCGGGCATCGTCAACGTCGCCGGCGACGGCGTCATCACGGTGGGCCAGGCAGCCGCCATCGCCGGACGCATCCCGGTGCCCGTACCCATGTTTGCCGCCGGCCCGCTCGGCTCACTCGTCAAGCGCAGCGGCGTCGCCGACTTCTCTCCGGACCAGATGGACTTCCTCGCCTACGGTCGCGGCCTCGACACGACGGCCATGCGTGAGGTGCTCGACTTCACCCCCCGCTACACGACGCGCGAGGCCTTCGAGGACTTCGCCCGCACCCTGCGCAGCGGCGGCAGCAACAACACCCATCAGGAGGCTGGCTGATGGCCGAAACCCAGGCGTCCCAACCGAGTTCGCGACGCGCAACCCCAGCCCGTATGCCGGTCGCTCGCCGTGGCAGCGTCGCTGCGGGTGCCGCTCGGGCTGGGGGAGAACGCGCCCGACGCCGCTCCACCCCGCTCATCGCGGGGTCCGAGCAAGCCCCGCCAACATCAGCCGTCCCGTCCGCGCCGAGCGTCCCGAGCGCCCGGACCTCGGCTCCCAAGGCCACCGCGAAGGCCGGGTCCGCCGCGACGACCAAGCGCGCGGCCACCAAGGCGCCCCGCGTCGACCCGACCCCGGCTACGACCCCCGAACCCAGCACCACGGCATACGAGAAGCTCGAAAATCCTTCTGAGGCAACGGCTTCGGCGCCGAAGCAGGTCACTCCCCGGCACCGGCCGCAGCCCACCGTGACCAGCGGTCCGAGCCGCAAGGCGGCGGCCAAGTCCGGGGGACGAACCCGGCCGACCCGCGCCGAGATCGCCGCGCGCCGCGCATCGCGCCCGCTCAAGGCCGTCACCGACGCCGACCTGGCGACGGCAGCGACCCCGGCCGAGGCCGTGCACGCCGCCGCGGCCGCCTCGACCCAGGTCGTCCCAGGCGTCGAGGAGTTCCTCAAGGTCGCCATCTCGACCCTGCGGGTCGCCGCGACCGCGGCCGGCATCGACCCGGCTGACATCGAGGACCAGGTCGCGAGAACCCTTGCATACGTGCGGCGCCGGATCGCCGGCGACTTCACGGTCGACGACTTCGGCTTCGACGCCGACTTCACCGACCACATCGCTCTGCCACTGCTGCGCCCGCTCTACCGGACGTGGTTCCGCGTCGAGGTCCGCGGCATCGAGAACATCCCGGCGACCGGTGGCGCCCTCATCGTCGCCAACCACTCCGGCACCGTCGCCATGGACTCGCTGATGACCCAGGTCGCTGTCCACGACGAGCACCCCCAGCACCGGTACCTCCGGATGCTCGGCGCCGACCTGGTCTTCCAGACCCCCTTCCTCGGCACCTTCGCGCGGCGCTCCGGCTCGACGGTCGCCTCCAACCCGGATGCGGAGCGGCTACTCACCTCCGGCGAGCTCGTCGGCGTCTGGCCGGAGGGGTTCAAGGGCGTCGGCAAGCCGTTCAAGGAGCGCTACAAGCTGCAGCGGTTCGGGCGCGGCGGGTTCGTGTCGGCGGCGATCAAGAGCCAGGTGCCGATCATCCCGTGCAGCATCGTCGGCGCCGAGGAGATCTACCCGCTCGTCGGCAACATCCCCTCCCTCGCCCGGCTGCTCGGGATGCCCTACGTCCCGATCACACCGACCTTCCCCCTCCTCGGCCCGCTCGGCCTGATCCCGTTGCCCAGCAAGTGGATCATCGAGTTCGGGCGGCCCGTCGACACCGCCTCACTCGACCCGGCGGCAGCCGACGACCCGATGCTTGTCTTCGACCTCACCGACCAGATCCGCGAGACGATCCAGCAGACGCTCTACGCGCTGCTCATGCAGCGCCGCTCGGTCTTCTTCTGACCGGTCCTATTCGGACCGACCCGTGCCGGGCAACAGGCAGTCATCCCGTATGCCGGGTGCCCACGATCGCGTCCACGCTCAGGTAGCCGCGGGGCTGGCGACGCGCTGACCGCACTGCCTGTTCGTGGGCCCGGCCGCGACGGGAAGCCCACAGCGCGGTGGGGGCGGCGGTTATCAGACCTTAGCGAGCGCCCCGTAGGGGAGCGTCACGGTCAGCACGAGCAGCTTGACGGTGACCAGCTTCTTCGTCGTGTCGACCTTGGTCACCGTTCCGGTGAGGTTCTTGTTGATGCCCGAAAGGATCTTCACCGTGTCACCGACCTTGAACGGCGCCGTGGGCAGGGCGGTGGGGAGGGCCGGCAGCGTCGTCGGCAGGATCGGCGGGAGCGTGGTCGGGAGGAGGCTCGTCACCGGCGGGATGGTGATGCTCACCGTGGGCTTGATCGGGCCGATGGTCGGCGTGACGACCACGCCGCCGCCCGTCGGGCCCACCGTCACCGTCGCGCCCGGCAGGCTGACGCTCACGCCGGGGGAGGACGGCGGGTTGACCGGCAGGGTCGGCCCTCCGGGGATGCCCGGCAGGCCGCCGCTCGAGGAGCCACCCGGCCCCGTGGAGCCGGTGGAGCCGCTCGCCCCGGGCTGACCGTGACCGGACGTCGCGGATCCGGGGGTCCCCGACGTCGGTCCCGTCGGCTGGGCGCCGGGCAGCGTCCCGGTCGGGCTAATGCGCACCCCGTCGCCGGGCAGCGTCGCGGGGAGACCGGCGCCCGCGGCATACGGCCGCAGGAGGGCAATGAGCTGGTCGAGGGTGGGCCTGGCCGCGGGCAGGATCGACGGGCGCAGGACATCCAGCTGCGGGAGGACCTGGGTCGCGAAGTCGCGCATGGCCAGGACGTCGCGATCGGCCTTGGTCGAGGCGTAGTCCAGGACGAACTCGCGCTGGGCCGCCTGCACATCGGTGATCGCCGAGGTCAGGGCGATGTCGACCGGCCCGATCTCGGCGTGGGAGGCAGTCAGCTTGCGCGCGTCGCTCACGTGGCCTTGGGCCTGGCCGAGGTAGGTCATGCCGGTGTCGTAGTGGGAGCCGGCGAGGCCCACGGCGACCCTGTCGAGCAGCTCCTTGACCGGGTAGAGCAGTGAACCGGGCACGGCCGAGCGCGACGCGACGCCCAGCCCGCTGAGCAGGACGGCCACCACGGCCAGGCCGGCGATGCCGAGCCTGAGGCCACGACCGCCCAGCTTGAGGACGGTCGGCACCGTCGTCGTGCGGCGCGCCGGGGCACGGGCGGGGGAGGCCTTGGTCGGTGTGGGACTCCTCGCGACGACCGGGAGACGGGCAGCCTCTTCGCGGAGCTGGACCCCGAGACGGGACACGAAGTCGGCCGAGGGCCCGGGAACGAGCCGGGTCGCCGGCGGCAGGGAGTGGGCGAGCCGGACGAGCTCGGTGAGCTCTTCCGACGTGACCGGCTCGCCCAGGAGTCCCCGCTCGAGGCGGTCGGCGGTGCGCGTCACCAACGGCATGCGCTCACCTCGCCTCTCTTCCCACCGGTTCCACACCATGACAACGACGTCTCCGCCGTGAGGTCACGCGTGCGGGCGGTCACCATTGCTCGCCCTCCAGCTCCTTGCGAAGCGCCCTGACGGCACGCAGCTGGAGCTGCTTGACGGCGCCCTCGGACTTGCCGAGCACCTCCGCGGTCTCGGCGAGCGACAGCTCCTGGAGGAAGCGGAGCACGAGGCACTCGGCCTGCTCCGGCTTGAGCGTCTTGATCGCGTCGACGAGCCGGGCGTCACGCACCCGGGTGAGGACCTCCTCCTCCGGCGCGGCGTCGGCCCGCTGGTCGGCGTCGAGCATGTCGGCCGTCGACACCTCGAGCCGGTACCTGGCCGACTTCGCGTTGTCCATGATCAGGTTGCGGGCGATGGTGATGAACCATGCGGCGATGTCCCGTCCCTGCCAGGAGAAGGAGTCGATGCGCCGCAGCGCCCGCACGAACGTCTCGCTCGTGAGGTCCTCGGCGAGCTGCACGTTGCCCACCCGGACGTAGAGGAACCGGTAGACCTGGTCGACGTAGCGCTCGTAGATCAGCCCGAACGCCTCGGCGTCGCCCTTCTGGGCCAGCTCCAGGAGCGCGGCGACCCGCTGGAAGTCGCTCGGCGCCTGACCCTCGGCGAACCCGGCCCGGGCCGCGACGTCGGTGAGCGTCTGCCGGTGGGGTTCGTCGATGGCCGACAGGACGGTGCGCAGGTCGTCGAGGAACCGCCCGGTTCCGAGGTGGTGGCCCGGGGACGCGAGTCCGTATGCCGGGGTGAGACGAGCATTGGGCACGCGGACGACTACCGGATCGGGACATGCGGCATCGCCCCGACGGTGCAACCACCGCCGGGCAGCGTCGCCCACTCGTCCCAAGGTCCGGCCTCCTCCAGCGGGTCATTCTCCCCCAGATCGTCGCCGATCGCTGTGGTGAGCGCCACCGCAGCGTGGGCCACGGCATACGGTGAAGCGGTGAGTGATGGCAAGGCGCCCCGCGTGACGCTCATCGGCAAGCCCGGCTGCCACCTGTGCGACGTGGCCCGAGGGGTCATCGAGCAGGTCTGCACCGAGCTCGGGACCGGCTGGACCGAGGTCTCGATCCACGACGACCCGGCCCTGCGCGCCCGGTACGCGGAGATGATCCCGGTGACTCTCGTCGACGGTCTCCAGCACGACTACTGGCGGGTGGATGCAGCCCGGTTGCGCGCGGTCCTGAGCACGGACTGAGCACAGTGTCAGCCACCGACCGAGCGCCGTCGGCCGGCGGTCGAACCACATACCCCACCGGCCGGTGACCCGTCTCACCGGGCCCTTTGTGACTTTGTGCATCTCTTCACAAGGACGTACTGTGGACGCGGCCATCACAGAAGGAGTGCGCACATCGTGTCGATCGACCAGAGCGCTCGTCGGGGTATCCCCGAGGTGACGGTCGCCCGACTCCCCGAGTACCTCCGTGCCCTGCGCGGGTTCGCCGAGCAGGGCACGACGTCGATCTCCTCCGAGGACCTGGCCGCCGCGACCGGCGTCCGGTCGGCCAAGGTCCGCAAGGACCTCTCCCAGCTCGGCTCCTACGGCGTGCGCGGCGTCGGCTACGACGTCGACCACCTTGCCTACCAGATCTCCCTCGCCCTCGGCCAGACCCACGACTGGCCGGTGGCCATCGTCGGGATGGGCAACCTCGGCCGGGCGCTCGCGGCATACCGCGGCTTTGCGACCAAGGGCTTCCGGATCGTGGCGCTGCTCGACCAGAACGAGCTGCTCCACGGGGAGCGGATCGCCGGGCTCGTGGTCCGACCCGTCACCGACCTGCCCGAGCTGGTCCTGGAGGGTCTGGCGATCGGCGTCATCGCCACCCCGGCCGACTCGGCGCAGGACGTGAGCGACCGGCTCGTCGACGCGGGCGTGCGGTCCATCCTCAACTTCGCCCCGACGATGCTCACCGTCCCTGACGGCGTCGTCGTCCGCAAGGTCGACCTGTCGACCGAGCTGCAGATCCTCGCGTTCCACGAGCAGCGCAAGGTCGAGCCGCCGACCCACCTGCAGGAGGCGCGCGCGTGAACACCCCACGACGTCCAGTTCCCCCGCTCCGCTCCTCCACAGTCCGCCGCGGGGACCCCGTATGAGCCTGCTCGCCCTCGGCATCTCCCACCGCACCGCACCGCTCACCCTCCTGGAGTCGGTCGCGCTCGATGCACCCGCGCGCTCCCGGCTCGGGTCGCGGCTCCTGTCCGGCGAGCACGTCGACGAGGCGCTCGTCGTGTCCACGTGCAACCGCACCGAGCTGTATGCCGATGTGTCGGCCTTCCACGGCGGGCTCGCCGACCTCACTGACGCCCTCGTCGAGGTCACCGGCGTCCCGCGCGAAGAGCTGCGCGACCAGCTCTACGTCCACTACGAGGACCGGGCCATCGCGCACGCCTTCACCGTCGCCTGTGGCCTGGACTCGATGGCGGTCGGTGAGGCCCAGATCCTTGGCCAGCTCCGCGAGGCGCTCGCCGAGGGCCAGCGTCGCCATGAGGTCGGCCCGGCCCTCAACACCCTCTTCCAGCAGGCGTTGCGCGTCGGCAAGCGGGCGCACACCGAGACCGACATCGACTCGGTGTCCGTGTCGCTCGTCGAGGCCGCGCTGGCCCACGCGTCGCGGCTGCTCGGGCCGCTGTCCACGCTCAGCGTTCTCGTCGTCGGCGCCGGTGGCATGTCCTCGCTCGCCGCCACGACCGCCGCGCGGCTCGGCGTCTCCCGGCTCGCCGTCGTCAACCGGACCCACGCCAAGGCGGTCCGGCTCGCGGAACGCGTTGGTGCGTATGCCGTTTCGCTGGCTGACCTCGGCTCCGCCCTGGCTGCCGCCGACATCGTCGTCACGAGCACCGGAGCCAGCGGCCTCGTCGTCGACCTCGACCTCGCGTCCTCCTCGGTGGCCGCTCGTCGTGGTGGTGCGCAGGTCTATGTCGACCTCGCCGTCCCCCACGACGTCAACCCCCTTGTCGCCACGCTGCCCGGAGTGACCCGGATCGACCTGGAGTCGCTGCGCGCCGACCTCGCCGACACCTCCACCGGCCCGCAGGTCCAGCAGGTGCGTGACCTCGTCGTCGGCGAGGTGGGTGAGTACCTCACCGCCCGCAGCGCCGAGAGCGTCGCTCCGACCGTGGCTGCCCTCCGCGCCCGGGCTGCCGACGTCGTCGACACCGAGCTGACCCGCCTGCAGCGCCGGACCCCGGAGCTGACCGACGCCGAGCGTGACGAGGTCCGCCGGTCGGTCCACCGGATCGTCGAGAAGCTGCTCCACACGCCCACCGTCCGGGTCAAGGAGCTCGCGAGCGACGGCTCCGGCAGCCGGTATGCCGACGCGCTGCGTGAGCTCTTCGACCTCGACCCCCGCGACACGGCCGCCGTGTCGACCCCACCTGCGGAGGCGGTGGACCTGTCATGACCGATCCCGCTCTCCGGCTCGGCACCCGTCGCAGCGCGCTCGCGGTCGCCCAGTCGACCCGCGTCGCCGATGCGATCCGAGCCCTCGGGCGCGACGTCGAGCTCGTCATCGTCGTCACCCAGGGTGACCTGTCCGACGCGCCGCTCACTTCGATCGGTGGGACCGGAGTCTTCGTCTCCGCTCTGCGAGCAGCCCTGCACGAGGACGAGATCGACCTGGCCGTCCACTCGCTCAAGGACCTGCCGACGCAGCTCGAGCCGGGCCTGACCCTCGCCGCGATCCCGTCCCGCGAGGACCCCCGTGATGCCTTGGTCGCCCGCGACGGGCTGACCCTCGGTGAGCTGCCCGCCGGCGCCCGGGTCGGCACCGGCTCGCCTCGTCGCGAGGCCCAGCTCAACGCCCTGGGCCTGGGCCTGTCCGTCGTCCCGGTGCGCGGCAACGTCGACACCCGGGTCGGCAAGGTCACCTCCGGTGAGCTCGACGGCGTCGTCCTCGCGCGCGCCGGCCTGGGTCGGCTCGACCGGCTGGCGGACATCACCGAGACCCTCGACCCACTCCAGTGTCTGCCCGCTCCCGGGCAGGGCGCTCTGGCCATCGAGTGTCGGGCGGTCGACGGCGACCTCGTCCAGCTGCTCGGTGCCCTCGACGACGCCGACACCCGGGCCTGTGTGACGGCCGAGCGCAGCCTGCTGGCTGCCCTCGAGGCCGGCTGCTCCGCCCCGGTCGGTGCCCTCGCCGAGGTCGTCGAAGGCGTCGCCGGCGACGAGCTGTCGCTCCGCTCGTTCGTCGGCTCGGTCGACGGCTCGGCCGAGCTGCGCCGCTCGATCGTCGGGACCGTCGAAGAGGCGTCCGCGCTCGGCATACGACTGGCCCGTCTCCTTCTCGACGACGGGGCCGCAGACCTGGCTCGACCACCAGACCCAGCCCAGGCGGATGGATCCGCACCATCCGCCGCCGCCGACGTCCAGCACACCGCCCCAGACCTCCCGGAGCAGCACACGTGAGCCCCACGACCACCATCCCCAGCCAGCCGCGCACCGCCCGCGTGGCCTTTGTCGGCGCCGGCCCCGGCGACGACGCCCTCCTCACCGTCCGCGCGGTCGAGCTCCTCGCCGTCGCCGACGTCGTCGTCATCGACCAGGTCGCGCGCGAGGAGTTCGTCGCACGCCACGCCCGGGCCGAGGTCGAGATCGTCGACGCCGGACACGGCGACCACGGCCAGCGCCTCACCCACGCCAGCCGCGCCAAGCTCGTCGTCCGCGCCGCCAAGGCGGTCCCGGGCGGTCTCGTCGTCCGGCTGATGGACGGCGACCCGGCGTTCTTCAACGGGCTGGCCGAGGAGGCCGCCGCCCTGCACAAGGCCGGCGTGCCGTTCGACATCGTCCCCGGTGTGAGTGCGGTCGGCGCGGTCCCGGCATACGCCGGCATCCCGCTCACCGCGGGCGCGACCCGGGCGGTCCACGTCCTCGCCGGTGACCGGCTCGCCGACCTGTCGGCCTCGGTCGACGACTCGGTGACGGTGGTCGCCCTCGGTGTGCCCGAGACCCTGGCCGCCACCCTGGGCGGTCTCCTCGCGGCGGGTCGTGCACCGCAGACGCCGGTCGCGATCACCGAGCGCGGCGCGACGACCGACCAGGTCACCCTGACCACGACGCTCGGCGAGGTGAGCCGGGTTCTCGCCGATGTGAACTTCCCCGCCCTGGCCGTCGTCGGCCCCACCGTCGAGCTGCGCACGACGCTGTCCTGGTTCGAGACGAAGCCGCTGTTCGGCTGGAACGTCCTTGTCCCGCGCACCAAGGACCAGGCCGGCGGCATCAGCTCGCGGCTCCAGTCCTATGGCGCCACCTCCACCGTCGTCCCGACCATCTCGGTCGAGGCGCCGCGCACCCCGCAGCAGATGGAGCGGGCGGTCAAGGGCCTGGTCACCGGGCGCTACGAGTGGATCGGCTTCACCTCGGTCAACGCGGTGCGGGCCGTCCGGGAGCGGTTCGAGGAGCTCGGGCTCGACGCCCGCGCCTTCGCCGGCCTGAAGATCGCTGCCGTCGGCGGTGTGACCGCCGCCGCGCTGCACGAGTGGGGCATCAACCCCGACCTGGTGCCCTCGGGAGAGTCCTCGGCGGCCGGGCTGCTCGCCGAGTGGCCGGAGTTCGACGAGGTGCTCGACCCGATCAACCGGGTCTTCCTGCCGCGTGCCGACATCGCCACCGACACCCTCGTCGCCGGACTGCGTGACATGGGCTGGGAGGTCGACGACGTCACGGCGTACCGGACCGTCCGGGCCGCCCCGCCTGCGGCGTCCATCCGCGAGGCGATCAAGAACGGCGCCTTCGACGCGGTGGTCTTCACCTCGAGCTCGACAGTCCGCAACCTGGTCGGCATCGCCGGCAAGCCGCATGCTTCGACGGTCATCGCCTGCATCGGTCCGCAGACCGCCAAGACGGCCGAGGAGCACGGCCTGCGGGTCGACGTCCTCGCCACCGAGGCGTCCGCCGATGCGCTCGTGGACTCCCTCGCCGACCACGGCCGCGCCCTGGCGACCGAGGCCGCGTCGGCCGGTCGCGCGGTGCAGCGGCCGTCGGCGCGCAGGTCGGGCGCCCGCCGCCGGTGAGCACCGGACCCTATCTGCGGCCGCGGCGGCTGCGTCGCACGCCGGCATTGCGCCGTCTGGTTGCCGAGACCCGGCTGCATCCTGCCGAGCTCGTCCTGCCGGTTTTCGTCCGCGAGGGCATCACGGCTCCGGTGGCCATCGAGGCGATGCCCGGCGTGGTCCAGCACACGCTGGACTCCCTTGTCGCAGAAGCACATCGGTGCGTCGAGGCGGGAGTCGGCGGGGTCATGCTCTTCGGTGTTCCGCTCGTCAAGGACGCGCGTGGCTCGGGCGCCGATGACCCATCCGGCATCCTCAACGTGGCGGTCGAGCGCCTGGTGTCCGAGTTCGGCGAAGACCTGGTCGTCATGACCGACCTGTGCCTCGACGAGTTCACCGACCACGGTCACTGCGGCGTGCTCGCCGCCGACGGCTCGGTCGACAACGACGCGACGCTCGAGCGGTATGCCGCGATGGCGTTGGCCCAGGCCCGTGCCGGGGCCCACGTGCTCGGGCTCTCCGGGATGATGGACGGCCAGGTCGCCGTCGTCCGCGAAGCGCTCGACGGAGCCGGCTTCCTCGACACCGTCATCCTCGCGTATGCCGCCAAGTACACCTCCGGTCTGTACGGCCCGTTCCGCGAGGCGGTCCAGTCCTCGCTGGTCGGTGACCGCGCGGCATACCAGCAGGACCCCGCCAACGCGACCGAGGCGATCCGCGAGATCGAGCTCGACCTGGCCGAGGGCGCCGACATCGTCATGGTCAAGCCGGCCGGCCCGCACCTGGACATCATCGCGGCCGCCGCCGAGATCTCGAACGTGCCGGTCGCTGCATACCAGATCTCGGGGGAGTTCTCCCAGATCGAGGCGGCCGCCGAGCGTGGCTGGATCGACCGCGACCGGGTGATGCTCGAGTCCCTCGTCGGGATCAAGCGCGCCGGCGCCCAGATCATCCTGACCTACTACGCCTTGCGCGCCGCCGCCCTCCTCCGCTGACCAAAATCATCGGGTTCTCGGGGTAGTCCCTAGTGCACCCGAGTTTCGTTCTCGGGTGCACAAGGGGCTTGTCGGGTGCGGCCGACACGGGGTTCGAAGCGCCACCGCTGTCCGCGAGGGAGGCGGGACATCTCCTACTGAACCAGTAGGAATCTTGCGATGTGAGATGTAACCGACGGTTATGGGTATCACTGCATACGGTTATGCCATGAGCGCGACGACCATTCACGACCTGACGGGCCCGCAGGCGACGGCCACGCGACGCCCGGCTCGGACCCAGCCCCCGTCGACCCCCCGGTCCTCATCGGCCGCCCGACGTCAGGTCGCCCGCGAGGTCGCCCTGCGGGTCGGAGCAGTGGTCGCGCTGGTCGCCATCTGGTGGGCCGTCTCGGCCTGGGGCAAGCCGGACCCGACGCTGCGGCCCTCGCCGCTGCTCGTGTGGCACACCTTCCTCGACCTGGCCAACCCGGCCGGCGCGGGCTACAACGGGCTGACCCTGTGGGGCCACCTCGCGACGAGCCTGCGGCGGATCGGCATCGGCGCGAGCGCCGGGGTGGGTGCCGGACTGGTCCTCGGGCTGCTCATGGGCACGATCCGACCCATCGGGATCGTTCTGGCGCCGCTGCTCAACTTCGTCCGGGCGCTGCCGCCGCTGGCCTACTTCAGCCTCGTCGTCGTGTGGTTCGGCATCGACGAGAAGCCCAAGCTGATGCTGCTCGCGATCGCCGCCCTGCCCCCCGTCGCCATCGTCACCGCCGACGCGGTGAGCAGCGCGCCCAAGGCACTTGTCGAGGCGGCTCGATCTCTCGGCGCCGGGCGCCTCGGGACGATCCGGGACGTCGTCATTCCTTCGGCGCTGCCCCAGGTCCTCGTCGGCGTCCGACTCTCGGTGGCCATCGCCTACTCCTCGGTCGTCGCGGCCGAGACCGTCAACGGCCTGCCCGGCATCGGCGGCATGGTCCGTGACGCGCAGAACTACAACAACACGGCGGTCGTGCTCGTCGGCATCTTCGCCATCGGCTTCTCCGGCCTGCTCATCGACGGAGCGATCGCCCTGGCCACCCGGCGCACCAGCCGGTGGCGCTCGCTCACCTGACCCGAGCAGCGCCACGTCCCGAACCCGCGTCGTCCACGCGGTCGGGCCCCCGAAACGACACCCATCGCGTTCACCCCACCGAAAGGCTCGTCATGCCCCGCAGTCCCCGCCCCCGTGCCCTTGCCCTGGCCCTCGTCGGCCTCGTCGCGACGGCTGGGCTCGTCGGGTGCACAGCCGCCGGCGCCACCCAGGCGGGCGGCTCCGCAGCCGGCGGCGGATCCCGTCCGAAGGTGGTCATCGCCTACCAGAAGTTCCCGAGCGGCGACCTGGTCGTCAAGCACGAGGGCTTGCTGGAGAAGGCGCTGCCCGGCTACTCGATCGAGTGGAAGGCCTTCGACTCCGGTGCGAGCATCAACACCGCGTTCATCGCCAAGGCCGTCGACATCGGCGCCATCGGCAGCAGCCCGGTGGCCCGCGGACTGTCCGCCCCACTCAACATCCCCTACTCGGTCGCCTTCGTCCTGGACGTCGCCGGCCGCAACGAGGCCCTCGTCGCACGCAAGGCAACCGGGATCACGTCGATCGCCCAGCTCAAGGGCAAGCGGGTGGCCACCCCCTTCGCCTCGACGTCGCACTACAGCCTGCTCGCCGCGCTGCGCGGTGCCGGGTTGAGCGACTCCGACGTCAAGCTGGTCGACCTCCAGCCGCAGGCCATCGTCGCCGCCTGGCAGCGTGGTGACATCGACGCGGCATACGTCTGGCTCCCGTCACTGGACACCCTGCGCGCCACGGGCACCGAGCTGACCAGCAGCGCGGAGCTGGCCAAGGCCGGCTACCCGACCCTGGACCTCGGGGTCGTCAGCAACGCCCTGATCAACGCCCATCCCGACGTCGTCGACGCCTGGCGCAAGGCCGAGGCCCAGGGGGTCAATACCATCAAGTCCCAGCCGGCCCAGGCCGCCGCGGCCATCGGCGCCGAACTCGGGATCAGTGCCGACGACGCGAGCAAGCAGCTCGCTCAAGGGATCTTCCTCACCCCGGCCGAGCAGGCGTCGACCACCTGGTTGGGTTCGGAGGCGGCTCCGGGTGGTGTCGGCAAGAACCTCCAGCAGGGCGCGGTGTTCCTCGCTGACCAGAAGAAGATCGACGCCGCACCCGATCTGGCCACCTTCACCAAGGCCGTCTACACGAAGGGGTTCGCCGATGTCACCGGCAGCTGAGTCATCGTCCACGCAGCCGGCCATCGCGGTCACGGCCGTCCGGCGCAGCTTCGGGCGGGGAGCCACCGCGGTCCCGGCCCTCGGCCCGATCGACCTGACCATCGCCAAGGGGGAGTTCGCCGTCATCGTCGGCGCCTCGGGCTGTGGCAAGAGCACCCTGCTGCGCCTCATCGCAGGCTTCGACACGGCCTCGGAGGGGACCGTCCTGCTGGCCGGCGAAGCCCCGGTGCCGGGGCGCCACTCGGGCATCGTCTTCCAGCAGCCACGCCTTCTCCCGTGGCGCACCGTGGGCGGCAACATCGACCTCGCTCTTTCGTATGCCGGTGTGCCGCAACGAGACTGGCCCGCCACTCGGGATGCGCTCCTGGAGCGGGTCGGCCTCGTCGGCCTCGCCACCCGGCATACGTGGGAGCTCTCCGGTGGCCAGCAGCAGCGGGTGGCGATCGCCCGGGCTCTCGCCGTCCCCGCACCGGTCCTGCTCCTCGACGAGCCGTTCGCCGCCCTGGATGCGCTGACCCGCGAGGTGCTCCAGGAGGACCTGCGGGCGGTGAGCGCCGAGTCCGGGCGCACGGCCGTCCTGGTCACGCACAGCGTCGACGAGGCCGTCTTCCTCGGCAGCCGGATCGTCGTCCTGTCGGCGCGGCCTGGCCAGATCGTCCTGGACCTGCCCGTCGACCTGCCCCGCACCGGGGTGGAGCCTGCCGAGATCCGGGCGAGCAGCGAGTTCGCCCGGATCCGGGGCGAGCTGGCCGTCGAGCTGCGCCGGTCGGCGGCCACGCCCGGTGCAGCCTGAGCCGGACGCATCCCATCCACCACCCATCCGAGAGGAATTCCCCATGACGGTCACGACCGACCGCGACAGCAGCCCCGCCGGGCTGCTCGACGACCCCGACCACCTCGAGCTGGAGCCACTCGGTCCGTCCTTCGGGGCGATCGTCCACGGGGTGCGCCTGGACCGGGTCGGTCCGGCCGACATCGCGGCGATCCGGGCCGCCCTCGCCGACCGCAAGGTGCTGTTCTTCCCCCGGCAGGAGCTCACCGACGAGGACCAGATCCGCTTCGGCAACCTGCTCGGGCAGCTCACGGTCGGTCACCCCGTTGCCGACGTCGACGCCGCCCGACCGGAGATCTACGACATCGACAGCAGTGACCCGGAGTTCTCCTTCTCCGACGTCTGGCACACCGACGTGACGTTCATGCCGAACCCGCCGGCTGCCTCCATCCTGCGCGCCGTCCAGCTGCCACCCACGGGCGGTGACACGAGCTGGGCCGACAGCCAGGCGGCATACGAGTCGCTGGCCGAACCCGTGCAGCGACTGGTGGACGACCTCACCGCCGTCCACGACGGCAACCGCGAGTGGGGCCAGTACCTGCGCCGCCGTGGCGGGGGCAACGAGTGGGAGGGCGAGGCAGTGGCCGAGCTGGCCACCGTCGAGCACCCCGTCGTCCGGGTGCACCCCGAGACCGGGCGCAAGGGGCTCTTCGTCAACCCGGGGTTCACGTCGCACATCGTCGGGGTGTCCGACGCCGAGAGCGCCGGCATCCTGTCGCTCCTCTATGCCCACCTGACCAGGCCCGAGAACACGATCCGGCACCGCTGGACCGTCGGTGACGTCGGGATCTGGGACAACCGGTCGACCGCGCACTATGCCAACCGGGACTACACGGCGACCAGGATCATGCGCCGGGTCACGTTGCGCGGAGACCGACCGCTGGGGCCGCGCCGGCCTGTCTGAGGGGGTGGGATCGGCGCGCGGGGACGGGCCCACAGACAAGTAGTCGGCTCACCCGAGTAATGAACTCGGGTGAGCCGACTACTACCCCGAGAACCCGATAACTTTGCGGCGGGTCTGCGGCGGGAGACGAGGTCCGTGGTGCTGGAGCCGCGGGGCTCAGGCCTTGTTGAGCTCCACGTCGAGGACGAGGTCGATCTTGTCCGAGACGACGACGCCGCCACCCTCGAGGGCCGCGTTCCAGTTCAGGCCCCAGTCCTTGCGGTTGACCGAGGCGGTGGCCTCGAAGCCGGCCTTGGTGTTGCCCCACGGGTCGGTCTGCACGCCGCCGAAGGAGACGTCGAAGGTCACCGGCTTGGTGACGTCCTTGATGGTGAGGTCGCCGACGAGGGTCGAGCCGTCGAAGGAGGTGCTCTTGAACGTCATCGTCGGGAAGTTCTCGACATCGAAGAAGTCGGCGCTCTTGAGGTGGGTGTCGCGGTCGGCGCTGCGGGTGGAGACAGTGTCCATCTGGACGGTGACCTCAGCGGTCGAGCCGTCGACCGGGTCGGCGACGACGACCGTGCCCTCGACCCCGCTGAACGAGCCGCGGACCTTGCTGACAACGAGGTGACGGGCCGCGAAGCCGACCTCGGTGTGCGCGGGGTCGATGGTCCAGGTGCCGGCGTCCAGGCCGGGAAGGGTGGTGGTGCTCATGGCAAGACCTCTTTCGGGAGTCAGAGTGGGGACAGGAGGTTAACCATTGAAGATTCAACCATATTCCGGGGAGTCTGGCTACCTCCGGTCGGCGCACCCGGCATACTTCTAGGTTATGGCGCAGGAACCGGAGCCGCGCTGGCTCACCGAGAGCGAACAGGACGCTTGGCGGTCCTACCTACGAGCCAGTCGTGCCCTGGAGGTCTCGCTCGACCGCGACCTGCAGTCGCACGGGGTCGGCCTCTCGGAGTACGAGCTGCTCTCGATGCTCTCCGAGGCCCCCGGTGGGCGGCTGCGGATGTCGACCCTCGCCGACCTCGTCATCCAGTCCCGCAGTCGGGTCACCCACACCGCCTCCCGGCTGGAGAAGCGCGGCTGGGTCACCCGGGAGTCGTGCCTGGAAGACCGTCGTGGGGTCGAGCTCGTGCTCACCCCGGCCGGGCGCCAGGAGGTCGTCGCGATGGCCCACGTCCACGTCGAGTCGGTCCGGCGGCACCTCGTCGACGTCATGCCGCCCGCCCAGTTCGCCGCACTGGGGGAGGCCATGGCCCTCGTCCGTGCGGCCCAGGACGTCACCTCGGTCGCCGAGCCCGCGGACCTCGCGCCCGGCTCCTGATCCCGGTCCGCGACAATGGGCCCATGAGCCCGACCCTGTCGACCGACACCCCCGCCGCTGACCTCGCGCCCGCCTCCGCCGCCCTCATGGCGCGCGCGTCGGCCGTCATCCCCGGCGGGGTCAACAGCCCCGTCCGCGCCTTCCGCTCGGTCGGCGGCACCCCGCGCTTCATGGCCTCCGCGCGCGGCCCCTGGCTCACCGACGTGGACGGCAAGACCTACGTCGACCTGATCTGCTCCTGGGGCCCGATGATCCTCGGCCACGCCCACCCGTCGGTCCTGCAGGCCGTCGCGTATGCCGCGGAGCGCGGCTTCTCGTTCGGGACGCCGAGTGAGAACGAGGTCGCGCTCGCCGAGGAGATCGTCCGCCGGGTCGACCCGGTGGAGCAGGTCCGGCTCGTGTCCAGCGGCACCGAAGCGACGATGTCAGCGATCCGGCTGGCCCGCGGCTACACGGGTCGGACCCTCATCGTGAAGTTCGCCGGCTGCTACCACGGCCACGTCGACTCGCTCCTCGCCGCCGCCGGTTCGGGCGTCGCCACCCTCGCCCTGCCCGACTCGGCGGGCGTTCCCGCCGACTCCGCGGCCGAGACGATCGTCGTCCCCTACAACAACCTCGCTGCCGTCGAGGCCGTGTTCGTCGAGCGCGGCGACCAGATCGCCGCCGTCATCACCGAGGCCGCCGCCGGCAACATGGGCGTCGTGCCGCCGGCGCCCGGCTTCACCGACGGCCTCCGCCGGGTCACCAAGGAGCACGGGGCCCTGCTCATCTCCGATGAGGTGATGACCGGCTTCCGGTGCAGCGCCGCCGGCTGGTACGGCCTCGAAACTGCTTCTGCGGCATACGAGCTCGGCGCTCCGGACCTGTTCACCTTCGGCAAGGTCATGGGCGGTGGCTTCCCCGCCGCGGCCTTCGGTGGCCGGGCCGACGTGATGGCCCTGCTCGCTCCGCTCGGACCGGTCTACCAGGCCGGGACGCTGTCCGGGAACCCTGTCGCCACGGCCGCCGGACTGGCCACCCTGCAGGGCTGCACCCCCGAGGTCTACGACCACCTCGACCGGGTCGCCCACACGATCGCCGGCGCTGCGAGCGACGCCCTGACCGCCGCCTCGGTCCCGCACAGGGTCCAGTGGGCGGGGTCGATGTTCAGCGTCTTCTTCCGCGACGGAGTGGTCTCGAACTACGACGACGCGAAGGCGCAGGACACCGCGGCATACGGCCGGTTCTTCCACTCCCTCCTCGACAGCGGCGTCCACCTGCCGCCGTCGGCCTTCGAGTGCTGGTTCGTCGGCGCGGCCCACGACGAGGAGGCCGTCGGCCGGGTCCTCGAGGCGCTGCCTGCCGCTGCCCGGGCGGCGGCGGCCGGCACAGACTGATTTGCGACAATCACCGCCATGACCGCCCCCGCCGCCGCCGAGCGCACCGTCGTGCACGTCGTCCGGCACGGTGAGGTCGACAACCCCGGGCGCATCCTCTACGGCCGGCTGCCCGGCTTCGGGCTCTCCGCGCTCGGTCACCAGATGGCCGAGCTGGCCGCCGCCCAGCTCGCCGATCGCGACATCGTCGCCGTCGTCTCCTCGCCGCTCCAGCGGGCCGTCGAGACGGCTACGCCGATCGCCGCCGAGCACGGCCTGCCCATCGACATCGACGACCGGCTCATCGAGGCCGACAACGTCTTCGAGGGGCGGCAGGTCGCGGGCGGCAAGGGCCTGCTCCGGGACCCCCGGATGTTCAAGTACTTCCTCAACCCGCTGCGCCCGTCCTGGGGTGAGCCGTACGTCGACCTCGTCGCGCGGATGACGGCCGCGGTCGCCGACCTGCGCGGGCGGGTCGCCGGCCACGAGGGCGTGATCGTGTCGCACCAGGCGCCGATCTGGATGCTCCGCTCGGCTCTGGAGGGACGACGCCTCGTCCACCACCCCCGCAAGCGCGAGTGCTCGCTCGCCTCCATCACCACCCTCACGTATGCCGGTGACGTCCTGGAGTCGGTCGACTACAGCGAGCCCGCGGCCGAGCTGCTGCCGATGGCCGCGCCGGGAGCCGGCGCGTGAAGCGTGCGGTCACGACGGTCGTGGCGTTGGTGGCGGCGGTCCTCATGCTCGGCGCCTGCACGTCCGACCCCAACTCGGTGGCGAACCAGGCCAAGGACGGCGACCGCAAGGGCTATGTCAGCGGCGACGGGTCGATCGAGCGGATCGCCGTCGCCAGGCGCGGGCCGGCGGTCGACCTGTCAGGGACGACGGTCGACGGCAAGAAGTGGTCCAGCGCCGGCGCCCGCGGCAAGGCCCTCGTCGTCAACGTGTGGGGGTCCTGGTGTTCCCCGTGCGTCGCCGAGGCGCCCGCACTGCAGAAGGCGTGGAGCGACCTGTCGACGGCCAGGAAGCCGGTCCAGTTCATCGGGATCGACGTCCAGGAGAGTGCGGCGACCGGGGCGGCGTTCCTCCGCAGCCGGGGGGTCACCTACCCGTCGCTCACCGACCAGCCGGGCGTGCTCGTCCTGTCCCTGCAGGGCAAGGCCGTCTCGACACCGACCACCCTCGTCCTGGACCCGCAGGGCCGGATCGCCGGCCGGGTCAACGGGGAGGTCACCGCCACGACCCTCACCGACCTCGTCGACGACGTGCTCTCGGGAGCCACCGGGTGAGCTCGATGCCTCTCGACGCCGGCTCGACGATCACCGCCGGCGCACTCCCGCTCGCCTTCGGCGTCGCCCTGCTCGCCGGGCTCGTGTCGTTCGCGTCGCCGTGCGTGCTGCCGCTCGTGCCAGGCTTCCTCGGCTACGTCACCGGCCTGTCCGACGTGTCCCTCGAGCGCCGGTCCCGCGGGCGGCTGGTGCTCGGGGCCCTGCTCTTCGTAGCCGGGTTCTCGGTCGTCTTCATCCTCTCCTCGATCTTCATCACGACGCTCGGGCGTGGCCTCGTCCTCCATCGGGAGACCCTCATGCGGGTCGGCGGGGCCGCGGTCGTCGTGCTGGCCGTGGCCCTGTTCTTCGGCGGCGGGACGCGCGAGGCCAAGCTGTCCTGGCGGCCGCGTGCGGGTCTGCTCGGGGCGCCGCTCCTCGGCGCCGTCTTCGGTCTCGGCTGGACCCCCTGCATCGGCCCGGCCCTTGCGGCGGTCCTGCTCATGGCGTCGTCCTCGACCGACCCGAGCGTCCCGCGAGCCGTCGTGCTCACGGCGGCCTACTGCCTCGGGCTCGGCCTGCCGCTCATCGTCATCGCCGCCGGGGTGGAGCGGTTCGCCGTGGTCAGTGCCCTTCTCCGGCGCCACCAGCGGCTCATCCAGCGGATCGGTGCCGTGACCCTGCTCGTCGTCGGCATCCTGCTGGTCACCGGGCTGTGGGAAGACCTCAACCGGTGGGTGCAGAGCGAGCTGGTCAGCGGCTTCCAGGTGGCGATCTGATGACGGACGACGCGCTCTCCAGCCAGCCGAGCGACCGCGACGACACGATCACCCAGCCGACGTTGAATGCCCGCGGCTGGCTGCGGTTCGTCTGGCGCCAGCTCACGAGCATGCGCACCGCGCTGATGCTGCTGCTGGCCCTGGCCGTCGCTTCCCTCCCCGGTTCGGTCCTGCCGCAGCGGAGCATCGACGCCGGACGCACCGCCGACTGGCTGGCCCAGCACAAGACGGTCGGGCCGATCCTGGACAAGCTGAGCTTCTTCGAGGTGTTCGCGGCGCCCTGGTTCGCCGCCATCTACCTGCTGCTCTTCGTCTCCCTCGTCGGCTGCGTCCTGCCCCGGTCGCTCCTCCACTGGCGGGCCATGCGAGCCAGGCCGCCGCGTGCCCCCAAGCGGCTCGAGCGACTGGTAGCGCACACGACGACCGAGATCGCCGCACCGCCGGAGTCCGTCATCGAGGCCGCCCGGAAGGTGTTGCGCGGCAAGCGGTTCCGCGTCCACAGCCACGACGGCTCCTCGGTGAGCTCCGAGGCCGGCCACCTCAAGGAGACCGGCAACCTGCTCTTCCACCTCGCCCTCATCGGCGTCATCATCGGCGTCGCGGTGGGCCACATCTGGGGCTGGAAGGGTGACGTCATCGTCCCCGAGGGACAGTCCTTCGCCAACAGCGTCGGCCGCTACGCCACCTTCGCCCCGGGCCCCTGGGTCGACGACTCGACCCTCGCCCCGTTCACCCTCACCCTGCACAAGCTGGACGCCACGTTCGAGGAGTCCACCAAGGGCAAGGGCCAGTTCGGCACCCCTCGTGACTTCACGGCATACGTCACCGAGGCGGACAAGCCCGGCGGCCCGGCCAAGGACACGACGATCAAGGTCAACCACCCGCTGTCGGTGCCCGGAGCGACCGTCTTCCTGCTCGGCAACGGCTACGCCCCCAAGATCACGGTCCGCGACGCCAAGGGCGACGTCCTCTACAGCGAGGCGACGCCGTTCCTGGCTCGCGACAACAACTACACGTCGGTCGGCGCGGTCAAGGTGCCCGCCGCCGAGCCCAAGGAGCTCGGCTTCAGCGGGCTCTTCCTGCCCACCGCGACGATCGACCCGCACGCCGGTCCGACCTCGGTGTTCCCGCAGGCGCTCAAGCCGGCCCTGGCCCTCACCGTCTACGAGGGCGACCTCAACCCCGGCGGCCGGCCGCAGTCGGTCTACACCCTCGACACGGCTTCGCTCACCCAGCTCAAGGACGCCAAGAAGCAGCCGCTGAGGATCTGGCTCGAGCCCGGTCAGACCTACCAGCTGCCCGGCGGCCGCGGCTCGATCACCTTCGACGGCGTCACCCGCTTCGCCGGCCTGTCGATCCGGCACGACCCCGGCAAGTGGCTCACCCTCGCCTCGGCGATCCTCGCGCTCGCCGGCCTGATCGGCTCGCTGCTCATCCGGCGCCGGCGGGTCTTCGTGCGGGTGTCGCCCTCGGCCGACGGGAGCCGTACCCTCGTATCGGTCGGCGGCCTCGCCAAGGACGACGACGACGGCCTGCCCGAGCTGCTCGACGACGTGGTGGCCGCCCTGCACGACGCAATCGGAGACAAGCGATGAACCAGAACCTGGCCGACTACGCGAACATCGCGCTGTACTCCTCGATGGCCGTCCTCACCCTGTCGATGCTCGCGTATGCCGCGTACCTCGCCGGTCTGGCCCCATCCCGCGCCGACGCCAAGGACGCCCGGGTGGCCGCGCGCGAGGCGGTGCTCGTGGGCGACGGCGGAGGCGAGGTCGTCGCGTCGGGTGAGCACCCGGCATACGAGATCGAGCAGGGGGAGCCGGTCCGGGCCCGCAAGGCCGCCGGGATGGCCCGCACCCTCGGCTGGCTCGCGACCGCGCTGCTCGTCGCCGCCGTCGCGACGCGCGGAGTCGCCGTCGAGCGGTGGCCGCTGGGCAACATGTTCGAGTTCGGGACGTTCGCCTCGATGCTCGTGCTCCTCTTCTACTTCGGGCTGTCGACCCGGCGCGACCTGCGCTGGCTCGGCCTGTTCATCACGCTGCCCGTGCTGCTCGTCCTGGGGTTGGCCTCGACGGTCTGGTACACCCAGGCGTCCGGGGTGATGCCGTCCCTGCAGAGCTACTGGCTGGTCATCCACGTGACCGTCGCGACGATCGCCGCGTCGCTCTTCGGGCTCGGGGCGGCGACCGCGGGTCTGTACCTGTGGCAGGTCCGGGTGGAGGCCGAGGGGCGGCCCTCCTTCCTCAACCGGCTGCCGGCCAGCCGAACGCTCGAACGGTTCAGCTACTCGATCCACATCGCAGCGTTCCCGCTGTGGACGTTCGCCGTGATCGCCGGTGCGATCTGGGCCCGCCAGGCCTGGGGCTCGTACTGGAACTGGGACCCCAAGGAGGTGTGGAGCTTCGTCATCTGGGTCGTCTACGCGGCCTACCTCCACGCCCGCGCGACGAGTGGCTGGAGCCGGTCCCGGGCGACCTGGGTGGCCCTTGCCGGGTTCGCCTGCATCGTCATCAACTTCGGCGTCGTCAACGTGTACTTCGTCAGCCAGCACTCCTACTCGGGGCTCTGACCGGGCGATGGTCCGCTACACGCTGCTGCGCGTCCTGGTCTTCTTCGGCTGCCTCACCCTGCTCTGGCTGGTCGGCCTGCGGAGCAAGGAGGAGCAGGTGCCGCTCGTCGTCGGCGCCGCCCTGCTCTCGCTCGCCATCTCCTACTTCGTGCTCCGCCCGTTCCGCGAGCAGGCGTCGGCGTCGCTCGCGGCGCGCGTGGACGCCCGTCGGGCCAAGGCACAGGCCGGGGCCGGGTCTGCGGCCGGGCGGGACGAGTCGAGCGAGGACGCCGAGATCGACGCCGCCGGCACCGACGACTTCCGCTGAACGTCAGGCCTGGGAGAGGACGATCCCGAGGCCCAACAGCACGGCATACGCGAGCTCGAAGATCCCCGTCGTGGCAAGAACCGGAACCAGCTCGCGCCCGGTCGCCCCGCGCACCAGGACGCGGACCGGCTTGACCATCAGCCCGTATGCCGCGAGCCCGAGCAGCGCCCACACGTGCGTGACCGCGATGCCGCCGAGGCAGCCGAGCGACACGGCGAGCAGGGCCAGGTAGAAGGTGCGGGTGCGCGTGTCGCCGAGCCGCACCGCGAGGGTCTTCTTGCCGCTGACGGCGTCGGTCGGGATGTCGCGCAGGTTGTTGGCGACGAGGATCGCCGAGGCGACGGCGCCGACCCCGACCGAGGCGAGCAGTCCGACGAGGGTGAGCCGGTCGGCCTGGGCGTAGAGGGTGCCGAGCGTCGCGACGAGGCCGAAGAAGACGAAGACGAACACCTCGCCGAGCCCGCGGTAGCCGTAGGGGTGGTCACCGCCGGTGTAGCGCCAAGCAGCGACGACACACAGGACGCCGACCGGGATGAGGGGCCACGCGCCGGACAGGCCGGCCAGCGCCAGGCCCATGAGGGCCGCGAAGCCGAACGACCCGAACGCCGCGATCTTGACGTTGCCCGGGTTGGCGATCTTCTGGCCGACGAGGCGGACCGGTCCGACCCGCTCGGCGTCGGTGCCGCGGATCCCGTCGGAGTAGTCGTTGGCGTAGTTGACGCCGACCTGCAGGCCGACCGACACGAGCAGCGCCAGCATCGCCAGGCCGAGGTTGGCCTTGTCGACGGCCGCGGCGGCGGCGGTACCGAGGATGACGGGTGCGACGGCGGCGGGCAGGGTGCGGGGCCGGGCGCCGGCGATCCACTGTGCGGGGGTGGCCATGGTTCGGGGAGCTCGCTCGGGGTGAGGTGGGACAGGAGGTGGGGTGAGTGGTCGGGCAGGTCAGAGCTTGCGGAGGAAGTCCGGGTCGTCGTCCGGGCCCCGGGGTGGGCGGGGCGGGGGGCCGGTCCGGCCACGCTGGATCGAGCCGGGCCGGGTCTGCGAGCGGCCGGCGACGAACCAGGCGATCGAGCCGACGATGTCGAACAACAGGATCAGGATGACCCAGACGATCTTGGGCAGGTTGCGGACCTCGTCGTCGGGGGTCTGGATGCACTCGATGAGGGCATAGATCGTCACGCCGAGGACGACGAGGACGGGCAGGTACCGCAACACGAGGTCATTGTCCCACGGTGAACCACGCGGTGACGGCACGTCGGTCGGGCTTGCCCGGCCCGCGCTGGGGGATGGCGTCGACGACCCGGGTCCGCTGCGGGAGGGCATGGGCGGGCAGGACGTCGCGCAGCGCCTCGCGGAGGGTGTCGCGTGCCAGATCCGCGCGCTCGGTCACCATCGCTGCGCAGACCGTCTGGCCCCACTTTGGGTCGGGTGCACCGACGACCACCACCTCCCGTATGCCGGTCAGTCGGCTGAGGATCGCCTCCTCCACGACGCGGGGGGAGACCTTGTAGCCGCCGGTGTTGATGAGGTCGTCGAGCCGGCCGTCGACGTGCAGCTCGCCGTCGGCGTCCAGGTGGCCGGCGTCGTCGGTGCGGAACCAGCGGGCGCCGCTGTCGTCCTGGGAGAAGGCTGCGGCCGTGAGGTCGGGCCGGCCGAGGTAGCCGCTGGCCAGGGTGGCACCGCCGAGGAGGACCCGGCCGTCCTCGACCCGGACGCTCGCTCCGGGAAGGGGGCGCCCGGCATACACGCAGCCACCGGCCGTCTCGCTCATGCCGTAGGTGGGGACGAGCCGGACGCCGGCGCGCTCGGCGCGCTCGCGAACGGGTGCAGGGGTGCCGGCGCCGCCGACGAGGACCGCCTCGTAGGCCGCGAGCGCGGCGGTGGCCGCGGGGTCGTCGAGCAGCCGGGCGACCTGGGTGGGGACGAGCGCGGTGTAGCGGCGGCCGCCGGGGTTCGTCCGGGCGTGCTGCCCGGCGGCGGCGGCGAAACGCGCCGGTGTGAAGCCGTCGGCGAGGTCCATGACGCCCGGGTCAGTGTCGGCGACGAGTGACCGGATGAGGACCTGCAGGCCGGCGATGTGCTGGGCGGGCATGGAGAGCAGCCAGGACCCGGGGCCGCCGAGAACCTCATGGGTCGCCGTGGCGCTCGCGAGCAGGGCGCCGGCCGTCAGCATGGCGCGCTTCGGGCTCCCGGTCGAGCCGGAGGTGGACACCACCAGGGCCAGCCCGGCGGGGAGGGGGCCGAGCGGGTCGGGGAGGTCAGGGAGGGGTGAGCCCGCGGCATACGGGACGAGGGCCGGACCGCCGTCCAACGCCGCGCGCAACGCCGGGAGGACGTCCAGGGCTGCAGCCCCCGGGCCGACGGGGAGCGGGCGCAGGGTCACGGGAGCGATCGTGGCACGACGAGCTGGACGCTGCCGAGGGGGGTGTAGCCGGCCGCGAGGAAGGTGCGCAGGGCCCGGGCATTGCCCGGGGCGACGGCGGCGAGGACCGGCTCACCGGGCCGGACCTCGGCCTCGGCCGCACGCAGGAGGTCGAGCGGGTCGACGGACCCGTCGGTCTCGATGCCCACCTCGGTCAGGCCGCCGATACCCCGTCCAGCGGTGACCAGTGCCCGGCTCCGGTCGGCGGAGAGGTCTGGGCGGTCGACGAGGCGTTCGGTGGACGGGTCGGCGTGCGCCGCCGTCTTGACGAGGATCGCGTCGAGGCAGTCGACCCCCCCGGCCCGGCGAGAGCCGTGATGACGTGAGGGGCGTGCGCGGCTCCGAGGCCGTCGACTCCCAGGTGCTGCAACGCGTCCGGGTCGAAGCCCGCGGGTGGTACGACGACGGCCCTCAGGCCAGCCCGTAGACCCGCTCGACGTGGAGCAGCAGGGGGACACGCCCGTCCTGGACCATCGCGCGGCGGTACTCGTCCCAGTCCGGGTGCTCTCCGCCGATGGCGCGGTAGATGTCGACGAGCTCCTCGACACTCGCGTCGTCGGTGCTCGCCGCGGTCGGCATCAGCTCTGCCCGGGCCTCGGCCACGGCATACGCCCAGCCGCGGTTGCCGGTGACGTAGAGGCTGGCCCGTGGGTCACGGCGCAGGTTGGCCGTCTTGGCCCGGTCGGCGGTGACCGAGACGCGGATCAGGTCGCGGTCACGGTCGTAGGCGTAGGAGACGGTGGAGATCTGGGGCCGGCCGTCGCGCTTGAGCGCCACGAGACCGCCGTTGCCGTGCGTGCCGAGCAGGTCGCGGAGGGTGTCGTCGCTCACCGTGCCATCTTCGCGCACCGGATGGCTGCGCGGGACATCGCGCCCGTTCGCCCGTTCGCCCGTTCGCCCGGTGGACGGATCCGGTTCGCTGGCGCACCATGGGAGGTGGCGGCGTGGCACGGCGAGTGAGAGGCGGCTCGGCATGGAGGCGAATCGAAGTTCCCTGGCGGTGGCACCCGAGATGCGAGCCCACGTCGAGCAGGTCCGGGCGCACCGGGCGCAGATGGCCGATGCCGTCTTCGCCGTCGACGACGCCCTGGGCCACCCGCTGCAGGTGCCGCACTGGCGCCAGAGGGTCCTTGCGGCGATGGCCGAGCTGGCCCACGACTTCCGTCATCACCGCGCCCTGACCGAAGGCGAGAACGGTTGGTATGCCGGCATTCTCGCCTCCGCTCCGCACCTGGCCGGCTCCGTCGAGCGAATGACCGCCGAGCACATCGAGGTGTCGGCGTGCGTGGCCACGTTCCTCGGGATCCTCGAGGCCGAGGGGCCGATTCCCGACCCGGTGGCGTTCCGGGAGGACGTCACGGCACTCATGGGACGCCTCGTCAGGCACCGACAGCTCGGGTCGGACCTGGTCTACGCGGCATACGACTGGGACATCGGTGGCTCCGGCTGAGGAGCGAGCTCGGGCGGGGTTCTAGCCGGCGCCGGCCGGCGGCGCGATCGAGTGATCACGACACGCGGGGGTCCCCGAGCCGGACTCCGCATGTCGTGATCGCTCGTCGTGGGCGGGGGCCCGGGCCTTCAGAAGTACCAGGGAAAAGGTGACCAGTCGGGGTCTCGCTTCTCGAGGAACTGGTCGCGGCCCTCGACGGCCTCGTCGGTCATGTAGGCCAGGCGGGTGGCCTCGCCGGCGAAGACCTGCTGGCCCATGAGCCCGTCGTCGAGCAGGTTGAACGCGAACTTGAGCATCCGCTGGGCCTGCGGCGACTTGCCCATGATCTCGCGGGCGACCTCCAGCGCGGTGGCCTCCAGGTCGGCGTGGTCCGCGACCAGGTTGACCGCGCCCATCCGATGCATGTCCTCGGCGGTGTAGGCGCGGCCGAGGAAGAAGATCTCGCGGGCGAACTTCTGGCCGACCATCTTGGCCAGGTAGGCGCTCCCGTAGCCGGCGTCGAAGGAGCCCACGTCGGCGTCGGTCTGCTTGAACCGGGCGTTCTCCCGGCTGGCGATCGTGAGGTCGCAGACGACGTGCAGGGAGTGGCCGCCGCCGGCCGCCCACCCGCCCACGACTGCGATGACGACCTTGGGCATGGTCCGGATCAGGCGCTGGACCTCCAGGATGTGCAGTCGGCCGCCCTCGGCCTTGACCCGGCGCTCGTCGACGGTGTCGGCGGTGGTGCCGTCGGCGTACTGGTAGCCGCTGCGGCCGCGGATCCGCTGGTCGCCTCCGGTGCAGAACGCCCATCCGTTCGTCGTCGCGGACTGCCCCTCGCGAGGGGTAGGGCCGTTGCCGGTGAGCAGGACGGCGCCGACGTCGGGGGTGCGACGGGCGTGGTCGAGGGTCCGGTACAGCTCGTCGACCGTATGCGGCCGGAACGCGTTGAGCACCTCGGGCCGGTCGAAGGCGATCCGCACCGCGCCGAGGCCGCGCGCGCGGTGGTAGGTGAGGTCGGTGAGGTCCTCGAAGCCGGGCACCTCGTCCCACGCGTCGGGGTCGAAGGTCTCGCTCACGCCAGGCAGTGCACTCACGCTGGGGAGACTAACGCGGTCGTGTGCAGCCGGCCGCGCGGCATACGAGCAGGTCGTATGCCGGTCGCGCGCCTCAGCCCGAACCGAGCAGCTCGAGGCGCAGTCCGGGGAACCGGCGGAAGCCGCGGTCGAACGTGACAAACGTGGCGTCGTGCTCGACGGCCACCGCTGCCAGCCAGGCATCAGGGACATCGGTGCCGGCCAGACCCAAGTCCTGCACGGTCTGGGCAAACCGGTGCCACGTCCCAGGGTGTGGCACAAGGAGGGTCGCGTTCGGGGCGTCACGGATGATCTCCATCATCGCCATCGCGGTGGCCGGCGTGGCCGGTGAACGCAGCACGCGTGGGTGGGTGATGACCCGGGCGGTCGCTACCAGCGTCTCTTCGAGCAGGAGGGCGGGATCGTCCCCGGTGAGCGCGCCGGAGAGAGAGGCCCGCGCTTGCCTGTGATGCGGGCTGTCGGCGTCCAGGGCGTACACGAACACGTTGACATCAAGAATCACCGCCATGGCGGCTCGTTGTCGCCCAAAGCCTCAGCGAGGGCCTCCTTGTCGTCGAGGTCGACCAGCCATCCGCCACCGTGGATGACTGGCAGCGTGAACTCGGCCCGCCTGCGCTCGTCGGCCTCCGCCGCCTCGGTGAGAAGGGCTCGAAGTGCCTGCTCGAGCACGCTGCTGACGGTGCGGTCCTCCCGGGCTGCCAGCACCTTGGCCTCGCGCAGAAGGTCGTCGGGGATGGTGACCGTCGTTCGCATGTCATCAGTGCATCACATGGTGCATCAAGATGCAAGTAGTGATGCACCACGTGATGTTCAGCGGACCCAGCGGTAGATCCGGCCGTCGCGGATCTCGACCACACGTGGTGGACGCGGTCGCGGGTGCTCCGCGAGGTGCCGGGCCAGGTGGGTTCGGCCACGGATCGAGGTGCCGCCGTCGTCGAAGCGCAGATACGGGTGGAGCAGCGGTCTCGCCGCGGCCCAGTCGCCGGCGTCGATCGCGTCCCAGGCTTCGGCGGCCGGTGTAGGGAGGTCGGGCAGGTCGTGGAGCATCCGGGGCACGCACATCCGCCAGGCGTCGGTGACCAGCTCGCGCATCTCCTGGTCGTCGAGACGGGCGAGGTGCGCGCAGACCCACTGGTACCGCAGGTCGCCCGTGGGTGGGAGGAAGAAGGTGTCGGGTCGGCCCGCGACGAGGTCGTCGCGCTCCACCTTGGGGAAGCCGAACCCGATGTCGCGCTCGTCGGCCGAGAAGGCGACATAGACGATCGACCCGATCTTCAGCTTGAGCCGGCTGCGGACCACCTGCTCACGGGTTCGCGGCAGGGCGCGGCCGACAGCGAGCACGGCGTCGGCGGTGGTCATGGCGCGAGTCTCGCACCGGCCTCCGACAGGTCCGTCCCGGTGCGGGTTGTCCGTGCGGGTTGTCCACAGACCCATGACATCGGTCGCGTCGTCCACAGCCTGAAGGTTCGGTGATGTGCCCTGTCGGGGCTCGGAGTCAGGCTGTGTGCAGCGGCCCAGGGCGGGCCGGGAGATGGAGCCAACGATGTCCGAGCGATTCCGGCCGTATGCCGTCCCGGAGCCGTCCGCGCGCTGGCGCGCCGACAGCCTGGTCGAGGGCTACGCAGACGACGACGCCGACCGCTGGTACGACGAGGGCCCGTCGGGTGACGACCTCGGGATGCTGACCGAGGTCGTGTTCGTCGAAGGCGAGCTGGTGGACAGCCGACGGCGGCCGGTCCGGGGCAGCGGCTACGAGCGCGTCGCGCAGGACCTCGGCGCCGCACGTCGGCCACCTCGGGTCGAATACGTCCAGACGGCGCCGCCGCCCCACCACGAGCCGATGCTGCGCTGGCTGGACCGGGTCGTCGGTGGACGTGAGGCGCTGCTGGCGCTCGACGACCTTCCCCTGCCGGCCGAGGAGCTGGACTGCTCAGCCTTTCGCGACGTCGACGTCCCGAGACTGCTGGCCATTGACGCCCTCGTCGCGCGGGCGCTCGGGCGCCTGGTCGAGGGGCAGCCCATGGTTGAGCTGCGGACCGCCACCCGGCGACTGATGCGGTACCTCCTCGCGGCCGACCGCCAGTACCTGGCCCGCAGCGAGCGCGACGATCTCATCGCCGGCGGGCTGTTCCATGCCGTGGGGCGGGCCAGCAACCTGATCGGCGCGGACCGACCACTGCTCAGCCGATCCGTCACCGAGGCGTTCGAACTGAAGTCCCCACCGTCGTCCCGGTCCAGCAGCATCGTGTCCGTCGTCGGCGGCCACGCCTGGTGGTACGACACGCGGCCGCGAGGGGCGCCGGATGTCCCCGTGCTCGGTCACGCCGACCTCCTCGTCTCGACGTTCCGGCGCGAGCTCGTCACGGCCCGCGACCTGGCCCTGGCCGAGGCCGCCGAGCTGGCCGCCGACCTGGCCACCGAGCTGGCCGTGGGCAGGGCTCCGGCGGCGGATCTGCCGCCAGAGGAGTGGTTCTGATGCGCTGGGTAGCCTGCGACGGTGACCACCCACCCTGACCTGCCGCCGCTCGGTGAGCTGCTGACCTCGCTGCGGGTGGTGTCGATCCCGCTGCGGGTGCCCTTCCGGGGGATCACCATGCGCGAGGTGGGACTCGTGCGTGGCCCCGTGGGCTGGGGTGAGTTCGGCCCGTTCCTCGAGTACCAGCCGGCCGAGGCCTCGCAATGGCTCGCCTCGGCGATCGAGAGCGCGTATGCCGGGTGGCCGACGGGCGTCCGCGACGACGTGCCGGTCAACGCGACCGTCCCCGCGGTGGGGGCTGATGCGGTGGCAGGGGTCGTCGCCCGGTTCGACGGCTGCACGACCGCCAAGGTCAAGGTCGCCGAGCGCGGCCAGGTGCTGGCTGACGACCTGGACCGGGTGGCCGCCGTCCGCGACGTGATGGGGCCTTCCGCGCGCATCCGGATCGACGCCAACGGCGGCTGGTCGGTCGACGACGCGCTGCACGCCATCGGCGCACTCGCGGCGTACGGACTCGAGTACGCCGAGCAGCCCTGCGCGACGGTCGAGGAGCTGCGCGAGCTGCGGGTCGGGTTGGCGCGGGGCGGAGTCGACGTGCCGGTCGCGGCCGACGAGTCGATCCGCAGAGCGAGCGACCCCCTGGAGGTGGCCCGCCGTGAGGCAGCGGACCTCGTCGTCGTCAAGGTCGCGCCGTTGGGTGGGGTCCGCGCCGCGCTCGCCGTTGTCGAGGACTGTGGGCTGCCGGCCGTCGTGTCGTCGGCCCTGGACACCAGTGTCGGGATGGCTGCCGGGGTGGCGCTCGCGTCGGCGCTGCCTGCCCTGCCGTTCGCCTGCGGCCTCGGCACGGTCGCGCTGCTCGACGGCGATGTTGCTCGGCAGCCGCTCGTCCCGCTCGGCGGGGTGCTCCACCGTGTCGACGCCGACCGCCTGGAGGTGGACGAGGACGCGTTGGCCCGCTTCGCGGCCGCGCCGGACCGGGTCGTGTGGTGGCGCAATCGGCTCGCCGCTGCCCACGCCGAACTGTCGGGTCCCGGCATACGGTGAACCCATGAGCCTTCGCTGGTACTCCGTCGTCGTCGACAGCCACGACGTCGCTGCCCTGGCCCGTTGGTGGGCCGAGACCCTTGACTACCGGATCGTCTACGAAGACGACCACGAGGTGGTGATCATCCCGCCGGGCATGAGCGAGGACCCGATCACCGACCCGGCGAAGTGGGCGGCGGCCGGGCTGGGTCTCACCTTCGTCCCGGTGCCCGAGGGCAAGACCCTCAAGAACCGGTTGCACATCGACCTCGCCCCGCACACGAGTCAGGACCGCGACGCCGAGGTCGCCGCCCTCATCGCCCGCGGCGCGACGCCCGTCGAGATCGGGCAGAGCGAGCAGGAGGGCGTGTCGTGGACCGTCCTCGCCGATCCTGAGGGCAACGAGTTCTGCGTGCTCTCGACCCGCGACAGCTGACCGGGTCGGCATGCCTGCCGTCACCGTCCGCTGGATGTGGGTCTTCCTCGACGTGCCCGGCCCCGCCGCTGACGCGACGTGGGAGTTCTGGGCGGCGGCGACCCGCTCGCGCCTGTCTCCGCGACGGGGAGACGACGGCGAGTTCGCCACTCTCACACCGGCATACGGCGATCCGTGGGTCAAGCTCCAGCGGGTCCGACACGGCGGGGGAGTGCACCTCGACCTCGATGTGGACGATCCCCGGGTCGCGGCACGGGCCGCCGCCGACCTCGGCGCGACGGTCGTCGCCGACCTCGGCTATGTCGTCATGCGGTCCCCCGGCGGCTTCACCTTCTGCCTCACCCGCGCCCACGGCGAGAGCGAGCAGGTCCGTGAGGGTCAGGCAGACCTGCTCGACCAGGTCTGTCTGGACCTGCCCCTGGCCGCGCACGACGCCGAGGTGGCGTTCTGGGCCGCGCTCACCGGTTGGGAGTTCGTCGCCTCCGCGCTCGCAGAGTTCGGCTACCTGCGACGCCCCCGACGGATGCCGCTGCGTCTGCTCTTCCAACGCCTGGGCGATGCGGCCGGTCCGGTCCGCGGGCACGTCGACCTCGCGTGCGTCGACCGGGCCGCGACCCAGTCGCGCCACCTCCGGTTGGGAGCGGCGCTCGAGAGCGAGCGCGACTTCTGGAGCGTGCTGCGCGACCCGGCCGGCTTCGCCTACTGCCTCACCGACCGGACTCCGAGCAGCGCCTGGGTGGCCACCGGCTGAGGCCGGGGGCCCATCGGCGGAGGGGCTCTTCCACAGGCCCATGACAGGACCGGGGTTCTCCACAGCCTCACCGGACCTACTTGGTTCGGCCGGTCGGACCGGCGTTGGGTGGAGCCATGGACATCGACGGCGACCTCGCGCACCTGGTGGCCCGCGCCCGGTTCGACGCCGAGCGCTGCCGGCTGGCCGCCACGCAGGTGCTTGCCCTGGACGACATCCGATGGCGTTCGTTCGCGTCCCAGCGCTTCCGGGAGCAGACGGCGCGGCGCGCCCACCAGCTGCGGCTCCTCGCCGGTCGGTTCGAGGTTCTCGCGTTCTGGCTCGAGCACCTGTTGAGCGTCCTGCAACGGTCCGAGGAGCCGACGTGAGCATCGACGTCAGCGGCGGGGCCGGTGGGACCGCGGCCGAGCTCGACGACCTCGACGCGGCGGCGTGGACACTGGACGCCATCGGGCAGCACCTGCTCGGCTGCGCGGGGCGGGCGCTGGCCACCGGAGCCAGCCCGGCCCTGGCCGAGGCAGCTGTGAGGATCGCCGTCCGGGCGCCACACCTGGCGGCGGCCGCGGGAGCGGCTGTGGCCCAGGTGGAGCGGCATGCCCTGGGGCTGGTCGGTGCCACGGGGGCGGGCGGTGAAGCGGCCGCTCTGGCCCTGCTGGCCTCAACCGTCCGCGAGGTCGTGGGCGCCTACCGGGCTGCCGACCGAGCGGCCGTGATGCTGGTCCGTGACGCCGAGGACCTCGTCATGTCCGAGGTCGGGATGGCCGCGCCGGCCCTGCTCCTCGGGCTGGGGGCGATCGGTCTCACTGCCTTCGCGTCGCCAGCGGGGCGGGTCGTCGGTCCGGCCCAGGTCGCCAGCCTGCTCGACGAGGCCGCCTACCGGGTGCCCTGGGCGGTCGACCTGCTCGCCGGTGGGTCCGACGCGCTGCTCCGCGGCCTGGCGGCCGACCCGATGTGCGCGATCGTGCTCGTCGCGGCCTCGTACCAGGCTGGGGTGGTCTGGCCCCCGGGGGACGAGCGGGAGGCCACTGCCGTCCTCGAGCAGGTCGGCGCGATGGCCGGCGCCCTTGATGAGAGCGTGGCGTATGCCGGGGTGTCCGTCACGGCTCTTCCGCGCGCCGCCGACCTGGCCGGTCATGCCCCCACCGGACTCGCCGGCCTGCTGACCGACGCCGTCGATCTCGGGGACCCGAGCGAGCCGGGGCGGGTCAGGGTCACCCGGATTCCGCAGCCCGACGGCTCGTCGGCGTGGGTCGTGCAGGTCCCCGGTACCCAGGACTGGGATCCGCGGCCCGGTGGCAACCCCTTCGACCTGTCCACCGATGTCTCAGCGATGACCGGTGCGGCGACCCTGGCCGCGGTGGGGACGAGGCGTGCCCTCGAGCAGGCGATGGCGGCGGCGGGCCGGGCTGGAGCGACCGGCCGCGACGATCCGGTCCTGTTGTCCGGCCACAGCCAGGGTGGCATCATCTCGGCCTCGCTGGCCAGTGACCCGGCCTTCCGCGCCTCGCACCCTCGGCTCCAGATTGTGACCGCCGGGTCACCCATCGCCGGCTTCCCGATCCCACCGTCGGTCCCTGTGCTGTCGCTCGAGCACGTGCAGGACCCGGTGCCGCGTCTCGACGGCTCCGCCAACCCCGACCGCCCGACGTGGACCACCGTGCGCGCCGACCTGCGCGAGCGCGGCGCGCCGGTCAGTGCCGGCGCCAGTCACGGCTCGAGCATCTACCTCACGACGGCCGAGGAGGTCGACGGCGCCATCGCGACGCACGAGTCGGCGTCGCTCGACGCCTGGGCGCGCGGAGCCGCACCCTTCTTCGGCGGTGACCGACCGGCACAGGTCACCGACTTCCGCATCACCCGCCTGCCGACCGAGCCGCTGTCATCAGTCGAGGCGCGGCGGTGACCATCAGGGCGGCTGGCACAATCGGCCAGCGTGAACCCCTCGACCGCCGCGGCGGTGGCCATCGTCGACGCTCTCGTCGACGCTGGGGTTCGCGAGATCGTCCTCTGCCCGGGCTCGCGGTCGGCGCCGATCGCGTATGCCGTCCGCTCCGCCGAGCGAGCCGGTCGCCTCCGCCTGCACGTGCGGGTCGACGAACGGTCGGCGGGCTTCCTCGCCCTGGGGCTGGGCAAGCGAACCGGGGTGCCAGCCGTGGTGGTCACGACATCGGGCACAGCGGTGGCGAACCTGCACCCCGCCGTGCTCGAGGCGCACCATGCCCGCGTCCCACTCATCGTCCTGTCGGCGGACCGGCCGGCCGAGCTGCGGGGGAGCGGTGCCAACCAGACGACGACCCAGCCCGGGATCTTCGCCGGTGCACTGCGCGCCGAAGCAGACCTCGCGCCGCTGTCGTGGCCGGATTCGGCCCCCGACACGATGCCCATCGCCACGACGGTCGAGGGACGGCTCGTCCGACAGGACATGGAGCCCGTCGTCGACACCGACGACGAGTGGGCTCGCGATCAGGGAGCAGCACGGCTCCGGTCGTCGGTCGCCGCGCTCGTCAACGCGGCGGGCGGCACGGCCCTGTCGTTCCCGGGCGTTGGTGCGGGCCCCGTGCACCTCAACATCCAGTTCCGCGAGCCGCTCGTGCCGGACGTGGAGGACTCTGCTCTCGCTGTCGTCGGAGTCGACGATGCGATGACGCCGAATGCCCTTCCGACGGTTCCGACCCCGCCCAGGGAGTCGAGCCACTCCACCTACGTGGAGACGTGGCTCAGCGCGCAGTCCGGAGCCACGTCGGCGTACGGGTGGTTCGGCTCCGCCAGCGACGGCTTCGACGACGGTCAGGGCGGTCGGGACGCCGTCCCCGCGCTGGTGCTCCCGGAGCGCACGCTCGTCATCATGGGGGACCTACCGCGTGTCGGGCAGGCAGAGGTCGCCTTGGGCTGGGCCGCACGGCACAGGCTGCCGGTCGTTGCCGAGCCCTTTGGGCCGCATCCCCGCGGAGGCGTCGTCCAGCACGGGGTGCTTGCCCTCGGTGACCAAGAGTTCGTCGACGCCCACGAGCCAGACTGCGTCGTCATCGTCGGTCGGCCGACCCTCTCTCGGCCGGTGTCGGCGCTCGTCCGGCGGCCGAGGATGCGGCGCGTCATCATCGAGTCGGGCCTGGACTGGAGCGTTCCGGAGCGGGAATCCGAGCGCGTGCCCTCGTCGGTGCTCACGGATCTGTCGGCGCGTGGTGACTCGCGGGCAACCCGACCGGTGGACCGTGACTGGGCGGGCGCCTGGTTCGAGCGGGGTGCCGAGATCGAGGCATCGCTCGTCGTTGAGCCACCGCAGTGGCCGTCCGGCGCTGCCATCGCACGAACCCTCGGGGCGGCCCTGCCCGCCGGCGCGCTGCTCTTCGTCGGCTCGTCGAACGCCCCGCGTGACCTCGACATCGCCCTGGGTCCGCGGGCGCAAACCCTCGACATCGTCGCCAGCCGCGGCCTGGCCGGCATCGACGGCTGCGTCTCGACCGCCGTCGGCCTGGCCCTCGCCGAACCCGAGCGACCGGCATACGCGCTCATGGGCGACCTCACCTTTCTCCACGACGCCAACGGTCTGCTCATCGGCCCCACAGAGCCGCGTCCGAACCTCACCGTGGTCGTGGTCAACGACGACGGCGGCGGAATCTTCCACGTGCTGGAGCCCGGATCACCCGAGCGGGCTGCAGACTTCGAGCGCCTCTTCGGGACGCCCACCGGCACCGATCTGGCAGCGCTGTGCGCGGCCCACGGCATACGTCACTCGCAGGTCCACACTGCCGAGGCATTCGCGAAAACCGTTGCGGCACAGCCGAGCGGGATCAGCGTCGTGGAGATCGACGCGGACCGGAGCAGCCGTCGCGCCGACGCTGCCGAGCTCAGGACGCGCTGAGGGCGTCCCGCATCGGGACCAGCTTGGCGTCGGACTCGGCGACCTCGGCCTCCGGGTCGGACCCCGCGACGATGCCGCATCCGGCAAAGAGACGGAGACGGCGGGAGTCGCCGGTGTCGTATGCCGCGCAGCGCAGGGCGATGCCCCACTCGCCGTCGCCACTGGCGTCGAGCCAGCCGACCGGACCGGCATACCGGCCGCGGTCCATGCCTTCGAGCTCGGTGATGAGCGCATCCGCGACAGCTGTGGGGGTTCCGCACACCGCGGCGGACGGGTGGAGCGAGGCCGCGAGCCCGAGCGAGGTCGTGTCGTCGGACAGCACCCCCGCGACGTCGGTTGCCAGGTGCATGACGTTGGTGAGGTGGAGCACGAACGGCGACTCCGGCACGTTCATGGACGAGCAGTGCGGGCGGAGCGCCTCGGCGACCGAGCGGACGGCGTACTCGTGCTCCTCGAGGTCCTTGGAGGAGCGGGCGAGCGAGCCGGCCAGGGCCAGGTCGTGGTCGTCGTCCCCGGTCCGGCGGATCGTGCCGGCGAGGACGCGGGAGGTGACCAGGCCGCGTTCGAGGCGGACGAGGAGCTCCGGTGTCGCGCCCACGAGACCGTCGACGGCGAAGACCCACGTGTTGTCGTAGCGCTCACCGAGGCGTTGGAGCAGCCAACGGGCATCGATCGGCTCGGCCGCGTCGGCCTCGAGGTCACGGGCCAGGACGACCTTGTCCAGGCTGCCGCCGTTGATCCGCTCGACGGCCTCGGCGACGACGACCTCCCACTCGGCGGCGGAGCGGGAGCCGTCGGCGAAGGCGACGTCCCGTGGAGCCGTCGGCGCCTCGGTCGGCTGGACGCTCACCGTTCCCGGGAGGCCGGCTCCGCGTGCCACGGTCGTCAGCCAGGCCGTGTTGCCGCGCAGGCCGACGACGACCTCAGGCACGACGAGGACAGCCCCGGCTGGTGAGTCCGCGGCATACGAGAACGACCCGAAGGCGACCGGGCCGGTCCCGCTGCCGCCGACCTCGTTGCGAACCACCGCGGCCGAGGCGGTGGCCCGCCACCAGCGTTCGGCGTCGGCGAACCGCTCGGGGCCGGACGAGGCGAACTCGGCGGCGCGGCCCCAGCCGACGACTCCTTCGCCGCGGCGTACCCACGACGACAGCTGGGTCGGAGGAAGGGCAGGCAGCAGGGTGAGCAGCGCCGCCGCGGTGGCCGGTGGCAGCCGGACCGTGCGGACGACGAGCGGGGCGTGATCGGGCAGCGCGGCGGGTGCCGGCTCGCCGGGGGACGGGACCGTGGTCATCGCCGGACAGCCTACGTCGGCCACAATGTCGCCATGACCCGCGCCAGCCTCGACAAGGATCCCAAGGACGTCGCCGCGATGTTCGACGACGTCGCGGGGAGGTACGACGTCACCAACGACGTGCTCTCGCTGGGGCAGGACCGGCTCTGGCGACGTGCCGTCATCGCCGCCGTCGAGGCCCATCGTGGTGACGTCGTCCTCGACATCGCGGCCGGCACCGGCACCTCGAGCGAGCCGTTCGCCGACCACGGGGTCGACGTGGTCCCGGCCGACTTCTCGCTCGGCATGCTCCGGGTCGGGCACCACCGCCGCCCCGACCTGGGGTTCACAGCCGCCGACGCGATGCGGCTGCCTTTCGCCGACGCGGCGTTCGACGCGGTGACGATGAGCTTCGGGCTGCGCAACGTCGCCGATCCCACCGCCGCGCTCGCCGAGTTCCGGAGGGTCACCAAGCCGGGCGGTCGGCTGGTGATCTGCGAGTTTAGCCAGCCGGTCAACGCCGCATTCCGCAAGGTCTACAGCGAGTACCTCATGCGCTCGCTTCCCCCGATCGCCCGCCGGGTCAGCTCCAACCCCGAGTCCTACGTCTACCTCGCCGAGTCGATCCAGGCCTGGCCGGACCAGCGAGCCATGGCCGCCAAGATCCAGGAGGTGGGCTGGGCCGACGTCTCGTGGCGCAACCTGTCCGGCGGGATCGTCGCCCTCCACCGCGCCACCAACCCGACCAACCCCACCGCCACCCCCACCCCCACCCCCTGACCCGTCCCACCCGTCTCAACTTTCCCGCCGGGGGCGGGAAAGTGATCTAAGCAAGGGTTGATATCCCTTGCGAAGATGACTTTCCCGGATGGGGCGGGAAACCCCAGGTAGGCAAGGGTTGATATCCCTTGCGAAGATGACTTTCCCGGATGGGGCGGGAAAGTCCGTCCGGGGCGGGGGCGCCCGCAGGGGTGAGACGGGGGGTGAGGTAAGGGGCACCTAAGTGGAGCGGGCGCGCCCGGCCGGGAATAGACTCGCCGACTGATTCGTGAAGACATTCACAAGCCGGCTCGACGACGACGGGAGGTGCCCCACGACATGACCGATGCGACCGAGTCCGCAGATGTCATCGTTGTCGGTGCCGGCCCCGGCGGCAGCGCGACCGCGGCAAACCTCGCCGCCGCCGGTCGCCACGTCCTCCTCCTCGACAAGGCCGCCTTCCCTCGCGACAAGATCTGCGGTGACGGCCTCACGCCGCGCGCCGTGCGCGAGCTCATCCACCTCGGCGTCGACACGACCGGGTGGCAGCGCACCAAGGGCCTGCGGATTCTCGGCGGCGGCCACACGCTCACGCTCGACTGGCCGACGACCGACCACTTCCCGGCATACGGGATGGTCCGCACGAGGGCCCAGCTCGACGAGGCGATCGCCCGCCACGCGCAGACCCGCGGCGCCAAGCTGCACGAGCGCACCAGCGTCACCGCCCCGATCCGCGACGACAGCGGCCGGGTCAACGGCGTCACCGCCAAGGTCCTCGACGACCGCGGCCGCGCGACCGGCGAGACCCGCACCTTCCACGCCCCGGTCGTCATCGCCTCGGACGGGGTCTCCTCAAGGCTCGCCGTCGCCGCCGGACGGCCCAAGCGCGCCGACCGGGTGATGGCCACTGCGGTCCGGGCCTACTACGACACCCCGCGACGCGACGACTACCTCGAGTCCCACCTCGAGCTCTGGACGACCGACGACAACGGCCGCCGGATGCTCATGCCCGGCTACGGCTGGATCTTCCCGCTCGAGGACGGCCGGGCCAACGTCGGTCTCGGCATCCTGGACACCAGCGCGGCCTACGGCAACACCGACTACAAGGACGTCATGCGTCGCTGGGTCGAGGACCTCGGCGACTCCTGGTCCTTCACCCACGACGAGAGCGCCGGCCCGATCCGCGGCGCCGCCCTCCCGATGGGCTTCAACCGCACGCCTCTGTATGCCGATGGCCTCCTCCTCGTCGGCGACGCCGGCGGCATGGTCAACCCGTTCAACGGCGAGGGCATCGACTACGCACTCGAGGCCGCCCGGGTCGGCGCCGAGGTCATCGTCCAGGCGCTCGCCCGCCCGACCATCGCCGAGCGGGACCGCGTGCTGCACGGCTACACCACGGTGATGAAGGACGAGCTCGGCGGCTACTTCACCCTCGGCCGCTGGTTCGCCCACGCCATCGGCCACCCCGAGGTCATGCGGCTCGCGACGAAGTACGGCCTGCCCCGCACCGCCCTCATGCGGCTGCTCCTGAAGATCATGGCCAACCTCGCCGAACCCCGCGGCGGCCACGCCGACGACCGGCTCGTCAACGCGATGTCCAGGCTGGCGCCCAATGCCTGATCCGTCGTATGCCGGGTGGTCCGGTCGCGCCCCCGGCCGGCCCGCGTGGCCCTTCTGCGCGCGGCATACGGAGGGCAATAGAGTGAGAGCCACGTCACGTCCAGGAAGGGGAGTTGTTCGCCGATGACCAGCCCCTACATCCCGCTGTTGTTCCTCGTCGCCCTCGGCGGCGGCTTCGCGGTCTTCTCCGTACTCATCGCCGGGCTGACCGGTCCGAAGCGCTACAACCGGGCCAAGGTCGACGCCTACGAGTGCGGCATCGAGCCCACCCCGCAGGCCTCCGGCGGAGGCAAGGTGCCGATCAAGTACTACCTGACCGCGATGCTGTTCATCATCTTCGACGTGGAGAGTGTCTTCCTCTACCCGTTCGCCACAGCCTTCGACAAGCTCGGACTCTTCGCGCTCGTCGAGATGGTGCTGTTCATCCTCACCGTCTTCGTCGCCTACTCCTACGTGTGGCGCCGCGGCGGGCTCGACTGGGACTGAGAGGCTCACGACAGACATGGGTATCGAGGAGAAGCTTCCCGCAGGCTTCCTGCTGACGACCGTCGAGGCGGTCGCCGGCTACATGCGCAAGAGCTCGGTGTGGCCGGCCACCTTCGGCCTGGCCTGCTGCGCCATCGAGATGATGGCCGTCGGCACGCCCGACTACGACATCGCCCGGTTCGGCATGGAGCGGTTCTCGGCGACGCCGCGCCAGGCCGACCTGATGATCGTCGCGGGCCGGGTCTCCCAGAAGATGGCGCCGGTCGTCCGGCAGGTCTACGACCAGATGCCCGAGCCCAAGTGGGTCATCTCGATGGGTGTCTGCGCCAGCTCCGGCGGCATGTTCAACAACTACGCGATCGTCCAGGGCGTCGACCACATCATCCCGGTCGACGTCTACCTCCCGGGCTGTCCGCCCCGCCCGGAGATGCTGCTCAACGCGATCCTGGTCCTGCACGACCAGATCCAGCACTCCAAGCTCGGCGTCAACCGGGTCAAGGCGGCCCGTGCCGCCGAGGCCGCCGCCCTTGCCGCGACCCCGACCAGCCTGATGGCGCCGACCCATGACCACCTGGCCCACGTCGGTGCGCTGGTCGCCCCCGCCGGAAAGAACCTCCTCGCATGAGTGACACGACCCCGCAGCCGGCGGAGGACCAGGAGCCGGACAACCTCCCCGCGGCTCCCGGCACCGTCCCGGACCCGGTCCAGATCGGCGTCCGGCACGGGATGTTCGGCGCCAACGACGGCCAGGACACCTCCGGCTACGGCGGGCTCGTCGTGCCGATCCTGTTCCCCGCTGCGGCAGTTCGCCCCTACGGCTCCTACTTCGACGAGATCGCCGACCGGCTAGAGACCGCGCTGGTGGGTGGCGACGCCTCCTTCGGGGAGGCCGTCGAGCGAGTGGTCGTCGACCGTGGCGAGCTCACCCTCTTCGTGCGTCGCGAGCACCTGCTGGCCGTATGCCGTGCGCTGCGTGACGACCCGGCCCTCCGGTTCGAGCTGTGCCTGGGTGTGGGCGGCGTCAACTACCCGGACGACGCGGGCGCCGAGCTGCACGCGGCATACAACTTCATGTCGATCACCCACGGCGGCCGGCGGGTGCGCGTCGAGGTGACCGCCCCGGACTCCGACCGCCACATCCCCTCGATCGTCGCGATCTACCCCGCCAACGACTGGCACGAGCGCGAGGCGTGGGACATGTTCGGGATCATCTTCGACGGCCACCCGGCCCTCACCCGGATCCTCATGCCCGACGACTGGCCGGGCCACCCGCAACGCAAGGACTACCCGCTCGGCGGGATTCCCGTGGAGTACAAGGGCGGCACCGTTCCGCCGCCGGACCAGCGGAGGTCGTACAGCTGATGATCACCCCACAAAGTTCTTCGCTCCTTCGGCCCACGCAGAGCGTGGGACCCTGCTCCGATACTTCGCGGGGACCCCGATGAGTGCGACGACATCGGACACCTACGAGAGCGCCGACGGCGGGCCCGAGCTCGCGAGCGACATCTTCGCGACCTCGGTCGCCGACGAGCAGGACGCTGCCGGCGCGGCGGTCTACAACGTCCAGGGCGGTGACTGGGAGAGCCTCGTCGACGAGGCGACCTCGCTCCACGAGGAGCGGATCGTCGTCAACATGGGCCCGCAGCACCCCTCGACCCACGGCGTGCTGCGGCTCATCCTCGAGCTCGACGGCGAGACGGTCACCGAGGCCCGCGCGGGAATCGGCTACCTGCACACCGGCATCGAGAAGAACATGGAGTTCCGCACCTGGACCCAGGGCGTGACCTTCGCGACCCGCATGGACTACGTCATGCCGCTGTTCAACGAGGCCGTCTACTGCCTCGCGGTCGAGAAGCTGCTCGGCGTCACCGACCAGATCCCCGAGCGTGCCTCGGTCATCCGGGTGATGATGATGGAGCTCAACCGGATCACCTCGCACCTCGTGTGCATGGGCACCGGCGGCATGGAGATGGGCGCGACCACGGTCATGACCGTCGGCTTCCGGGAGCGCGAGCGGATCCTGTCGATCTTCGAGATGCTCTCCGGCCTGCGCATGAACAACGCCTACATCCGCCCAGGCGGTGTCGCCCAGGATCTGCCGCACGGCGCGATCGACAAGATCCGCGAGACGATTCCGTTGGTGCGCAAGGGTGTTGGCGAGCTCGAGCTGCTCATGAACCAGAACCCCATCCTCAAGGGCCGGATGCAGGACGTCGGCTACCTCGACCTCACCGGCTGCATCGCGCTCGGCATGACCGGCCCGGTGCTGCGGTCCGCGGGGCTGCCGCACGACCTGCGCAAGCTGGCCCCCTACTGCGGCTACGAGACCTACGACTTCGACGTCGTCACGCGTGAGTCGTGCGACGCCTACGGTCGCCTCCGGATCCGCCTGGACGAGATGTACCAGTCGCTCAAGATCGTCGAGCAGTGCGTCGACCGGCTGGCCAAGGGCTCCGGTCCGGTCATGGTCGAGGACAAGAAGATCGGCTGGCCGGCCCAGCTGTCGGTGAGCGGCGACGGCCAGGGCAACTCCCTGGACCACATCCGCGAGATCATGGGCACCTCGATGGAGTCCCTCATCCACCACTTCAAGCTGGTCACCGAGGGCTTCCGGGTCCCGGCCGGCCAGACCTACGTCGCGATCGAGAGCCCCAAGGGCGAGCTCGGCTGCCACGCGGTGTCCGACGGCGGCACCCGGCCCTTCCGGGTGCACTTCCGCGAGCCGTCCTTCAACAACCTGCAGGCCACGGCCGCGATGTGCGAAGGCAGCCAGATCGCCGACGTCATCGTCGCCGTCGCCTCCATCGACCCCGTCATGGGAGGTGTCGACCGCTGATGGCCGAGCACTACGGATTGCAGACCGCTGCCGGTCACCTCACCGTCTCCGCGGAGTCCAAGGAGCCGTATGCCGGTGACGTCCTCGCGTCGCTGCAGGCGGATGCCGAGCAGGTCATCGCGCGCTACCCGCAGAAGCGCTCGGCGCTGCTGCCCCTGCTCCACCTCGTCCAGTCCGTCGACGGCTACGTGACCGGTCGCGGCATCGACTTCTGCGCCGAGGTCCTCGACCTGTCGACGGCCGAGGTCTCCGGCGTCGCGACGTTCTACACCCAGTACAAGCGCCACCCCAACGGTGAATACACCGTCGGCGTCTGCACCAACACCCTCTGCGCGATCATGGGCGGCGACCGGATCTGGGACGAGGTCTCCGACCACCTCGGCATCGGTCACGACGAGACGACCGCCGACGGCAAGATCACCCTCGAGCGGGTCGAGTGCAACGCGGCCTGCGACTTCGCGCCGGTCGTCATGGCCAACTGGGAGTTCTTCGACAACCAGACGCCTGAGTCGACCAAGCAGCTCGTCGACGACCTGCGCGCGGGCAAGGACGTCCGGCCCAGCCGTGGGCCCGACAAGGTGTGCACCTTCAAGCAGGTGTCGCGGACCCTCGCCGGGTTCAGCGACGGCCTCGCCGACCAGGGCGTCGGAGCCGGGCCGGCCTCGCTCGTGGGCCTGGAGCTGGCCCACGCCAACGGCTGGACCGCGCCGGGGGAGCCGAGCGCCGAGCAGGTCGTCGCCGACGAGGAGACGCCGGCCCAGGAGGCGGCCGTCGACACCGCCGAGGCCAAGGCCACCGGCGAGATCGAGTCCAAGGCTGAGGAGGCCGCTGAGGAGCAGGCGGTCGAGCCCGAGACGCTGCACCCGACCGCTGCCGTCGAGCGGGCCGAGGTCACCGGCGCCGGCGTCGGCATCGCCCCGGAGGTGCTCGCCGAGGCGGCGCACGAGGAGGAGTCCCGGACGGCTGCCGACGACGCGGCGACCGCCGCCGAGGAGGCCGTCGGTGAGGCGACGCCGGAGGGAGTCCTCGCCGACAACGCCGAGGACCGAGCCATCGAGGCCGAGACCGAGCAGCCGACCCTCTTCGCCGAGGCGCAGCAGGAGCCCGAGCCCGTACCCGCGCCGGAGCCCGAGCCCGAGCCCGAGGCCGAGGCCACCAGCGACGTCGACGAGGCCACCGTCGCCCGGATCAACCTCGTCGCGCGCGGTGGAGCCGGCGGACCGGCATACGACGACGATGACGACGCCGGGGCCACGGTCTCCCGCAGCGACCTCCTCGCCGCCGCCGCGAGCCAGGAGAAGGCGACCGACCGGGGCAGCCACGAGGACGGCGGCCACGGGGAGGGATCGGCCAAGCCGGCCGCCGACGGCAGCGGCCCGGCGGGGTGGGACGTCAAGGGCAACGCCAGCTCGATGCTCTTCCACGCCCCCAGCTCACCCTGGTACCGACGGACCCGGCCCGAGGTCTGGTTCAAGGACGCCGCCGCGGCGGTCGCCGCCGGCTTCACCGACGCGCTCGACCGCAACCGCACCCAGGACCAGACCGACCCCGCCGATGGGAAGGACCAGTCATGAGCACGACGCTGACGCCGATCCTCACGAAGTTCTGGGACGACCCGCAGTCCTGGACCCTGGAGACCTACGTGCGCAACGAGGGCTACCAGGCCCTGGACAAGGCGCTCGCCCTGGATCCCAAGACGCTCATCGACATGACGAAGAACTCCGGGCTCCGTGGCCGCGGGGGAGCCGGGTTCCCCACCGGCATGAAGTGGTCCTTCCTGCCCCCGCCGGACGGCGGCCCCCGCTACCTCGTCGTCAACGCCGACGAGTCCGAGCCGGGCACCTGCAAGGACATCCCGCTCATGATGGCCGCCCCGCAGTTCCTCATCGAGGGCTGCGTCATCACCTCCTACGCGATCGGCTGCAACCACGCCTTCATCTACCTGCGTGGTGAGGTCGTCCACGTCTACCGGCGGCTGCTGCGCGCGGTCGAGGAGGCGTATGCCGCGGGCCACCTGGGCAAGAACATCCACGGCTCCGGCTTCGACCTGGACATCACCGTCCACGCAGGCGCCGGCGCCTACATCTGTGGCGAGGAGACCGCGCTGCTCGACAGCCTCGAGGGTCGCCGCGGCCAACCGCGCCTGAAGCCCCCGTTCCCGGCCGTCTCCGGTCTCTACGCGCGACCGACCGTCATCAACAACGTCGAGTCGATCGCCTCGATCCCGCCGATCGTGCTGCACGGCGACGAGTGGTTCGCCGCGATGGGTACCGAGAAGTCCAAGGGCTTCGGCATCTTCAGCCTCTCCGGGCACGTCACCAAGCCCGGCCAGTACGAAGCCCCGCTCGGTATCACCCTGCGCGAGCTGATCGACATGGCCGGCGGCATGCGCGACCCCAACCACCCGATCAAGTTCTGGACCCCGGGTGGCTCCTCGACACCGCTCTTCACGGCCGAGCACGTCGACGTGCCGCTCGACTTCGAGTCGGTCGGTGCGGCCGGCTCGATGCTCGGCACCCGCGCCCTGCAGATCTTCGACGACACGACGTGCGTCGTGCGGGCCGTCGACCGGTGGACCGACTTCTACAAGCACGAGTCCTGTGGCAAGTGCACCCCGTGCCGCGAGGGCACCTGGTGGATGAAGCAGATCCTCGGGCGCCTCGAGCACGGGGAGGGCAGCGAGGAGGACCTCGACAAGCTGCTCGACATCTGCGACAACATCCTCGGCCGGTCGTTCTGCGCCCTCGGTGACGGCGCGACCAGCCCGATCACGAGCAGCATCCAGTACTTCCGTGACGAGTACCTCGCCCACCTCGCCACCGGCGGCTGCCCCTTCGACCGCGACGCCTCGACCCTGTTCGCCAAGGAGCACGTGTCCGCATGACCGTCACCACCAGCCCCGACGCCGCGGTGGCGCCCAAGCCGGACGGCGTCAGCCTCACCATCGACGGCATCCCGGTGAGCGTGCCCAAGGGCACGCTCATCATCCGGGCCGCCGAGGAGGCCGGGATCGAGATCCCGCGCTTCTGCGACCACCCGGCCCTGGAGCCGATGGGAGCCTGCCGGCAGTGCCTCGTCGAGGTCGCCATGCCCGGCCCGCCCGGCCCCGACGGCAAGCCCGGTGAGCCCCGCCAGATGCAGGGCCCTCCCGGCCGGATGAAGCCGCAGGCGTCCTGCACGATGACCGTCGCCGAGGGCATGGTCGTCAACACCCAGTACACCTCGCCCGGCGCCGACAAGGCCCAGCAGGGCGTCATGGAGCTGCTCCTCGTCAACCACCCGCTCGACTGCCCGGTGTGTGACAAGGGCGGCGAGTGCCCCCTGCAGAACCAGGCCATGAGCAACGGCCGCGCGGTCTCCCGCTTCGAGGACGTCAAGCGGACCTACCCCAAGCCGATCAACATCTCCTCCGAGGTTCTCCTCGACCGCGAGCGCTGCGTGCTCTGCGCGCGCTGCACCCGCTTCTCCGACCAGGTCGCCGGGGACCCGTTCATCGCCCTCGTCGAGCGCGGCGCGCTCCAGCAGGTCGGCATCTACGAGGAGCAGCCGTTCGAGTCCTACTTCTCGGGCAACACGGTCCAGATCTGCCCGGTCGGTGCGCTGACCGGCTCGGCCTACCGCTTCCGGTCCCGGCCGTTCGACCTGGTGTCGACCAAGAGCGTCTGCGAGCACTGCGCCTCCGGGTGCGCGATCCGCACCGACCACCGCCGCGGCACCGTGCTGCGCCGGATGGCCATCCTCGACGAGGCCGTCAACGACTTCTGGAACTGCGACAAGGGTCGCTGGGCGTTCACCTACACCTCGGTCGGTGACCGGGTCGAGTTCCCGATGGTCCGTGGCGAGGACGGCCAGCTGCGCATTGCGTCCTGGCCCGAGGCACTCGCGGCCGCCGCCGATGGCCTCAAGGGCACCAAGGCGGGCGTGCTCGTCGGTGGACGGGTCAGCGCCGAGGACGCCTACGCCTACGGCAAGTTCGCGCGGGTCGCCCTGGGCACCAACGACATCGACTTCCGGGCGCGCCCGCACTCGGCCGAGGAGGCCGCCTTCCTGGCGAGCAACGTCGTCGCCACCGGGCCCGACGGGGGAGCGGTCACCTACACCGACCTCGAGCGCGCCAAGGCCGTCGTCCTCGTCGGCTTCGAGCCCGAGGACGAGAGCCCGATCGTCTTCCTGCGCCTGCGCAAGGCGTCCCGCAAGAGCAAGACCGCGGTGTATGCCGTGTCGCCGGTCCTCACCCGCGGCTCGGCCAAGCTGGGCGCCACCTTCATCCCGGCCGCCCCCGGCACCGAGGCCGAGGTGCTCGACGCCCTGGCCGACGGCTCGGGCGACTCCGACGCAATGAAGGCTGCGAGCCAGGCGCTCAAGGGCGACGGCGCGATCGTCCTCGTCGGCGAGCGGCTCGCCACCGTCCCCGGCGGGCTCTCCTCCGCCGCTGCTCTGGCCGCGTCCACCGGAGCCAGGCTGGCCTGGGTGCCCCGGCGGGCCGGCGAGCGCGGTGCGCTCGAGACCGGCGCCATCGGCTCGCTCCTGCCCGGTGGGCGTCCGGCCGACAGTGCCGAGGCCCGCTCGCAGGTGGCCGGTGTCTGGGGTGTCGACGACCTGCCCACCGCGGTGGGTCGCGACACGGCCGGCATCCTTGCCGCGGCAGCATCCGGTGAGCTCGGTGCCCTCGTCGTCGGAGGCGTCGACCCGGCCGACATCGGCTCGCCCGACGCCACCGCGGCCCTCGCCAAGGCCTTCGTCGTCTCCCTGGAGCTGCGCTCCTCCGCGGTCACCGAGGTCGCCGACGTCGTCCTGCCCGTCGCGGCGCACGCCGAGAAGGCCGGCCAGTTCGTCGACTGGGAGGGGAGGGTCCGGTCCTTCGACGCGGCACTGCAGACCGGCTTCCTCAGCGACCACCGGGTCCTGGACATGGTGAGCGCCGAGCTCGGTGAGTTCCTGGGCACCCGCACCGAGCGTGAGATCCGGGCCGAGCTGGCCGAGCTCGGTCCGTGGACCGGGGCCCGTGCGGCTGCGCCGACGGTGTCCTCCGATGCCGTGCCGAGCCCGGGCGACCATCAGCTCGTCCTCGCCACCTGGGCCTACCTCCTGGACCAGGGCCGGATGCAGGACGGCGAGAAGTTCCTCGCCGGCACCGCGCACCGGACCGTGGCCAAGGTGTCCGTCGCCACCGCCGTCGGCCTGGGCGTCGTCGAGGGCGAGGAGGTCACCATCGCCACCGACCACGGCACGATCACCGCGCCGGTCGCCGTGAGCGACATGGTCGACCACGTCGTCTGGCTCCCGACCAACTCGGCCGGCTCGGCCGTCCGGGCCACACTCGGCGCCGACTCCGGCAGCGTCGTCACCGTCTCGAAGGGGACCACCGCATGAGCGCCCTGCACGCCCTCGCCGCGCTCCCGGCATACGTGCCGATGATCGGCGGCAGTGGCACCGGCAACCCGACGGCCGACTTCAGCGACACCCCGTGGTGGCTCTCGCTCGCCAAGGCGCTGCTCATCTTCGTCTACCTGCTGGTGTCGACGCTCCTCGTCATCTGGTTCGAGCGCCGCGTCATCGGCCGGATGCAGCAGCGGCCCGGCCCGAACCGGACCGGCCCGTTCGGCCTGCTCCAGACCCTCGCCGACGGCGTGAAGCTGGCGCTCAAGGAAGACCTGACGCCCAAGAACGCCGACAAGATCGTGTTCATGGCGGCCCCGGCCATCGCAGGGGCCGCGGCCTTTGTGTCCTTCGCGATCATGCCGCTCGGCCCGTCGGTGTGGATGTTCGGGCACCTCACCCCGCTACAGCTCACCGATCTGCCCGTCGCGGTGCTCCTCGTCCTCGCCGTCGCCGGCGTCGGCGTCTACGGCATCGTCCTGGCCGGCTGGTCGTCCGGCTCGACCTACCCCCTGCTCGGTGGGCTCCGCTCGACCGCTCAGGTCATCTCCTACGAGATCGCCATGGGCCTGTCGCTCGTCGCCGTCTTCCTCTACTCCGGCTCGATGTCGACCTCGGGCATCGTCGCGGCGCAGAAGTCGCTGTGGCACATCGTCCCGGCGTTCCTCTCCTTCTTCATCTACGTCATCACCATGGTCGGCGAGACCAACCGGCTCCCGTTCGACCTCGCCGAGGGCGAGGGCGAGCTGACCGGTGGCTTCCACACCGAGTACTCCTCGCTGAAGTTCGCGATGTTCTTCCTCGGCGAGTACGTCAACATGTTCACCGTCGCGGCCCTGGCCACCACGATGTTCCTCGGCGGCTGGCAGGCACCTCCCGGCATCTCGGCGATCAACGACGGCATGTTCAACCACGGCTGGTGGGGCATCCTCTGGTTCACCATCAAGCTCTGGATCTTCATGTTCTTCTTCGTCTGGCTGCGCGGCTCGCTGCCCCGCACCCGCTACGACCAGTTCATGCGCTTCGGCTGGAAGTTCCTCATCCCGGTCACCCTCGGCTGGGTCGTCCTCGTCGCCTTCATCCGCGGGGCCAACAACGGCTGGCTCGGCGACGCGAAGCTGCACATCCTGGGCCGCGAGATTCCCTACTCGACCCTCGCCCTCATCGTCGTCGTCGCCGCCACCGCGCTGCTCGCGACCTGGATCTGGGAGGGCAAGCAGGAGGCCAAGGCAGCCGAGTCCGGCATACGACCCGATGAGGTCGACCCGTATGCCGGAGGGTTCCCCGTCCCTCCGCTGCCCGGCCAGCGGCTGCGTGAGCCAGCGGCCACCGCCGCGACCCCCACCCTGACGAGCAAGGAGGACCAGCATGGCTGAGGACAACAAGTCCGGCTTCTTCTCCGACCTGTTCGCCCCGGTCGGCGGCTTCGGCGTCACCTTCGCGACGATGTTCCGGAAGGTCTACACCGAGGAGTACCCCGAGGAGAAGCGCCCCACCCAGAAGCGCTTCCACGGCCGGCACCAGCTCAACCGGCACCCCGACGGCCTGGAGAAGTGCGTCGGCTGCGAGCTGTGCGCCTGGGCCTGCCCGGCCGACGCGATCTTCGTCGAGGGCGCCAGCAACGACGACACCCCGTTCGAGGACGGCGGCACCGGGCGGTTCAGCCCGGGCGAGCGGTTCGGGAAGATCTACCAGATCAACTACCTGCGCTGCATCTTCTGCGGCCTGTGCATCGAGGCCTGCCCGACCCGGGCTCTCACGATGACCAACTTCTACGAGCTGGCCGACGACAACCGGGCTGACCTGATCTTCACCAAGGACCAGCTGCTCGCCCCCCTCCAGGAGGGCATGGTCCAGCCACCGCACCCGATGGTCGCGGGCCTGGAGGAGCGGGACTACTACCTGGGCAAGGTGGTCTCGGGCACCGAGGCCCAGCGCGAGTATGTCGCGGCCGAGGTAGTGGCCGACGTCGCGGCCGATGTGGCCCGAGCAGAGGAGGGCGACGCCTGATGGGTGGCGGAGAGCAGATTCTCTTTTGGGTCATGGGGCCGCTGGCGGTCCTGTCGGCTCTTGGCCTCTTGTTCGCCAAGAAGGCCGTGCACGCGGCCCTCGGCATGGCGGTCGTGATGATCGCCCTCGGCATGTTCTACCTCGGCGAGGGCGCGCCGTTCCTCGGCGTCATCCAGATCTTCGTCTACACCGGCGCCGTCATGATGCTGTTCCTCTTCGTCCTCATGCTCGTCGGCGTCGACTCCTCCGACAGCCTGGTGGAGACGATCAAGGGCCAGAAGTGGGCGGCGGTCGTGCTCACCCTCGGGCTGCTCGCGCTGCTCATCGGGGTCGTCGGCAAGGTCCACTTCGGCACCTCCGACGGCGTGGTGTCGACCAACGACTCGGTCGGCAACGTCAACGGGCTCGCCAACCTGATCTTCGGCCGCTACGTGTGGGCGTTCGAGGTGACGAGCGCGCTGCTCATCACCGCCGCGCTCGGAGCCATGGTCCTCGCCCACCGCGAGCGGCTCGGCGCCGCGCCGAGCCAGCGCGACTGGTCGGTCCGGCGGATCCGCGACAACGTCAACGTCGCCGGCCTGCCGGCCCCCGGTGTCTACGCCCGGCACAACGCCGTCGACACCCCGGCCCTGCTGCCCGACGGCACTCCGGCCGAGCTGTCCACCTCGCGTGTCCTCGCCTCCCGCGACCAGGTCGCCGTGCCGACCCGGTTCGTCGACGCCGAGCACACCGTCGAGTCCGAGATCGAGGAGGGCCGCGACCGATGAGCAACCTGGCCAACTACATCTACCTGGCGATCATCCTGTTCGCGATCGGCGGGGCGACCGTCCTCGTCCGCCGCAACGCGATCGTCGTCTTCATGGGTGTCGAGCTCATGCTCAACGCGTCCAACCTGGTCTTCGTCACCGTCGCCCGGATGCGCGGCGCCCTCGACGGCCAGGCCATCGCCCTGTTCGTCATGGTCGTCGCGGCCGCCGAGGTCGTCGTCGGGCTGGCGATCATCATGGCCATCTTCCGTGCCCGCCGGTCGGCCTCCGTCGACGATGCCAACCTGCTGAAGCTCTAGAAGGAGCCAGAGTTGCACACCCTGATGACCCACACCGAGGGCGCGCTGCCCGCTACCGGCGCCGCCGGCGTCGCGTGGCTGCTCGTCGCGCTGCCGCTGCTCGGCGCCGCGATCCTGCTCCTCGGGGGCAAGCGGACCGACAAGTTCGGACCGGCGCTGGCCACCGGCCTGTCCTGGGCGGCCTTCGGCGTCGGTGCCGTCGTGTTCTTCCAGCTCCTCGGCAACGACCCCGAGCACCGCGAGCTGCACAAGCTGCTCTTTCACTGGATCCCCGCCGGCGGGTTCAACCTGGACGCGGGCATCCTCGTCGACCAGCTGTCGGTGTCCTTCGTCCTGCTCGTGACGTTCGTCGGGTCGCTCATCCACGTCTACTCCCTGGGCTACATGGCGCACGACCCTGACAAGCGCCGGTTCTTCGCCTACCTCAACCTCTTCGTCGCGGCGATGCTCCTGCTCGTCCTCGCCGACTCCTACCTGCTCCTCTTCGTCGGCTGGGAGGGTGTCGGTCTCGCGTCCTACCTGCTCATCGGCTTCTGGAACCACAACCCGGCATACGCCACCGCAGCCAACAAGGCGTTCGTCGTCAACCGGGTCGGTGACCTCGGGCTGAGCATCGCCATCATGCTGATGTTCGTCACCTTCGGCGGCGTCGACTTCGCCTCGGTCGAGGCAGGCGCCCCCAAGGCGAGCACCGGTGCGCTCACGGCGATCGGCCTGCTCCTCCTGCTCGGCGCCTGCGGCAAGTCGGCCCAGTTCCCGCTGCAGAGCTGGCTCGGCGACGCCATGGCCGGCCCCACCCCGGTCTCCGCGCTCATCCACGCGGCAACCATGGTGACCGCCGGCGTCTACCTCATCGTCCGCAGCCACGTCATCTTCAACCTGGCGCCGAACGCCCAGCTCGCCGTGGCCATCGTCGGGGCGATCACCTTGATGTACGGGGCGGTCGTCGGCTGTGCCAAGGACGACATCAAGAAGGCACTCGCCGCCTCGACCATGAGCCAGATCGGCTACATGATGCTCGCCGCAGGGCTCGGACCGGTCGGCTACGCCTTCGCGATCCTGCACCTGTTGACCCACGGCTTCTTCAAGGCCGGGATGTTCCTCGGGGCCGGCTCGGTGATGCACGGGATGAACGACAACGTCGACATGCGCCGCTTCGGCAACCTCTCCGGTGCCATGAAGATCACCTGGGTCACCTTCGGCCTCGGTTGGCTGGCCATCATCGGCTTCCCCTTCCTGTCCGGGTTCTACTCCAAGGACCACATCATCGAGGCCGCGTTCGAGGGCGAGGGCTGGCGACCCTGGGTGTTCGGCGGCGCGACGATGATCTGCGCCGGCATCACCGCGTTCTACATGTCGCGCCTGTTCTTCCTCACCTTCCACGGCAAGAAGCGCTGGAACGACGATGCCCACCCCCACGAGTCGCCACTGACCATGACCGTGCCGATGATGGTGCTGGCCGTCGGCTCGGCGTTCCTGGGCGCGATCCTCTGGTATGCCGGGTTCCCCGCCTGGCTCGAACCGGTGGTGGGCACCCACGAGGAGGCGGCCGGCCCTGTCCTGCCCTCGCTCGTGATCAGCCTGCTCACCCTCGTCCTCGTCGCCGCCGGGGCTGCGCTCGCCTGGATGCGCTACTGGCGCGACGAGGTGCCGGTGGTGGCGCCCAAGGGGTCGCTGCTCACCCAGGCCGCCCGGCGCGACCTCTACCAGGACGCCCTCAACGAAGGGCTCTTCATGCGGCCCGGCATCCACCTCACCCGCTCCCTCGTCTACGGCGACAGCAAGGTCGTCGACGGCGGGGTCAGCGGGCTGGCAGCCCTCATCGGCGGCACGTCCTCGCGGCTGCGTCGCATCCAGAACGGCTACGCCCGCTCCTATGCCCTGACGATGCTCACCGGCGTCGTCGCCATCCTCGGACTCGTGTGGGTGATGAGCTAATGAGAACCCCCCGAAGTTCTTCCCCCGCTACGCTCCGCCAGATACTTCGCGAGGACCCCAAATGAGCGGCTCGTTCCCCTGGCTGACGGCGATCGGCGTGGTGCCGCTCATCGGTGCGCTCCTCGTGGCGCTGCTGCCCGGCCCGGCCGCGCGCGCCAAGCAGGTCGCGCTCGGCTTCTCGGTCGTCACGCTCGTGCTCGCCATCGGCGCCGCCCTGCAGTTCAAGACCGGGTCCACCGACCAGTTCCAGCTCACCGAGCAGCACTCGTGGATCCCGCAGTTCGGGGTCTCGTATGCCGTGGGTGTCGACGGGATCGCCCTGGCCCTCATCCTGATGGCGGTCGTCCTCGCCCCGGTCTGCATCCTGGCAGCGTGGAACGACGTGCCCGAGGGCGGGACCCGGGAGAAGAACTACTTCGCGCTGTTGCTCGTCCTGGAGACCTTCATGGTCGGGGTGTTCGCGGCAACCGACGTGTTCCTCTTCTACGTCTTCTTCGAGGCCATGCTCATCCCGGTCTACTTCCTCATCGGGTCCTACGGCGGCGCGCGCCGGCAGTATGCCGCGGTCAAGTTCCTCCTGTTCTCCCTCGCGGGCGGCCTGGTCATGCTCGTGGCCGTCATCGCCGTCTACCACTACGGCCCCGGCGGCAGCGACGGCTTCCTCGTCCAGAAGCTCACCGGTGCACTGCACGCCGGCACCACCGCGCAACGGCTCATGTTCGTCGGCTTCTTCATCGCCTTCGCCGTCAAGGCCCCGATGTGGCCGGTCCACACCTGGCTGCCCGACGCGGCGACCGAGGCCCGGCCGGCGACCGCCGTGCTGCTCGTCGGCGTGCTGGACAAGGTCGGCACCTACGGGATGATCCGGTTCTGCCTCCAGCTGTTCCCCGAGGCCAGCAAGTGGGCCACCCCGGTGGTCCTCGGTCTCGCCGTCATCTCGGTCCTGTACGGCGCCCTGCTGGCCATCGGCCAGACCGACATGATGCGCCTGATCGCGTTCACCTCGATCAGCCACTTCGGGTTCATCGTCCTCGGAATCTTCGCCATGACGACGACCGGTGGGGCGGGCTCGGCCCTCTACATGGTCAACCACGGCTTCTCGACCGCGGCCCTCTTCCTCATCGCGGCGATGCTCGTCGCGCGCCGCGGCAGCAAGCGGATCCCCGACTACGGCGGCTGGCAGCGGGTGACGCCGGTCCTTGCCGGGGTGTTCCTCGTGGCCGGCCTGTCCAGCCTGTCGCTGCCCGGCCTGTCGTCGTTCATCTCCGAGTTCCTCGTCCTCGCCGGCACCTTCCAGCGCTACAAGCTCGCCGCCGTGATCGGCACCCTCGGCATCGTCCTCGCGGCCCTCTACATCCTGCTCATGTACAAGAAGGTCATGACGGGTCCGAAGCCGGAGCTGTCCTCACCGGTCGCCGACCTGGACTGGCGCGAGAAGGTCGTCGTCATCCCGCTCATCGCGTCGTTCCTCGTGCTCGGGTTCTATCCCAAGCCGGTCCTCGACCTCATCAACCCCGCGGTGAAGGCGACGCTCCAGCACGTCGGCGTCACGGATCCCGCGCCGACCATCGCCTCCGGGAGCACCAAGTGACGCCCGCCGTGACCACCCTCGTGCCCGCCTTCGAGGCGGTCAAGGTCGACTACACCGCCATCGCGCCGATCCTCATCGTGTTCGGCGGGTCCATGGTCGGTGTGCTCGTGGAGGCCTTCGCACCGCGACGTTCGCGGCATACGACCCAGGTCGCCCTGACCCTGGTGACCCTCGCCGCCGCGCTCGGGGCCCTCCTGCTCTGGTCGCGTGACAACCACGCGAAGACCCTTGGCGGCTCGATCGTCATCGACGGCCCCGCGGTCTTCCTCCAGGGCACGCTGCTCGTCCTGTCGATCCTCGGCGTGCTCACTATGGCCGAGAAGTGGGGCGGCCAGGACGCCGACGCCTTCACCCCGATGGGTGCGGCAACGCCGGGCTCGCCGCAGGAGGCCGCCGCCGCGCGGGCCGGCTTCACGACCTCCGAGGTCTTCCCGCTGACCCTCATCGCGGTCGGCGGGATGCTGCTCTTCCCGGCAGCCGGCGACCTCATCACGGCGTTCATCGCTCTCGAGGTGCTCTCCCTGCCGCTCTACATCATGACCGGGCTGGCCCGGCGGCGGCGGCTGCTCTCCCAGGAGGCGTCGCTGAAGTACTTCCTCCTCGGCGCGTTCTCCAGTGCGTTCTTCCTCTTCGGCGCCGCGCTGCTCTTCGCGTATGCCGGGTCGCTCGACTTCGACAAGATCGCCTCGGTCACCGCGGCCGCCGACCCGGCCCTGGAGGGCCTGCTCGTGCCCGGCGTGCTGCTCGTGCTCATCGGCCTGCTCTTCAAGGTGGGCGCGGTGCCGTTCCACTCCTGGACGCCGGATGCCTACCAGGGTGCGCCCACCCCCGTCACCGGGTTCATGGCGGCCTGCACCAAGCTCGCCGCCTTCGGCGCCATCCTCCGGGTCGCCTATGTCGCCTTCGACGGGTCGCGCTGGGACTGGCGGGTCGAGGTCATCGCCGTCGCCATCCTCACTATGGTCGTCGGGTCGGTGCTCTCGGTGACCCAGACCGATGTCAAGCGGCTGCTCGCCTACTCCTCGGTCGCGCACGCCGGGTTCATCCTCGTCGGCGTCCTCGCGTTCTCCCGCCAGGGGGTCCAGGGCGTGCTCTTCTACCTCGTCGCCTACGGGTTCACGACGATCGCGGCGTTCGCCATCGTCTCGATGGTCCGGGCCGGCGGCCCGGACGGGTCGGTCGGTTCGGAGGCCTCGCACCTGTCCCAGTGGGCCGGGCTCGGCAAGGAGCACCCGGTTGTCGCCGGCGTCTTCGCCTTCCTCCTGCTCGCCTTCGCCGGTATCCCGCTCACCTCTGGCTTCACCGCCAAGTTCGCGGTCTTCGCTCCCGCCGTGGCCGACGGCGGCCGGGCCGGGGTGACGATGGCGATCGTCGGTGTCCTGTGCAGTGCGATCACCGGCTTCGTCTATGTCCGCCTCATCGTCCTGATGTTCTTCACCGAGGCCGGCTCGGACGAGGTCGAGGTGCTGGTGCCGTCCGCGCTGACCACCGTGGCCGTAACCGTGGGCACCGCAGCGACGGTGCTGCTCGGCATCGCCCCGGGTCTGGTTCTCTCGCTGGCCGACTCGGCGTCGCAGTTCATCCGCTGACCTCCCCCACCCGTGCACCGATGAGCCCAGACGCAACCGCCTTTGCCTTGCCCGGGGTGAGCCTCGAGCTGTCCGAGCGTCTTGCCGACGGCCTGGACCGGGTCAACGCCTTCATCGCCGACCGGGTCGACCACGACGACCCGTTCATCGCCGGGGCCAACCGCCATCTCCTGGCCGGCGGCAAGCGGCTGCGGCCGCTGCTGGCGCTGCTGGCCGCCGAGCTCGGTCCCCGCGGGATCAACGACGACGTCGTTGCCGCCGGGGCCGGGGTCGAGCTGACCCACCTCGCCTCCCTCTACCACGACGACGTCATGGACGAGGCCGACGTGCGCCATGGGCAGCCGACCGTGCACGCGGCATACGACAACTCCACGGCGATCCTCGTCGGTGACCTGCTCTTCGGGACCGCGTCGGAGATCATGGCCGACCCCGGACCGGAGGCGGTGCGGATCCAGGCGCAGACGTTCGTCCGGCTGTGCGCCGGGCAGATCCGCGACGACCGGCCGGCACCCGCGGACGCGGACCAGGTCGACTACTACCTCGGGGTGCTCGCCGACAAGACGGGTGTCCTCATCGCGACGGCCGCCCGGTACGGCGCGATGTTCGGCGGCAGCGGTCCGGACGTGGTGGAGGTGATGCGGGAGTACGGCGAGCGGCTCGGCATGGCCTTCCAGCTCGCCGACGACCTGCTCGACATCGCCTCTGACGCGAGCGGAAAGACCCCGGGTACGGACCTTCGTGAGGGCAAGCGGACCCTGCCGGTCCTGTACGCGCTCGCCTCGACCGACCCGGCCGACGCCCGCCTACGGGAGCTGCTCCGGTCCGACCTGCGCCACGATGAGGCCGGTCTGGACGAGGCGATCCGGCTGCTCCGCGCGCACCCCGCCATGGAACAGGCGGCCGAGCGGACGTATGCCGTCGGGCGCGGCGCGCAGGACGTGCTCGCTCCACTGCCGGACAGCGAGGCCAAGACCGCGCTGCTCGCCCTCGCGACGAGTGTCGTCGCGCGCGCCCGCTAGACCTGTCATCCACGCCGTGACTGATCGACCCAATTGTTCCGGTAGTCACGCCCCCCAGTGACTACCGGAACAATTGGGTCAGTGCGTGACGGGACTGGACACAAACTTGGGGTCAGTTCGGTGACGGGACCGCTTGACCTGGGGTCAGCAGGTGTGCCGGGCGAGGGCGGCGGATCGAGACGGCGAGGGCGGCGCCGAGAATGCTCAGGCCCCCCGCGGCATACCAGGCGATCGTGTAGCTGCCCGTCGCGTCCCGGATCGCACCGGCCCCGAAGGCTGCGATGGCCGCACCCACCTGGTGCGACGCGAAGACCCAGCCGAAGACGATCGGTCCTCGGTCGCCGAACCGCTCCCGGGTGATGGCGACGGTCGGCGGAACCGTGGCAACCCAGTCCAGGCCGTAGAACAGGATGAACACCCACATGCTCGGCTGCACGTCCGGACCGAGCAGCGCGGGAAGGGTGAGCAGGCCCAGCCCGCGCAGGCCGTAGTAGCCGAGGAGCAGCAGCCGGGGGTCGTAGCGGTCGGTGAGCCAGCCCGAGCAGATGGTGCCGACGATGTCGAAGATCCCCACGACGGCCAGCAGACCGGCAGCGGTCGTCGACGGCATCCCGTGGTCGTGCGCGGCCGGGACGAAGTGGGTGCCGACCAGGCCGACGGTCGTCGCGCCGCAGATGGCGAAGGACCCGGCGAGCAGCCAGAAGGTGCCGGTGCGTGCGCCGTCGCGCAGCGTGCTGAGGGCTCGACGGGCCACGCCGGTCGGGGCGTTCAGGCGGGGCAGGCCCGGGTCGGCCGGGCTGGCTCCGTAGGCGACGACGCCCACGTCGTGCGGGTGGTCGCGCAGGAGCAGGATAACGAGCGGAACGGTGAGCACGGCCGCGCCAGCGACGACGAGGGCGGCGAGGCGCCAGCCGTGGTCGGCGGTGAGCCGGGCGATGAGCGGCAGGAAGATGAGCTGACCGGTCGCGTTGGCCGCGGTGAGCACGCCGCTGACCAGGCCGCGGCGGGCGACGTACCAACGCGAGGTGATGGTGGCGACGAACGCCATCGACATCGAGCCGGTGCCGAGGCCGACGACGACACCCCAGAGCAGGATGAGCTGCCAGGACGCCGTCATGAAGACGGTCAGGCCGCTGCCGAGCGCGACGAGGGTGAGCGCCGCGGCCACGACCCGGCGGATGCCGAACCGGTCCATGAGGGCAGCCGCGAAGGGGGAGGTGAGCCCGAAGAGCACGAGGTTGACCGACACCGCCGCGCTGATCGTCCCGTGGCTCCAGCCGAACTCCATGTGCAGCGGGTCCATGAGCACCCCGGGTACCGACCGGAAGCCGGCGGCTCCGATGAGCGTGACGAAGCTGACCACCGCGATCGTGAGTGCCCACCGGGCGTGCTTGCGGTCGGTCGACCGGCCGAAGTCGGATGCATCGGGTGCGAACGTCGGGGTGCGGCCGGACGCCGGCAGGAAGGACATGTGCTCCAGCGTGCCAAACGGTCGGCGGACGACACGAGTGACCGAACTGCCAATCTGTGCAAGGATCCGGCCATGAGCCTTCACCGCGTCGTCGTCCTCGCCCTCGCGCCGGTGGTCGGCTACGACATGGCCATCCCACCGCTCCTCTTCGGCGAGGCCAAGGACCGCGACGGCCGTCCGCTCTACGAGGTGGTCGTCGCCGGCCTCGGGGGAGCTCCGGTCCCGACCACCGCGGGGTATGCCGTGCTGCCGGGTTCCGACGAGTCCGTCCTGGCCAGCGCCGACACGGTCGTCATCCCGGGGACCAAGGTGCTCGGCCCACGACGAACCGGTGAGCTGCCCGACGAGATCCGCGCAGCCCTCGGCCTGATCCCGGCCGGCGCACGGATCATGTCGATCTGCACCGGCTCCTTCGTCCTCGCGGCGGCCGGCCTGCTCGACGGCCGGCCCGCGACGACGCACTGGGCCTACCTGGGCGACTTCGCCCGGCTCTACCCGTCGGTCGCCCTCAACCCCGACGTCCTCTACGTCGACGACGGTGACCTGCTCACCTCGGCCGGGCTGGCCGCCGGCGCCGACCTCACGCTGCACGTCATCCGTGAGGACCACGGCGCCGAGGTGGCCAATGCGGTGGCCCGGCACTGTGTCGTTCCCCCGTGGCGGGACGGTGGCCAGGCGCAGTTCATCGACCGACCGGTGCCGCGGCATACCGACTCCCACACCGGGCGGGCGCGCGACTGGGCCCTGGAGCACCTGGCGGAGCCGATCGACGTGCCGACCCTCGCGGCGCGGGCGTCGATGAGCGTGCGTACCTTCACCCGGCGGTTCGTCGAGGAGACCGGGCAGGCGCCCGGAGGATGGCTCATCGACCAGCGGGTGCATGCGGCGCGGCGGCTGCTGGAGACCACGGATCTCAGCGTCGACCAGGTCGCGGCTCGCGCCGGTCTCGGGTCGGCGGCCTCCTTGCGCGGGCACCTGCGCGCCTCGCTCGGCGTCTCGCCGCTGGCCTACCGCAAGACGTTCCGGGGATCCGCGCGGGAGCGACCGCTACGCTCCGCAGGATGAGCGACGACCAGACCCAGCGCTGGGACCGGGCGACGGCGGGGCTGCCCGCGCCGCTCGCGATCGTCGACCTCGAGGCCTTCGACGCCAACGCCGACGACCTCGTGCGGCGCGCCGGTGGCATGCCGATCCGGGTCGCGTCCAAGTCGGTGCGGTGCCGCGCGCTGCTCGACCGGGCGCTCGCGCGGCCCGGTTTCGCCGGGGTCATGGCGTATGCCGCAGCCGAGGCGATCTGGCTGGCCGAGACCGGCCACGACGACGTCTACGTCGCGTACCCGAGCGTGGATACCGTTGCGCTGCAACGGATCCGGAATGATGAGCGGCTCGCGGCGCAGATCGCGCTGACCATCGACTCGGTCGAGCACGTGGACTTCCTGGCCGGTGTGGAGGGCGAGCATCCCTTCCGGGTGGCCCTCGACATCGACGCGTCGCTGCGAGTCGGTCCCGCGCACCTCGGGGTGCGGCGCTCACCGCTGCGCACTCCTGCTCAGGCGGCGGAGGTGGCCCGGGCCGCGGTGGCGCGCGGGCTGCGGGTCGTGGGAGTCATGTTCTACGACGCCCAGGTCGCCGGTATGCCGGACAGCCGGGTCCTCGACGTCGTCAAGAAGCGCTCGCTCGGCGACCTCGCCGAGCGACGCGGCCCGGTCGTCGACGCGATCCGGGCGGTCCCGGGCACGGATGTCGTCTTCGTCAACGGTGGCGGGACGGGCAGCCTTGAGCTGGTCTGCTCCGACCCGGCGCTGACCGAGCTCGCCGCCGGGTCCGGGCTGTACGGCCCGGGTCTCTTCGACGGCTACCGGGCGTTCACGCCCAGACACGCCGCGGCATACGCGATCCCGGTGGTCCGGCGTCCGGCACGACGGATTGTCACCGGGTTCTCCGGTGGCTACCACGCCAGTGGGCCTGGGGATCGGAAGCGGCTGCCTTCCCTTGTGGCACAGGGGCTTTCGCTCATCGGGACGGAGGGAGTGGGTGAGGTTCAGACGCCGGTGCGCGGTCGCGCGGCCCGCCGGCTCAGGCTGGGCGACCGGATCTGGCTGCGGCACGCCAAGGCCGGCGAGCTGGGCGAACGGGTCGATGCCTTCCACCTCATCGACGGCGAGCGGGTCGTCGAGTCGGTGCCGAGCTACCGCGGGGAAGGCAAGAACTTCGGATGACGACGTGGCGCAACTGGGGCGGCAACCAGACGGCCGAGGTGGACCGCACCCTGTCGCCGGGCAGCCTGGAGGAGGTCGTCGGCCTCGTCACGCAGGCGGCGGCCGATGGGCGGAGGCTCAAGGCGGTCGGCTCGAGCCACTCGTTCACGGCGATCGCCGCGCCGGTCCAGGACCAGGTCCGGCTCGATCGCCTCACTGGCGTCATCGACGTCGACCAGGACCGCGGCCGGGTGCGCGTCCTCGCCGGGACCCCGCTGTACGAGCTGAACCCGACCCTCGACCGGCTCGGCCTGGCCATGCCCAACCTCGGCGATATCGACCGGCAGACCATCGTGGGCGCGACCTCGACCGGAACCCACGGAACGGGCGCCGGCCTCCAGGGCCTGGCGGCGTCGATCGTCGGGCTCACCCTGGTCACCGGTGACGGATCGACGATGCGGATCGACGAGAGGGAGAACGCCGACCTCCTCCCCGCCGCCCGGCTCGGGCTCGGCGCCCTCGGCATCGTCACCGACGTGACGCTCCAGCTCGTCCCCGCGTTCCGGCTGCACGCCGTCGAGCGACCCGAGCCCCTCGCTGCCGTCCTGGAACGGGTGCACGAGCTCGCTGACGAGAACCGGCATTTCGAGCTCTACTGGTTCCCGCACACCGACCGGACGCTCACCAAGCGCAACAACGTCGTCGACGCCTTGCACCCCGGCCGGCCCCTGCCGCGCTGGCGAGAGGAGCTCGACGACCACCTCCTCTCCAACGTCCTCTTCGAGGGCATCAACCGGGTCGTCACCTGGCGCCCGTCGCTCGCGCCCCGGGTCAACCAGGTCTCGTCCCGCGCGCTCTCGGCCCGGGAGTTCACCGACGCGTCGTACCGGGTCTTCTGCACCCAGCGCACGGTCCGCTTCACCGAGAGCGAGTATGCCGTTCCGCGGGCTTCGGTCGTCCCGGTCCTCGAGGCGTTGCGGGCGTGGGTCGACAGCAGTGGCGAGAACCTCCCGTTCCCGGTCGAGGTGCGCTTCGCCGCGGCCGACGACCTCTGGCTCTCCACGGCATACGCGCGGGACAACGCCTACGTCGCCGTGCACCAGTACCACCGGATGGACGGCTCGAGGTACTTCGCGGCGTTCGAGGCGATCGTCGCCGAGCACGGGGGAAGGCCGCACTGGGGCAAGGTGCACACCCTGGGCGCGGACCGGCTCCGCGAGCTCTATCCCCGGTTCGACGACTTCGTCGCGGTGCGCGACCGGCTCGACCCGAACCGCACGTTCAGCAACCCCTACCTGGACCGCGTCCTCGGCGCCTGAGGTCGGGGGCGGGCGGGCTAGGCGAGCCCGCGGCGCTGGAGGAGGTGGGCGATGTCGGGGTCGGCGCCGCGGAACTCGCGGTAGGACGCCAGCGGGTCGACGCTGCCGCCGATGCCGATGATGAACTGGCGGTAGCGGTCTCCGTTGGCGCGGGTCAGGCCGCCGTTCTCCCCGAACCACGCCACCGTGTCGGCGTCGAGGACCTCACTCCAGATGTAGGCGTAGTACTGCGCGTCGTAGCCGTAGGAGAAGGCGTGCGAGAAGTAGCTCGTCCGGTATCGGGGTGGCACGGCCGGGTTGTCCAGCCCGACCGCCGTGAGCGCCTTGGCCTCGAACGCGTCCGCGTCCGCAACCCGTTCGCCCGGTGCAAGTGCGTGCCACGCCTGGTCGAGCAGGGCGGCCCCGAGGTACTCGGTCGTCGCGAATCCCTCACCGTAGGAACGGGATTGGATGAGCCGGTCGACGACGTCCTGGGGGAGTGGCTCGCCCGTCTCATGGTGGACGGCGTAGTTGGCGAGGACCTCCGGCCAGAGCATCCACATCTCGTTGACCTGGCTCGGGTACTCGACGAAGTCGCGGAAGACCCGGGTCCCGGCGAAGTGCGGGTAGGTGACTCGCGCGAGCAGCCCGTGCAGTGCGTGCCCGAACTCGTGGAAGAAGGTGTTGACCTCATCCAGGGTGAGCAGGGTCGGCTCGCCGTCGGCCGGGCGGGGGACGTTGAGGTTGTTGGTGACGACGGCATACGGCTCGTCGAGCAGGGTGTTCTGCAGGACGAGGCTGTTCATCCAGGCCCCGCCCTTCTTGGTGTCGCGGCTGTAGAGGTCGAGGAGGAACAGCCCGATCGGGGTCCCGTCCTCCTCGCGGACCTCGAAGGTGCGCACGTCGGGGTGCCAGCCGTGCAGGTCCGGCCGGTCGTGGAAGGTCAGCCCGAACAGCCGCCCGGCGGCGTAGAACACCCCGTCCCGCAGGACTCGCTCGGCCTCGAACCATGGACGGAGAGCGGCGACGTCGACGGCGTACTTCTCCCGGCGCACCTGTGCCGAGTGGAAGGCCCAGTCGTATGCCGCGACCGGCTGGCCCGCCGTCTCCTCCAGCTCGGCCTGCTCGGCCCGGGCGTTGCGGGCGGCAGCCGGGGCCAGGCGGGCGAGCAGGTCCCGGACGGCTTCGGGCGAGCCCGCCGTCGAGTCGGCGAGGGTCGCGGCGGCGTGGTTGGGGTAGCCGAGGACGGCGGCGCGCCGGGCGCGCAGGGCGGTGATGTCGATGACCGTCGACCGGGTGTCGTGCTCACCGCCGTGCGACCCTCGAGTGACTTGAGCCTCCTGAAGCCGTTGCCGCACAGCGCGACTGGTGAGCGAGGCAAGATAGGGGTGGCCGCTCGTGTTGCGCAGGGTGAGGACGTGACCGTCGACGCCCCGGTCGGCGGCCGCGGCGGCCGCCGCCGACACCTCGCCCGGCGTGAGACCGTCAAGGTCGGCTGGGTCGTCGACGACGACGGCGCCGTCGGCGGTCTCGGCGAGGACGTCGTTCTGGAAGCGGGTGGTGAGCGTCGCGAGCTGCTCGTTGAGGTCGCGCAGTGTGGCCGTCGCCTCCTCGGCCAGCCCGGCGCCGGCAGCCGTCAGCTCGGTGAGGTAGCGCTCGACGAGCCGCCGTGACTCGGCGTCGAGGGTCGCCATCGCCTCGGCGTCGTCGTGGACGGCGCGGATCCGGGCGAAGAGGGCCGGGTCGAGCTGGATCGCGTCGGCGTGGGCAGACAGCCTGGGGGAGTAGTCGGACTCGATCTGCTGGATGCCAGGCGTGCCGTGGGCCGCAGCGATCCCGAAGAAGATCCGCGAGACGCGCGCCAGGAGCTGGCCGCTGCGCTCGAGCGCGACGACCGTGTTGTCGAACGTCGGCGGCTCGGGGTTGGCCGTGATCTCCGCGACCTCTGCCCGTTGCTCTGCCATGCCCGCGTCGAATGCCTCGATGTAGTGCTCGTCGCGGATCGCGGCATACGTGGGAAGCCCGAAGGGCAGGGTGCTGGGCGTGAGGAGCGGGTTGGTCATGCGGCCCACCCTACGAGTCGCGGTCAGCCGCCGGACCCGTCACCTGGATGCAGTCACCCGGACCTGCTGACCGGCATACGCGACGGTCATTCCCGGGACGACCTGGCGACCACGGCGGGTCTCGACGACGCCGTCGACGGTCACCTCACCGGCCTCGATGACGGCCCGCGCCTCACTGCCGTCGTCGACGAGGGAAGCCAGCTTGAGCAGCTGGCCCAGACGGATCATGTCGTCGCGGATGGGCAGGTCGACGGGCTCGGGCACGGGGGAGACCCTACGCCTGGCTCATCCCCTGGGTGCTGCGCCGCCACCGGCGCCGCCACCGGTCCCGCCTCCGGATCCGGGGCGCACGACGTCGCCGCCGCCACCGAAGCCGCCGCCGCCGAGCCGGGCGGTGAGCGCGTTGGCGGTGGGCAGCGGTTGGCTCGGGTCGGCCAGGACGACGAGCTGGCCGGCGCTCACGCCGCTGGTGATCTGGGCCAGTCCCTGACCGATCGCGCCGACGGCAACCCGGGTCAAGGTCGAGGTGGCGCCCTTGAGGACGGTGACCCGGCCGGTGCCCTGGTCGACCCCGGTGAGGGCCGAGACCGGGACGGTGAGAACCCCGGTGACCGACGCCAAGGTGACCGTCGCGCTGGCCTGCGATCCCGTGGCCAGTGCCGTGGGCGCATCGGCGACAGCCACCTGCACCGGGTAGGTCGGCGTCGTCGAGGTGGACGACGCCGGCAGGACGCCGATCGTCTCGATGGTCGCGTCGAGCGCGGACGTCGTCCCGGCGGGCCGGACCTCGGCGGCCTGCCCGATCCGCAGCCGACCCAGCTGGGCGAGCGGGACCGGGGCCGTCAGCACGGCCGTGCCGGGCGCGACGATCGTGACGGTGTCGGAGGTGGACGCGTCCCGGCCCACGACCAGCCCGATCGCGCCGACGGTGCCGTTCGTCGGGCTGGTCAGGGTGGCTCCGGAGAGTGCCTGCTGGGCGGTCGCGAGGGACTGTTGAGCCTTGAGCAGGTTCACCTCGAGCGCGGCCTCGGACCCGGCGGCCGGAGTGTTGCGGCCGGCCGAACCGCTGCCCGCGGCGGCGCTCGCGCCCGCCCCGCTGACGCCACTACCGCCGGTGCGTCCGGTGCTGCTGCCCGTGGTGCTCGTCGTCGCGGTCTGGGTCTGCAGCGCAGTCGCTGCCTTGTCCAGTGCGGTGGCCAGCTGACCGGCGAGCCGGCTGGTGTCCTGCTCAGCGGCCAATGCCGCTCCGAGCGCGGACACACAGGCCTGGATCTGTGCCGCGGTCGGACCCGTGGAACCGGTGGCTGGGGGCGTGGTGGTGCTCGTGGAGGTCGGGCTGGTGGTGCTGCTCGCGCTCGTCGGCCCGCTGCTCGTGGAACTGGTGCTCGTCGTGCTGGTCGGGCTCGAGGACTGGCTCGTGGAGGAGGTGGCCGGGGCGGTGGTCGACGTCGAGGGGGCTGGCGAGGTGGTCGTGGTCGGCGAGGGGGTCCGCGTCGGGTGCGGCGTGCCGGACGTCGGAGGTTTGGGCGAGCCGGTGAGGGGCTGGCAGGCCGAGGTCACGGCGGCGACAAGGTCCTGCGCAAGGCTCGTCTGCGTCGTCAGGCCGTGCACCATGCCCGTGGTCCCGGACTTCGACCCCGAGGTGCCGGCGCCCCCGCCGGTCCTCCGCCCGCTGCCCCCGGACCCGGTCGAGGTGGATCGGGTCGCAGGGGTGGAGGTTCTCGCCGTCGTGCTGGGTGAAGCCGTCGGAGTGCTCGTCGCCGAGGTCGCGGAGGTTGTGGTGGTGGTCGCGCTGGTCTCGTCATTGAGGGCGGCCTGGGCGGCGACGAGGTTGGCCTCGGCGACGGTCACGGCCCGGGCGAGGTCGGTGGTGTCCATCATGGCGAGCACCTGCCCGGTCCGCACGGTGTCGCCCACGGCGACCTTGACGGCGGTCACCCGCCCGCCGGCCGGGAATGCTGCGCTCACCTGGCCGACTCGCTGGACCGTGCCGGTCAACGTCGTCGTCTGGTCGACGTTGCCGCGGGCCACCGTCGCGGTCCGCAGCCCGTCGGTGGCGGCCGATCCGGTCCCGGCCCCGAGGAACAGGTATGCCGCGGCGCCGACGCCCGCGACGACACAGACTGCCGCCGTGCGCCTCAGCCACGGTGAGCGGGCTCGCTCGGCTGCTCTCGGTGACAGCTCAGGCACGACCGAAGCCACCCGTGCACTCGCCGTTGGTTGCCGGGCTGAGCGACAGCGTGGTCGCCGCAACGCTGCCGGTGTCGTCGGTCTTGCCTTGTGCCGCAACGCATTCGCCGACCTTGATTGCGCTGCTGGCCGCCGCCTTGGCGGTGGTGAACCGGGTGCTGCCGGTGAAGGTGACGGTCACGGTGCGCGAGGTCGCCGCGGGCGACGCGGTCGCGGTCGCGGACGCCCCGGCGCCCCGGGCGCCGAAGCCGGCCTCGGTGACGGTGAACGTGCCGGAGCCGATCGATGCGACGGTCCCGATCGCGCCGAACCCTCCGAGGCCGCCCCCGCGGCCGCCGAAGCCGCCACTGCGGGTCCCGTTGCCCGTCGGAGCGCCCGTCGGCCGGTCGGTCGGCGGCGCGCCGGCGCCCGCTCCCACGCCCGGCCGGTTGCCGCCGAAGGAGCACCCCGCCCCGCCGACGGAGATGATCTGGACAGTGGCGGCGGCCACCCTCGTCGGGGCCGCGGCGGCCCCCGCGTCGGGGGTCGCCCCGGAGCCCCCGGTCGGGCGGGTGCCGGCCGTCACGGCCGGCCGGGCCGAGACGCAGTCGCCGACCTTGAGGGTGGATGCGGCGACGGCCGTCTCGGCGGTGATCTTGGTGGTCGCCGACCAGGTGACGGCGGTCTGGTCGGTCCGCGTCTGCACCTGCATCGTCGAACCCTGGACCGCGGCGATCAGTCCGTTCGCACCGGGGACCCGACCACCGAAGCCGCCCTGCCCCTGACCACCGCCGCCACCGGTCCCCGCGCCGCTGGGCGTCGTAGCCGCGGCCGTCGAGGACGCCGTTCCGGTCCCGGATCCGCCACAGGCGGCGAGGGAGAGGGCGGCGGCTGCGGCCAGTGCGCACACGGCATACGTGCGGGGGGTGCGGATCATGGGTCTCACTCGCTTCGTAGGGCGTCGATGGGGGACAGGCGGGCGGCGCGGCCGGCGGGGTAGACCCCGGCGACGACGCCGATGACGACGGAGATGGCGATGGCCGCGACCGCGGCGACGGCCGAGACGGTCACCGGCTGACCGATGAGGGAGGGGAGGACGGCGGCGCCGAGCATCCCGAGGAGAAGGCCGAGGACGCCGCCGGCGAAGCCGAGCATGCTTGCCTCGGTGAGGAACTGGCGCAGGATGACGCGCGGCGTCGCGCCGAGCGCCTTGCGCAGGCCGATCTCCCGGATCCGCTCGGTGACCGAGACGAGCATGATGTTCATGACGCCGATCCCGCCGACGAGCAGCGAGATCGCGGCGATGCCGCCGAGCAGCACGGTGAGGGTGCGGGAGGTGCTCGTCGCGGTCTGGACGATCGACTCCTGGCTGGACAGGGTGAAGTCCGAGGCGGTCTCGGCGACCCCGTGGCTGGTGAGGAGGGCGTTGTTGGCCTCCTGGTAGGCCGCGGAGAGGGCGTCCTGGCCGGCCGCCTCGAGGTAGATCGAGGCGACGCTGGTCCCCGCGGTCGGTGACACGACGTTGGCGTAGGTCGTCGCCGGAACCACGGCCTGGTCGTCCTGGTCGCCGCCGACCGTGGATCCGACGGTCGCGAGGACGCCGATGATGGTGAACGGCTGGGAGCCGATGGTCACCTGCTCGCCGACCGGGTCGCGCGCGCCGAAGAGCTCCTGGGCCGTGGTCTCGCCGAGGACGACCTCGGGCTGGGCCGCGGCGAGCTCGGCGGCGGTGAAGAACCGGCCCGAACCCATCGTGCGCGCGCGGACCTGCAACCAGGACGGCGTCGTCCCGACGACGCTCGTCGTCCAGTTGGTGGCGTTGGCGGTGAGCGAGGTCTGGGTCGAGGAGGTCGCGGCGACCGCCTTGACGTCCGGTGCGACCGAGCGGTCGGCGAGCATCGCCGCGTCCGCTGTCGTCAAGGTCGTGGCCGACCCCCGCCCCCCGCGCACCCCGGTGAGGCTCGTCGTGCTGCCGGGGGTGACGATGAGCAGGTTGGAGCCGAGCTTGTCGATCTGGGAGGCGACCTGCTTCTGCGCCCCCTGGCCGAGGCCCACCGTGAGCATGACGGCGGCGATGCCGATGAGGATGCCGAGCATGGTGAGGGCCGACCGCATCCGGCGGGTGCGGATCGCGTCGAACGCCGTGTGCAGCGTCTCGAGCCAGCTCACGTGGCCGCCCCCACCCGCGTGTGGGTCGCGGCGGCATCGATGAACTGGCCGTCCCGGATCTGCACCGAGCGCCGGGCCCGGTCGGCGACGTCCTGCTCGTGGGTGATGAGCACGATCGTCCGGCCCTGCTCGTGCAGCTCGTCGAAGAGGGCCAGCACGTCCTCGGTCGAGACCGAGTCGAGGTTGCCGGTCGGCTCGTCGGCCAGGATGAGCTGGGGGTCGGTGACCAGGGCTCGGGCAACCGAGACCCGTTGCTGCTGACCGCCGCTCAGCTCGCCGGGGCGATGGTCGATCCGGTCCGCCAGGCCCACCCGGGCCAGCGCCTCGACGGCACGGGCCTTGCGCGCGGGACGGGAGAGACCGGCATACACGAGGGGCAGCTCGACGTTGCGCCAGGCCGACATCGTCGGCAGCAGGTTGAACTGCTGGAAGACGAAGCCGATCCGGCGGTTGCGGACGTCGGCGAGCTGGCTCTCCTTCATCGTCGACACGTCCTCACCGCCGAGCCGGTAGGTGCCGGTGGACGGCACGTCGAGGCAGCCCAGGATGTGCATGAGCGTCGACTTGCCCGATCCCGACGGCCCCATGATCGCGACGAAGTCACCCTCGTCGACGCTGAGCGTGACGCCGCGGAGTGCCTCCACAGCGAGGGCGCCGGAGCGGTAGGTCTTGCCGACGTCGGTGAGCCGCAGGATGGGCTCGGTCGGCAGGTCCGGTCCCGGCACCGGTCGGGTGGCCGGCTCGGGATCGGGAAAGAGTGCGTATGCCGGGTCCGGGCTCATCCCTTGCCCGCCCCTCCGCCCGCTCCGGCTCCGCCGCCGCCGAAGCCACCGCCGCCGAACCCGCCACCACCGAAGCCGCCGCCGCCGAACCCACCCCGAGTCCCGGTCCCGGTGCGACCGGTCGTCCCAGTTCCCACCCCGGCAAAGGTTCGGGTCGTGACGACGACCTGGTCACCCTCGGCCAGGCCCTTGGTGACCTGGGTCGTCGCGCCGTAGACCCCGCCGATGGTCACCGGCACGGTCGAGGTCTTGCCGTTCTTGCTCACCGTGACCGTCGTCTGACCGTTCGTCGTGCCGACGGCCAACGTGGGGACGGTGAGGACGTTGCTCAGCTGCTTGACGGTGATCGCGACGTCTGCCGTCGTGCCGGCGTGCACCCCGGTGGGGCTGCCGGTGACGTCGATGACGACGGGGAACTCGGCCGCTCCGCTCGCGGAGGAGGAGGCCACGATGCCGACGCTCGCCACCGTCCCGAAGATCGGCTCGGCCGCGCCGGACGGGGTGATCGTGGCCTGCAGGCCCTTCTTGAGCTCGCCGAGCTGGCTGCTCGTGACGGTGGCGTCGACTTGCCACGAGGAGGTGTTGACGACGTTGATCCCGCTCGTGCTTGACGACGCGCTGGAGGAACCGGTGCCGCTCCCGGCGCCGGACCCGCCGGATCCGCCTGACCCGGAGCCGGAAGACCCGCTGCCCACGGTGTCGCCCACGGCATACGAGACGCTGGCGACGACCCCGGACATCGGTGCGGTGAGGGTGGCGCCGGCCAGGGCCTCCTGGGCCGAGGCGAGCTGCTGCTGGGCGGAGGCGAGCTGGGCCTGCGCCGACGCCGCGCCGCTCGTCCCGGAGGTGCTGTCGACCTGGGACTGGGCAGCGGTGACCGAGGCCTGGGCGAGGTCGACCGCGGACTGGAGGCTCGTCGGGTCGATGGTGGCCAGCGTCTGGCCCTTGGTGACCTTGTCGCCGACCGCGACGTCGACCGCGGTCACGGTGCCGGAGGAGCTGAACGACTGGGTCGACTGACGCGCCGGCTCGATCGTGCCGGTGGCTGCGACGGTCTGCTTGACGGTCCCGAGGGTCGCCTGGACGAGCGTCGTGCGAGTCGTCGTGGTGGTGGCCTTCGAGGCGTTGGCCCGGTGCTCCCACCAGATCCCGCCTCCCACGCCGGCGGCCACGAGCACCACTGCCAGACCGACGCGAAGCAGCCAGCCGCGCCAACGTCGCCAGGGTCGCCGACGTCTGGGGCTCGCGGGCGCTGCGGTCTGAGCCGGCGCGGACTCGGTGGTCGTCACGTTGGGCGACGCTATGGCCGGTCTCTGGGGCTTGGCTGATCCCCGCCTATGCCCAGGCTGTGAAGCCTGTGCGCTCCTGGGGGTTCAGGCGGTGCCGGGCTCGCAGGCGTCGATCGGTCGTCCCGGACGGGCCCGGATCGAGTCGAGAGTGAGCAGCATCAAGGCGACCCAGACGATCCCGAAGCCGATCCAGAGGCCGGTCGACACGTCCTCGCCGAGCAGGAAGACGCCACAGAGCAGCTGCAGGACGGGCGTGACGAACTGGATGAGCCCCACCGTGACCAGCGGGATCCGGCGGGCGGCGGCAGCGAAGAGGAGCAGCGGCACCGCGGTGACGGGCCCGGCGAGCACGAGCAGGACCGGGTGCCCGGTCCCGTGGCCGAGGAAGGTCGCGTCGTGTCGAGCGGCCAGCACCGCGAGGATGACGAGGGCGACCGGCGCCAGGACGACGGTCTCGGCGGCCAGCGACTGCATCGCCTCCAGCGAGGCGCCGACCTTCTTCTTGACCAGCCCGTAGAGCCCGAAGGAGAACGCCAGGCTGAGCGACACCCAGGGAAAAGTGCCGCCGGCGATCGCCAGATAGAGCGCGGCCACGAGGCCGACCACCACGGCCGCCCACTGCAGCGGGCGCAGCCGCTCACCGAGGACGACGACGCCCAGGCCGACCGTGACGATCGGGTTGAGGAAGTAGCCGAGGGCCGCCTCGTAGGTGTGGCCGGTGAGGACGGCGAAGACGTAGATGACCCAGTTCGTCGCGATGAGGAACGCCGCCGCGGTGATGCCGAGGGTCAGCCGTCGCTGGCGCAGGAACGGGCCGACCCACGCCAGGTCGCGCCGCGCCAGCAGGACGCCGGCGCAGAAGACGAGGGTCCAGATGATCCGGTGGGCCAGGATCTCGAACGCACCCGACGGCTTCAGCGCGTGGAAGTAGAGAGGGAAGACCCCCCAGATGCCATAGGCGAGGAACCCGTATGCCGTGCCGCGGCGGGTCTCCCCGCCATCACCCTCCGCGGGACCAGGTCGTGCGACGTCGTCGGGCGACGTCACCCCACGTTCCACGTGTCGCGACCACGGAGCAGCGCGTCGAGGTCGTCGTCGGTGGCGGGTCCGCCGGCGGTGTCCGTGGCGGCCTGCACCTGGGCGCGGACCCGGTCGTCATAGGTCGGGCGGTCGACCGAGCGGAAGATCCCCATCGGCACGTGTGTCATGTCCGGGCCGTCGAGCCGGCTGATGGCGAACGCCTGGCTCGGGTCCGCGGCATACGGGTCGTGACGGATCACCCGGTCCGGGGTCGCCTCGGCGGCCGGCACGAAGAACAGCTCGCCGTTGTCGCCGCGCACGAGGGTGCGACGCTCCTCGACGGAGCCGACCTGGACCGGTTCGCCGGCCTCGAGGTGGACCAGCCGGGCCTCCTGCTGGGTGCGGTCCTTGATCAGGTCGAAGGCACCGTCGTTGAAGATCGGGCAGTTCTGGTAGATCTCGACGAGCGCCGTGCCGCGGTGCGAGGCGGCCGCCTTGAGCACCTCGACGAGGTGCTTGCGGTCGTTGTCCATGGTCCGGGCGACGAAGGTGGCCTCGGCGCCGAGCGCGAGAGAGACCGGGTTGAAGGGGTGGTCCACCGAGCCCATCGGGGTGGACTTGGTGATCTTGCCCTCCTCCGACGTGGGGGAGTACTGGCCCTTGGTCAGCCCGTAGATCTTGTTGTTGAACAACAGGATCGTCATGTTCACGTTGCGGCGTAACGCGTGGATGAGGTGGTTGCCGCCGATCGACAGGGCGTCGCCGTCGCCGGTGACGACCCAGACCGACAGGTCCTCGCGGCTGGTCGCCAGGCCGGTCGCGATCGCCGGGGCGCGGCCGTGGATCGAGTGCAGGCCGTAGGTGTCCAGGTAGTACGGGAAGCGCGAGGAGCAGCCGATCCCGGACACGAAGACGATGTTCTCCTTGCGCAGGCCGAGCTCGGGCAGGAAGCCCTGGACCGCGGCCAGGATGATGTAGTCGCCGCAGCCGGGGCACCAGCGGACCTCCTGGTCGGAGGTGAAGTCCTTCTTGGTCTGCGCCGGGGCGTCGGACGCCAGGTGCGGGATGTGGGCGAGGCCGGTGCCGATGGTGGTCGGCAGGCCGAGCTCGACGGTCTCCAGGGCGGTCATGACAGGTCCTCCAGCGCGCGGACGACGACGTCGGCGAGCTCGACGGTGGTGAAGGGCAGTCCGCGCACGGACGTGTGGGACTGGATGTCGACGAGGTATGCCGCCCGCAACAGGAGCGCGAGCTGGCCGGTGTTCATCTCCGGGACGATGACCCGCTTGTAGGCGCGCAGCACCTCGCCGGTGTTGGCGGGGAACGGGTTGAGGTGGCGAAGGTGCGCCGTGGCGACCTTGGTTCCGGTGTTGCGGACCGCGCGGACGGCGGCGGCGATCGGACCGTAGGTCGACCCCCAGCCCAGGACCAGCACCTCCGCCTCACCACTTGGGTCGTCGACCTCGAGGGGCGCGATGCTCTTGGCGATACCCGCGATCTTGCCGGCCCGCAGCCGGGTCATCTTCTCGTGGTTGTCGGGGTCGTAGGAGATGTCGCCGGTGACGTCGGCCTTCTCGATGCCACCGATCCGGTGCTCCAGCCCCGGCGTGCCCGGGACGGCCCATGGCCGGGCCAGGGTCTCGGGGTCGCGCAGGAACGGCCGGAAGACCGGCTTGCCCTTGTCGTCAACGGCATTGGGCTCGCTGGCATACGAGACACGCAGGTCGGGGAGTCCCTCGGTCGAGGGCACGGCCCAGGGCTCGGAGCCGTTGGCGAGGTAGCCGTCGGACAGGATGATGACCGGCGTGCGGTAGGTCGTCGCGATCCGGACCGCCTCGAACGCCGCGTCGAAGCAGTCGACGGGCGAGCGCGGGGCGATGACGGCGACCGGCGACTCCCCGTTGCGGCCGAACATCGCCTGGAGCAGGTCGGACTGCTCGGTCTTGGTCGGCAGCCCGGTCGACGGGCCGCCGCGCTGGACGTCGACGACGACGAGCGGGAGCTCGAGGGAGACGGCGAGGCCGATCGTCTCGGCCTTGAGCGCCAGCCCGGGGCCGGACGTCGTCGTCAGCCCGATCGCACCACCGAAAGCAGCACCGAGGGCGATGCCGACACCGGCGATCTCGTCCTCGGCCTGCATCGTCGTCACGTTGTAGCGCTTGAGCGCCGAGAGGGTGTGCAGGATGTCGCTGGCCGGGGTGATCGGGTAGGAGCCGAGGACGAGCGGCAGCTGCGCCTTGTGGGCCGCCGCGACCATGCCGTAGGCGAGCGCGACGTTGCCGGTGATGTTGCGGTAGGTGCCGCGCGGCATCGGCGCGGGCGCGATCTTGTAGGAGACCGCGAAGTCCTCGGTCGTCTCTCCGTAGTTCCAACCCGCTTTGAGGGCAGCCAGGTTCGCCGCGAGGATCTCGGGCTGGGCGCCGAACTTCTTGGTGAGGAACGCCTCGGTCCCGGTCGTCGGCCGGTGGTAGAGCCAGGACAGGAGCCCGAGCGCGAACATGTTCTTCGCGCGCTCCTTCTCCTTGCGGGTCAGCCCGTCGAACTCGGCCAGCGCCTCGACCGTGATCGACGTGAGCGCCACCGGGTGGACGTGCCAGGAGTCCAGGCTGCCGTCGTCGAGGGGGTTCGCGGCATACCCGACCTTGGCCAGGTTGCGGCTGGAGAACTCGTCGGTGTTGGCGATGATCACCGCGCCGCGCGGGACGTCGGCGAGGTTGGCCTTGAGGGCTGCCGGGTTCATCGCGACGAGGACGTCCGGGGCGTCGCCGGGGGTCATCACGTCGTGGTCGGCGAAGTGCAGCTGGAAGCTCGAGACACCCGGCAGCGTCCCCTGGGGCGCGCGAATCTCGGCGGGGAAGTTCGGCAGTGTCGACAGGTCGTTGCCCAGGGCCGCCGTCTCGGAGGTGAACCGATCACCGGTGAGCTGCATCCCGTCACCGGAGTCACCGGCGAATCGAATGACGACCCTGTCCAGTTGTTGCACCGTCTTGCTGCTCATCGCTCCCTCTCGTTGCACTCTCAATCGTATGCCGGGTGCTCACGAGGCGGTCGGAGGTCTGCGGTGTGAGATGGAGCGCGTCGGCCGTCCGCCAGCGCGATCACCAGGAGACGTGCATGTCCCGGTGCCACAGGTCGAGCTGGTCCTCGGCCCCGGTCACCGTGACGTCGCCGCCGCGGTTCCACAGCGCGAGGTAGAGGTCCTTGGCCGGTCCGCTGACGACCGCATCGGTATGCCGCCCGCTCACGTCTCCCTCGACCCGCACCACCCGCGGTGGCTCGGTCGAGATGGTGACGTCGTAGACGTGGTCGCTATCGGCGGGCGCGATGCGCAGGGTCCGGGGGTCCGCCGACCGCAGCGGGGTCTTGCCGCGGGGCAGGAAGCCGAGAAGCAGCTCGTCGATCCCGTCGAGGGCGACGTCGGGGGAGAACCAGGTCTCCGCGGCATACGGGGCACGGCCCAGCCGTGCGGCCATCGCGTCGACCGCGTGGATCGTCGTCTCGTGCGCCTGCCGGCGCGCCCACGCGGCACGTGCCGGGCCGGCGTCGTGGAGGAAGAACGGGACGACGAGATCGGCGGGTGCGCTCGACAGGACCTGGAGCAGGCCGGTCGCGCCCTCGTCGAACCAGCCGAGCAGGTCAGGCGCCTGCTCGCCCTCGGTCGTGAGCTCCTCGCCGCTGGTCATCGTGCCCGAGTCGACGACCTGTGCTGCCCAGCGGTGGACCATGCCCTGGTGGACCACGAGGTCGCGGACCGACCACTCGGGGCAGGTCGGCACGGGTGCAGCGAGGGACACAGCACCGGCACTGGCGCGCAGAACCGTTGCGGCAGAGCCGATCGCGTCGCCGTAGGCGTCGAAGGTGAGGGAGGACGGCATACGGTCGAGCCTACGAGGCGGGGTCGCTGATCTGGCTCAGGTGATGAGGTGCTGCGGCTTGCCCTCGGCCCACGCGTCGATGTTGTCGATGAGCTGGTCGGCGAGATACTGCATGGCGCCGTCCGAGGCCCAAGCGACGTGCGGGGTCAGGATGAAGTTGCTGCGGCGCACGTCGAGCAGCGGGTTGCCGTCCTTTGGCGGCTCATTGGTCAGCACGTCGAAGCCGGCACCCGCGATCAGCCCCTCGTCCAGGGCCCGGACCAGTGCCTCCTCGTCGACCAGCCCGCCTCGGGAGGTGTTGATCAGCAGCGCGTTGGGCTTCATCAGCTGCAGCTGCTCGTAGCCGATGACGTTGCGCGTGGACTCGGTGAGCGGTGCGTGGATCGAGATCACGTCGCTCTCCGCCAGCACCTGGTCCAACGGCGTGAACTCCACGCCCTCGGCCTTCGGCGGCGCGTGGTCGGCGAAGAGCACCTTCATGCCGAACCCGGCCGCGATCTTGGCGGTGGCCTGGCCGATCGCGCCCTCCCCGATGATGCCCAGCGTCGCGCCGTGCAGGTCGCCGATGTCGTGGGTGAAGAAGCAGAACTGCTCCGACCTGTTCCACACGCCGGCCTCGACGTCGTCGCGGTAGGCGATCAGGTTGCGACGCAATGCCAGGATCAGGGCGAACGCGTGCTCGGGCACGGTGTGGACCGCGTAGCCGCGGATGTTTGCGACCGCGATGCCGTGCTCCTTGCAGTACGCCACGTCGATCACGTCGTAGCCGGTCGCGGCGACCGCGACCATCTTCAGGTCCGGCAGCTGCTCCAGCGTCTCCGCACGCAGCGGCACCTTGTTGACGATCGCGACCGTCGCGCCCTTGAGCCGCTCGACGACCTGGTCCGGCGAGGTCGCCGCGTGCTCGACGTACTCGGTGGTCTTCGCCGGCTCACGGACGGTCGCCTTCAGCGAGTCACGGTCGAGGAAGACGACCTTCACGCCGGAGCCCCTTCCGCCTCGTTCGCCCGCCAGTAGCTCTCGGCGGCGGCGACGCCGGATCCGGGCGTGATCTGGATGCCCACGTCCTGCATCGCCATCTCGGCGCCACCGAGCGCACCGAGGAGCATGCACTCGTTGAGGTCGCCGAGGTGGCCGATGCGGAACAGCTTGCCGGCCACCTTGTTGAGCCCCGCACCGAGCGCGAGGTTGTAGCGCCGGAACGCGCGGTCGATGACCTTCGCGCCGTCGATGCCCTCAGGCACCATGATCGCGGTCACCGTGTCGGAGTACCACTTCGGCGCCTTGGCGCAGATCTGCAGCCCCCAGCCCTCCATGACCGCTGCCCGCACGCCGGACGCGAGGTAGTGGTGGCGCCGGAAGACGTTCTCCAGCCCCTCCTCCTCCATGATGGCCAGCGCCTCGCGCAAGCCGTAGAGCATCGGAAGCGACGGCGTGTACGGGAAGTACCCGGTGCCGTTGGCCTTGATCATGTCGCCGTAGTCGAAGAAGCAGCGCGGGAACTTGGAGCCCTCGCGCGCGGCGAGCGCCTTCTCGCTGACCGAGACGATGCCGAGACCGGCCGGGAGCATCAGGCCCTTCTGCGAGCCGGTGACGGCGATGTCCACGCCCCACTCGTCCTGCCGGAAGTCGATGCTGCCGATCGAGCTGACCGCGTCGACGAACAGCAGCGCAGGGTGGTCCGCGGCGTCCATTGCCGCGCGCACGCCGCCGATGTCGCTGGTGACGCCGGTGGCGGTCTCGTTGTGCGTGGCGAGCACTGCCTTGATCGTGTGGTCCGTGTCGGCTTCCAGGATCTCCTGGTACTTCTCGACCGGGACGCCCTCCCCCCACTCCGCGTCGACGACCTCGACCTCGAGGCCGAGGCGCTCGCACATGTCGATCCACAGCAGGCTGAACTGGCCGAAACGCGACGCGAGCACCTTGTCGCCGGGCGACAGGGTGTTGGTGAGCGCCGACTCCCAGCCGCCGGTGCCGGTGGACGGGAAGATGATCGGTGTGGCCGTCGTGGTCTTGAAGACCGGCTTCAGGCCCTCGATCACGGCGTGCGTCAGCTCGGGGACCTTGGGCGAGCGGTGGTCCTCCATCGAGACGACCATCGCTTGCTGCACCCGCTCGGGGACGTTGGTCGGACCGGGGACGAACAGAAAGTTGCGGCCTGCCATGGGTCAGGGCCTCCTACCGGAGTCGATCGGGTGGGCGTGCGCTCAGTCGGTCCGGCCCAGTCTGGGTGCCTTTTCAGCCCTGAGCCTCATCACTGGGGGTGAATCCTCGGCGTAGTCCGCTGCATACGATCCAAGGATGACGACCGACGCCCGCCGCCTGCTGCGAAAGATGTTCGACGCTGCGGTCGCCGCTGCGCAGCCGGACATCTGCATCGCGCCACACCTGCCGGCACCACCCCGGGGACGCACCATCGTGATCGGCGCCGGCAAGGCGAGCGCGGCGATGGCGCGGGCGTTCGAGCGGCGCTGGGCGGGTGAGGTGTCGGGCCTGGTCGTCACCCGGTACGGCCATGCTGTGCCGACCGAGCGGATCGAGGTCGTCGAGGCCTCGCACCCGGTGCCCGACGCGGCCGGCCGTGATGCTGCCGAGCGGATGCTCGAGCTCGTGCGGGGGCTGACCGAGGACGACCTCGTCGTCTGCCTGATCTCCGGCGGCGGCTCGGCGCTGCTCACCTTGCCGGGAGCCGGCCTCACGCTGGCGGACAAGCAGGAGATGAACCGGGCGATGCTGAGGTCCGGCGCGACCATCACCGAGATGAACTGCGTACGCAAGCACCTGTCGGCGATCAAGGGCGGCCGACTGGCGGCTGCCTGTGCACCGGCGCGGGTGGTCACCATGACGATCTCCGACGTCCCGGGGGACGACCCGTCAGTGATCGCGTCGGGCCCGACGGTGGCCGACGCGACGACGTATGCCGACGCGCTCGCGATCATCGGGAAGTACGGCATCACCGAGCCGAGCTCGGCGATCGAGCACCTGATGCTCGGCGCGGACGAGACCCCCAAGCCGGGCGACCCGCGCCTGGCGCGGGCCAGCCAGGTGATGATCGCGACGCCGCAGATGTCGCTCGAGGCGGCCGCCGAGGTCGCGCGCGCCGCCGGCGTGACGCCGGTGATCCTGGGCGACGCGATCGAGGGCGAGGCCCGCGAGATGGCCATCGTCATGGCCGGCATCGCCAAGCAGGTGGCCCTGCACGACCAGCCGGGAGCCAAGCCGTGTGTGCTGCTGTCGGGTGGCGAGTCGACCGTGACGGTGCGCGGCCAAGGGCGCGGCGGACGCAACGTCGAGTTCCTCCTCGCACTCACGATCGCCCTCGACGGCCATCCCGGGATCCACGCGGTCGCCTGCGACACCGACGGCATCGACGGCACCGAGGACAACGCCGGTGCCGTGATGTCACCGGACACCCTGGACCGGGGCCGGGCCGCGGGGGTGGTGGCCGCCGCGTACCTCGCCGACAACGACGGCTACTCGTACTTCGATGCGCTCGGCGATCTCATCGTTACCGGGCCGACCCTGACCAACGTCAACGACTTCCGGGCGATCCTGGTCACCTAGGTCTTCTTCTCGTCGGCTGAGCATGAGCGCCATCGACGGTGTTGTCCGCCGGTCGACGGCCCCGGTGACGCTGGCTACGCTGGCCACCGTGAACGGGTACGTCGTCGTGGCAGCCGTGGTCCTTGCCGGGCTGCTGCTCTTCGTCGCCGCGATGGGGGCGCGCCGGCTCCTCGCCCCGCGGGCTGCGACGGCCGCGACCCTGACGACCTATGAGTCGGGAGTCGACCCGGTCGGTGGCGGGTGGGCGCAGACCCAGGTCCGCTACTTCGTCTTCGCGTTCCTCTACGTCATCTTCGCGGTCGACGCGGTCTACCTCTTCCCCTGGGCGCTCGTCGTGCGCGATGCCCACCTCGGGGCGGCGAGCCTCGTCGAGATCGCGATCTTCGTCGGGATCCTCCTCGTCGGCCTGGTCCACGCGGCCCGTCGGGGCCTGCTCCGCTGGCTCTAGGGTGGGGCTATGAGCGTCGACCTGCCGATGCCCCGCGTTGGGCTGTTGGGGGAGCACGCCCCGACGCCGATCAAGGTCGTCCTCAACTGGGGCCGCCGATACAGCCTGTGGGTGTTCAACTTCGGGTTGGCCTGCTGCGCCATCGAGTTCATCGCCGCCTCCATGGCCCGGCACGACTTCATCCGGCTCGGAGTCATCCCGTTCGCGCCCGGTCCGCGGCAGGCCGACCTGATGGTCGTCTCCGGGACGGTGACCGACAAGATGGCGCCCGCGATCCGCCGGCTCTACGACCAGATGCCCGAGCCGAAGTACGTCATCTCCTTCGGCGCCTGCTCCAACTCCGGCGGCCCGTACTGGGACTCCTACTGCGTCACCAAGGGCGTCGACACGATCATCCCGGTCGACGTCTACGTCCCCGGCTGCCCACCCCGACCCGAGGCGCTGCTCCAAGGCATCCTGAAGCTCCAGGAGAAGATCGCCTCGGAGACCTTGTCCGGCAAGGCGATCGGTGCCAAGCAACGACGGTCGTATGCCGGTCACCGAGCGGCCACCTCGGCTGAGGTCTCCCGGGGTCTGGTCGAGCGACCGACGCCCTCGGCGCGCTGATGCCGCGCTGATGCCGCTCGCGGTCGGGCTGCTGGGGGCGCTCGCCTTCGCCACCGAGCTACTGCTCTGGGCGGGCGTGGCCGTGGCGATCCATCCGGCCGTCGGAGGCTGGCCGGGCTGGGTCGTGGGTGTCGTGGTGGCCGTGCTCGTCGTCGTCGCCTGGTCGGTGTGGATGGCTCCGCGTGCCGCACACCGGATCCCGCCGGTGCCGCGGGCCCTGGTGGCCGGGCTGGGATGTGTTGTCGTAGGCGTGGTGCTGCTGGCTCGCGGCCCGCACTGGTGGGGCATCGCCCTGTTCGTCGGGGCGGTCGTCATGGTCATCGCCGAGCTGAGCCAGGACCGCGGCCGCGAGGGAGTCCGCGTCGGCTAGGCGACGGCTCCGGCAGGCCGCATAGACCTCGGCATCTGCGCCTCGTCGCAAGTTACAAGAACACGACCTGCATTGGCACCAAACGGAATTGGTTGCCCTTGGGGGTTGTGCTGGGTTCAGACAGGTGTTCTAATTGAGGTATGGAGGGGATCACGTCGATCGCGCCGCCGCCGTCAGTTGTGCAGACGCCGGCGGAGCGGGTGCGTGCCCTGGTGACCGAGCTGGCGGGGATGGACGGAGCGGGGTGTTCGGACGCGGACCGGTTGGCGGCGATCGGTGCGTTGGAGGAGCTGAAGGCAGCCTCGGGGGCGGCGCAGGCTCGGGTGACGGTGGCGTTCGACGCCTCGCACCGGGCCGGGCACGCCGACGACCCCGAACCTGTTCAGGTCGGCCCGGACGAGGTGGGGCCGGAGCTTGAGCAGTCGCCGTCGCGGCGCAGGGAGGGTCGTGGGGTGGCCGAGATGGTCGCCTTGGCGCGGCGGGAGTCCCCGACCCGGGGAGACCAGCACCTGGGGTTGGCCAAGGCCCTCGTGAACGAGATGCCGTTGCTGCACGGGCTGCTCACCCAGGGGCTGGTCAGTGAGTGGGTGGCCACGAAGGTCGTGCAGGGCACGGCCGCGCTGACTCGGGAAGACCGCGGTATGGCGGATACCCGGTTGGCGCCGGTGCTGCCCAAGCTCGGCCCCAAGAGTGCCGGGGCCGCGGCGCGGCGGGTCGCGGCGCAGCTGGACGCGGCCTCGGTGGTCAAGCGGATGGCGGCCGCGGCCCGGTCCCGGCGGGTCACCATCCGGCCGGCGCCGGACGGGATGGCCTACCTGAGCATCCTGGCCCCGTTGGCGGAGACGGTCGGGGCTTTTGCCGCCCTGGGGCGGGACGCCGACGCAGTCGTGGGTGGGCACGGGTGTCAGCCGGTCGCCGGCCGGACTCGGGGACAGGTGATGGCCGATCTGGCGATCCAACGGAT
>JAJPIW010000028.1 GCA_021324575.1 Intrasporangiaceae bacterium | reverse complement strand
GCGGGCCGGATGACGGCGTCGACGTGCTGGGCCTTGTCGGCGGCGAAGATGAGCGCCTCGGCGCGCGGCGACATGTGGTCGCCGTGGAGGACCAGGTCGCGCAGCTGCTGGCCGAGCGGCGTGCCGCCGGGCTGCCGGGTCACCAGGACCCGCCGACCCCCCGCCTCGAGCGCCTCGGCGAGGAGGCGCACCTGGGTCGACTTGCCTGCGCCGTCGCCGCCCTCGAACGCGACGAAGAAGCCCCCGCTGTGGAGGCCTCCGGCATACGACTCGGTCACGGCCCGAGCCTAGGCCAGCCTCCCGTCAGCCCTTCCCGGCGGACGATCCCAAGCCGGGGACCGAGGCAGAAATGCGTGGGATCGGGAGATACTTCTCCCCCTCCCACGCATTTCTCCGTCACGGCCCAAGGGCCCGACCTGATCTCAGGCGGATGTGTACCGGTCGGCGTTGGCGTGGATCGCGTCGTGGACGTATGCCGCGAGCCCCGGGGCGATGTCCTCGTAGGTCTTGGTGAACCTCGGGTCCGCGACGTACATGTCCGCCAGGCCACGGTGGAAGTCGTGGTCCAGCGCGTAGAAGCGGTCGTTGATGTGCCGCCGGTGCTGCTCGGCGGCGTCCATCGCGGCCTCGCTCGTCGCCGGCTCACCGGCCGCCATCGCCGCGACGAACGCCGCGTTGGTGGCGTCCATCTCGGCCTTGACCTGCTCCCAGTCGGCCTTGGTGTAGCGGCTGGTGCGGGACTGCGACTGCTTCCAGGCGTCGGTGTCGCCCCAGCGCTCCTGTGCCTCGGCCTGGTACTCGTCCGTGAAGCCGTCGCCGAAGAGCTCCTTGAGGTCATCGGTCGACGCGGGTTGGTTGCTCATGTCCTTCTCCAATGCGGTGTCGATGGCCACGACGAGCTCGCGCAGCTCGTCCAGCCGGGTCATGACCGCAGCGCGTTGCCGGCGAAGGTGGGTGGCGAGGTCGGCGCCGTTGCTCTCCAGCAGCGACGCGACCTCCTCCAGCGGGAACCCGAGGCGGCGGTAGACGACGATCGTCGCCAGCCGCTCCAGGTCCCCTGTGGTGTATAGCCGGTAGCCCGCGGGCGAGCGCTCGCTGGGTGCGAGCAACCCGATCTCGTCGTAGTGGTGCAGGGTCCGCACCGTCACGTCGAGCTGCGCGGCCACCTGGCCCACGGTCCACAGCTGGTCCACCCGTGCCTTGTCAGACATGGTTCCTTCGGTCATGACGACGACTCTGGCGCCTCACGTCGGGTGAGGGTCAAGCCCATTCTCGTCGTATGCCGGGGAGAGAGTCCGGCGATCAGCGGGTGAGCGCCAGGTTGACCAGGAGGGAGACGTAGCGGCCACCCTTGACGTCACCGTCCACGACGAGCCGCGGCTGGGCCAGCGCGGCGCCGTCCTCGGCCAGGCTGACGAGCAGCGGCCGACCGCCGAAGAAGTCCTCGCCGTTGGTGACGTTCACGGCATACCCGTCGCTGCCGACGGCGGTGACCACGGTGTTGGGTGCGGGCAGGAAGCCGGCGGCGAGCTCGACGACGGCCAGGCTCGGGCCGGTCTCGGTGTGCGTCTGGGGGGTGGACCCGGCCTGGAAGGTCACGGTGACCGTGCTGGACGGCAGGCGCCTCAACAGGCTCGCGCTCAGGGTCACCGTGCGTCGACCGTCGGTCACCTGCACGGAGCCGGCCGCGGGCGTGGCCACGGGAGCGAGTGACAGCGCCAGGGTGACGCTGGTGACGTCCAGGACCGAACGGAGCCGGGTCCGGTCGCCCGGAACCACGAGGTCGACCCGCGACCGGTTGACGGTCAGCAGGGCCGGGTGGTTGCCGAAGCCGGGGTCGAGCTCGCCGTAGGCGAAGGTGACCGAGGGCCCGTGGGCGCGGGCGACGGTGACGAAGGCGCGGAGGAAGGCGTTCTTGCCGGTGCCGAAGACCGGCCCGGCCGGGGCGAGGACGTCCAGGACCGATGCCCCGCTCACCGAGCCGACCTCTCCGCGCAGGCCCTGCAGGGGCAGCGTCGCCTGGGGCAGTGCGCCGATCTGAGCCGCGGTCAGCGTGGTCGGCGTCGTGACCGACCCGCCGACCTGCACCGAGCCGCCCCCGTGGGAGGCGGAGGAGCCGTGGGCGGGCAGTGCGCGGGTCGCGTGGCCGGCGGCGGTCGCCGGAGACACCAGCCCGACCAGCAGGGCAGAGGTGAGAGCACTGACAAGACCGAGGGTGCGGCGCATGGGGAAGTCTCCGATCGGCATACGGGGCCCGACCGTCGGGCCGACCTGGTTACGGTATCGGCATACCGCAGATGCATATCGATTCACGGGAGACTTTCCGCACTTACGGAAGCACCACGGTCAGGGAGAACCGAACAGACGGCTGGACCACACCGTGGCGGTCGACACCCAGCCAGTCGACACCTGGCGTCACGGACCGTCGGTGCGCCCGGCTGCGGTCGCTGGAGCGTGGTGAGCGGCCCAGCTGCCCAGAAGCTGGAGGGCCCCAGCCGCCCAGGAGCCGACGTATGCCGCGTGTGGCATCGGCCGGGTGCAGCGCGACTACCGCAACACCCTCGAAGGTGCGGAGGTCGGAGAGGGTCTCGCCGTCCGCGGCGAGACGGTTGCCAGCGCAGGACCCCAGCTGGATGCCTGGCTCAAGAGCCACCGGCTCGTCCGGTGACCGCCCGCCTCGTCCGGGATGACCTGGCGCGTTCGACTGAACCCGTCACGGCCCCGGGCCTGGGCGCCCGGCGCACCGGCTGGTCCCGGCGCCGGACCAGTGCCAGCGCCGGGACCAGCATCAGCGACGGGTCGAGCGACGGCGGCTCACCGCATCGACCGAGGCGGCGATGAGCAGGACCGCTCCGGTGATGACCTCGACGACCTGGTTGGGCAGGTTCGGGTGCAGCTGGATGCCGTTGGGGATGGTGGCGATCACGGCAGCACCGATCAGGGCGTCCCGAGGACGACCGCGCCCACCGAACAGTGACGTGCCACCGATGACGGCCGCCGCAACGGCGAACAGGAGGATGTCGCCCTGGCCCAGACCGGGCTGCGCACCACCGCTGAAGTCAGCGAGGAACAGCCCGCCGATAGCCGCCATGGCCGAGCAGATCGTGAACGCACCGATCTTGACCCGGTCGACCGGGACGCCGGCACGGCGGGCGGACTCGACGTTCCCACCGATGGCGTACAGGTGCCGCCCCCACGTCGTGCGTCCCAGCAGGATCGTGAAGCCGACCATCAGGATGATCGGTATGCCGGCTGCCCACGGGACGCCCTTGATCTCCGGCCCCGGGTTAGGGTTCCGGTTGAAGTTGAGCCACCAGACCACATAGGCCCCTGCGACCGCGAGGACCCCGACCCGCAACAGCACCAGGGCCATGATGTCGTGCGACAGCCCGGCAGATGCTCGGGCGAGCGAGCGACGGATCGAGATCCCGGCGTAGCCACCCACGACGAGGAGGAAGAGCAACCACCCTGCCCAGGTGGGCATGTTCGCGTGGGTCAGACCGAACCACAGGTCGTAAGGGTCCGTGCGAATCGACTGGCTGTTGACCGCGAAGAGCGTCACGCCCTCCCAGGCGAGGAAGAGGGCAAGGGTCACGATGAACGACGGGATCCCGATCCGGGTCACGAGGAAGCCGTTGAGCACCCCGATGGAGACCCCGATCGCCACGGCGAAGAAGAACGCCATGATCGTGGTTTGCTGCTCGAAGCCGAGGAGGGTCACGACGACCCCGAGCCCGATGACCACCAGCGCCCACCAGAGCTTGGTGAGGTAGGCGAGGATGCCGGTTGCGACCATCGCGGCGACGAGGGCGTAGAAGACCCCCTTGCCGACGGCGTGGGAGAGGCTGCCGGAGGCGAGGGCCTGTGCGGCGAAGCCGGCACAGACACCACCAGTGGTGCCGGCGGACAGGTCGATCTCGCCGAGGATGAGGACGAAGACCAGACCCAGCGCCATGATCGAGGTGAAGGACGCCTGCGACAACAGGTTCCCGACGTTGACTGCCGTGAGGAAGTTCGGCGTGGTGATTGCGAAGATCACACCGAGGACGACCAGGCCGAGCACCGACGGGAGGGCACCGGGGTCACCGCCGCGCACCTTGCCCACGTAGTCTCGGAAGGCGGTAGGGATGGAGCGGGGGGTCGTGTCGACACGGAAGCTCGTGCGAGGGTCGAAGACCGTGTCGGCGGTCTCGGAGGTGGCGGTCGGCTCAGGTGTGTTCGTGGTCATGACGGTCTCCTCACGCGCTCTGGACGGCGGTGGCCGCCGGAAGTCCGATGGTGCCGCTACGGCCTGACGTGATCAGCTCGACGATCTGGCCAGTATTCGTCTCGGACTTCTTCACCTCGGCGGCCACCCGGCCGAGGTAGAGCGCGGCCACCCGGTCGGCGACCTCCATGACGTCGTTCATGTTGTGCGAGATGAGGACCACGCCGATGCCATGGTCGGCGAGGCGACGCACGAGGTTCAGTACCTGCCGGGTCTGGGCGACCCCGAGAGCAGCAGTGGGTTCGTCGAGGAACACCACCTTGCCGTTCCAGAGCACAGCCTTGGCGATGGCGACCGTCTGTCGCTGGCCGCCCGAGAGGCTGGAGACGAGCTGGCGCACCGAGTTGATGGTCCGAACTGAGAGGGAGCTCAGGGTCTCCCTCGCCTTGGCCTCCATCTCACCGTCGGCAAGAAAGGGACCCTTGGTGATCTCCCGCCCGAGGAACATGTTCTGGGTGATGTCGAGATTGTCGGCAAGGGCGAGGTCCTGGTAGACGAACTCGATGCCGTATGACGAGGCCACGGCTGGTGAGGACAACGTGACCGGCTTGCCCTCCCAGAACATCTGCCCGGTGTCGATCGCGTTGATGCCGGCGAAGCATTTGACCAGCGTCGACTTGCCGGCGCCGTTGTCTCCCACGAGGGCGGTCACCTCCCCGGCATACACGCCGAAGTCGATGTCGTGCAGGACGTGAACCGCACCGAAGCTCTTGTTCAGCCCGGTGACGTTGAGGATCGGGTCACTCACAGTCGTACTCCTTTGTACTGCGTGGGTGTGTCTGGCTGGCACGAGAGCGGGGTGCGGGACGACGCATGCCGTCCCGCACCCCGGGAGATCACCAGTCAGAGACCGGGTGGTGGCTCACTTGACGCCGGCGGCCGTGCATGCCGCCTCGATGCCCTTGCAGATGTCGGCGGCCTTGAGGGCGCCGGCGGTCACCACGTCCTCGACATTGGCCTTGGTGATGGCGGCCGGGACGAGGAGCACCGAGGGGATGTCCCGATGGTTCACCGGGTCGGTCAGCTTGCCGGTCGCGAGCGCGGTGGCGCCGGCCATGTCACCCTTGATGAGGGCGATCGCCAGCTTGGAGGCGGCGTCCGCCTCCTTGCTCACGTCCTTGAACACCGTCATGCACTGCTGGCCCTCCAGCACGTACTGCAGGCCCTGGATCGTGGCGTCCTGCCCGGTCACCGGGACGGTGAGCTTCTTGGACTTCAGCACGCCGATGATCGATGCGGCGATCCCGTCGTTGGCGGCGAGTACGCCGTCGACCTTCCCGCCGGACTGGGTGAGCGCCTGTTGGAAGTCGGTCGTCGCTACCGTGTTGTCCCAGTCCTTCACGTCGACCTCGGGGCCCTTGACGAGCGTGCCGGCTGTGTACATCGGATCGAGAACCGAGTGCGCACCCTGCTTGAAGAGGACGGCATTGTTGTCGATGTTGGTGCCACCATTGAGCTCGATGACGTTGGCCTTGGCGACCTTCTTGTCCGCGAGGCACTGGACGAGGGCCTGTGCCTGGAGCTTGCCGACGGCGACGTTGTCGAAGGACACGTAGTAGTCAGCGGTGCCGCCAAGGTTGACGCGGTCGTAGTCGATGACCTTGATCCCGGCTGTCTTGGCCGACTTCTCCACCGAGATCCCGGTGGCCGGGTCGGCAGGGTCGATGAGCAGGACCTTGACGCCCTCGGAGATCATCGACTGGGCGATCGAGACGAACTTGGAGTTCGAGCCGTCGGCGTTCTGGATGTCGGCCTTGATGCCCGCGTCCTTGAAGGCCTTGGTGAGCAGCGGTTGGTCGTAGAGCGTGTACCGCGTGGACGACGTCGTGTCCGGAAGGATGACCCCGACCTGGGTCTTGGAGCCGGCTGACGAACCGCTGTTCGACGCGGTGGAGTTGCCGTTGGAGGGGGCACAGCCGGCGACGGCAACGCCGAGGACTGCTGTGGCGACGGCGACGGCCGCCCCCGTTGTACGTCGAGACATGGGAATCCTTCCGAAGGGGAGGCGGCAGGCGTGAGATCAGCCGGTCCGTGGGCTCCATCGACCCGTTGAGTATTCAACGCACGCCCGCTGGGTGCAATCACGACACTGCACCCGGCGGTTGCTGTTGGGTAACGGCGTGCGTCTCCGGGCGGCATACGGGCAGCTAGTTTGGCCGTATGCCACCTGTTCCGTTCTCCCCCACCTCCACCGCCGCGCTCGACGCGCTGGCCGTCGGCAAGCAGGTCGCCGACCGGGTGCCCGGCCTCTGCGCCGGCGTCGCACGACGAGGCGAGCTGGCGTGGTCGGCGGGCATCGGCACCGCCCGGCTGGACGAGCCCGGGAAGCCGCCGGACGACGGCACCCAATACGACATCGCGAGCAACACCAAGACCTTCGTCGCCGTCACCGTCATGGCCCTGCGCGACGAGGGGAAGCTGTCGCTCGACGACACGGTCGACGTGCACGTCCCGGAGTCGACCCACGCCGGCGTGACGATCCGAGAGCTGCTGGCTCACGTGAGCGGGATGCAGCGCGAGCCGGTCGGCGACGTCTGGGACACCCTGGAGTTCCCCGACCGCACCGAGCTGGTCGCCGGGTGGAACGCCGCCCAGCGGATCCTGCCGCCGCACAACGTCCACCACTACTCCAACCTCTGCTACGCCATGCTCGGCGAGATCATCGGCCGGCTCGACGGGGGCACCTGGTTCGACAGCGTGCAGCGCCGGATCCTCGACCCGCTGGAGCTGCGCCGCACCTCCCTGGGCAAGACGGGGCGTGCCGCGGGCGCCTACTACGTGCCGCCGTGGACCGACGTGCCCGTCGAGGAGCCGACCCTGGACTGCCTCGCCTTCGCCGCTGCCGGCGGGATGTCGAGCACCCTCGCCGACATGGCGACGTGGGGCGGCTTCATCGCCAATCCCGTTGCAGAGGTGCTGAACCCGGACACGATGGAGGAGATGTGCCAGCCCGTCGTCATCTCCCAGGCGCAGTGGAAGGAGGCCTGGGGCCTCGGCCTCATCCTCGCCCGGCGCGACGACCGCACCTGGGTCGGGCACACCGGCGCGCACCCGGGGACGATCAGCGGCTGCTTCACCCATCGCGAGTCGGCCACGACCGGGGTGGTCCTCATGAACAACTCGGCCGCGACGGCTCCCGGCACGTTCGCGGTCGACCTCGGGTCGTATGCCGTGGAGCACGAACCGCCTGTCGTGGAGCCCTGGGTCCCCGGGACGGCGGTGCCTCCTGAGCTGGTGCCGCTGCTCGGGCACTGGTTCAGCGAAGGCCGGCTCTTCGTCCTCACCTGCCGGCAGGGTCGGCTCGAGGCTCGCGTCGACGGCCAGCCGTCGTGGATGGGACCTTCTGAGTTCGAGCAGGTCGATGCCGACACCTTCCGGACCGTCAAGGGCCGCGAGCGTGGGGAGCTGCTCCGGGTCCGGCGTGACGCGTCCGGCGCGGTGACGGCGTTCAACTGGGCCACCTACCTCTTCACCCGCCAGCCCTACGCCTTCGGTGAGTGGCTGAACGCCTGACCGGCGCACCCCCGGGCCGCCGGGCCGCCGGCCGCCGGCCGCCGGAGATCATGTCTGCGCCATGGCGCAGAGACCAGCCACCGGCGCTGGAGTTTCCGCGCCGGTGGCCAGGGTCTGCGCCATGGCGCAGAGCCAACTTCGGCGCCAGCCGCACCCGGTCACGCCGGCGGCCATGCGCCGCCGCCCGTCCCCCGTTCAGGACACGCCGGCCTCGTGACGTGTCACTGTGGGGGTGTGCGCATCGCGAGCTACAACGTCGAGAATCTCTTCGACCGCGCCCGCCTGCTCTCCTCGAGCGACTGGTCGGTCCACGCCGACCTCCTGGACATCTACGACCGGCTGACCCGCGCCCTCCAGCAGGACACCTACTCCGACCTGGACAAGCAGCAGATCGCCGACTGGCTCATCCTCCTCGGGCTCGGCAGCACGGACGAGAGCCCGTTCGTCATCCTCCGCCAGAACCGGGGTCGCCTGGTGTCACGGCCCAAGGTCGGCGGGATCAAGATCGTCGCCGACGGCCGCGGCGACTGGGTCGGCTGGCTGGAGCTCACCCGTCAGGCGGTGACCGAGCTGGCCGTCCGGCATACGGCTCGGGTCGTCCACGACCTCGCCGCCGACGTCCTCGGCGTCGTCGAGGCGGAGAGCCGCCCGGCGCTGGTGCACTTCGCAGCCGACCTGGTCGCGCCGCTCGGCGGGGCACCTTACGACCACGTCATGCTCGTCGACGGCAACGACGCCCGCGGCATCGACGTCGGGATCCTGACCCGGGGTGCGCACTCCATCGAACGCATCGTCAGCCACGTCGACGACACCGATGCCAAGGGCTCCGTCTTCAGCCGGGACTGCCCCGAGTACTCGGTGACGATGCCCTCCGGCGAGGTCCTGCTCGTCCTGGTCAACCACCTGAAGTCCAAGGGCTACGGGTCGCCACAGCAGTCGAGCGCCCTGCGCCGGAGGCAGGCCGTCCGCGTCGCCGAGATCTACCGGCGGCGGCGCGCCGAGGGTTTCGACCACGTCGTCGTCCTGGGTGACTTCAACGACACCCCTGACTCAGCGCCCCTGCGACCGCTCCTCGTCGGCACCAGGAGTGCGCCGATCGACCTCAAGGACGTGGCAACCCACCCGGTCTTCGACGACGGCGGGTGGCCCGGGACGTACACGACCGGGCGGGCCGGCAACAAGATCGACTACATCCTGTGCAGCCCCACGGTGTATGCCGCGATCACGGCGGGCGGGATCTTCCGCAAGGGCGTGTGGACGGCCTCCGGACGGTGGCCGATGTACGACACCCTCACCCGTGAGCAGGATGCCGCGTCGGACCACGCAGCCATCTGGGTCGACGTCAGCCTGTGACGAGCGAGTAGCCGTCGGGCAGGCCCTCCACCGTGACGGTGCCGGCGGCATCGACCGCGATGGCCAGGACGGCATCGCCAGCTCGTATGCCGCGCACCGAGATCGGACCGAACGGAAGGCCGGGTGGAGGCTCGACGGTGACGGTGCGGCCGGGCACGTCGACCGACAGGCCGAGCGCGATGGTCAGCAGGGCTACGGCCGAGGCAGCCGACCAGGCCTGCGGCCGACACGAGGCCGGATACGGGATCGGCTCGCCGAGGACGCCGCTGTCGGCGAACAGCTCTGGGTAGCGGTAGCCGAAGGCCTCCGCGGCGGTGAGCAGCCGCTGCGCCACCGCCGCAGCCTGGCTCGGATGGCCCTCGCGGAGCATGCCGAGCGCGCAGATCGCGGTGTCGTGGGTCCACACCGAACCGGTGTGATAGCCGAGCGGGTTGAACCCTCCGTTGTCCGTGGCGAGCGTCATGATCCCGTGGCTGCCCAGCATCCGCGGCTCGGTGAGCACGGCCGTCACCCGGGCGGCCTCGTCGGTGCTGAGCACCCCGGCACCGAGCGCGTGGCCCATGTTGGAGCCCAGACCGGTCACGGCCGCGCCGTGCCCGTCGATGGCCATCGCGGGATAGGTTTCCCCGCCATCCTCGACCCAGAACCGTTGCCGGACAATGGATTCCAGACCATCGGCAAAGACCCTGAGCTCCTTGGCCCGTTCGGCCTCGTCGGCGGCTCCGAGCGCCTCGAGCAGGGCCGCCGCGTCGCGGGCCGCCTCCACGGCATACGCCTGGGCCTCGATGAGGGCAATGGGCGCATCGGCGATCCGGCCGTCACGCCAGCGGATCGAGTCGCCGCTGTCCTTCCAGCCCTGGTTGACCAGGCCCGTGCCGCTCTCGTCGACGTACTTGAGCAACCCGTCGTCGCCGGGCGCGATGTCGGTGAGCCACGTTGCGGCGGAACGAAGCTCGGGCAGCAGTGAGCGGACCTCACCTTCGGGCGCGCCCCATCGCCAGGCATCGTGGAGCAGGCAGATCCACAGCGACGTAGCGTCGACGGTCCCGTAGTAGGTCGCCGGCAGCTCGAGCCGGTTGTGGGGGTCGGCGTAGGCCACCCGGCGAAGCTCGTGCGGGATCTTGCCCGGGCCTTCGGCGCGCAGCGTGTCGTGCGTGGTGCCCTGGCGACGGGCAAGCGCCCGCAGGGTGCCCATCGCCAGATCGGTCCCGAGGGGCAGCAGGAGTCGCGCCGTCCAGAGCGAGTCACGCCCGAACAGCGTGAGGTACCAAGGGGATCCGGCCGCAGCGAAGAAGTCCTCACGCGCCGCTGGGTCGTTGAGGAGGAGTGACTTCAGGTCGGCGAGCGATGCGTGAACTGCCCGCCCCAGACGCAGGTCTCCGGCTGCCACCGACACCCTGTCCCGCCAGTCCACGGCATCCCCGGCGCTGTCGGCGTCGAAGAGGGACGACGCGCGCCGCTCCACCGACGTCCGCAGGACGACGGTCGCCGACTCCCCGGCGTCGACGAGCACCGGCCAGGTGAGCCGGAGCGCTCCATCCGTGTCCACCGAGGACGACGCCGGTGCCGGGTCACAGACGACGGTCACGCCGTGGCGGGGGGTGATCCAGGCGCCGCCGTCATTCGAGGCGACGGCCGGCGCGAGCGCCCCCGACGCTCGGCCGCCCTTGACGACCGCGATCTCGGCCCCGTCACCACCGAGGACGACGGTCAGCTCGGCAGCGACCTGCACCTGGCGGGAGGTGATGGTCACTGTCTCCTCGGCACCGTCACCGCGCAGCACCCGTCGACGGTGCAGTTCAACCGTTGGGTCGGGCCCCTCGGCTCCGAGGTGGCGCGCGGACCCGACGAACTCGCTCACCCCGCCGAGCGCAGCATGGCCGACCGGCTCGACGCCGGCCCCAGCCAGGGTGACCCGCGCCCGGGACAGCACCCGCGCGTCGTCGACGTAGACCCCCTCGGCCGCCGACCGGCCCAGGTCTCCGTCGGCCGCTCCGAGCGCCGTGACGTTGCCTGCCGTCGTGACGACGAGGTCGTGCAGCCACGGCTGCAGGTGCGCCGATCCCGCACGTGGGTCGATACGCAGCATGGGGCTCTCTTTCGGGGGACGGGGGTCACGAGTCTGTCGCATTCGGAGGTGTCGAGGGGTGACCGTCTTTCCCAGGTGGTCGAGTGTGCAGTAGGTGCCTCTCCGAGCCCGTCAGACCGTACCTACTGCACACTCGAGGAATCTCCCAACCGTCACCTCCGGGCGCCCGCGAGCCGATACAGTTCAGCGTTCGCTCACGTCGTTCGCCCAGGGGATCAAGCCATGTCTCGTCGAGTTCTCGCTGCCGTCGTCAGCGCCCCGCTGCTCGCGGCGGGCGCGGTGGCTGCCGCCCCGTCCGCGGGTGCCGCCACGGCCCCGGTTCGGATCAGCTACGTCTACTTCGACTCCCCGGGCGCCGACACCGGCAAGAACAGCAGCCTCAACGCCGAGTACGTGAAGATCAAGAACACGACCAAGACCGCGCGGTCCCTGTCCGGGTGGACTCTGCGCGACAAGAGCAACCACGTCTACACGTTCCCGGCGTTCACCCTCAAGGGCGGCGCGACGGTCACCGTCCGGTCCGGCAAGGGCACCAACACCACGTCGACCCGGTACTACCAGAAGACCTGGTACGTCTGGAACAACACCGGCGACACCGCCTACCTCCGCAACAAGGCCGGCGCCCTGGTCTCGTCCTGCACGTGGGGCAGCAAGGGCCCGGCCAAGACCTGCTGAGCACCGTCCGTCACCCTCTTGACCCCACGTCAGGGGGCAACCCGGGCGCGCAGCTCGCGCGCCAGGACCTTGCCGGTCGCGTTGCGCGGCAGCTCCTCGACGAAGTGCACCTCGCGCGGGACCGTATGCCGCGAGACCGTCGCCTTGACCAGGTCCTTGACCTCGTCCTCGGTGAGGGCCTCGCCGTCCCGTAGCGCGACGAAGGCCACGAGCCGCTGGCCGTATGCCGGGTCGGGCACCCCCACGACGGCCACCTCGCGTACCGCGTCGTGCCGGGCCAGGGCGGCCTCGACCTCGCCGGGGTAGACGTTCTCGCCGCCGCTCACGATCATGTCGTCGTCGCGCCCGTCGACGAAGAAGAGCCCGTCGCGCACGTGCCCCAGGTCTCCGGTCGACACCATCCCCTCGTGGAACTCCTTGCTCTCCCCCGACGTGTAGCCGTCGAAGACGAGGTCGTTGCCGACGAAGATCCGCCCCACCTCTCCGTCCGCGACGGGGCGGAGGGCATCGTCGAGCACCTCGACCCGGGTCCCCACCGGTGGGGTGCCTGCCGTCTCGGGATCACGGCGCAGATCAGCCGGTGTGGCGATGCAGATCCACGACGCCTCGGTCGACCCGTAGAGGTTGTAGAGGATGTCGCCGTACTCGTCCATGAAGCGGGTCGGGAAGCCACTGGGGTAGGCCGAGCCGCTCGTCGCGACCACCCGCAGCCGGGACCGGGCCGCGCGCCCCTCGAGGTCCGCCGGCAGCTCCATCATCCGCTGGAGCATGACCGGAACGGCGAACATGGCCGCGCACCGGTGGTCGGCCAACGCCTCCCGCGCGGCAGCCGGGTCGAAGCGTCGCTGGAGCACGAGGGTGCCGCGGATCCCCACCGTGATCTGCAGCGCGGCATACCCCCAGGTGTGGAACAGCGGGGCGCTGACGAGCACACGATCCTTGGCGTGCAACGGAATTCGCTCGATGATCGAGACCATGGCACCCACGCCGCCCGGCGCCGTCCGGGTCGCCCCACGCGGGACTCCGGTCGTGCCGGAGGTGAGGATGATGGTCCGGCCGCCCTGCTCGGGCGGCGTGGGCGTCGCGACCGGGCCGAGCGCCCGCAGCTCGCGGAGCAGCGTCGACTCCGACCACATCGGCAGGGCACTCCCGAGGGCAGCCAGGGCATCCTCGAACTCGTCGTCGTGGACGAGGGCCCGGATCCCCTCCCGCTCGACGACGGCGGCCAGCGGCTCGGCTGCGAGCCCGGTGTTCACGAGGACCAGGTCGACCCCGCGGGTGGAGGCGCCGAGCATGAAGGCAACGGCCCCGACGTGGTTGCGGGCGAGCAGGCCGACCTTGTCACCGGGCCCGAGGCCCTTGGCGGCCAGCCAGGCGGCGACCCGGTCACCCTCGGCGACCAGGGCGGCATACGTGAACTCCCCGCGGTCCTCGTCGATGACGGCGATCCCGTGCGGCGATCGCCCGGCCGCCTGCCGGACCTCGCCGGCGAGCCCGTACCGCCAGATGCGCAGCGCGTTGAGCTGGGCCAGCTGGCGCAGCGGCGGCGCCGGCGCGAGCAGGCCGCGCCGGGCCATCGTCAGGCCGATGACGAGAGGGTTCACTGCCACCGGGTCAGTCCTTGGGGATGTCGAAGAAGCTCGAGAAGCGCTGTGCGAGAGCCAGGTCTCCGCGCACCTTGAGCTTGCCGGTCATCACCATCATGACCGGGTTGGCCTGCTGGGTGACGACTTTGGTGAACTCGACCGGGCCGAGCATGAGCGAGACGGTCGGCTCGTCGGTGGGTGCCTTCTCGATGACGCAGGTGCCGTCCTTGACGACGATCGCGTAGGTGTCGCTGCTGTCGCCCGGGCCGCCGGTCACCCGCAGGTTGATCCTCGCATCGACCCCCACGGCCTTGTCCGGCACGAAGAGTGTCGGCATCCGACCGAAGATCTCCTCGAGGATCGGGAGCCGGCCGGGGCCGCCCATGATCTCGCGGATCTCCTTGTCCGACGTGGACTTCACGATCCGCGCGAACTCGGCGGGGCTGACGGCCGCCAGGTTGCTGGCGTCGAACTCGGGCATGGGCACTCCTCGGGGGACCGGGCAGGGAGGGGAGCTCGACGCTACCTGCGGGTAGTCCGACGGCGTGCCTTCGGCTACCCGCTGAGACGAGCGTCACGGGATCGCTGAGCCCCCCCCGGGGCCCACCCCACCCGCCCAAGCCCGCACGTGCGGGGTTGTTCAGCCCGCCGGGCCCGACCCCACCGGAACAAGCCCGCACGTGCGGGGTTGTTCAGCCCGCCGAGCCGACCCCACCCGCACAAGCCCGCACGTCACGCACGGGTCAGGCCTTCGTCACAGTCGCCTTCTTGGCGGTAGCCTTCTTCGCCGGCGCCTTCTTCGCCGGCGCCTTCTTCGCGGGTGCCTTCTTGGCAGGTGCCTTCTTCACGGCGCGCTTGCGGGCCACCGGGCCCTTGTCGCGCTTCTCCTGGAGCAGCTCGTAGGCCCGCTCGGCGGTGAGCGTCTCCGGCTCGTCGCCCCGCCGCAACGTCGCGTTGGTCTCACCGTCGGTGACGTAGGGACCGAAGCGACCGTCCTTGACGACGACCGGGCGACCGCTCACCGGGTCGGCGTCGAACGCGGCGAGGGGCGGCTTGGCCGCGGCCCGGCCGCGCTGCTTGGGCTGGCTGTAGATCGCCAGGGCCTGCTCGAGGGTGATGTCGAACAGCTGCTGCTCGGTCTCCAGCGACCGGGAGTCGGTGCCCTTCTTGAGGTAGGGACCGTAGCGACCGTTCTGGGCGGTGATCTCCTCGCCTCCGTCGGGGTCGAAGCCGAGCGTCCGCGGCAGCGACATCAGCTTGAGGGCGGAGTCCAGGTCGATCGTGGCCAGGTCCATGTCCTTGAAGAGCGACGCGGTCCGCGGCTTGACCGCGCTGGTCTTGGCCTTGGCCCGGCCCGTCGGAGTTCCGGTTCCGACACCCGCCGGCCCATCGGGCTCGGGCAGCACCTCGGTGACGTAGGGCCCGTAGCGACCCGCCTTGGCGACGATGTCGTGACCGGTCGCGGGGTCCTGGCCGAGGACCCGGCCGTCGTCGGCCGCCAGCTCGAGCAGCTCGCGGGCCTTGGCCGGGGTCATCTCGTCGGGGGCGACGTCGTCGTTGATGGTGGCTCGACGCGGGGTCACCGACGCGTCGGCCGTCATCTCCCCGGTGACCGGGTCGACACCCATCGGCACGACCTCCTCGACGTACGGGCCGTAGCGACCGACCCGGACGACCATGCCGTCACCGAGGTCGATGGTCGAGATGCCGCGGGCGTCGATCTCGCCGAGGTCCTCGACGAGGGCACGCAGGCCCTCGGCGCTGGTCGCCTCGTCGCCGTAGTAGAAGCGGTGCAGCCAAGCCACCCGCTGCTCCTCGCCGCCGGCGATCCGGTCCAGGTCCTCCTCCATCGAGGCGGTGAAGTCGTAGTCGACGAGGGAGGAGAAGTGCTCCTCCAGCAGCCGGGTCACGGCGAACGCAAGCCAGGTCGGGATGAGCGCCGAGCCCTTGGTCCGCACGTAGCCGCGGTCCTGGATGGTCCCGACGGTCGCGGCATACGTGCTCGGTCGGCCGATCCCCCGCTCTTCCATCGCCTTGACGAGGGTCGCCTCGGTGAAGCGCGGCGGCGGGCTCGTCTGGTGCCCCTCGGCCTCGCTCCGATCCACCTGCAGCGCAACGCCCTCGGTGAGCTTGGGCAGGCGACGCTCCTCCTCGGCGGCGAGCGTGCCCGCCTTGCGACGGCGGGTGTCCTCCTCGTCGCGACCCTCCTCGTATGCCGCGAGGAATCCGCGGAAGGTGATGACGGTGCCCGACGCGGAGAGCTCGACGGCCCGGCCGTCGGCGAGGGTCGCGCCGACCTTGACGGTGGAGGTCGAGCCGACGGCGTCGGCCATCTGGGAGGCGACGGTGCGTTTCCAGATCAGCTCGTAGAGCGCCATCTCGTTGCCGCGCAGCTCGCCCGCCACCTGGGCGGGAGTACGGAACCGGTCGCCCGCGGGGCGGATCGCCTCGTGCGCCTCCTGGGCGTTCTTGACCTTCTTCTCGTATCGGCGCGGGGCGTCGGGCACGTATGCCGCGCCGTAGAGGTCGCGTGCCTGGCTGCGGGCAGCGGAGAGGGCTGCCTCCGACAGCGTCGTGCTGTCGGTGCGCATGTAGGTGATGTAGCCGTTCTCGTAGAGCCGCTGGGCGACCCGCATCGCGTCCTTTGAGGACAGCCTCAGCTTGCGCGAGGCCTCCTGCTGCAGCGTCGAGGTCGTGAACGGAGCCGAAGGACGACGGGTGTAGGGCTTGTCGGCGACGTTGGTCACCGCGACGGGGGCCTCGAGCAGTCCCGCGGCGATCGACCGGGCGGCGGCCTCGTCGACGTGGACGACCTTGTCGCCCTTGAGCGCACCGTCGTCCCCGAAGTCGCGGCCGGTCGCGACCCGCCGACCGTCGACGCTCGTCAGGGTGGCCGTGAACAGGTTGACGGGCGAGTCGGGTGTGACGTCGGCCTCGACGTCCCAGTACGACGCGGAACGGAAGGCCATCCGCTCGCGTTCCCGCTCGACGACCATGCGGGTGACCACGGACTGCACGCGCCCGGCGGACAGGCCGTTGCGGACCTTGCGCCACAGCACCGGCGACACCTCGTAGCCGTAGAGGCGGTCCAGGATGCGGCGGGTCTCCTGGGCGTCGACGAGCCGGGTGTCCAGATCCCGTGTGTGGGTGGCGGCCCGCTGGATGGCCTCCTTGGTGATCTCGTTGAAGACCATCCGCTTGACCGGGACCTTGGGCTGCAGGGTCTGCAGTAGGTGCCAGGCGATCGCCTCGCCCTCGCGGTCCTCATCAGTGGCGAGGTAGAGCTCGTCGGCGTTCTTCAGCGCCCGCTTGAGCTCGGCGACCTTCTTCTTCTTGTCCGGGTCGACGACGTAGAAGGGGGCGAAGTCGTCCTCGATGTTGACGCCGAAGCGGCCGAACGGACCCTTCTTCATGTCGGCCGGCAGCTCGGAGGGGGTCGGGATGTCGCGGATGTGCCCGACCGAGGCCTCGACGTGCCAGTCCTTGCCGAGGTACCCGGCGATCGACTTGACCTTGGTCGGCGACTCGACGATGACGAGCCTGCGGATCTCGCTCACGGCATACCTCTTCCTTGCGCCCTCGTGCAGCGGATTCGTCGCTGCTCGGTACGGGGGACGCCGGGCGCAACGGTAGCCCGTCGACCGGTATTCCATGCATCGACCCGCTCCCCATGGACGTTCGGCTCTAGTTGAATCTTCAACGAAGAAGCCTGTAGAGTTGTCGGATGACCTCGGCCGACACGACGCGACAGCCCGTCCTCTACCTGAGCCACGGCGCCCCGCCACTCGCCGACGACGACCGCTGGACCGCCGAGCTGGCCGCCTGGTCGGCCGACCTGCCGCGCCCCGAGAACATCCTCGTGGTGTCGGCGCACTGGGAGCAGGCACCGATGTCGGTGTCCGCGACGAGCGGCGACGTCCCCCTCACCTACGACTTCTGGGGCTTCCCGCAGAGGTACTACGAGGTCACGTATGCCGCGCCGGGGGCGCCCGAGCTGGCTCGCTCGGTCGCGGGCCTGGTCGCCGGCGCCGGGGAGACGCTCCATCAGGACCCCGCCCGCGGCCTCGACCACGGTGCCTACGTGCCGCTGGTCGAGATGTTCCCCGAGGCCGACATCCCGACCCTCCAGCTGTCCATGCCCACCCTGGACCCGAAGCGGCTCTTCGACCTCGGCAAAGCCCTGGCGCCACTGCGCGACGAGGGCACCCTCATCGTCGGGTCGGGCTTCACCACGCACAACCTGCACTGGTTCGACCCCGCCGGCGGCCCCGACGGGACCCCGCCCGCGCCCTCCGCAGAGTTCGACCACTGGGCCGCGGAGACCCTCGCGGCGCAGGACGTCGACGCCGTCCTGGACTTCCTCGACAAGGCCCCGGCTGCCCGTCAGGCCCACCCGCGCACGGAGCACTGGGCGCCGCTCTTCGTGGCCCTCGGCGCGGCATACGCCTCCGGCTCGCTGGACAACAAGAGCGTCATCGACGGCTTCTGGTTCGGCCTGTCCAAGCGCTCCTGGCAGTTCGCCTGACTCTCCCCCTCCCTTGCGTCTGCGGATCTGAGGGCTCCGCCAGCATCATCGACGCAGACGCAAGGCGACGTCAGCCGAAGATGCCGGCCAGCGTCCGGCGCATGACGGCCGGGTCGGGCTCCTGACCGGTCCACAGCCGGATCCCGAGCACCCCCTGGTTGACGAGCATCCCCAACCCGTCCAGGGTCGGGCAGCCCCGCGCCTCGGCCTCCCGGAGCAGCCGCGTCCGGGGTGGGTTCGGGATGACGTCGGCGACGACGACGCCCGGCCGAAGGCTGGCCAGGTCGACGTCGATGAGCGCGTCGCCGTGCGGCGCGAGCCCCACCGACGTCGCGTTGACGACGACGGTGGCCTCGTCCGGCACGGCGTATGCCGCGGTCCAGGGCGTATAGGTCGCCGTCGCCGGCGTCTGGTCCGCCACGATCGCGGCCAGCTCTCGGCCCCGGACGGGATCGCGGTTCACAACCGTCACCGAGGATGCCCCGGCGAGCGCCGACTCCACCGCGACCGCGCGGCCGGCGCCACCCGCGCCGAAGACGACCACGTGCGCGCCCGCCGGGTCGACGACGGTGTGGAGCGACTCGACGAAACCCTGACCGTCGGTGTTCTCACCCACCAGCCGGCCGTCCCGGACGACGACACAGTTGACCGCTCCGATGATCCGAGCCGACGCGGCCACCTCGTCGAGCAGGTCGATCACGGCCACCTTGTGCGGCAGCGAGCAGTTGAACCCGGCCCAGCCCATGGCGAGCGCACCGCGCACCGCATCGGCCAGCCCCGAAGGCGGCACGTCGCAGTTGACGTACCGCGCGTCCAGGCCCATCGCGGCATACGCAGCCTCGACCATCGCGACCGTGGGGTTGTCGGTCGCCGGGGTCGAGAACGACCCGGTCAGCAGACTGACGAAACCGCGAGCAGGTGCCATGTCCGCCTCCAACTGGTAGTCCTTGGTCCTGGCCACCATCCAACCGTGAGGAGCGACCATGGACCACCTGGACGCCGAGGTCGTCGTCATCGGCTCGGGCATGGGCGGCTCGACGACGGCGCTGGCCCTGGCCCGACGCGGGGTCGACGTCCTCGTCGTCGAGCGCGGCGAGCGGCTGCCCCGCGAGCCGGAGAACTGGTCACCGCGGGCCGTCTTCATCGACCGACGCTACAAACCCGCCGAGACCTGGGAAGACTTGCACGGCAAGGCTTTTCACCCCGGCGTCCACTACGTCGTCGGCGGCAACACCAAGGTCTACGGCGCCTCGCTCCCCCGCTTCCGGGTCTCCGACTTCGAGCAGACCCGCCACCTGGAGGGCACCTCGCCGGCCTGGCCGTTCTCCTATGCCGACCTGGAGCCCTACTACGGGCAGGCCGAGAGCACGTATGCCGTGCACGGGACGACCGGGGAGGATCCCACCGAGCCGTGGCGAAGCACGCCCTACCCGTATGCCGCCCTCCCGCACGAGCCGTACGTCCGCCACCTCGCCGACCGGCTCCGGGTCGCCGGCGTGCACCCCTCGTCGACGTCGATCGGGGTCGACCTCCGCGACGGCGGGAGCTGCATCCGGTGCCGGACCTGCGACGGCTTCCCCTGCAAGGTGGGTGCCAAGAGCGACGCCGAGACCTGTGCCCTCGACCCGGCCCTGGCGACCGGGAACGCACGGATCGCCACAGGGCTGAAGGTGAAACGCCTCCTCACGGACGGCACCGGACGGCGGGTCGTGGCCGCCGTGGCATCCACCCGGGACGGCGCCGAGGTCCGGGTCACCGGGCGGCGTTTCGTCCTCTCGGCGGGGTCCGCGAACTCCGCCGCCCTCCTGCTCGCGTCGGCCGATGACCACCACCCGGACGGGCTCGCCAACTCCAGCGGCCAGGTCGGCCGGAACTTCATGATGCACAACAACGCGCACATCGCCTGCATCGACCTCGACGGCCCCAACGACGTGGTCTTCCAGAAGACCCTCGCCGTCACCGACTGGTACGAGGACGGCGGCGATGGCCACCCGCTCGGCTCGCTGCAGACGCTGGGCAAGGTGCAGGGCGTCATGATGAAGAGCTATGCCACCGCCGTGCCGCTTCCGGTCCTGGACCAGGTGGCCAAACGGTCGGTCGAGTGGCTCGTCATGGCCGAGGACCTCCCCGACCCCGACAACCGGGTCACCCTCTCCCCCCGCGGGGCGATCCGGACCACGCGGGTGGCCCGCGGCACCCGTCAGCACGCGATCCTCCTCAAGCGGACCAAGCGACTCATGCGCCGCGCCGGCTACGACGTCGTCGCCACCCAGCCGTTCGACATCTCGATGAACAGCCACATGTGCGGCACCGTCGTGGCCGGCACCGACCCAGGGACCAGCGTCCTGGACGGGCACTGCAAGGCCCACGACCTGGCCAACCTCTGGGTCGTCGACGGGTCGTTCTTCCCGTCCTCGGCCGCGATGAACCCCGCCCTCACCATCGCCGCCCAGGCCCTCCGGGTCGTTGCCGACTCCGATCTGGCCGGTTGACCGCGGTCGAGCCGCCGCGACGACGGGGCGTGCCCTCCGGCCAAGGCCGGGCTCGCCGACCTATCGTGGAGGTCATGCCCTTTCGACCACGTGCCGGCGTCCTCGCGGTGGCCGCGACCTGCCTGGCTCTCGCGGCGTGCTCGCTCGGCGACGGGTCGATGGCCCCGGCCGGCTCCGGCGGCCACGGATCGGGAGCCACGACCCAGCAAACGCCCACCGGATCTCCCACCACGGCGGCCGACGGCACCGTCCGCGGCAAGCCGTTCAGCATCACCATCGCGGCCGCGGGGGACGTCCTCACCCACGTCCCGGTCCGCAACGACGCGGCCGCCGACGCCAAGAAGGCCGGCCAGGGCGCGGCATACGACTTCACCCCGATGTTCGCCAAGGTCAAGCCGATCATCAGCGCGGCCGACCTGGCCCTCTGCCACATGGAGACCCCGGTCTCGCAGACCGACAGCGGGTTGTCCAGACCCGGCGTGCTCGTCTTCAACACCCCGCACGAGATCCTCGAGGGGGTGCGCAGCGCCGGCTACGAGGGCTGCGACTTCGCCTCCAACCACGAGTTCGACCAGGGCCTCAGTGGTCTGCGCTCGACCCAGGCCGCGTTCAAGGCCGCAGGCCTGGGGTACGCCGGTCCCTCGGCCGACCCGAAGTCCCCCCGCGCCGTGGCCACCTACACGGTCAAGGGGGTCAAGGTGACCCATTTGGCGTACAGCTACACGGTCCTCAACAACTGGGGTCCCAACACCCAGCTGCCCAAGGACGCGCCGTGGCTCAAGGAGACGCTGTGGCCCGCGCGGGGGGCTGCGGGGATCATCGCCGACGCGAAGGCGGCCAAGCAGGCCGGCGCCGACGTGGTCGTCGTGAGCTTCCACTGGGGCCAGGAGTACATCTCGGCCCCGACCAAGGACCAGACCACGATGGCCAAGGCGCTGCTCGCCTCTCCGTACGTCGACCTCATCCTCGGCACCCACGTCCACGTCGTCCAGCCCTGCCAGACCATCAACGACAAGTTCGTCTTCTACGGGATGGGCAACAGCCTGTCCAACCAGGCGCCCTCCCAGGCCAAGGGCCTGCGCCCGGAGACCCAGGAGGGCATGATCGCCACGGTGACCCTGGACCGGGACGCCGCGGGCAAGGTCACCGAGAAGGCGGTCTACACCCCGACCCGGGTCAACCTCACCGGCCACGTCATCGAGCCGGTCACCAAGGCGTCCAACCCCACGACGTACGCGCGGGTCCACAAGTGGATCACCTCGCTGCCGGCCAGCACAGGAACCTGCACCGCGACCGAGTCGACGTCCTGAGGAGCTGCGCTCGTATGCCGGTCACGCGGCATACGAGAGCAGCTCCGGTCGGTCAGCGGCGAACCGGACCGGGCCGGGTCGGGTCGATCTCGGGCGGCTCGACGTCGTCTGGGACGACGATCGGCCGAATGCGCGCCCAGCCCATGAAGAACGCCGACACGACGATGAGGACCAGCCCAGCCCAGAGGTTGGCGTTGACGTTGCCGGTCTTGGCGTAGTCCTTGTCACCGAACAGTCCCATCAGGACGAGGATGACGCCGAAGATGCCGAGCAGCAGGCCGATGAAGTTGCGGATGTCGAAGGCGCCGGCCGTGTGCTTCGCCGCCGGGGTGGTGGTGGCCACGAGGACTCCTTAGAAGAGGGCGTTGAGGATGATGACCATGACGAGGGCGACGCCGGCCAGCGGGACCGTGCGTCGGTACCACGGGTAGGTGTGCTCGAGCGGGTCGGTGCGGTCGGCCTTGGGCGTCTCGGAGTAGACGAGGCCGACGAGCTCGGCGACCGGTTTGGGCTCGGTCACGAGCGAGACGACGACCGAGAGGACGATGTCGACGACGAAGGCCGTCGACGCGGCGACGAACGACGCGCCCTGTCCCGACAGGTTGAGCGTCCCGGTGGACAGTGTCCCGAAGGCGTCCTTGCTGAGGAAGGCGACGATGACCGCCGAGATGGTGCCGGCCGACAGGCCGACCCAGCCGGCGGTGGCCGTCATCCGCTTCCAGAACATGCCGAGGATGAAGGTCGCGAACAGCGGGGCGTTGAAGAAGCCGAACAACGTCTGGAGGTAGTTCATGACGTTGCTGAAGCCGCTGGCGATGGTCGCCGTGAACACGGCGATGACCGTCGCGCCGACGGTCGCCAGCCGGCCGATCCGCAAGTAGTAGTCGTCACTGTGGTTCTTGCGGATGTAGCGCTGCCAGACGTCGTAGCTGAAGACCGTGTTGAACGCCGAGATGTTGGCGGCCATGCCGGCCATGAACGCGGCGAGCAGGCCGGTGATGGCGACGCCGAGCAGACCGTTGGGCAGCACGTCGCGCATGAGGAGCAGGAGCGCGTCGTTGTACTTGACGCCCTCTCCCGTGGCACCGCCGGGCGGGTGCCCGCCGTTCTTGAGGTCGGCGATCTCGGACACCAGGACGGCGGCGATCATGCCCGGGATGATCGTCATGAACGGCACGAACATCTTGGGGAAGGCGCCGATGATCGGGGTCTTGCGCGCGGCCGAGATCGAGTTGGACGCCATCGCCCGCTGCACCTCGACGAAGTTGGTCGTCCAGTAGCCGAAGGACAGGACGAAGCCGAGCCCGAAGACGATGCCGATGACCGACAGGAACGGCGAGGAGAAGCCGGTGAGCGCCTGGCCCGGCCAGGAGTGCAGCTGGTCGGCGGCGGAGGGCACCTTGGCAGCGGCGGGGGCGGCCTTGGCGGCCGCCTCGATCTTGGCCTGCATCCCGCTCCAACCGCCGAGCCGGTGCAGGCCGATCAGGGTGAGCGGCAGCAGCGAGGCGACGATGACGAAGAACTGGAGGACCTCGTTGTAGATCGCCGCCGACAGCCCGCCGAGGGTGATGTAGGACAGGACGATGACGGCCGCCACGATGAGCGCCACCCACAGCGGCCAGCCGAGCAGTGCGTGGACGATCGACCCGAGCAGGTAGAGGTTGACACCGGCGATGAGCAGCTGGGCCACGGCGAACGACAGCGAGTTGACCAGGTGGGCGCCCGTGCCGAACCGGCGGAGCATGAACTCCGGAACCGACCGGACCTTGGAGCCGTAGTAGAAGGGCATCATGACGACGCCGAGGAAGAGCATCGCGGGGATGGCGCCGACCCAGAAGTAGTGGACCGTCGGCAGCCCGATCTGGGCCCCGTTGGCCGACATGCCCATGATCTCGACCGCGCCCAGGTTGGCCGAGATGAACGCCAGCCCGGTCACCCACGCCGGCAGCGACCGCCCGGAGAGAAAGAAGTCGATCGAGTCCGACACCGACCGCCGGGCCATGAACCCGATCCCGAGGACGAACACGAAGTAGACGAGCAGGATGAGGTAGTCCACGGCGTTGGCATGGATCAGGGTGTCGCTCCGGATGAGCGCGGGGACAACGGTCGGCATCGAGCCCTCCTTCTCCTGAAGGGCCGACGCTGGCCCTCCGTTTGCCAACCTAGACCCAAAGACCGACAGCCGCCCCTCGTGCGCTCGCGCGCCTACCGGGACGGCCGTCGGGGCCCTTGTCGTATGCCGGTCAGCGGGCTCCGGCGAGCGCGCCCTCCGGCTCGTCGGTCGCCGCGCCACTGAACTGCGCGGCATACAGTCGGGCGAATGCCCCTCCGGCAGCGAGCAGCTCGGCGTGACTGCCCTGCTCGACGATCCGGCCGTCCTCCATCACCAGGATGAGGTCTGCGTCGCGGATCGTGGACAGGCGGTGGGCGATGACGAAGCTGGTCCGGTCCGTACGCAGGGCCGCCATCGCCTTCTGGACGAGCAGCTCGGTGCGCGTGTCGACCGAGCTGGTCGCCTCGTCCAGGATGAGCAGGGCCGGGTCGGAGATAAAGGCCCGGGCGATGGTGAGCAGCTGCTTCTCCCCGGCGCTGATGTTGCCCGCCTCCGAGTCCAGCTTGGTGTCGTAGCCGTCCGGGAGCGAGTGGACGAAGCGGTCGACGTAGGTCGCCTCGGCAGCCTCCCGGACCTCGGCGTCGGTGGCTCCCGGCTTGCCGTAGGCGATGTTCTCGCGGATCGTCCCCTCGAACAGCCAGGTGTCCTGCAGGACCATCCCGATCTCGTCGCGCAGGTTGTGCCGCGTCATGTCGGTGACGTTGACCCCGTCGAGGGTGATCCGCCCGCCGTTCAGCTCGTAGAACCGCATGATCAGGTTGACCAGGGTCGTCTTGCCGGCACCCGTCGGCCCGACGATGGCCACCGTCTGACCGGGCTCGACGCACAGGTCGAGGTCCTCGATAAGCGGGCGATCCGGTGCGTAGGAGAACGACACGTCCTCGAACGCGACCCGTCCGTGCGGGTCGTCGACGGCCGTCGCATGGGCCGGGTCGGGCACCTGCTCCTTGGCGTCGAGCACCTCGAAGACCCGCTCGGCCGAGGCCACACCGCTCTGCATGAGGTTCGCCATGGAGGCGGCCTGAGTGAGCGGCTGGGTGAACTGGCGGGAGTACTGGATGAACGCCTGGACGTCACCGATGCTCATCGACCCCGATGCCACCCGGAGGCCGCCGACCACCGCGACGAGGACGTAGTTGATGTTCCCGACGAACATCATCATCGGCATGATCAGACCGGAGATGAACTGCGCCCCGAAGGTCGCGTTGCGCAGCTGCTCGTTCTTCTCCGAGAAGCTGCGGCCGACCTCCTCCTGACGCCCGAACACCTTGACCAGTCCGTGGCCGGTGAAGGTCTCCTCGACGATCGAGTTGACCTCGCCGGTCGACTTCCACTGCTGGACGAACTGCACCTGCGACCGCTTGCCGATCCCCTTGGTCACCAGGATCGAGACCGGGATCGTGACGATCGCGATGACGGCGAGCAGGGGCGAGACGTAGACCATCATCCCGAGCATCCCCACCACGGTCAGCAGCGACGTGACCAGCTGGCTGAGCGTCTGCTGGAGGCTCTGGGAGATGTTGTCGATGTCGTTGGTGACGCGTGAGAGCAGCTCACCGCGCGGCTGGGAGTCGAAGTACTGCAGCGGGAGCCGGGACAGCTTGACCTCGACGTCGCGACGCAGCCTGTAGACCGCGTTGTTGACGACCTGGACGATGATCCGGGCCTGTGCCCACGACAGGAGGCTCGCCACGGCATACAGGCCCAGGACGAGCAGGAGGATGTGGCCGACCGCGGTGAAGTCGACACCGCGCCCGATGACGACGTGGTGCATCCCGGCGAGCATGTCCGCCTGCTTGGTGTCGCCCTTGGCGCGCAGGGCGGCGACGACATCGGACACGGGGGTACCGGCCGGCGCGACCGTGCCGAGCCTGCGGCCGATGAAGCCGGAGAAGATGTAGTCGGTCGCGCCGCCGAGGATCTTGGGGCCGACGGCGTTGAAGGCGACGGCGACGACGGCGAAGGCCAGGGCGCCCCACACCATCGTGCGGTCGCGGCGGAGCAGACCCAGCAGCCGCTTGGCCGACGGCCCGAACTGCTGGGCCTTCTCGGTCGGGGCGCCCATCCGCATCATCGGCGGGCCGCCGCGCGGGGCCGCCCCGGCGGCGCCACGACGCTGGGCCGCCGCCTTCTCCTCCTCGGTCAGGATGCGGTCGGTCATGCCGCCTCCTCCTCGCTCAGGGCCTGGGAGGCCACGATCTCTGCGTACGTGGGGCAGGAGTCGATCAGCTCCGTATGCCGGCCGCTCCCGACCACGCGCCCGTCGTCGATGACGATGATCTGGTCGGCGTCGATGACCGTCGAGACGCGCTGGGCGACGACGATGACGACCGCGTTGCGGGTCCACGGCCGGAGCGCGCGGCGGAGTCGGGCGTCGGTCGCCACGTCGAGCGCCGAGAAGGCGTCGTCGAAGAGGTAGACCTCGGGGCGACGGATGAGGGCGCGCGCGATGGCAAGGCGCTGGCGCTGGCCGCCGGAGACGTTGGTGCCGCCCTGGCTGATCGGTGCCTCAAGGCCACCTGGCATCTCCCGGACGAAGCCTTCGGCCTGGGCAACGCGCAACGCCTCCCAGAGCTGGTCGTCGGTCGCGTCGGAGTCGCCGTAGCGCAGGTTGCTCGCGACCGTGCCGGAGAAGAGGAACGGCTTCTGCGGGACCAGGCCGATCCGGCTCCAGAGGGCCTCGAGCGAGACATCGCGGACATCGGTGTCGCCGAGGAGCACCCGGCCACCCGTCACGTCGTAGAGCCGGGGGACGAGGTTGACCAACGTGGTCTTGCCGGCGCCCGTCGAGCCGACCACCGCCGTCATCTCCCCGGGCTTGGCGAGGAACGAGATCCCTTCCAGGACAGGCTTTTCGGCCCCTGGGTAGTGGAAGTCGACGCCGTCGAACGCGACGGCCAGCACCTCGGTGGGGAGGGTGCGGGGGCTCAGCGTGTCGACGACGCTCGACTCGGTGGCAAGGACCTCGGTGATCCGCCCGGCGGACACCGCGGCCCGCGGGATCATCATCGACATCATGACGCCGAACATGACGGACATGAGGATCTGCGACAGATAGGTCATGAAGGCAGTCAGCGAGCCGACCTGCATCTCGCCGGCGTCGACGCGGTGCGCCCCGAACCACAGGACCGCCACCGACGCGCCGTTGAAGACGAGCATGACGAGGGGGAAGATCCTGGAGAACAGCTTCCCGACGGCCAGAGCGGTCCCGGTGTAGGTCGCGTTGGCGCCGTCGAAGCGCTGCTCCTCGTAGTCCTCCCTGACGAACGCGCGCACGACGCGGATCCCGGTGATCTGCTCGCGGAGGATCCGGTTGACGGTGTCGATGCTCTCCTGCATCTTCCGGAACCAGGGCAGCATCCGGGTGACGATCGAGCCGACGATGACACCGAGCAGTGGCACCGCGACGGCGACCAGCCAGGACAGCCCGACGTCCTCGCGCAGGGCCATGACGACGCCGCCGACCATCATGATCGGGATCGACACCATGAACATCAGGCCCATGTTGAGGACCATCTGGACCTGCTGGACATCGTTGGTGTTGCGGGAGATCAGCGTGGGGGCCCCGAACTGGGAGAGCTCCTGGGCGGAGAACTTCCCGACCCGGTCGAACACCTCCGAGCGCAGGTCGCGCGCTACCCCGGAAGAGGTGGCCGAGGCGTTCCGCGCGACGACGACGGTCGCCAGAATGTTGACGACCGAGACGGCGAGCATGATGGCGCCGCGCTGGAGGATGTAGCCGGTGTCACCCGTCACGACGCCGTTGTCGATGATCTGGCCGTTGAGGGAGGGCAGGTACAGGCTGGTGATCGTCGCGAGCAGCTGCAGGACGACGATCGCTGTGACGGCACCGGCATACGCGTTGAGATGCGAGCGGATGAGACGGATCAGCATCAGGGAGTCTCCTTGATGGTCGTGAGGGCACCGTGGAGCAGGACGTCGACGACATCGGCGGGCGTGGCCCCGTGGTCGGGCAGCATCGGGTGGGCGCTGGCCAGGGTGAGCATGGACAGGAACGTGATGACGCGTTGCGCGGGATAGCGGAAGCGATCGGCGTCGGGGCCGATCAGATCGAGGAACTCCGCGTCGATCTCGGGGTTGGTGCGGCGTCTCCCTGGACCGGCCGGTGGGCGGGGAACCTCGGCGCCGGTCGTGTGCAGGACGCTCATCAGGCCGATGAACCCCTCGAGGTGCGCCTTCATGATCTCGACGGCCGCCGTGAGTCTCCCCTCGAGCGGGAGGCCGCGGTCGACCTGGCGCAGCTGCTCGATGACCCGCTGGGAGTCGAAGGCACGGGCGACACAGGCGTGGACGAGCGCGTCCTTGGTCGGGAAGACCCGGAAGAGCGTGCCCTCGGCGATCCCGGCCGCGGTCGCGATCTCCTTGGTCGTGGCGGCCGCCCCGGACTCGCGCAGAATGGGCAGCGCGGCCTCGATGACCGAGGCCCGCCGGTCATCGGCGGACATGGCGGCAGCTCTGGGACTCACGAGCCCGAGCATAAGTGAGTGAGCACTCACTCGCAATCACTTTTCCCAACCCGACCTTGTCAGCGCCTCCCTTCCCCGCACGTGCGGGGTTGTTCAGGCCCCGTCGACCCAGGCACCCTCACAAGCCCGCACGTGCGGGGTTGTTCAGGCCCCGTCGACCCAGGCACCCTCACAAGCCCGCACGTGCGGGGTTGTTCAGGCCCCGTCGACCCTGGCGCCCTCACAAGCCCGCACGTGCGGGGGTGGGCGAGAGGCGGCCCGATCCCCGGGAGGCCACGGCATACGCTTCGAGCATGCCCACGCCGACCCCGCGCGTCGTCCCCGACCTCATCGCCGCCCTGCGCGCCGACCTGGCCGCGGCGCCCTACACCGTCGACGACGTCAACGACCTGCTCGGCCCGCTGGCCGCCGCCGCGCTCGACCGCGAACAACGGCTTCCAGCCCAGCGCGTCACGGCCGCACTCGACAGCCCGCTGGCCACCCTCATCCGCCTCTTCGGGCTCGGCGACCCCGTCGACCAGCGCGACGTGGCGCGGGCCCTGCCGACGCTGGGGGTCTCGGGCGCCCGAGAGCTCGGCCTGGTGCGCGACGAGGGCGACGGGCTCGTGGCGCTGGTCGACCTGCGGCCCTACGGCGACGAGGAGCACCAGTGGTGGGTCGCCTCCGACCTGTCCGAGCTCGCCACCGGCCGGCCGCTCTCTCCTGACCACGTCCTTGGGATCGGTGGGGCGTCGACGACCCTCGCGGCCTGGACTCCGCGCCGTACCTTCGACGCGGTGCTCGACGTCGGGACCGGGTGTGGTGTCCAGGCCCTCCACCTCGGTGAGCACGCCACGTCGGTGACGGTGACCGACGTGTCCGCTCGGGCCCTCGACTTCGCCCGCTTCAACGCCGCGCTCGACTCCCGCACCTGGACGGTTGTCGAGGGATCCATGCTGGAACCCGTTGCGGGCCAACAGTTCTCACTCGTGGTGAGCAACCCGCCGTTCGTGATCACGCCTCGCTCCGGTGAGGTGCCGCTCTTTGAGTACCGCGACGGCGGCCGGGCCGGCGACGACGTCGTGTCGGATCTCGTGCGCGGGGTCGGCTCGATCCTCGCGCCGGGTGGGGTGGCCCAGTTCCTCGGCAACTGGGAGATCCCCGAGGGCGCAGACTGGCGCACTCGGGTGGCCGCCTGGATCGCCGGAACGGGTCTGGATGCCTTCGTGGTCCAGCGCGAGGTCCAGGACCCGGCCGAGTACGCCGAGGTCTGGGCCCGCGACGGTGGTCACCACAGCGGAACGGCCGAGTTTGCCGGCATGTATGCCGCGTGGCTGGACGACTTCGCCTCCCGCGGTGTCGGTTCGGTCGGCTTCGGGGTCATCACCTTGCAGCGGCCGCTCCGCGACCGCGAGCCGTTCGTCGACCTCGTCGATGCCCGCGGGCCCGTCGCGCTGCCGATGGGCGCTTCCGTCGAAGCAGGGCTCGCTGCCCGGACCTGGCTGGCCGAGCACACCGACGCCGACGTGCTCGCGGAACGATGGGTTGTCGCCGACGACGTGACCGAGGAGCGGCACGGCCGGCCCGGTGCCACCGACCCGGCCGTGATCCGCCTCCACCAGGGCGGCGGGCTGCGGCGAACCATCCCGCTGGACACCGTCACCGCGGCATACGCCTCAGTCGCCGACGGCGACCTCACGGCCGCCCAGGCCGCGACGGCGATCGCCGCGCTCCTCGAGGCAGACGAGGCGGCTGTTGTCTCGAGCATCGTCACCTTCATCCGGGACTCCGCCAAGGACGGTCTCCTCGTCCTCCCCCAGCCCGACCCCTCGGCCTGACGCCTAGACCTGACCCAGCTCGGCCTGACCGCGCGCGACGCAGTCGCAGCCCGCACCCAGACGTTTCTGCGCCATGGCGCCGAAGCCAGCGACCGGCGCACCGCGCGGTGCGCCCGGTCGTGGGCGGTTGCGCCATGGCGCAGGAACGCATCGGGCCGGCCCGTGGACGTCACGCGGACTTTGCCCCGCGCCCCGATACCAGGAGCCAGGTGTTGCGCGCCTGAGGCCTGACCCCGTGGTGCTGCAGCACGGCGCCCAGCCGGCGATGGTCCAGCGCGACGTCCCCCGTCCAGCGGGCGACCTCCCGGACGAGGCGGCGCAGTCGGTCCTCGCGCCTCTTCTCGCGCCACAGCATCTCGCCCGCCTCCTTGGCGGTGGCCCCCTCGGGCACGGCGTACTTGACCTTGCCGTCGAACTCGCCCCCGACGCCGTCCCACCCGAAGTCGACCTCGCCGATCAACCCCCCGCTGTCGGTGTAGCGCACCTGCAGGTCGGGGCGGGGCACGTTGAGCACGAACATCTGGGCACGCGACAGGCTCTCGCCGACGGACATCGAGCGTGGGTCGGCGAGGTCCACGACGAGTGCCAAGCGGACCCTGCCCGCCGCGCGCGGTGGGACATCGGCCAGCTCGGCGGCGAGCTCGGCCCGCGTGCAGAGCTTGAACCTCAAGGCATGGTCGGCAGCCGCCAAACCCTCCGGCAACGTCGACATCCGAGCCACGTCAGCAACGGTTCTGGCCGCCGAGGTCACCAGGAGCCCCTCTCGGTCTACGAACGGAACATGCTGCGCGACATGGCGTATGACGCGGCCGGAGGAGCGGACGCGAACCTCTGATGTGGTCACGTGGACCGCGGACGGCCACTCCTCGATCCGGGGCAGACCCCACACCGCGGCTGCAGAGGTGTGCGACGCCACACGCCCCGAGTCGGGATCACCGCGCAGGGCGGACGCGTGGACGAGTGCGGCGTGGCGCTGCACAGGAGTCAGAGCCTTCCAGGCGGCATCCTCGATCCACACGCCATGACGGACGTGGACCCACCGCCGTGGCCGGTGTCGACCCCCAGACGTCGCAGGTCCGCCGCCACGCGAAGGAGGCCGGGGTCGAAGGGTTCCGGGGCGCTGGGTCCGAGCATGGGGTCACGATGACACGATCTCGGGACCCCGCCGCGAGGTTTTCCACAGGCAGCCGAGCGACGCTGGTCCGATCGGAGTGGATCGTCAGGGGAGCTTTCCCGGCGAGTGACCCTCGCGCACCAGGACGTTTCTGCGCCACGCGCGTATGCCGGGAGCCGGGGAGCCTGGGGTGGCCTGGCGTGGCCTGGGGAGCTGAGTACAGGGCGGCGGCGTAGATGCAGGTATGCCGCGGGGCCGGGTTCACATCGAACCCGGCCCCGCGGCATACGAAGCATGTTGGCCAGGACCGCCTGGGCGGTGGCGTGGCCGAGTCAGCCCTGGGAGGCGTCCGCGTCGACCCTCGCCTTGTCGGCGTCGACGGGAGCCTTGGCCAGGTCGACGTCCGCCTGGGCCACGGCCGGTGCGGCCGCCGGGGCAGGGTCGGCGTCGACGCGCGCGACTGCACCCTCGTCGTCATCGCCCTCGCCGCCACCGATGGCCAGGTCGCGGTTCTTCGTGATGGCAACCGCCGCCACGATGATGACGAACGCGGCCGCGGCGATGCCGTAGCGGACCGTCGAGTTGGCGCTGTCGCCGATGCTCAACGTGACGATGGCGGGGGCGATGAGTACCGAGACCAGGTTCATCACCTTGATGAGCGGGTTGATGGCCGGGCCGGCGGTGTCCTTGAACGGGTCGCCGACGGTGTCACCGATGACGGTGGCCGCGTGGGCGTCGCTGCCCTTGCCGCCGTGGTGGCCGTCCTCGACGATCTTCTTGGCGTTGTCCCACGCACCACCGGAGTTGGCGAGGAAGACGGCCATCAGGCAGCCCGTGCCGATCGCACCACCGAGGAAGCCGGCGAGCGGCCCGATGCCGAGACCGAAGCCGACCGCGACCGGGGTGAGGGCGGCGAGCAGACCAGGCGTCGCGAGCTCACGCAGCGAGTCCTTGGTGCAGATGTCGACAACCTTGCCGTACTCCGGCTTCTCGGTGTAGTCCATGATTCCCGGGTGCTCGCGGAACTGGCGACGCACCTCGAAGACGATGGCCCCGGCCGCGCGGGTCACCGCGTTGATGGCCAGGCCGGAGAAGAGGAAGACGACCGCCGCGCCGAGGAGCACGCCGACGAGGACGTTCGGGGAGACGATCTCGAGGCCGAACGAGGTGCTCAGCTGGCGCTGGATGGCGTCGATGTCGCTCTGCGGCAGCGTCCCGGCCTGCGCCTTGGCCTGCAGGCCGGCGAGGATCGGGTTGATAGTGCTCTTCCAGGCGTCGGAGTAGGAGCCGAACAGCGCCGTGGCGGCGAGGACCGCCGTCGCGATCGCGATGCCCTTGGTGATCGCCTTGGTCGTGTTGCCGACGGCGTCGAGCTCGGTGAGGATCTTGGCGCCCTCCTCGTCGACGTCACCGGACATCTCGGCGATGCCCTGCGCGTTGTCCGAGACCGGGCCGAAGGTGTCCATGGCGACGATGACGCCGACCGTGGTGAGCAGGCCACAGCCGGCCAGCGCGACGAGGAAGAGCGACAGCGCGACCGAGCCGCCGCCCAGCAGGAAGGCGAGGTAGACGGCGCCGCCGATGATGGCCGCAGTGTAGACGGCCGACTCGAGGCCCACGCCGATGCCGGAGAGGACGACGGTCGCGGCGCCGGTCAGCGAGGTGCGGGCGACATCCTTGGTGGGGCGCTTGTCGGTGCCGGTGAAGTAGCCGGTGAGCCACAGGATGATCCCCGCGAGGACGATGCCGATGATGACGGCCAGCACTGCCGTCACCCGCGGGTCACCGTCGAGCGCGCTGATCGTGGCGTCGTCGACGCCAAGCCCCTTGAAGGTGTCGGGCAGGTAGGTGAAGGCGACGATGGCCGAGAGGACGGCCGAGATGGCAGCGGCGATGTAGAAGCCACGGTTGATGGCCGAGAGCGGGTTCTCGCCCGGGCGGGCCTTGGTGATGTAGACGCCGAGGAGCGCGGTCACGGCTCCGATGGCCGGGACGAGCAGCGGGAAGACCAGGCCGTAGGAGCCGAACGCAGCGAGGCCGAGGATGAGCGCGGCCACCAGGGTCACGGCATACGACTCGAAGAGGTCGGCGGCCATGCCGGCGCAGTCACCGACGTTGTCACCGACGTTGTCGGCGATGGTGGCGGCGTTGCGGGGGTCGTCCTCGGGGATGCCCGCTTCGACCTTGCCGACGAGGTCGGCGCCCACGTCGGCGGCCTTGGTGAAGATGCCGCCGCCGACACGCATGAACATGGCGAGCAGGGCAGCGCCGAAGCCGAAGCCCTCAAGGACCTTGGGGGCGTCGCCCTTGTAGGCGAGGACGACGATCGAGGCGCCGAGCAGGCCCAGGCCCACGGTGGCCATGCCGACGACGCCGCCGGTGCGGAAGGCGATCTTCATGCCCTCGTCGCGGCCGGCCCCCCGGGCGGCGGAGGCGACGCGGACGTTGGCCTTGACGGCCAGGCTCATCCCGAGGTAGCCGATGGCGGCGGAGAACAGGGCGCCGAGGATGAAGAACCCGGAGCGACCCCACCGCACACCGGCGGTGTCGGCCGGCAGGGCGAGGAGCAGGAAGAAGACGATGACGACGAAGACGCTGAGCGTCTTGAACTGCCGCGCGAGGTAGGCCTGGGCGCCTTCCTCGACCGCCGCCCCGATCTCCTGCATCTTCTCGGTGCCGGCGTCGGCCGCGAGGACCTGCCGCCGGAAGACGAAGCCCATGACGAGGGCGATCACCGCGATGACCGCCACGGCGATCACCAGGGTCTGGTTGGTTCCCGACAGCTCAATGGCTGCAGTGGGCGCAAGCGCAAGGCTCGGCATGCTCCATCCTCCTCGATGGTCGTGCTCGTCTTTGAGGTTCCCGTGGCGTGAGCACGCCGTATCGTCGGAACGTCCGGTGGCAGGCTACCCGGGCATCCCCGCGCACGACGAATCAGGGGTGAATCCGGGGGTGAATCGGCTCACCCCTCCTGTGTGACCTCCGCCACAAGGGCATCGCCGACCGTGTCGACGATGGTGAAGACCTTGTCCAGTCCGGTGATCCGGAAGACCTTGAGGATCCGCTCGCGCGTACAGACGACCCGCATCCAGCCGGAGTGGTTGCGGACCAGCTTGAGCCGACCGACGAGCACACCGAGGCCGGTGGAGTCCATGAAGTCGACACCGTTGAGGTCGACGACGATGTGGATGCGTCCGGCGGCGACCTGCTGGTCGAGGGCATCGCGAAGGAGCGGCGCCGTGTAGACGTCGATCTCCCCGCCGACGACCACGATGGTCGCGCCCTGCTGCTCGCTCGTCGAGATGGCCAGGTCCACGCCCCAATCCTTCCCTTGCCTGTCTGTGTCCGCCGTTACGGTAGCGGCAATGCCCAACCCGCCGCTCCCCGCCACCTCCCGAGGCCTCTTCGACCCGCGGGCCGCGCTCGACCGGCTGGCCGCGTCCGGGGCGGGGCGGCTCGTCCATGTCGAGCACATCGCGGCCCGTCCCGCACGCACGGCCGACTGGCCCGAGTGGGTTGCGTCCCCCGTCCTGTCGGCCTTCGTCGGGGCCGGGGTGGACCGGCTCTGGAGCCATCAGCGGGAGGTCGCCGAGCACGCGTATGCCGGTCACGACGTCGTCGTCTCGACCGGCACCGCCTCCGGCAAGAGCCTCGGGTACCTGCTCCCGGCCCTGTCGGCGGTGGTCCGTGGGGCGGAGGCGCCCGCCGGGCGCGGGGCCACTGTTCTCTACCTTGCTCCCACGAAGGCGCTCGGGGCCGACCAGCGCGACCGGATCGAGCGGCTCGCCATCCCGGGGGTGCGGGTCGCGGCATACGACGGGGACACCCCGACCGACGAGCGCCGGTGGATCCGCGACCACGCCAACGTCGTCCTCACCAACCCCGACCTGGTGCACTACTCCCTCCTGCCGCAGCACGACCGTTGGGCCTCGTTCCTGCGGGCGCTGCAGTTCGTCGTCGTGGACGAGTGCCACGTCTACCGCGGCGTGTTCGGGTCGCACGTCGCCGCGGTCCTGCGACGGCTGCGACGGGTCTGCGCCCGCTTCCGGTCCGCTCCCGTGCACATCCTGGCCTCTGCCACCGTCGGAGACCCAGGGCGGCAGGCCGAGCTGCTCGTCGGTATGCCGTTCGCGACGGTCGAGTCGGACGGGTCGCCTCGTGGGGCGACCACCTTCGGGTTCTGGGAGCCGGCGCCGCTGCGGGGCCCCACAGGTGCGGTCGATCTCGGGGGTCCCGTGGCCGCAGCCTCGCCGCGGGCTGGGACGGGTCCTGACCCGGTGGGCGAGACCCCGGCGCGGCGCTCGGCCACGACCGAGTCTGCGGACCTGCTCGCGAGCCTCGTTGCGGACGACGTCCAGACCGTTGCCTTCGCCCGCTCGCGGGCGGGTGTGGAGGCGCTGGCCGCCTCGGCTCGGCGACGCCTGGATCTCCTGGCGCCGGCCCGGCGAGACTCGGTCGCCGCCTACCGCGGTGGCTACCTGCCGGAGGAGCGAAGGGCCCTCGAACGCGCCATCCGGTCGCGGTCCCTCATCGGGCTGGCGGCCACGAACGCCCTGGAGCTGGGAGTCGACATCACCGGCCTGGACGCCGTGGTGATGGCGGGCTGGCCGGGGAGGCGGTCGTCGTTCTGGCAGCAGGCCGGCCGCGCCGGCCGCGCCGGCACCGATGCCCTGGCGCTCTTCGTGGCGGCCGACGACCCGCTCGACAGCTATCTGCTCGCGCACCCGGAGACGGTGTTCGACGCCCCGGTCGAGCAGGCCGTGCTCGACCCGCACAACCCTCGCGTCCTGGCACCCCATCTGGCGGCCGCAGCCGCCGAGCTCCCCTTGACCGAGGCCGACCTGGAGATCTTCGGGCCGACGGCCCGCGGGCTCGTCGAGCAGCTCGTCGGGCGTGGCATCCTGCGGCGGCGGCCCACCGGCTGGTTCTGGGCCCGCCCCGACAGCCCCACCGACCACGTGTCCCTCCGCGGCGCCGGGACGGTCGTGACCATCGTCGAGCAGCCCACGGGACGGGTGGTGGGAACCATCGACGCCGCAGCGGCCCATGGCCAGGTCCACACCGGTGCGGTGCACGTGCACCAGGGCACGGCATACGTCGTCACCGACCTGGACCTCGAGGCGTCGACGGCCACGGTCGTCCGCGGGGACCCCGGCTGGACGACCCACGCGCAGTCGACGAGCACGTTCGCGATCGAGGCGGTCGAGCGGTCGGTGCGCTGGGGGCCGGTGACGGTCTGCTTCGGGCGGGTGCGCGTGACCGGCCGGGTCACCGGGTTCCTCCGTCGGCTGCCGGGCGGGGAGGTCATCGGCCAGCACCCGCTCGACCTGCCCGAGCGAACCCTGCCGACCCGCGCGGTCTGGTGGACGATCCCGGCCGATGACCTGCTCGCGGCCGGGGTCGACGAAGCCGCGATCCCGGGAGCGGCGCACGCGGCCGAGCACGCCGCCATCGGGCTGCTGCCCCTTCTCGCCACCTCCGACCGCTGGGACGTCGGCGGGGTGTCGACCCGGGCCCATCCCGACACCGGCCTGCCGACGATCCTCGTCTACGACGGGTATCCCGGAGGTGCCGGGTTCGCTGCCCGCGCCTACGAGTCGTATGCCGGGTGGCTCACGGCGACGCGCGATGCCGTCGCCGCCTGCCGGTGCGAGTCCGGCTGCCCCGGCTGTGTGCAGTCCCCCAAGTGCGGCAATGGCAACGAGCCCCTGGACAAGGCCGGGGCGATCGCCCTCCTGGACCTCGTGCTGGCGCACCGACCTGGTGACGGCCGGCTGCCGGTGGGTCGGTCCAACCCTGACGCGCCGAGGCTGGAGAGCCCATCGCCGCAGGTCAGCGGCTAGGGTCGGAAGTATCCGGCCTCGGCCGACCCCGCATCGAAAGGCACGACGATGATCCTCATCGGACTCCTGCTCATCCTGGTGGCCCTGGCTGGCGGTGCCTTCCTGTTCGCCGGCACGTCGGGTCTGTCCAGCCAGAAGATCGACATCGACCTGCTCGGCGTCACAGTGAGCCTCCCACCCCTGTCGCTCGCCATCTCCGGTGCTCTGGTCGTCCTCATCCTGTGGCTGGGCTGGGCACTGCTTCGCTCCGGTACCAAGCGCAGCGCCCGGTTGCGTCGGGAGGGCAAGGAGCAGGCGCGGGTGGCCAAGGAGGCGCAGGCCACCAAGGAGCGGCAGTGGGCCGCCGAACGGGAGCAGGCCCAGCAGCAGCAACCGCCCGCCGAGTAGCCGACCGCGACCCCTGGTGTTGCGCACGCCACGTTGACAGGTCCACAGGTCTCCCCGACGCTGGGGCGCACCTTGCTCCAGCCCGTCCCGGAGGACCGTATGCGCCGCACCGCTCTCATCCTGTGCACGATCCTCCTCGCGGCCGCCGCGGCCTTCCTACCCGCTGCCAGCGCGAGCGCGGCGCCGGGCAACGGCCCGGTCCAGGACTCGTTCGTCACGGCTGCGGCGTACGGCCTGCTGAACCCCGACGTCGCCCCGTCCGGCAGCAACGACTGGACCTGTCGGCCGACCGCGGCGCATCCGCGCCCGGTCGTCCTCGTCCACGGCACGTGGGCAAACCAGTACAACTCGTGGGCCTTCCTCGCTCCCCGCCTCAAGGCAGCGGGCTACTGCGTCTTCTCGCTGAACTACGGCCGTGACACCTCCACACCCGTCGGATCCGGTCCCGGGGTCGACGCGACCGGACCGATCATGGACTCGGCTCGTGAGGTCGGCGCCTTCACCGAGCGGGTCCGGGCGGCGACCGGTGCGGCCAAGGTCGACCTGGTCGGCTACTCCCAGGGCGGCATCGTGGTGCGCGGCTACCTGAAGTTCTTCGGCGGAGCCAACGCGGCCGACCCCGCCGCCAACCACGTGCAGAACGTCGTCACCTACGCGGCCACCAACCACGGGACGACCATGGACGGGATGACCACCTTGGCGAGCGCTCTCCACACGCTCGGCCTGGTCACCGACGTGGTCGGAGCAAGCGCCGGTGCGGCTGCGACCGACCAGGTGGTCGGCTCGGACTACGTCACCGCCCTCAACGCCGGCGGCGACACCATGCCCGGCATCGACTACACGATCCTCACGACGAAGTACGACGAGGTGTCGACGCCCTACCGAGCCTCGTTCCTCACCGCCGGACCGGGGGCGACCGTCAAGAACATCGTCATCCAGGACGGCTGCGCCATCGACGGCAGCGAGCACCTGGCCATCCCGTTCTCGTTGCGCGCCGCCGACTACACGCTCAAGGCACTCGACCCGGGCACTCCGCGAACCATCCGCTGCGCGCCGGAGCTGCCTGTTCTCTGAGCGATGTCGCTGAGACAGCGTCTCTGGGGCAACCAGTCTGGGGCACGTCTCTGGGGCAACGAGTCTGGGGCAACCAGTCTGGGGCAACCAGTCTGGGACAAGGGCTGAGGTCTAGGGATCGGGACCGGCACGCGACGACCGCTCTGCGACCCGGCCGACGCCGAGGACGCCCCACCGGCTCCGTGCACTGCACCGCGCCGTGACGTCGACCCCACCGGTCGCCACGCAGGACCCCAGCGAGGCACTGTTGGCCGCCGCGATCGTCGCCGCGACGCGACACGCCTCCAAGGGATCGCCACTGTCGCGGAGCCGGATGGCTCCGGCCAGCGACGCGAGGTCGGCAGCCTGGGCCGCGCGCCGGGCCGCCTCCGCGGCCGAGGCGACGGCCAGGGTACCCATGGCCAGGACGACCACCACGGCGACCAGCGCCGCCACCATGACGGACATCGAGCCGCGCTCTCGCGGTCCACGGCCGGGCGCCCGTGCGGCGCTCCGGCATGATCGCGGCGCACCACACCTCATGCCGTGCGCCGGTCTCATGGCGGCCGCCCAGACGCGTCGTCAACGTCCTCCCGCAAGGCGACCGCCGTCCCGGACGGGCTGACGGCCAGGTGCAACACCCGGGACAGCCACCCGCGGCGGGACCTCACGACGACGCGGACGTCCGCGCCGGTGGTCGTCACGTTCACCGTGGCTCCCGACGGGGCAGCTCGCCGCGCTGCTGCCACCGCTGCGGTCTGGGGGTCGCCCCGGGCAACGGACCGAGCGGCGGCTCCCGCTGCCCCCAGGCACCTGAGGGTGTCCAACCCGAGGTCGATGGCTCCGAGGCACAGACCCAGGACGAGCAGAACAGCCGGGATGGCCACGGCGAACTCCGCCGTCGCCATCCCGCGCTCCGCGAGCGCACGACTGCCCGAGCGCCCGTCCAAGACCATCAGCCACCCATACCGAGCGCGGTCGTGATGACACTCGCCAGCGCCGCCTTGACCGCCCCGGACCGCACGACCGCCAGCAGCACCACGGCGAAGGCCACCGCCGCCAATGTGCCGACGGCATACTCCGCGGTCGTCATGCCCTCCTCGGGCGACCGCACCATCCGTCTCGTCATTCGTCGAACTCGTTGCCACACAATGCCTTCCCCTTCCACCAACCTGGTCATGTCATTGACACCACCTCACGCCGTCGCGGCTTCCACGGCAAGCACGAGCCCCGAGCCTGTGGATCACCGCGGTCGTGTCACGGGTCTGTGGACGACGATGACGAAGCCGGGGCGGCCAAGGCGCAGGGTCGAGCGGGCTGCGGGTCATGGCAGCAGGCCACCATCGAGGAAGCCGGCGACGAGCCGTAACACGACGGGGACGACCGTCGTCGCGACGAAGCCGGGCAGGAACGCCAGCCCGAGCGGAAGCACGAGCAGTACGCCGGCCTTGGCGAGGGCGGCCTCGCGCCGTTGGGCTTCTCGATCCCGGATCACGCCCGCCGAGCGGGCGAGCAGCGGGCCTGGAGAGATACCCGCCCGCAGAGCAGCCTGCCATGCGACCGCGGCAGGCTGCCAGACCGCGGGAACCAGGCGCCAGCACTCGCCGGGGTCGCGGCCCCACCGGTGCGCCGCGGCCACCGTCCGCAGGTGCTGCCCGACGACACCCTCGACGTGCGTCGCGGTGCGCTCCAGGGCCGCGATCGGGTCGAAGCCGGCTCGCAGGGCGAGGCTGAGGAGAAGAAGGGCATCGGCGACCCGATCAGGAGTGGCGGGCACCTGTGTGCCGGTCGCGCCCGGCTCGGCTCGTCGCAGCCGGATCGAGGCCCGAGACGTACGCCGGTGGGCCTCGGGGAGGGTGGGGCTGCGCGGCCAGAGCAGGATCGCAGCGGCCACCAGACATCCGCAGAGCACCGCTCCGATCGGGATCATGTGAAGCCGCCGGACCTCTGGCAAGGTCGAGATCGACCCACAATGGCCAGAACACCTGCGTCACGAGACCCACGCCAGGTCACGAGAACACCGTCGCGGCCTCGGCCCGGGTCAGCATTCTCCGGCTCCACCACCAGCCCAGGGCCGTGAGCAGCAGACCCATCGCCATCGAGGCGAGGGCCACCGGTTGCCCGAACGTGGCCATGGGGTCAGCGCCGATGGCCAGGGCGGCGAGTGGCCCGCCCAGTGGAAGCACGGTGAGCAGCCACATCGAAGCCCGCGGTCCGGCTCGCGCAGACACGGCGCGTCGGTGGGCGGCCGCGGACGCCCGAAGGGCTTGGGCCGCCGCGTCCACGGCTTCCGTGAGTGGCGCTCCACAGTCGATCCCCAGGGACCATGCGGCCACGAGCAGGGACGTACCGCCCCCTCCCGCAGACGGACCGACCGACGACGAGTCCGGCCGACCGGAGTGGAGCCCGTCCAGCAGGTCGGCCGTCGCGGCGACCCGCGGATGGACGAAGGCTCCGCCGTGGCGTGCGATCCGGATGGCCTCTCGCGGGGGCAGACCGGAGCGCAGGCACAACGCCAGGAGCTCAGCGAACTCGGCAACTTCCTCTCCGCCATCGCCTCGGCTGCGGGAACGGCTAGCCAACATCCGCCGGAACGCGGCGAGCCCCCACCGGCGCGCGAGGTTGCGGTCAGGGTCGGACCGCTCGGAGGGCTCGCCCTGTGAGCCAGCCGGCCTGACGTCGACCTGCGGGACACCAAGGAGGCCGGGCCGACGGGGCCAGACCAGGGTCGCGAACGCCACGAGCAGGCCAACCCCGACGGCCGTCATGTCGCCCCTGGCCCGAGCAGGGCCGCCAACCGGTTCCAGGCTGGCCCCCGGGCGAGGCCGCCGTCGGCACCCACCGTCGCAGCGGCCGTGACCACTACGCGACGGCGGGGCCCCGCATCCTCCTGACCGACCACGCCGAGGCACTCCACCAGCCGCCCCGCCCGCCGGCGGGACAGGTGGACGACAACACTGACCGCGCTCCCGAACTGGACCATCGCGGCCGCTTCGTCCAGGCCGGCGAGGGCAGCGAGTGCGGCCACCCGGGCCGGAACGTCACGCAACCGGTTGGCGTGCAAGGTGCCACAGCCACCTTCGTGACCGGTGTTGAGCGATGCGAGGAACTCCCTCACCTCGGCCCCGCGCGCCTCACCAACGACGAGACGGTCGGGCCGCATACGCAACGCCTGTCGGACCAGGTCGACCAAGGTGACCGCGCCGACGCCTTCGACGTTGGCTGACCTGCCCTGGAGGCTCACCACGTGCGGGTGGTCGACGCGCAGCTCACGGACGTCTTCGACGACGACGATCCGGTCGCGTGCATCGCTGGATGCCAGCAGCGCCGCGAGCAGGCTGCTCTTGCCGGTGCCAGTCCCTCCGGTGACGAGGAAGGCGACCCGGCGCGCGACCAGTCGCTGCAGCAGATCTGCCAACTCCTCACCGAACATCCCCCGTCGGCGAAGGGCCTCCATCGTCCATCCCGCTCGGCGCCCGAGGCGCAGGCTGACCTGTGCGCCCTGCGGTGCGATCGGCGGCAGGACGGCGTGCAGCCGGATGCCGGGTGCCAGCTCACCGTCGACCCAGGGCTGGCTGTCGTCAAGACGACGTCCGGCCAGGCCGGCGAGGCGCACGGCGAGGCGGCGGACGGCCGCGGCGTCCCCGACCTGGACGGCGGCCGGCTCCACACCGTCACCGCGGTCGACCCAGGTCGACCCGTCGCCGTTGACGAGGATGTCGGTCACGGCCCCGTCGGCCGCCAGCTCTTCCAACGGCCCCAGGCCCACCAGCTCGGAGCGCCAGGCGGAAAGAGTTGCTGCTGTGCCCTCGTCGCCCAGGAGTGCCGCTCGACCCCCGAGCAGGCTGGCGTCGAGCGAGGCGCTCGGTGGAGCGCCGGACCGCAGCCGCGAGGTGAGGAGGCCGGAGGGCGGTCCCGGGGCTGTCATGCGGACCTCCGCAGGTCACGCCGGACCAGGTCGAGTGCCGCGTCGGCCAGTGCATCGAAGCCTCGCCGCCGGGCACCGGGCGACACTCCCCGCTCGAGGTCGCGCGCAACGCCGGCGTCGTCGGACCAGTGCCCGAGGACGGGCAGGCCGACGTGCGTTGCCACGACCTCGCCGAGGTGACCCAGGCCCTTTGGTCCCCGTGTGATGAGGTGAACCGGGGCAGCCAGCTCGCCCACGTCGTCACTGATCCGGTCCAGGTCGGCGAGGTGCCGAACGCCGAGCCCGGTGAGGACGAGGACCAGATCGTCAGGTCGGAGCAGCTCGGGTGTGAGGTTGCGATGCCGGCCGACGTCGACGACCACCAGACCACAGATCTGCCGAAGTCCGGCCACGACGGCCTGGACCACCTCGGCGGGCGCCCCGCCACGGCCGCCGGCCAGCACGGCATACCGACTGCCGGCTGGGAGTGCGGACAGGATGGCTGCCCCGTCGGCCCGTCCGCGGAGGCCGCCGAAGTCGCCCCAGCGCGGGCCGAGGACATGGTCGACCCCTGCTGTGACGTCAACGGCCCCGGCGTCGGTGTCACCGTCGAGCAGGCAGACCGGACGCGCCGAGGCGCGGGCGGCGAGGTGGGCAGCGGCGGTCGAGCATCCGAGGCCCCCGGAGGCGCCGATGACCGCGATGACGGTGGCTTCCATCCGGCCACTCTGCGCATCTGAGGGGTCGACCGCCAGCGACCTTCTCCGACCTGTGGATGACCGGTTCACTGTCATGGGTCTGTGGACAACGGTTCGGGGGAAGGCGGGGCCCACCCGAGAATTTCGCGGAGGCTTGGGGAGGCGGAGAAAGGGGACGGCCCCGGTCGGGGGGACAACCGGGGCCGTCGACGCGCCATGCTCCGGGGGGGAGGAGCAGGTGCGCCGGTGCTCTACCCCGAAGGGGAGCAACACGACAATCGTGTCCCATCGCGCGGTCAGATGCAAGTCCAAACGATCAAGACTTCAACTTTTGGACAGCATTTCGCCGACATGGACCTGACCGAGGGGCTCGCATGAGCAGTCGGGCAGAATCCGCGACCAACGGTCAGACGTGGACGACGAACGGTCGGAGACCGCGACAAACGGTCAGGGAAACGGCGCCCCACGGAGTGTGGGGCGCCGTTGGACCGTGGGCCGTTCGGGCGACCATGCGTGCATCCTGTCGTCGTCGTCCCTGGGCCGAGCCCGTGGGCGATCCGTCCATCAGTGGACTGCCCGCGCGTGGGTACCCGAGTGACTCACGGTGGTCCGTGTCGGCTCGCGCCGACTCCTACAGGTGTACTCCCCCACCGGTCCCTCGGCAACCGGAACGAGTCAACCCAGTCGGCCGGCGAGGACGGCGTCGGCGATGCGCGTCCCTTCCGCGGCGCCCGCGACGATCGCGTCGCAGCAGCGTTCGATCCAGAGCCCCACACCCGCGGAGGTACCTGTCCCGTATGCCGTGAGCGCGCCGAGGTAGGCCGGCCCACCGAGCGACCCGTGCCCGACCTCGGGGACGACGACGCCGGTCGGGTCGAGCCCGGTCGCCTGCACGAGGGCTCGCTCGAAGGCGCGCGCCACGACGCCGTTGCCCCGCACGAACGGGCGGACGGTGGCGATCTCGGCGTGGGCGAGGGCGGCGACGAGGACCCCCGGCAGGCTCCCGCTCGCCCCGACCAGCTCGGCAAGCGCACCCATCCGGGCGGCCGCCTCCGCGGCGGGGAGCGCGGGGCCGAGGTCGACGAGCTCGGCCGACGTCTCGGTCGCCACCCGCGGCCGGCCCAGCGCGTCGGCCGCCAGCAGGTCAGCAGCGGCGACGACGTGCAGTCGCGCCAGCCCCTGCAGCGGCGCCGAGAGGACGGTCCGGCATACGTGCTCGGTCTCGGCTGTGGCGGCGACGACCCCCCGCATGACCTCCTCGACGGGGTCGAGCGGGTCGTGCCAGGTGACGGCGCCCCGCATCAGGTCGCGGACGATGTCCACGGACAGCCGCGCCCCGTCGAGCTCACCACTGGCCTGCGCGCCCCGGACCCGGGACTCGGCCGCGGCCTCCGGGATCCGCCGGCGGAGGGCCTGGTGCCAGCGCAGCTGGGTGCACGCCTCCCGAGCGGCGTCGATCTTCTCCGGGACGCCCGGCAGTGAGGCGAGCGACCGGACCGCCGAGACGACGTCGCTCACCCGGCGTCGCCCGAGGTCGCAGCAGGAAGTCGGATGCCGGCCAGCTGGCGGGACTGGGCGACCATCCGGCCGCTCTCGTCCCAGATCATCGCGTCCTCCTCGAGCAGCCCGCCCGTCACGGTGCGGGTGGTCAGCTCGACGAGGAGCCAGCCGTCGGTCGGTTCGGCCCGGATGTGGCCGGAGAACTCCAGGGTCGGCGCCCAGCCCATGATCCCGAGGTCGAAGGCCACCGGGGGCAGGGCGTCGAGGAAGAACAGGAGCGAGAGCGCATCGACCGGTCGGCCGTCGGCGAACCGGATCCAGCCGCGCATGACGCCCTGCCCGGACGGCTGCCCGAGCGCCCAACCGGCTGTCGCCGGGTCGAGGCGGAGGTCGAAACGCCCGAGCAGCGGCACCGACTCGCGGAAGTCCGCGGGGGCCATCGCCGCGTCGACGCACTGGTCCGGGGGCGGCATACGAGGGACCTCGGGCTCGCGCAACACGGGCTGGGCCCACGTCGCGAGGTCGCCGTACGACGCCAGGGCGCGCAGCCGCTCGACCGGCTGCCCGTCGACCTCCTGCACGAGGCTCACCTGGCCGGTCGACATGGTCCGCCCCACCCGGACGACCTCGGTCCTCAGCTCGGCCGGGCCGTCGCTGGAGGCGGAGAGGAAGTATGCCGTGAACGCGACCGGCGCGTCGTGGCCCGAGGCGTTGCCGCCGTGCTCGGCCAGGTGCTCGGCGAGGGCCTGGCCGGCCAGCGACATGAGCAGGCCTCCGTTGACCGCCCCACCGATGGACCACGCCTCGCCGAGGCGACCGCGGCGGACCCCGTCGGCGACCCGGTCGAGGGCCAGGGCGTCGTCGAACTCGGTCATGGACGCGAGGCTATCGAGATGTCCGGCCATAGGCTGCGCCGCATGGTCCGGGGCGTGCACCTGCAGACCGCGCTCGTGGTGAGCGCGGTCTGGTCGACGGTCCTGCTCCTGTGGTTCCTCCGGCGACGGCAGCGGACCCGCGGGATGGTGACCGAGGCGGACCGGGCGACCTACGAGACGCTCCACACGGCGTCGCTGGCGGCCGTGGAGTTCCGCGACGGGCTGACCGAGCACGGTTCGGAGCGGGCGGGACGACACCTGCGGACGGTTCTCGGGTCGTCGGCGGTGGCCGTGTGCGACCGGATCGGTGTGCTCGCGTGGGAGGGTGCCGGGGCCGACCACCACGTCCGGCAGGCGCGGGCCCACGCCGACACCTGTCTCGAGTCCGGCCGCACCGTGGTCCTGGGTCAGCGTGACCTCACCTGCCCCGAGCCGGACTGCCCCGTACGTGCCGCCGTCGTCTCCCCGCTCCTCACCGGAGACGTCGTCGTCGGCACGCTCACGGCATACGGGCCCCAGATCTCCCCCGGCCTGGTGCGTGCGACCGAGGAGCTGGCCGGCTGGGTCTCCGCCCAGCTCGACGTCGCCGAGGCCGGCCGTGAACGGACCCGGGCCATGGAGGCCGAGCTCCGCGCCCTGCGGGCCCAGATCAGCCCCCACTTCGTCTACAACAGTCTCGCCGCCATCGCCTCCTTCGTCCGGACCGACCCCGAGCGGGCCCGTGAGCTGCTCCTGGAGTTCGCCGACTTCACCCGCTACGCCTTGCGCCGGGGCGGCGCGTTCACGACGCTCGCCGACGAGCTGCGCAACGTCGAGCGGTACCTCGTGCTGGAGCAGGCCCGGTTCGGGGAGCGGCTCGGGGTCAGCCTCCTCATCGCGCCCGAGGTGCTGCCGATCTCGTTGCCCTACTTGGCGATCCAGCCACTCGTGGAGAACGCCGTCCGGCACGGCCTGGCCGCCAAGGTCGGCCCTGGGCACGTGACGATCACCGCCCGGGACCGCGGCTCGGAGGCCGAGATCGTCGTCGAGGACGACGGGGTCGGCGCCGTGCCAGAGGTCATCCAACGGGCCCTCGACAACGCCCCGGGAGGCGATGACCCCTCGGCCTCGGTGGGGCTCGGCAACGTCGACGCGCGACTCCGTCAGGTCTACGGCGACGACCACGGACTCGTCGTCGAGACGGCACCCGGTGAGGGCATGCGGGTGTCGTTCCGCGTCCCGAAGTACTCGCCCAACGTCCACGCCAGCCCCTAGGCTCGACACCCATGGGCGACGACGCGACCGAGGGCTCAGGCCTGACCGTCCTCGTCGTCGACGACGAGGCACCGACCCGCGACGAGCTGGCATGGTTCCTCGCCCGGGACGAACGGGTCGCGACCGTCCACGTCGCCGCCAACGGCACCGATGCGTTGCGGGCCCTGGAGTCCCGCGCCGTCGATGTCATCTTCAGCGACATCAACATGCCCGGCCTCGACGGGATCGAGCTGGCCCGGGTGATCGCCCGCTTCGCCGACCGCCCGGCGGTCGTCTTCGTCACGGCATACGACGAGCACGCGGTCGACGCCTTCGCCCTCGCGGCGACCGACTACGTCATGAAGCCGGTCCGCGCCGACCGGCTCCGCGAGGCCGTGCGGCGAGCGGTGGCCGCCAAGGACGCCCGTATGCCGGTCGCTCATGACCGCGGACCGACCGGGGTGGGCGAGACCCCGGATGACGGCATACCCGACGAGACGATCCCGGTCGAGCTCGGCGGCGTGACGCGGTTCGTCCAACGCAGCGAGATCCTCTACGCCCTGGCCGCGGGCGACTACGCCCGGCTCCACACCGCGACCGGTTCACACCTGGTCCGCATCCCCCTCACGACACTCGAACAGCGTTGGGAGGACGCCGGATTCGTGCGGATCCACCGCAGCACCCTGGTCTCGACAGCCCACGTCGACGAGGTACGCGTCGATCGGGGGCGGTGCACGGTGGTCGTCGGGGGTGTCGAGCTCCAGGTGAGCCGGCGACACACCCGGGCACTGCGCGACCGCCTCGTCCGCACCCGACGGCAGGGCTGAGCGACCGTGGCCGAGCGGGTGCGGATCACGAGCTCCCGGCGCGGCGCCACCCGGCCCACGGACCGGTCCCTCGGGCATGAGCTGCGCGAGCAGACGGGGCTCGGCGACGTCTATCTGCGCGGCTTGATGTCGGCCCAGCTGCGGCTCAGCGCAACGGTTCTCGCAGTCGGCGCCCTGCTGTTGGTCGGGTTGCCGCTCGTCTTCGCCCTCGTCCCGGCCACCCGGGACATCACCCTGGCCGGCATCCCGCTGCCGTGGCTCGTCCTCGGCGTGGCGGTCTATCCGGCGGCCCTGGTCACCGCCCGGTTCTACGTCCGGGCGTCCGAGCGGATCGAGCGCGAGCTCCGTGACGTGTCGGCCCAGCCCGACCCGCCGGGTGCGGGTGGTGGTGGGCCGTGATCAGCGAGCTGCCCGTCGCCATGATCACCCTCGTCTGCCTGCTGACGCTCGGCGTCGGCGCCTACGGACTGCGCCTCTCCCGGCATACGAGCGACTTCTACGTCGCGGGCCGGGCCGTCTCCCCTCGACGCAATGCGAGCGCCATCAGCGGCGAGTACCTCTCTGCGGCAAGCTTTCTCGGAGTCGCGGGTTTGGTGTACGACAAGGGCCTGGACATGCTGTGGTTCCCCGTCGGCTACACGGTGGGCTACGTCGTCCTCCTCGTCCTCGTGGCAGCCCCACTGCGCCGGAGCGGCGCCTACACGCTCCCGGACTTCGCCGAGGCCCGGCTCGAGTCGCAGCTCATCCGCCGCCTCTCCTCGCTCCTCGTCGTGGCGATCGGCTGGCTCTATCTCCTCCCCCAGCTGCAGGGCGCCGGCCTCGCGCTGCAGCGGGTGAGCGGTGCCCCGGCCTGGGTCGGAGGGCTCGTCGTCACCGTCGTCGTCGTGGTCAACGTCGCGGCCGGCGGCATGCGGTCGATCACCCTCGTCCAGGCGATGCAGTACTGGCTCAAGCTCACCGCCATCTCCGTGCCCGCGTTCGTCCTCGTCGCCGTCTGGTTCCACGCCGGCCGGCCGAGCCCACAGCCGCCGAACCCCACCTGGGCCGAGCCGGGCGGCGGGTTCGGGGCGAGTGGCCACGCCCTCTACTCGACGTGGTCCACGCTGCTGGCCCTCGCCCTCGGGACGATGGGCCTGCCGCACGTCCTCGTCCGCTTCTACACCAACCCCGACGGCCGTGACGCCCGCCGCACAACGGTTTCGGTCATCGCGCTGCTCGGCCTCTTCTACGTCTTCACGCCGTTGTATGCCGTGCTCGGCCGGGCCTTCCTGCCGCACCTCGCCCCGGGGGACCAGCCCGACACGATCGTCCTCAACCTGCCGCTCGCCGCCTCCCCCGGCACCTTGGGACAGGTCCTCGCCGCCGTGCTGGCCGGTGGCGCCTTCGCCGCGTTCCTCTCCACCGCGTCCGGGCTCGTCGTGTCCGTGGCCGGGGTCATCGACCAGGACCTCCTCCGTCGTCGGCTGGCGCGGGTCACGGGCAACGACGCGAGCTCGATCAACGGTTTCCGGATCGCGACCGGGCTCGCCGTCGTCGTCCCGTATGCCGCAAGCCGCCTGGTCGAGCCGCTCGGCATCGCCACGACGGTGGGGCTGGCCTTCGCGGTCGCCGCGGCGACCTTCGCGCCGCTGCTCGTGCTCGGGGTCTGGTGGCGGGGGCTGACGACCGTGGGTGCGGCGGCGGGCCTGGTCGTCGGCGGGGTCTCCGCGACCCTGGCGGTCGGGCTCACCATCCTCGCCGGCCCGTTCGACGGGTGGGCCGGCGTCCTGCTCGCCCAACCGGCGGCGTGGTGCACTCCGCTGGCGGTCGCGGCGACGGTCATCGTCTCCCTGGCCACCCCGCGCCACATCCCGGCCGGGACGGTGCGGACCCTCATCCGCCTGCACACCCCGGAGTCCGTCCTCCCCAGCTAGGCCCGCACGTGCGGGGTTGTTACGAGGTTACCGGTGAGTAATGCTGCGCAAGCCCGCACGTGCGGGGTTATCGCACGAGCCCGCACGTGCGGGGTTATTACGAGGTTACCGATGAGTAATCCCGGCACAACCCCGCACGTGCGGGGGTAGCACGGGGCGGGAAGGGCGGGACGAGGGGCAGCAGCCGTTCGGCGCGGCCAACCGACCGCTCGCCGCGCGCCGACCACCCGCACGGCGACCCACCCCCAACGCCCGGCGACCGGGCACACGCAAGCCGGCCACCCGGCATACCTGAGGCAGGACAGTGGGCTCCGAGACCCGGCAAGGATGCCCGGTCCGACCAAGGAGGTGGCCCGTGAGCGCCCATGCGCCCGACCGCGACGACCTCGGCGAGCACGCCGAGATCATCCAGAGCAGTGCAGAGTTCGCCGACCTGCGGCACAGGTTCCGCAGGTTCGTCTTCCCGATGACCGCGCTCTTCCTCGCGTGGTACTTCCTCTACGTCTTCCTCGCCGTCTTCGCGCACGGCTTCATGGCGCACAAGCTGGTCGGCAACATCAACATCGGGCTCGTCTTCGGCCTCCTCCAGTTCGTGTCGACCTTCGCGATCACGATGGTCTACCGGCGGTGGGCCGACCGCGAGCTCGACCCCCGCGCCGAGGCCCTGGCCGCGCAGCTCGGAGGTGCGAGATGACCTCGTATGCCGCCAGCCTCCCGACCGCGCTCCCCACCGCGACCACCGTCGGCAACCCGACCCTCAACATCGCCATCTTCGGCGTCTTCGTCCTCATCACCCTGGCCATCGTCATCCGGGTGTCCACGCAGAACAAGACTGCGGCCGACTACTACGCCGGCGGTCGCGCGTTCTCGGGCCGGCAGAACGGCATCGCCATCGCCGGTGACTACCTCTCTGCGGCCAGCTTCCTGGGGATCGCCGGCGCCATCGCGGTCAACGGCTACGACGGGTTCCTCTACTCGATCGGCTTCCTCGTCGCCTGGCTGGTCGCCCTGCTGCTCGTCGCCGAGCTGCTCCGCAACGTCGGCAAGTACACGATGGCCGACGTCCTCTCGTTCCGGCTCAGGCAGCGACCGGTCCGGATGGCCGCTGCCGTCTCGACCCTCGCGGTGAGCTTCTTCTACCTCCTCGCCCAGATGGCCGGCGCCGGCGGCCTGGTCGCCCTGCTCCTCGGCGTGTCCAGCGTCAACGGGCAGCGACTCGTCGTCGCCCTCGTGGGCATCCTGATGATCGTCTACGTCCTCGTCGGCGGCATGAAGGGCACGACCTACGTCCAGATCATCAAGGCGACGCTGCTCATCATCGGCGCCGCGATCATGACGGTCCTCGTCCTGGCCAAGGTGGGGGTCAACCTCTCCAGCCTGCTCGGTCACGCCGCCGACGCCTCGGCCAAGGGTGACGCGGTGCTCAGCCCCGGGCTCCAGTACGGCAAGACGAGCACGACGAAGATCGACTTCATCTCGCTGTCGCTCGCCCTCGTCCTCGGGACGGCGGGCCTGCCGCACGTCCTCATGCGGTTCTACACGGTGCCCTCGGCCAAGGAGGCTCGTCGCTCCGGGGTCTGGGCGATCTGGCTGATCGGCATCTTCTACCTGTTCACGCTCGTGCTCGGCTACGGCGCGGCGTGGCTGGTCGGTGCCAAGGCGATCAACGCCGCACCCGGCAAGGCCAACTCGGCGGCCCCGCTCCTCGCCTACAAGCTCGGCGGTGAGGTCTTCCTCGGCATCATCTCCGGGGTCGCGTTCGCGACGATCCTCGCGGTCGTGGCCGGTCTGACCATCACCGCGAGCGCGTCGCTCTCCCATGACGTCTACAACTCGGTCGTCAAGCGCGGCACCGCAACACCGGCGCAGGAGGTCAAGGTCGCCCGGATCACCGCCATCGTCATCGGGGTCGTCGCCATCATCGGCGGCATCTTCGCCCTCGGCCAGAACATTGCGTTCCTCGTCGCCCTCGCCTTCGCCGTCGCCGCGAGCGCGAACCTGCCGACGATCCTCTACTCGCTGTTCTGGAGGCGGTTCAACACCCGCGGCGCCCTGTGGAGCATCTATGGCGGGCTCGTCTCCGCCGTCACCCTCATCGCGTTCAGCCCGGTCGTCTCGGGCAAGCCGAAGATCGACGGCAAGAGCGCCTCGATGTTCCAGAACGTCGACTTCCACTGGTTCCCGCTCGACAACCCGGGCATCATCTCGATCCCGCTCGGCTTCTTCCTCGGCTGGCTCGGCACGGTGACCAGCCGGGAGCTCAACCCGGCGAAGTACGCCGAGATGGAGGTCCGGTCCCTCACCGGTCACGGCGCCGAGGGGGCCGTTCAGCACTGAGGGCGCCCGCTCGGCGCACCAGCCGAACGGATGACAGCGGCCGCGGAGGACAACCCTCCGCGGCCGTTGCGCGTGTCTGCTCCGTACAAACACTCTTGGAGGAGCAGCCATGAACACCACATCAGCCCGTATGCCGCGTCGCGGCCTCGTCGTCAGCCTCGCGGCCGCCACTGCGCTGGGCGTCCTGCCCGTCGTGGCCGGCGCGTCCGGAGCGTCCGCCGCGCCCTACTGCGGCATCACCTGGGGGTCCCTGGCCAAGACGGCCGCCCCGATGGTCGCCGGACCGATCACCAACGTCCGAGCCGGCCGGCACGACTGCTACGACCGGCTGGTCATCGACCTCAAGGGCAAGGCGCCCGGCTACGACGTCCGCTACGTGACCAACGTCTACACCGAGGGCCAGGGCGCACTCGTGCCGCTGCGCGGTGGCGCGAAGATCCGGATCGTCGCCAAGGCACCGGCATACGGCACCGGCGCCTACAAGCCGGCCAACCCCAAGGAGCTGGTGAACGTGACCGGCTACCGGACCTTCCGTCAGGTCGCGTCCGCCGGGTCCTTCGAGGGTCAGACGACCGTCGGGCTCGGCGTCCGGGCGCGGCTGCCGTTCCGGGCCTTCACCCTCACCGACGCGACCGGCTCACACCTCGTCATCGACGTGGCACACGCCTGGTGACGCGCGCGACGACCAGCCAGACGGCGAGGACGATGCCGCACCAGATCCATGACGTGTGCGTCGTCAGCGCCGTCTGGGCTGTGTCGAAACCCTTGTGCCGCACCGTGTCCCACGTCGCCGTCGCGACCCGCTGGGCCAGGTCCTGCGCGGGCTCGAGGCCGGCCTTGGTGCCGCTCACCCACCCGGCCGTGAAGGCGGCTGCGACCACTCGGGCCACGACGTAGGCAAGGACCGCACGGACGACGGCCCACAGGGTGGGAGCGACCCGGTCCCGGGTCGCCAGCCAGAACGGCAGGGCGACCGCGACGGCGAGCAGCGGGACGTGCGGCCAGCTGCTGGGGCTCACCCCCGCCAGGATGGCCAGAGCAGACGAGACCCCGAGGACACCGCGACGGGCCCGGGCGCCGAGGGCAAGACCGATGAGGAGGCCGCCCACGAGGAGCACGGCAAGGACGAGGCGCCCGTGCTGGGCCCGGACCGGCGGGTCCGTCGCCACCCAGGACAGGCCGGCGATCCCGGCGACGATCCCGACGCGGGGCCAGGGCTCGCGGACCAGCGCAGCCACGACCAGCCCGGACGCCACGGCGCCCAGCATCAGCACGCCTCCCGAACGGGTGAGCAGCGGAAGGTGCCACCACGACGCCTGACCCGCCCAGCCGGACGGCCAGGCGAGCAGGGCGGCGAGGAGGCACGCGGCATACGGCCAGGCCGCCCGCGCGTAGGCAACGGCCTGGTCGCGCCTCAGTACACGCGCCAGCTCCCCATCGGCCGACCCCTCCGCGGTCGTCGCAGGAGGACTGGCACGCGTGCTGTCATCGCCGGGTGGTGTCTCGGCGCGGCTCGTCGTCGTCGACATACCAGTTCAACGAGATCGGGCCGCAGGAGGTCACGCGGATAGGCTCCCGGCCATGGCGCAGAGCGGGCAGACCGACCTCGGCACGCCCCGCGTGTTCGTCGAGTTCGACGACCCGACCGACCGGCGTCGACGGTTCCGGTGCGACCTGACCTGGCTCACGTCGAGCTGGACGTGCATCTACGGGCAGGGCTGCAAGAGCATCTTCGCGGCCGTGCCCGACGGTGGGTGCTGCGTCATCGGCGCGCACTTCGCCGGCGACCGGGACCGTGACCGGGTCGCCGCCGTCGTCGACCGGCTGGACGAGTCACTGTGGCAGCACCATCCCGGGTCGACCGCCGTCGAGGCGTGGTCGGAAGTGCTCACCGAGGGGGAGGTCTCGGTGACCAAGACGCGGGTCGTCGACGGAGCATGCATCTTCCTCAACCGCTCCGGCTTCGGGGCCGGTGCCGGCTGCGCCATGCACTGGCTCGGCGAGCGCTCAGGGCTCGACCACGTGGCCGTCATGCCGGAGGCGTGCTGGCAGCTGCCGATCCGTCGCGCCGACCGGCTCCTGGAGCACCCCGACGGGAGCAAGCAGGTCGAGGTGACGATCACCGAGTACGACCGCCGCTCGTGGGGTCCCGGGGGTCACGAGCTGGACTGGTTCTGCACCAACGCACCCGAGGCGCACGTCGGGCGCGAGCCGGTCTTCCGCAGCAACCGGGCCGAGCTCGTCGCCCTCATGGGCGAGGAGGCGTATGCCGCGCTGGCGGTTCGCGCCGAGGCCCACCTGAGCGCCGTGAAGGCGGCCAGGGCGCCCGGCCAGCGGGCCCTGCTGCCTCTCCTCGTCCACCCCGCGACCCTGGCCGCGCAGGCCCTGCGGCCCGCGACGGCGCCGCCACCGCCGTCGCGCAAGGCCAAGCGGCGCCGCTGAGCCCGGGCGCAGGGAACGGCTGGGGCGAGACGTGCGTCACGCCCGGGCTCCCGCTCGTCGCCCGAGCCGCCCCGCTGGTCGCGAGCACCCGGCATACCCCTTGCGTGGCCCGATGCGGCAGAGTTGGCTGGCAGCAGACGTCCATCCGCTCGAGGAGGAGCCCGCCCGTGTCCGAGGCAAGCCTGTCGCAGGAGCACCACACCTTCCCGCCGGACCCGGCGTTCGCCGCGCAGGCCAACGGCACGGCTGACCTCTACGCCGCGGCCGACGCGGACTACGAGGCGTTCTGGGCGCAGCAGGCCCGCGACCGGATCTCGTGGGCGACCGACTTCGAACAGACGCTGGACTGGAGCAACGCACCGTTTGCGAAGTGGTTCGTCGGCGGCACCCTCAACGCGGCATACAACTGCGTCGACCGGCACGTCGAGGCCGGCAACGGCGACCGGGTCGCCATCCACTTCGAGGGCGAGCCCGGCGACACCCGCTCGATCACGTATGCCGAGCTGCAGCGTGAGGTGTGCAAGGCGGCAAATGCCTTGGAGTCACTGGGAATCGGCAAGGGCGACACGGTCGCTATCTACCTGCCGATGATCCCCGAGGCCGCTGTCGCGATGCTCGCGTGCGCCCGGATCGGCGCCCCGCACTCGGTCGTCTTCGGCGGCTTCTCGGCCGACGCCCTCAACACCCGGATCAACGACGCCGACTCGCGGCTGGTCATCACGGCCGACGGCGGCTACCGACGGGGCGCCCCGAGCGCCCTCAAGCCGGCCGTCGACGCCGCCATCGCGGTCGGCGACAACCCGGTGGAGAAGGTCCTCGTCGTCCGCCGCACCGGCCAGGAGGTCGCCTGGGACGACTCGCGCGACGTGTGGTGGCACGACGTCGTCGATGCCGCCTCCGACCAGCACGAGGCGCGGCCGCACGATGCCGAGGACCCCCTGTTCATCCTCTACACCTCAGGGACGACGGGGAAGCCGAAGGGCATCTTCCACACGACCGGCGGCTACCTCACCCAGGTGGCCTACACGAACTCCGTCGTCCACGACGTGCACCCCGAGACCGACGTCTACTGGTGCACGGCCGACATCGGCTGGGTGACCGGACACTCCTACATCGTCTACGGGCCGCTCGCCAACGGCGCGACCCAGCTCATGTACGAAGGAACCCCCGACACCCCGCACCAGGGACGCTGGTGGGAGCTCATCGAGAAGTACAAGGTGTCGATCCTCTACACCGCGCCGACGGCCGTGCGCACCTTCATGAAGTGGGGCCACGACGTCCCCCAGAAGTTCGACCTGTCCTCACTGCGCCTGCTCGGCTCGGTGGGCGAGCCGATCAACCCCGAGGCGTGGCTCTGGTACCGCAAGTGGATCGGCGGCGACCGCTGCCCCATCGTCGACACCTGGTGGCAGACCGAGACCGGCGCCATCATGATCAGCCCGCTGCCGGGGGTGACGACCCTCGAGCCGGGCTCCGCGCAGAAGCCCGTCCCCGGCGTCTCCGCCCAGATCCTCGACGACGAGGGCCAGCCGTTCACCGAGCCCGAGAAGGTCGGCTACCTCGTCCTCACCAAGCCGTGGCCGTCCATGCTGCGCGGCATCTGGGGTGACCCCGAGCGCTACCAGCAGACCTACTGGAGCCGGTTCGGGCCGAAGTACTACTTCGCCGGCGACGGCGCCAAGTACGACGCCGACGGCAACATCTGGCTGCTCGGACGGGTCGACGACGTCATGAACGTCTCCGGCCACCGGCTCTCGACGGCCGAGATCGAGTCGGCCCTCGTCTCCCACCCGGCGGTCGCAGAGGCGGCCGTCGTCGGTGCGTCGGACGAGACGACCGGTCAGGCGGTGGCGGCGTTCGTCATCCTGCGCTCGGAGGCCGCGGCCGACGGCGGCGGCCCCGACATCGTCCAGGAGCTGCGCAACCACGTCGCCAAGGAGATCGGCCCGATCGCCAAGCCGCGCTCGATCATGGTCGTTACCGAGCTCCCCAAGACCCGCTCGGGCAAGATCATGCGGCGCCTGCTCAAGGACGTCGCCGAGGGCCGCGCCATCGGCGACGTGACCACCCTCGCCGACTCCTCGGTCATGACGCTGATCAAGGAAGGGATGGCGTCGGGCGCGGAGTGACCGACCGCAGCGGCTGCCACTGGCCGCGGGCGATGAGCACCTCACGCAGCACGTCCGGGCGGTCGGTGATGACCCCGTCGACCCCGGCGTCGAGCAGCCGGTGCATCTCGCCGGCCTCGTCGACGGTCCACACGACGACCCGGATCCCCAGGTCGTGCGCCCGGTCGACGAGCCGGTGGCACAGGATCGGCACACTCCCCAGCCGGATCGGCACATGGGCGAAGCCAGCCGTCCGCACCCAGCCCGGCGCGCGAGCGCCGGCGCGGGACAACGCGATCAGGGCGGTCAGCGAGCGCCAGCCGAGCGCCGTGTGGGCCCCGGCCACCTCGGCGCGCAGCCGGGCGAGCCACCCGTCCCACGCCCCCGCCACGCACACGCGCGCGGCATACGACGGGTTCTGGAGGAGGGCGACCAACGGGCCGAGCGCACCCCGGTCCTTGAGGTCGACCATGAACCGGGCGTCCGGGAACGCGGCCAGCGCCTGCTCGAGCGTGCACAACGGCTCGCGCCCATCGACGCGTAGGCCGTGCAGCTCGGCCAGCGAGCAGAGCCCGACCGGCCCGCTCGCCGCGGTGACCCGGTCGAGTGAGGCGTCGTGGAAGCAGAGCATCTGGCCGTCGCGGGTGACGCGGACGTCGGTCTCGAGGTAGCGGATGCCGAGCGCGGTCGACAACCCGAAGGCGGCGAGCGTGTTCTCCGGTCCGAGCCCGGCGCCCCCGCGGTGTGCCACCGCGAGTGGCAACGACCCCGACCCGTAGCTCATGCCCCTAGCGTGACGGTCCAAATGGGCTGCGCCGCACCAGATCCGGCCCGAACGCCGAACGTTCACCCAGCCTTCACCGGTAGCATCGGTCCCGGAGCGCCGGGAAGCCTGGTCGGCCGCATCTGCGCGACGAAGTCGTGGATGCGTGACACGTCACCTCACCACCTGACGACCGCGAGGCGGCCCATGACCCTGACACCGCTCAACCACCTCTTCCGCCGGCCCTCGTGGTCCGAGGCCCAGGTCGTCGCCACGGCTCTGCGGACCGAGACGACCGGTGGCGCCATCCTTCTCGGAGCGGCGGCGCTCGCCTTCGGGTGGGCCAACAGCCCTTTCTTCTCCTCGTATGCCGCGCTCCGGGACTTCGCGGTCGGGCCGCACGTCGGCCATCTCCACCTGTCGCTCGGGGCCTGGGCGGCCGACGGCCTGCTCGCGGTGTTCTTCTTCGTCGCCGGCCTGGAGCTGAAGCGGGAGTTCCTCGTGGGCGAGCTGACCACCCCGGCCAAGGCCGCCCTGCCCGTCGTCGCCGCCTGCTGCGGCGTCGCCGTCCCAGCCCTGGTCTACGCCGGCGCCGTGACGCTGCTCGGGGCGGACTCCTCGGCCCTGCAGGGCTGGGCCATCCCCACCGCGACCGACATCGCGTTCGCGCTCGCCGTGCTCGCCGTCATCGGGTCGCACCTGCCCTCGGCCCTCCGCTCGTTCCTGCTCACCCTGGCCGTGGTCGACGACCTCATCGCCATCACCATCATCGCCATCTTCTACACCGGCAGCCTCCAGGTCGCGCCGCTGCTGCTCGCGGTCGTGCCGCTCGCGGCATACGGGCTCCTCGTCCAGCGACGGATGACCCAATGGTGGCTGCTCGTCCCGCTGGCCCTCGCGACGTGGGCACTCGTCCACGCCAGCGGGATCCACGCGACGGTTGCCGGCGTCCTCCTCGGGCTGACCGTGCCGGTCAGGCCGCGGGGCAGCGTCCCGGCCATGAGCACCGTTGACCGGACGACCGACGTGGCCCACCGGTTCGAACACCGGCTGCGACCGCTCTCGGCCGGGTTCTGCGTTCCCGTCTTCGCATTCTTCGCCTCCGGCGTCGCGATCCTCGGCCCGGGCGCCCGGAGCCCGGTCGGCACCGCCGTGCGCGACCCGCTGCTCGTCGGCATCGTCGCAGCGCTCGTGCTCGGCAAGGTCGTCGGCGTCTTCGGCGGAACCTGGCTGACCGCTCGGTTCACCCGGGCCGAGACCGACGACGAGGTCGGCTGGGTCGATGTCGCGGGCGTCGCGCTGCTCACCGGGATCGGCTTCACGGTGTCGCTCCTCATCGGCGACCTGGCGTTCCACGGCTACCCGGTCCGCGAGGCGCACGTCAAGCTCGCCGTCCTCGTGGGCTCGCTCATCGCCGCAGTCCTGGCCGCCTGCGTACTCGTCCCGCGCAACGCCCACTATCGCCGCCTCGAGGCCGTCGAGACCGAGGATCGGGACGGGGACGGCATACCCGCGTGCTTCCGAGCCAACCCGAAGGCTGGGTAGGGTCACCCCATGGCAATCGACACCCAGGGTTCCGAGCGCACCATCGGCCAGCTCGTCGCCGACGCGACCCACGACGTCCAGGGGCTTGTCCGATCCGAGATCGCCCTGGCCAAGGCCGAGATCACCGAGGGCGCCAAGATCCTGGGCATGGGGGCCGGGATGCTCGCCGCCGCCGGGCTGATGGCACTGATCGGGCTCGTCTTCGTCTTCATCACCCTGGCTGAGGTGCTCGACATCTGGCTGCCAGCCTGGGCCGCCTGGCTCATCGTCACCGGCGTCCTGTTCCTCATCGCGGCGATCGCCGGCCTGCTCGGCGTCCGGGCCCTGAAGAAGGCCAAGCCGGCGCCGGAGAAGGCGATTGCCGAGGCGAAGCTCACGATCGCTGCGATCAAGCCGAGTCTCTGATCCAGCCCGCCGACCCTGCCTCCGTCCTCCTCGACGGGCCGTGGGAGCACCGCTTCGTCGCGGCGAACGGAGCCCGGTTCCACGTCGCCGAGGTGGGTGAAGGGCCACTCGTCCTGTTCCTCCACGGCTACCCGGAGTTCTGGTGGGCCTGGCGCCACCAGCTCACCGCGGTCGCCGACGCGGGGTTCCGCGCGGCGGCACTGGACCTGCGCGGGTCCGGCGCCTCGGACAAACCCCCGACCGGCTATGACGGCTGGACCGCCGCGGCCGACGTGTCCGGCGTCATCCGGTCCCTCGGTGTCGAGTCGGCTGTCGTCATCGGTCACGGGCTCGGCGGGTTCGTCGCCTGGTCGCTCCCTTATCTGTCCCCCGGCGTGACCCGGGCGCTCGCGTCGGTCGGCATGCCGCACCCCTGCGTGTTCCGTCGTCAGGTCGCGCGCCACCTCACCCGCCTGGCCTCCGGCTCGGTCTTCGCCCGGGGGAAGTGGCCGTGGGTACCCGAGCGGGAGATGACTACCGACCCCACCGCGGTGCCGCGCCTGCTGCGGCACTGGTCCGCCCCGGCGAGCTCGTGGCCGTCGGCGGAGGAGGGCGAGCGGTATGCCGCAGCCCTCACCATCCCCTTCGCGGCGCACGCGGCGGCCGACTACCACCGGTGGCTCGTCCTCAGCCAGGTCCGCCGCGAGGGCTGGAGCTACACCCGCCGCATGACCGGGCGAGTCGACCTGCCGGTGCTGCAGATCCGGGGCGACCAGGATGCGACGGTGAGCGGGAGCGCCCAGGGCGCGTCCGTGGCATACGTCGGCGGTGAGTCGACGACAGTGGTGGTGACCGACGCAGGCCACTTCCCGCACGAGGAGGCCCCGGCCCGCCTCAACCGCCACCTGCTCGGCTGGCTGGACGGCCTGACCTCGCCCTGACCCCGACCGCCTGACCACACTCCGACCCCTTGCTGCACCTTCTGCTAGCAGAGCTTGGCTCTCTTAGCGCAGGTTGCACCCTCTGCTAAGTGGCCTAACTTCTGCTAGCAGAGGTTGGGTCGGGAGCCGAAGACGGGCCGGGAAAGCTGGGGCAGGAGGGGTCGGTCAGTCGCGGATGCAGGCTCCGGTGTTGACGGGGACCGAGGCGGTCGCCGCCGCGTCCAGGACCGGCCTGGCCTCGTCCAGGGTGAGCGCGTAGCCGGTGTTGGGGTCGTCGAGCGACTTGGCGAAGACGATCCCGACCACCTCACCGCGGGTGTCGAGCAGCGGGCCGCCGGAGTTGCCCGGCCGAACCGTCGCATAGAGCGAGTAGATCTGGCGGTCGATGCCCGGTCGACCGTAGATGTCGGCCCCGTTGGCGCGCAGCACGTCACGCACCCGGGCCGCGCCAACGTTGTAGGGACCGTCGAGCGGGAAGCCGGCCACGACCGTCGACGTGCCGGCACCCACTGCCGGCCCGAGGGACAGCGCGGGAGCGGTCAGGTCGGGGGCGTCGATGACGGCGAGGTCGCGGGCCGGGTCGAAGACGACGACCTGGCCGGTGTAGGTCCGGCCGGTACCTCGCGGGCGGAGCGTGACCTGGCCGAGGCCGGCGACGACGTGCGCGTTGGTGACGACCTTGCCAGGGGCAACGACCCACCCGCTGCCCTCCTGGCCCTGCTGGCATGCGTTGGACAGCCCGGTGATCTTGACGATGGAGCCCGCGGCGTCGGCCACGGCCGTCGTCGTGGCGGCGCTGCCGTCGGGGGTGGCGATCGGCTTGATCGGCTCGGCCGAGATCCCCTCGAACACCCGAGGGAACCCCTCGTGGTCGAGGGCCTCACGGAAGCTCGCGAAGAGGCGCGTCGTTTGCGGAGGCACAACCTCGTCGATGGTGCGCAGGACTCGCGACTCCCCGATCGCCCGGGCGAGCACCGGTGGGGCGCCACTGCGGACCGCGCCCGCGACGAACCACGCGAGGACCGCCGTCGAGGCGACGACGACGAACGCACCGAGGATCGCGTCGACGACCCGGGCCGACCTGATCCGCACCACGCGGCGGATCCGCTGCCCGATCGCCACGGCCAACGCCTGCCCGAACGAGGCGAGGACGAACACGACGAGGATCACGACGACGGTCCGCTGCACGGTGGTCGACTGGAGGGACGGGACGTGGTTGAGCACACTGGGCAGGAGAACCATGGCGAGCGCCCCGCCGCCGAGGAAGCCGGCCAGCGAGAGCACTGAGACGACGAACCCCTGGCGGTATCCGGTCGCGGCATAGCCGATGAGCAACAGCACGAGGGCGACGTCCAGCCCCATCCCCCCGGTCATCGGCCGGCCGCCCGGTGCGCCAGGTAGCGGGCCACATCGCGGGCGGACGGACCCATCCCGCGCGGTATGCCGCGTCGCCGGGTGTCGTCCCAGGGCCGGGTCAGCCCGGCGGCGTCGAACACCGCGTTGAGGAGCATCGCGGTGAATCCCCACACGAACACCCCGCCGGCTTCGAACCCCGGTGCCGAGTAGCCGGCCGGGCTGACCACGGTGAACCGGTTGTCGGCATCGAGCAGGTCGGCGACCGGGACGCGGGCCACCGTGGCCACCTCGCGGGGGTCGACGACCCCGATCGGCCCGGGTGTGCGCCACCAACCCACTACTGGCGCAACGGCATTGCCACTCGGCGACAGGTACAGAGAGGGCAGCCTGGTCACGATGTCGACCGACGAGCGGACCAGCCCGATCTCCTCCTCGCTCTCGCGCAGCGCGGCACCGACCGGCCCGTCGTCGCCGTCGTCGATGCCTCCGCCCGGGAACGAGACCTGACCGGCGTGGCTCCGCAGCCGCGCGGACCGCTCGGTGAGCACGACGTCGACGCCGTCCAGGCCGGCGTTGGCAGCGTCGGGCAGGCCACCGATCGGGCCGAACAGGATGAGCACGGCCGACCGGCGGCGCGGGCTCGGCGGAGTCGGGTAGGCGCGGAAGTAGTCCGGGAGCGCGGCGGGAGGTGTCCGGCCCAGCGTGTCGAGCCACGCCGGCCGGGTCGGGTGCGAGTCCGCCGCCGTCACCGAACCCTCATGGGGAGCGGCCCGGGCGGCGGGGAGACCGGCTCCCCGGCATACGTCGGGCTGAGCTCGTACTTCAGCAGGGCCTCGGCCTTGACCGGGTCGGTCTCGCCGTCGCCGTAGGACGGGCAGAGCCGGGCGACCGGGCAGGCGCCGCACGCGGGCCGGCGGGCATGGCAGGTCCGGCGGCCGTGGAAGATGAGGACGTGGGACAGCATCGTCCAGTCCTTGCGCGGGAAGAGCGCCCCGACGGCGTGCTCGACCTTGACCGGGTCCTCCTCCTCGGTCCAGCCGAAGCGGCGGACCAACCGCCCGAAGTGGGTGTCTACGGTGAGTCCGGGGACGCCAAAAGCGTTGCCCAGCACCACGTTCGCCGTCTTGCGGCCCACGCCGGGGAGTGTGACGAGGTCGGCCATCCGACCCGGGACCTCACCGTGGTAGCGCTCGACGATCGCCGCGGACAGGTTGATGACCGAGTTGGTCTTGGCCCGGAAGAAGCCGGTCGGCTTGAGGATCGCCTCCATCGCCTCGCGGTCGGCGCCGGCCAGGTCAGCGGCGGTCGGGTATGCCGCGAAGAGACGTGGCGTCACCGTGTTGACCATGACGTCGGTCGTCTGGGCCGACAGCACGGTGGCCACGAGCAGCTGCAGCGGCGTCTGGAAGTCCAGCTCGCAGTGGGCGTAGGGATAACGCTCGAGCAGCAGGCGGTACATCCGGCGTGCGCGGCGGGTCAGGGCGACCGGTGACTCCCCCGATGACACCACCTGGGACTCCGCACGGGGCTCCTGGACGGGGGCTTCGGGCACCCGCACAGCCTAAGGTGCGCAGCCGCCAGGGTCGCGGGTGGCCGTCTGGCAGACTGTCCGCCGTGGATCACGATGTGGTGAGGCGCGCGCCTCTCTTTGCCGGCGTGGACGACGAGTCCGCCGAAACGCTCATGGCCTCGATGGCCCGTACCCGGATGGAGCGCGGCGACGTGCTCTTCCACGAGGGCGACCGCGGCGACCGGCTCTACGTCATCGCCGAGGGCAAGATCAAGCTCGGGCGCAGCAGCGTCGACGGCCGTGAGAACCTGCTGGCCATCCTCGGCCCCGGGGAGATGTTCGGCGAGCTGAGCCTGTTCGACCCCGGCCCGCGCACCGCGACCGCGACCGCGATCGCCGAGACCCAGATCCTCGGGCTCGGCCACGAGCAGCTCCGCGAGTTCCTTGCGGGCCGTCCCGGGGTGGCCGCCACGCTCCTCGCGGCCCTGGCCCGCCGGCTGCGCCGCACCAACGAGAGCCTGGCCGACCTCGTCTTCACCGACGTGCCGGGCCGGGTGGCCAAGGCACTGCTCGACCTCGCCGCACGCTTCGGTCGGCAGACCGAGGACGGCGTCATGGTGAGCCACGACCTCACCCAGGAGGAGCTCGCCCAGCTCGTCGGCGCCTCCCGCGAGACCGTCAACAAGGCCCTGGCCGACTTCGCGACGCGTGGCTGGCTCAAGCTGGAAGCCCGCGCCGTGCTGCTCACCGACGTCGAGCGTCTCAAGCGCCGCGCACGCTGACCATCAACCCCTGTTCACAACACTCCAATGGGAGGGTTATGAACGAGCGGCGAGGTAGGCCAGCTGGGCGCGCACGGACATCCGCGCGGCCGGCCAGACCTCGCGCGGCACCTCCGCGTAGACCCGCTCGACGACCGCCTCGACCGGGTCGGGTGCCTGCGCGGCCCCGTCGGCGAGCGCCTGCCGGACCTGCTCCAGCCGTTCGCGCCGATGGGTCCGGTAGAAGGCGACCATCGCGGCCGCGTCGGGGACGACCGGGCCGTGTCCGGGCAGGATCGTCGTCACCTCACCCCCGCCGGTCAGGTCCCGGATCCGGTCCAGGGACTCCAGGTATGCCGCGAGCTCACCGTCGGGGTGCGCCACGACCGTCGTGCCGCGTCCGAGGATGGTGTCGCCGGTGAGGAGCGCATGGTCGGCCTCCAGGACGAAGGACACCGAGTCCGAGCTGTGCCCCGGGGTGCTCACGACGCGCAGCTCGAGCCCACCGGCCCGGACGACCGACCCGTCGGCGAGGTCGTCGTGGCCGCGTCCGACGGCGCGGACGGTCGAGCCGGTCAGCTCGGCGAACCGGGGGGCCGCCTCGGCGTGGTCGAGGTGGCCGTGGGTGAGGATCGTCTGGGTGACGCGGGCACCGGCATCGGCGACCACCCGGCATACGCGCTGGAGATGGTCCTCCACGAGCGGCCCGGGGTCGATGACGACCGCCTCGGTCGCTGTGGGCTCCAGGAGGACCCAGGTGTTGGTGCCGTCGAGGGTCATCGGGCTCGGGTTCGGGGCCAGGACGCAGGTGGCACGGGGCGTGACCGCACCACCGCGCCAGCCGTCGAGCGCAGAGGTCACGGCAGGTCCGCCTGGAGCGTGAGCCCGTCGGCGGTCTCCATGAGGACCGGCACCACCTCGTGGACGCGCGGTTGCTCGGCGAGGAAGGCTGCCGCCGACGGCGCAGCGGCGAGCTGCTCCAGGCAGACCACTGTCGGGGGCAGCATCAGCGCGCGACCGGCGGCCACCTCGGCGAGGAGGTCGCCGGGGCGCATCCAGTCGGCGGCCTGAGCCTCCGAGCTGAGGTCGTCGGCCGCCTGGCCCTCGGGGATGAGGCAGGCGAAGAACCGGGTGTCGTAGCGGCGTCTCTCGAACGCCGGCGTGGTCCAGTGCGCGCGGTAGGAGAGGAGGTCCGATCGGAGCCAGAGCCCTTGTCGCACAAGGACTTCCGCGAGCGACGTATGCCGGTCGACGAGGTCGCGCCGGACCGTCACCCAGCCCGGGTCGGAGACATCGGCCAGAGCCGTCGAGCCGTCGCGGCCGCCGGCCAGAAGGACGCCGGTCTCCTCGAAGACCTCCCGGACGGCGGCCACGATGAACCGCCGGGCCGACGCCTCGTCGGTCGCCATCCGCGCCGCCCACTCGACCGGCGTCGGGCCGGCCCAGGGCAGGTCGGGCGCGTCGTCACCGGGGTCGACGCCGCCGCCGGGGAAGACGTGCATCGAGGGGGCGAACGCCATCGTCGCCACCCGATGGAGCATGAACACCTCGGGCCCTGCGGGGGTCTCTCGGAGGCACATGACCGTTGCCGCGGGCCTCGGGATCGGCGGCTCCCCGGGCGTCGTGGCCCACTCCGCCGCACGCGCCACCAGACCCGGCGAGTCAGCGACGGAGAAATGACGGATCACCCGACCGATCGTATGCTCCAAAGGCAAGCCGACACCTGGGCGGGAGGACGACGATGCCTGACCACTTCGACCTCACCCTGCGCGAGCTGGCCGAGTTCATCGGCATCCCGGAGCGGACCTTGCGGCTCTACCAGAGCAAGGGCCTGCTCGACCCTCCGGTCAGGCGCGGCAGGGTCGGTCGCTACAACAGCTCGCACGTGCGGCAGCTGCGGATCGTCAAGGCGCTCATCGCCCGCGGCTTCCCGCTCGCCGAGATCGCCCGGCTGAACCGCGCCGGGTCCAGCCGGGTCGCCCTCATGCTGCTGCTGGAGCTGCCCGACGACCAGACCGTCGGGGACACGGACTCCCCGGACACCAGGGACGGCCCACTGCCCCCCGATACCGCGCACCTCGTCCGCGAACGCAGCCCTGAGCTGCTCGAGCGGCTGCTCGCCCTGGACATCCTGCGGAGCGACGACTCCGGCGCCCTCGTGGCCGACGGCCTGGGCATCGCCATCGTGAGCGACCTGCTCCGCGCGGGTATGCAGATGGCCGACATCGCCGAGTTCATCGTCGCCATCGGCGAGGTCGCCCTGGCCGCCGAGCCGGCCCTCGGGGCGCAGCTGCACCCGGCGACGCCCGACCCTCGGCTCGAGGCTCTCCTCGTCGATGCCGCGACGGTGACCTTCCGGGAGACGCTCAGTCGCGCACGGCGACGATGATCTCCACCTCGACCGGAGCGTCGAGCGGGAGCACCGAGACGCCGACGGCCGAGCGGGCGTGGATGCCCGCGTCGCCGAAGGCCTTGCCGAGCAGCTCGCTCGCGCCGTTGATGACGCCGGGCTGACCGGTGAACGACGGGTCGCTCGCGACGAACCCGACCACCTTGACGACCCGCTCGACCTTGTCCAGGTCACCGATGAGGCTCTTGACCGCCGCGATCGCGTTGAGGGCGCAGGTCTGGGCCAGGGCCTTGGCGTCCTCGGCCGGGACGAGCCCGTGGCCGTCGCCCACCTTGCCGGTCTGGACGAGCTGGCCGCTCACCATGGGCAGCTGGCCCGAGGTGTAGACGCGCCGGCCGTCGCGGACCGCGGGGACGTAGGCGGCGACGGGTGGGGCCACATCGGGGACGCTCAGGCCGAGCTCGGCCAGCCGGTCTTCAACCGCACTCATGGTCACGCCTTCTCTCGCTTGAGGTATGCCACGAGGCCGTTGCCGTCGGGGCCGGTGACGACCTGGACGAGCTCCCACCCGTCGGCGCCCCAGTTGTCGAGGATCTGCTTGGTCGCATGGACGATGAGCGGCACCGTTGCGTACTCCCACTTGGTCATGGGCGTCACCCTACGAGGGTGGCTGCCGCGGCACAATCGGGTCCATGCCCGCAGACGCCTCGCCCACGAGGACCATCCGGTATGCCGCGGGCGAGGCGGGCGTGGTCGACGTCTGGTCTCCCCCTGGCTCGGCGCTCGGTGTCACGGTGGCGCTCGTCCACGGCGGCTTCTGGCGCGCGGCATACGACCGGCACCACCTGGCCCCGCTCGCAACCGCGCTGGCCCGCGACGGGTTCCACGTCGCGTCCGTGGAGTACCCCCGCGTCGGTATGCCGGGTGGCGGCTGGCCCGGGACGTGCACCTCGGTCGTCGCGGCCCTGGGCGCGGTGGGTGAGGATCCGGACCTGCCGGACCCGGTGGTGGCCGTGGGACATTCGGCCGGTGGTCACCTGGCGACGTGGGCTGCCTCGGCGACCACGGGGAACTGCGCGGTGGCCGGAGATATTTCTCCGGCCACCGCGGACTTCTCCCGGCTGACCGGAGTGGTGGCGCTGGCCGGCGTCGTCGACCTCGGGCTGGCGGCGCGCCTCGGTCTCGGTGGGGGCGCCCCGCAGGCGCTCATGGGCGACGCGGACGAGGCCGGGTGGGTCGCGGCGGACCCGGCCCGGTCGCGACTGACCGCACCGACCGTCCTGCTCACCGGCGACGTCGACGAGGACGTGCCGCACGTCGTCTCGGAGTCGTATGCCGCGAGCCGGACGCTCGCGGACGCCCCGTGCGAGCTGCGGCTGCTGCCCGGGCTCGGGCACATGGACCTCGTCGATCCCGGCCACACGGCATACGCGGAGCTGGTCCGCGCGGTCCGCGACCTCACCTCCGCGTGACTGTCTGACCCAATTGTTCCGGCAGTCACCGATCGGGCGTGACTACCGGAACAATTGGGTCAGTTCGTGACGGTCAGCTGGCGACGGTGAACCGCTCGCGCCGGTGCGCCGGCGTCTCGATCTCGTCGACCATCGCAGCGGCATAGTCCTCGGCGCTCACGTGGTCGCCGATGAGGTGGTCGCCGCCGGTCCGGTAGGTCTCCGTCCGCTCACCGGGGGCGATGACCGGCGCCGGGGAGAGATAGGTCCAGTCCAGCTCTGCCGGGGCAGCCTTGAAGCGGTCGAACGCCTCGATTCCGGTCCGGGACTCCGCGGCATACTCCTCGGGGAAGTCCGGGGAGTCGACCAGACGGCTCCCGTCGGGCAGCAGGAGCGAGCCGGCGCCGCCGACGAATAGGACGCGGGCCGAGCCGGCGTTGGCGATGAGGGTGTCCACGGCGTCGAGCCAGGTGTCGTGAAGGCCGCCGGTGCGGCTCGGGCCGGTCGCCGACACGATGACGTCGTGGTCGGCGGCGACGGCGCGGATGTCGGCGGCGTCACCGAGGTCTCCGGCTCGGGGAGTCACGCCGTCGATGGCGGCGTCGCCGGATCGGGAGATGCCGGTGACGCTGTGGCCGCGGCCGGCGGCCTCGGCGGCGATGCGGGAGCCGACCATGCCGGTGGCGCCGTAGACGGCGATGCGTAGGGGTGTGGGAGCAGTGCGGTTCTCGGTCATGATCCGACAGTATCCATCAGAAACTGGTGTCTTCAACGTGCTATAAGTACCTGATGGAAACCATGGCCCAACCGGTCGACGCCCGAACGAACGGCTCCCTCCACGAGGCAATCCGGGGTGACGCCTACGACCCCGGCTGCCCGACCCGGGTCGTCCTCGACCGGGTCGGCGACAAATGGACGGTCCTGGTCATCGGCGCCCTCGCCGACGGTCCGCAACGCTTCACCACCTTGCGTCAGTCGGTCGGCGGCGTGACCGCCAAGGTGCTCACCCAGACCCTGCGGGCCATCGAGCGCGACGGCCTGGTCACACGCACCGTCCATGCCGAGGTTCCCCCGCGGGTGGAGTACGCCCTCACCCCGCTCGGCCACTCCCTCCTGGAGCCGGTCGACGCCCTGCGCCGGTGGGCCGAGGAGCACCTCCCCGAGATCCTCGCCGCCCGCGCCACCCACGAAACGGCGGCCCTTGTCACTGCCTGAACAGTTGGCCGGTCAGTCACATCGACGTGCGGCGACGGTATGCCGCCAGGCAGCGATCGGCGGTGTCGCGCCGGAACGCAGGCAGGTTCGGCAGTCCTGGCGGCGCCGGGTCGGCGCCGGCCAGGGCGAAGAACGCCCCGAACCCACCGAGGAACGCCGTCACCTCCTCGTTCTCCCGGTCGGTGAGCCCCGCCGCGCCCAAGAGTGTCTCGTATGCCGGTTCGCGGGCCCACTCGATCCCGAAGATCGCCACGTCGCACCACCGCGGCCCACGCCGCGCCTGTCCCCAGTCGACGAAGACGGGTTGGCCGTCGGCGGGACGGACGAGCAGGTTGTCCCATCGCACATCGAAGTTGAGCAACGCCTCCTCTCGGCAGCCGGCGCACAGCGCCGCGACCCGTTCCCGGACGACCCCCAGCTCGGCTCGCAGCCACGCCGGGAGCAGCTCCAGCTCGAGCGGGGTCGCCCCGTCGATCCGGCGCGCGATGGCCACCAGGTTGTCTGCGAGGGAGTCCGTCGGGGAACCCTCCGGCACGGGCGAGAGCTCGGCCGTCTGGGCCTGCACGGACGACAGGACCCGTTGCACCACAACGGGATCGGTGAGGTCGGGGTGCCCGCCGCCGACGTCCTCCAGCAGGATCGCGACCCAGTCCTCACTGTCCCGCGCACCGAGCACGGCCGCCCGCCACGGCGCGGGCCCCATCGCGGCATACGCCTGCATCTCGAGCCGGAAGTGGGAGGGTGTCACCGGGTTGACCTCGGGCCAGACCGCCTTGACGAAGGTCCGCGAGCCGTCCTCGAGGACGAGCGTCGCAGCCACCGCGGGCGACTGGCCGCCCACCCGCGGGATCACCTCCACGACGCGCGACCCGACCATCGAGGAGACCCACGCGCGCAGACCGGGCGGCGCTGCGGCATACGGGGTCCGTATGCCGGTCAGCCGGTCCCGCGTGTCCATGGCTTCACCCTCCCAGCACGGTCAAGGCGATTTCGGACTCCTAGGCTGGCGTCATGTCCGACACCGCCCCTGCCTTCCCCGGGGTACGGCTCCATGTCGTGACCGGCAAGGGCGGGACCGGCAAGACGACCGTCGCGGCCGCGCTCGCCATGGCCCTCGCGCGACGCGGGCAGCGGGTGCTCCTCGCCGAGGTCGAGGGCCGGCAGGGCATCGCCCAGACCTTCGACGTCCCCCCGCTGTCGACCCAGGAGGTCCGCGTCCTCGCCGACGGCTCCGGCGGCGAGGTGTGGGGGCTGGCCGTCGACGCCAAGGCCGCACTCCTGGAGTACCTCCAGTCGTTCTACAAGCTCGGCCGTGCTGGTGCGGTGCTGGAGAAGGTCGGCGCCATCGACTTCGCGACGACGATCGCACCCGGGGTCCGCGATGTGCTGCTCATCGGCAAGGTCTACGAAGCGGTCGGCCGGACGACGGGCAGCAAGCGCGGCCGCGGCGACCTCGCCTGGGACGCCGTCGTCCTTGACGCGCCGCCCACGGGCCGGATCGGGCGCTTCCTCAACGTCAACGCCGAGGTCGCCGACGTCGCCAAGGTGGGCCCGATCCGCAGCCAGGCCGACTCGATCACCCGCATGCTGCGCTCGCCGCGGACCGCCGTCCACGCCGTCACGCTCCTGGAGGAGATGCCGGTCCAGGAGACGGTCGACGCCATCGCCGAGATCGAGGGACTCGGTATGCCGGTCGGGGCCATCGTCGTCAACCAGGTCCGCGAGCCGCTGCTCGGCGAGGCCGGGCTGGCGCGGGTGGCCAAGGCGGCCGAGTCGCCGCGCAGCCGGGGCGCCCTGGCCAAGGAGGTGACGGCCGCCCTCGGGACGGCCGGAGTCCGCACCACCGCCGCGCTCGTCGACGGGCTCCTCGCCGAGGCCACCGACCACGCCGACCGGGTCGCCCTGGAGGCCGAGCAGCGCGAGGAGATCGCCGCGGCCGGGCGACCGGCATACGACCTGCCGTGGCTCCCCGACGGCGTCGAGGGCGGCGGCCTGCGGGTTCTGGCCGACCACCTCCTCGAGCAGGGGATGGTCTGATGGGCGCGTCCCGCACCAACGGGTCCCGCACCAACGGGTCCCGCACCGACGGGTCCCGCACCGACGGGTCCCGCACCAACGGCGGTTTCGACGTCGACGCGCTGTTGGCCGACGACACCGTGGGGATCGTCGTCTGCTGCGGCTCCGGAGGGGTCGGCAAGACGACGACGGCGGCGGCGCTCGGGGTCCGGGCGGCCGAGGCCGGGCGCAAGGTCGTCGTCCTCACCATCGACCCGGCCCGGCGCCTCGCCCAGTCCCTCGGCCTCACCGTGCTCGACAACACCCCGCGGGCCGTCACCGGGCTCGACCTCGGTCAAGGGGGCCGGCTCGACGCGATGATGCTCGACATGAAGCGGACCTTCGACGAGGTCGTCGAGGCGCACGCGACGCCGGAGAAGGCCGCCCAGATCCTCGCCAACCCGTTCTACGTCGCCGTGTCCAGCTCCTTCGCCGGCACCCAAGAGTACATGGCGATGGAGAAGCTGGGCCAGCTCCGCGCCCAGGCCGACCGCGAGGGGACGTGGGACCTCGTCATCGTCGACACGCCCCCGTCGCGATCCGCGCTGGACTTCCTCGACGCGCCCAAGCGGCTCGGGTCGTTCCTCGACGGCCGGTTCATCCGGCTGCTCGCCGCGCCGGCCAAGGCAGGCGGTCGCGCCTACCTGAAGGTGTTCTCCGCCGGTGTCACGCTCGCCACCCAGACCCTGTCCAAGGTCCTCGGCGGGCAGATGCTCATCGACGTCCAGACCTTTGTCGCCGCGCTGGACACGATGTTCGGCGGCTTCCGGGAGCGCGCCGACCAGACGTACGCCCTGCTCAAGCAGCACGGCACGGCGTTCGTCGTCGTCGCGGCTCCCGAGCGGGATGCGTTGCGGGAGGCGAGCTACTTCCTCGACCGGCTCGGTGAGGAGGGTATGCCGCTCGCCGGCGTCGTCGTCAACCGCATCCAGCGGGTCGCGGCGCCGGGCCTCACGGCAGCGCGCGCCGCGGCCGCCGAGGAGTCACTGGACGATGCCGGAGCGGGCGAGTCCACGACGGCCGACCTGCTGAGGCTGCACGCCGAGGTCGCCCGCACGGCGGCCCGGCACGCGGCGGTCGTGAAACGGTTCCGGACGGGGCATCCCGGCACGCCGGTCGCCGAGGTCCCGGCCGCGTCGCGCGACATCCACGACGTCGAGGGACTCCGGACCATCGGTGACGCCCTCGCGGCCGGGTGAGCACCCGGCATACGGGCCGCTTCGGTTTATCGGGTCGCCCGAGAAAGTCGACGGATACAGAGTTACCAACTCTGTCTCGCTTCGGTGTATCGGGTCACCCGATAAACCGAAGCGGGCGGGTGGGACGCGAGACGTCAGACCGCGACGCGCTGGCCGGCCCGAGCCGCCTGGAACACCGCGGCCCAGGACGTGACCTCGGGACGACGACGGAGCAGGGCCCGACGCTCACGCTCGGTCATCCCACCCCACACACCGAACTGGGTCCGGTTGTCCAGGGCGTCGGCGAGGCACTCGGCGACGACGGGACAGTTCTTGCAGACGAGCTTGGCGGCGCGCTGGGCCTTGCCCTGGACGAACAGCGCGTCCGGGTCGGTCCCTGCACAGCGGCCTTTGGCGGGCCAGTCGCGCGCCCACGTCTCCTGTGTCCCCTCAACCTGTACTGACATCCCGACCTCCCGGCTCCTGCATCGGCCTGCCACCGATGCACCCTGCACTCGAAAGGGTAGGGAGGTGAGCACCGTCGGCACATGACACAAGGGAACCCTTTTCCGGGGGGCCCGGAGTGACTAGTCACCCGGGGTTCGGGGGCTCCTCCGCCCCTCGTGGCTGGCCGGTTGCCCAAGGTTCCCGGGTTACCCTGAGGCGCATGAGTGGGACTACCCAGAACATTTCCAGGGTGCTGCGCGGCCTCGCGGCCTTCGTCACCCTGTCGGCGGTGATGGGCCTGCTCGCCGCCGGCCTGGCCATCCCGGCGGTGGGCGCAACGGGCAGCGCGATCAAGGGCGGCATCGACGTCTTCGACCAGCTGCCGGCCGACCTGACGGCGTCCCCGCTCAACCAGCAGTCCAAGATCCTGGACGCCTCCGGTCGTGTCATCGCGACGCCGTATGCCGAGAACCGGATCATCGTCCCCCTCGCCTCGGTCTCGCCGATCATGCGCAAGGCCCAGATCGCCATCGAGGACAGCCGCTTCTACGAGCACGGTGGCCTCGACGTCCGCGGCCTGTCCCGGGCCGTCGTCGAGACCCTGCAGGGCAACAAGCAGGGCGCCTCGACCCTGACCCAGCAGTACGTGAAGATGACGCTCCAGGAGAACGCCCTCAACGCCGACGACCAGGCCGCCGCCGCGGCGGCGTCGGCCCGCAGCGGCATCCAGGGCGTCGCCCGCAAGCTGCAGGAGCTCAAGTACGCCATCAACCTGGAGCAGACGCACACCAAGGACGACATCCTGGGCGCCTACCTCAACCTGGCCTACTACGGCGACCAGGCCTACGGCGTCGAGGCCGCCTCGCTGCACTACTTCTCGATCCACGCCTCCCAGCTCAACTACGTCCAGGCGGCCCTGCTCGCCGGGACGGTGCAGCGCCCGAGCGAGACCGACCCGGTCAACGACCCCAAGTCCGCGCTGGCCCGCCGCAACGTCGTCCTGGACCGGATGGCGCAGCTCGGCGTGATCACCCCGGCCCAGGCCACGGCCGGCAAGAAGGTCACGATCAAGTCGATGCTGAAGGTGCAGGGTGCCCGGAACACCTGCCAGCGCTCGAGCCAGCCGTACTTCTGCACCTATGTCATGGAGTGGCTGAAGACCCAGAAGGCGCTCGGCAAGGACGTCGCGGAGCGGATCAGGAACATCAACACCGCCGGCCTGACGATCCAGACCACGCTCGACCCCAGCCTGTCCAACTACATCACCAAGACCCTGTCCTCGAGGGTGTCGATCGGTGACCCCTCGGGCGTCGGGTCAGCCGCGACCGTCATCCAACCGGGCACCGGCAAGGTGCTGGGGATGGGCCAGACCTCGAAGTTCCCCATCGGCAACCAGAAGGGCAAGCAGTACACCCAGCAGAACTGGAACGTCGACGCCAAGTACGGCGGCTCGACCTACGGCTTCCAGATCGGCTCCACAGCGAAGATGTACATCCTGGCCGATGCCCTCTCCAACGGCATCCCCGTGAACGGCACGGTCTATGCCAAGGCGGCGGGCCCGAGCCGGCCGGCGTACTACTCCCGGTCCGACAACAGCGACAGCTGTGACGACTGGAACACCTGGCCGGTGCGCAACGACTCGAACTGGGGAGGCGGTGCGATGGGCCTGCGGACGGCCACTGGCCAGTCGGTGAACTCCGCCTTCGCGTCCCTCACCATGAAGCTCGGGGTGTGTCACGTCATCGCCACCATGACCAAGATGGGCCTGCACATGGGCAACGGCGCGTCGCTGCCGAAGTACCCGACGATGGCCCTGGGCGCCGGCACCATCTCCCCGATGACGGTCGCGGCCGGCTACGCGACGATCGCCTCCGGCGGCATCTACTGCGAGCCGACCCCGATCGTGTCGATCTCGGACGTCAACGGCAAGAAGCTCTCGTTGGGCGCGAACCCGTGCAAGCGGGTCCTCGACAAGAACGTCGCGGCCGGCGTCGCCTCCCTGTTGAAGGCTCCTCTTGCCCCCGGTGGCACGGCCCAAGGCCTCGGCGTTCCGGGCCGTCCGTCGGCCGGCAAGACCGGAACCACCGACTCCCACGTCCAGACCTGGTTCGCCGGCATCACGCCGCAGCTCGCGACGGCCGTCTGGGTCGGCACCGGGATCGGCAACGGCAACGGCCTGCGGACGACGCCGTTCAGCATGGCCGGCAAGCGCATCGGCGGCAACTACTACTCGCAGGTCTTCGGCGCCAGCATCGCCGCGCCGAGCTGGCGGTCGATCATGACCTACGCCTCACGGGATCTTCCCGTCGTGAGCTTCCCGAGCGCCTCGGACAAGGTGACCAACGGCGACCTCGTCTCGGTCCCCTCGGTCGTCGGCCTCAGCCGCGACGCGGCCACGGCCGCGCTGCAGTCGGTCGGGTTCTCGGCCTACGTGTCGGGGAACATAAACAGCACCATCCCGGCCGGCCTCGTCGCCGGGACAAACCCGAGCGGCCGGGCGATCCGCGGCTCGTCGATCGGGCTGTTCATCTCCACCGGCTACGTCCCACCGCCGAAGCCAAAGCCGACGACCAAGCCGACGACCAAGCCGACGGCGAAGCCGAATCCCACGGCGACGCCGACCTCGCCTCCCACCACCAAGAAAAGACCACATCGCTGACCGGCATACGGAGGGGCCAGGACCACCACGGTCCTGGCCGCTCCGTCGTATGCCGCGTGCCCGCCTTCGCGGGTCAGCCTCCGGCGAGCGCCTTGCGCACGGCCGCCGCGACCCGGCCACCGTCGGCGCGCCCGGCGACGACCGGCTGGGCGGCCTTCATGACCAGGCCCATCTGCGGCATACCGGTGGCGCCGGTGGAGGCGACGGCCTCGGCGACGATCCGGTCCAGCTCGGCGTCGTCGAGCTGCGCGGGCAGGTAGGTCTCCAGGATGGCCAGCTCGGCGTCCTCGGTGTCGGCGAGCTCGGCGCGGCCGGCGCCACGGTATGCCGTAGAGGCCTCCTTGCGCTTCTTGGCCTCCTTGGCGAGGACCTTGAGGATCTCCTCGTCGCTCAGCTCGCGGGCCTCGTCACCGGCGACCTCCTCGGTCGTGATGGCGGTCAGCGCCATCCGCAGGGTGCCCGAACGCACCTTGTCACGGGCGCGCATCGCGTCGTGCAGGTCGTGCTGCACGGTGGCCTTGAGGCTGGTCTCGCTCATGGCTCCATCCTCGCACCCGGCCGCAACCGCGATTCCGGCGCGTTTGAGAGGATGGCCCGATGACCTCCGCGACCCGGGCCACGGCCACCACGCTGGGCGCCGCAGTCGCGACGGCCGCTCTCGGGGCGGCATACGCCGCGGTCCTGGAACCCAGCTGGTTCGCGCTGCGCGAGTTCACAGTGCCGGTACTGCCGCCGGGCGCGCCGTCGCTGCGGGTGCTCCAGCTCTCCGACATCCACCTGGTCCCGGGTCAGGACCGCAAGCTCGGCTGGATCCGTGACCTCGCCTCGCTCGCGCCGGACCTCGTCGTCAACACCGGCGACAACCTCTCGCACGTCGACGCGGTGCCGCCGCTCCTCGACGCGCTGGAGCCGTTGCTGGGGCTGCCGGGCGCCTTCGTGCTGGGGTCGAACGACTATTACGCCCCGACTTTCCGCAACCCCGCGCTCTACCTCACCCGGCGGCACGCCGAACGGCACCCCGGTCGGGTCCACCTGCCCACCGGCGAGCTCGTCGCCGGGCTCGCGGCCGGTGGCTGGGTCGACCTCGACAACGCACGGACCTCGCTCACCCTGCGGGACCTGCCCCTGGAGCTCGTCGGCGTCGACGACCCGCACATCAAACGCGACCGGTATGCCGCGGTCTCGGCTCCCGCGTCGCCCTCGGCTGCCCTGACGGTCGGGGTGGTACACGCGCCCTACCAGCGGGTGCTGGACGCCATGGCGGCTGACGGGGCCGGGCTGATCATCGCCGGGCACACGCACGGCGGCCAGCTGGCGGTGCCGGGGTTCGGCGCGCTGGTGACCAACTGCGACCTGGACCGGTCCCGCGCCAAGGGGCTGTCACGGTGGTGGCCGGGGGCCGGACTGGACGTTCCTCGCCGCGGGGTGGACAGGGTGCTGCACGGTGGCACGGCCCGGCCCTCTTCGGCGGCTCCCGCCGACGCGGCCTACCTGCACGTCTCGGCGGGACTGGGAACGTCCCGGTTCGCGCAGGTGCGCTTCGCCTGCCGCCCCGAGGCGACGCTGTTGACCCTGGTGCCACGCTCGGCCTGAGCCCCGGCTCCTTGGGTTGTCGCCCTGGCCTGCTGGCAGTGCCTGCCGCCCGAGCGGCATCCCCGCGCCGGTGGGATGCCGCTCGGGCGACCTCCTGCCCGTTCGGCATCCCCGACGCCGCTGGGATGCCGAACGGGCAGGAGGCGCTTGCACGGTTGGGGTGCTGGCCGCGCGACATGGCGCGCGTTCGGCACCCCAACGACCCTGGGGGTGAACCGATTTCTTGGCCGGTGGGCCGGTCGGCTATCCTCGTGCTTCGCTGCCCGCTCGCGGGTGGCTGCCACGGGGTGTGGCGCAGCTTGGTAGCGCGCTTCGTTCGGGACGAAGAGGCCGCAGGTTCAAATCCTGTCACCCCGACCAACACGTTTCCGCAGGTCAGCGCCACAATCAAGGCCACTGCAACCACATCGAGCAGCACGAAAATCGCGGTTCGCGAGCCCATTACGAGCCCTCGCGTTTCTCGTCGGGCTCGCCGCGCTCTTGCTCCGGGTCGAGGGCAGCCGCCTCGGCCGCAGCCGCAAGGCCCTGCGCCATCAGGTCGGCGGCCCTGGTCAGGCTGTCGTTGAGCAGGTGCGAGTAGAGGTCCAGGGTCATGCTCGCCGTCGAGTGCCCGAGGAGCGACTGCACCGCCTTCACGTCCCCGGTGATCCGCAGCCAGGCGGTGGCCGCGGTATGCCGCAGGTCGTGGGGTCGCAGCCCCGGACGGCCGACGAGCTCGCAGGCCTCCTTCCACCCGCCGTCGCGACGCCAGTGCCGCGAGTCGAGCCGGGCACCCCGTGGTGACGGAAAGAGCGGCGCATCGGGTTCCCCGGTCCGGTGGCGCTCGACGATGGGCACGAGCTCGGGCAGGACGGGCACCATCCTGGTGACGCCCCGGCCGCCCTTGGTTCCCGGCAGCGTGACCCTCTTGCCCTGCTCGTCCAGCACATGCCGATGCCGGATGACCAGGAACAGGCGGCCGTCGTCGTCGGTCACCACGTCCCGCTCGTCCAGCGCGGCGATCTCTGACCACCGCAGACCGGCCAAAGCCAGCACGAGGGCGATCTCGTGATGCGGCGGCGTCAGAGCCGCGACGAAGATCCGCAGCTCGCCCAGCGACAGCGCCTGACCAGGCGTGCCCTTGGTCCCTGCGACCTTGATCCCGACGGCCGGATTCCGCGCGATGCGACCATCCTCGACGGCGAAGGCGAGCACTCCCCGGAGCACCCGCAGCGCATCCCGCTTGGTCCGCGGCGCAGCCGGCCCCGTCTTGGTCCTCAACCCGGCGACCCACTCACGCACCATCGGACCGGTGATCGACGCCACCGGCCGCTTGCCGAACGGTACATCGAGGTAGGAGTGCCAGATCGCCCGGTCATTGCGACGAGTCGAACCCTCGACATCCCGGGTCGCCAGCCACTTCTCGAACAACGACCCCGCGGGTACCTGGCCACGGGCCGGGTCCAGCCACGAGCCGCGATCGATCTCGGTCTTCTGCTCGGTCAGCCACCTGATGGCGTCCTGACGGCGCGCGAACGTCCGCGAGTCCCGATGGCCCCGGTACTTCAAGAACGCCCGCCACGCCTTCCCGTTCGGAGTCCGATATACGGTCATCCGGCGCTCCGGAACTTGTACGTCGCGGACTCACCGGGCTCCTCGGTGGCCGTGACCAGCCACTCGCGCAGGACCGACTCCCGCCACACGACCTTCTTGCCGATCTTCGTCCCCGGCGCGAAGTTGCCCTCCGCGCGCAGCGACCAGACCGTCCGCTCGCAGACGCCGAGAACCTCGGCGACCTCCTTGACGGTCATCAACCGTTCCCAACTGCTCATGTCCACTGTCATGGCTCTGTATCTCCTGCTCGACTTTGTATGTCGTCCCCGTCACGATTCGCGTCCCCGTTCCTCAGCCCGGACTTGGTCGTACTCGCGGGCTCGGGCGGCGGCGGCTTTGGCGAGCTGGGCGTCGCCGTCGGTGTCCCAGCCGGTGCCGGCGTAGGCCCACTGCCCGATGACGATGCTGGTCTGGTCCTGGTCGTCGTCGGCGAGGAGCTGGGCTTCCATCGCGGCCAGGTCGATGCGTTGCCCGGTGCGGGTGGCGTCGGTGATCAGGGCTTGCGCGCGGCGCCTCGCCCTACGGAGCGCGCCGAGGGTGACGGCGTAGCGGCGGGACTTGGTGGCGAAGTGGCCCCGGAACCCCAGCGCGGTGGCCCATTTCCCGAGCAGCCCGTACGGGGCGTCTTTGAGGTCGGCGCCGAGGCCGGCACGGACCCAGTCGTCCTCGACCCGGTCGGCCAACTCGTTGGCGGTCCGGGCGAGCCGGCGCAGGTGCGGGTTGCCGCCCGCCTGCTCGACGGTGTCGGCTGCGGACTTGGTGGCGTACTTGGCCAGGTACCCGGCAACCTGCTCCGGCGCCAATGCCCGACCGGGGTCGTCGGTGCGGTGTCCGACGCGGACCGGGCGGGCGTCGACCTGCCGCCCGAACCGCAGGACCCGAGCCTTGTCGCCGTCGTGGACCGGCAGCGCCGGGTAGTGCACGGCTTTCGCGGCGGCGTGGACAAGGTCCGCGAGGTCGGCCGCGGCGAACCCTTCGGGGGCGGATGCGAACCCTTGGTCGGTGGCGGGCCCGTCCAGGCGGATCAGGGCGTGGAAGTGGATCAGGCCGCGGCGTTGGTACTCGGCGACCTTGGCGTACTGCACGGTCGCGCTCTTCCGCAGTTTGGTTTCGGTGACGCCGAGGTGGTGGGCGACCAGGCGGCGCAGGGCGATGGCGAACCGGCGCCACAGCTCGGGGGCCCACCACTGCCACACCACATGCCCGGTGTACTCGTAACACTCCACACACAGCGGCTGACCCAGCAGCGGGTCGCCCTCCTCGTGGCGGGTATGGCAGGTCGCCGCTCGACCGTGTCGGCACCGAGCCTCGGCCGCGTAGGGGCGGCAGGCGCGGTGGTTGCCGCGGGTGCCGTGGACCGGCCCGAACGAGGGCGCGGTCAGGGTGGCGAACACCAGCGGGTTGTCCCCCACCGACGCCGGGACGCCCTTGCCGCCGGCGACCCCGGCCCGGATCAGGTGGAACGTGTCGGCCGCGTACAGGCGGGAGTAGGACGGGCACGCCGACGCGCGACGGTTGCCGCACCGCACATAGGTCACCCCGAACGGCTCATCGGCCGAGGAGTAGGAGTGGAGCACCTCCCCCGTGGTGGTGTCGACCCGGTCGGAGTGGCCGCGCAGCCGGACCGGGTGAGCGCAGTACCCGACCCGGGCGGCCTGGACGGTCCAGTCCTCGAAGTCCGGGGACAGCATCCGCTGGGTCGCCAGCCGGGCGGTGGCGGCGTCGCAGTCGCCAAGGTCCAGGCCGGGGCCCAGGCCGGGGAACGGGTCCCAGCCGGCCAGCACCCGGGCAGGCGCCTCCTCGACCGTGGCGATGCTCATCAGGCGGCGCCGTCCCACTGGCCCGACGACTCGTTGGAGTCGTCGGCGAGGGCATCATCGAGGACCGCACCGAGCGGGGTGCCGTGGCGGAGCCGGTCGGCCATCAGGGCCCGGTCGGCGGCGGTGGTGCCGCCCCAGATGCCGTACTCGTCCCCGAACGTGAGGGCGGCGGCCAGGCATTCACGGCGGACCGGGCACCGGGCGCAGATCGCGATCGCGTCGCGTGCCCCGGTGCTCATGTCCCGGGGGAACCAGGCTTCGGGTTCGGTCTCCAGGTGGACGCAGCGCGCCCTGGCCGCCCACCGTGGCGTGGCCAGCTCGCGCGGGGACGGTCCCCCCGTGGAGTCGACATACGGGAGTGGGGTGCCGAACGGGTGTTGCCACACCCCGGGTTCGACCATCACCCTCACCTTGGTCGCGTTGCTGGTCATGCTGCGTCCCCTCCTTCGTTCCTGGGCCGGACCGATGCCCGAGGCGACCGCTTCCGAGCCGGACGGGCACCGGGCTCAGACCCGGCCGGTGCCGTTGTCGAGGAAACGGGCCATCCGGGGGCCTCATCGGTTCGCCCGGGCCCGGACACGGGACGGTCGGCGCGTAGGGCGGGTTTGGCGGTGACCGTCTCGGCCAGCGCGTCAATGTCCGCGTCGGTGAGGTAGGCAGCCCGGACGCGGGCGATGGCGCGGGTGCCTTCGAGCCGGACGTAGGCGACACCGGGGGTGTGTTCGCTGATCCGGTCGGCGGTCGCACCCAGGTCGCGGGCGCCCTCGCCCAGGACCATGTCGACCTGGATCGGGTTGTCCAGCCGCATCGCAATCCTTGTGGGGATCAGGTCGCGCCAGGTGACGATGTCTTTGCCGGGGTCCTGCACCGCGGCAACGACGGTGATCCCGACCGCGCGGCCCTTGGTCAACAGCAGCCCGAGGGCTTGCTCGATCCGGCGGGCCACGGTCCGCTCCGCGAACGCGGTCAAGGTGGCAAGCTCGTCCAGGAGCAGCACGACGTGCGGGGCGTCCGGGGTGGGCGTGTGCTGGCGCACGTGGGCCCCGGCCAGCATCGTGGCGCGGTCGTCCATCACGGCGACCAGGTCCTCGAGCAGGCTGGCCATGGTTTCGGGGGTGCCGTCTTCGAACCGGGAGAACAACCGCTTGCCCGGTCGCAGTTCCATGCCGCCCTTGGGGTCGACCGCCCACACCTGCACCCAGCCCTGGTCAATCGCCCGGGACAGGCCAGACAGCAGGGACCAGAGGATGGAGCCTTTCCCGGCCCCGGTCGCCCCCGCGATCAACACGTGCGTTTGGGTCAGTTGGAACCGCCACGGGGTGCCGTCCTCGGCCAACCCGACCGGTACCCCGCGCAGGCTCGGCGATTCGGGGACCGGCAACGGCCGGATGGTCCGGGCCAGGACGTCGCGGCGGTGCAGCTGCACGATGACGCCGCCCGGTTTGGCCGGAGCGATGCGGGCTTCGCGGGCGCGGAAGGCGTGCGCGATGGCGTCGACCCGGGCGGCGACATCGTCAGGTGTGAGCCCGACCGGCAACCCGATCCCGAGCTCCTCCACCCCGGTCCGGGTGACCTTGACCCAGGCCAAATGCGGCCGTTGGGGGACGGCATCGGTGCGACCGTGGCCGTGGTTGTGCGCGACCAGCCCGGTCCGGGCGGCGACATGCGGCCACCACAGCCGGTACACCGGGGTCTTCCAGACCCGCGCGAGCACCGGCCGGGCGCGACGGGCGTAAGAAGCCGGCCAGGCGACCCGCCACACCACCAGGCCGATGGCGAACGCGAAGGTCGTCCAGAGGGCTGGGTCGAGGCCGGCATACCGCAGTAGGACCCACTCGGCGATCAGGAGTGGGAGGACGCCGGGGACCCGGATAGCGAACACCACGAGGGCGCATGCCATCCGGGCCAGTCCCCAGCACGTCCGGGCGACCAGTTCGATCAGCATCGAACCCAGGTCGTCCGGTTCGGCCATACCCCGGCGCTGCTCGGTGAACACCGGTCAGGCCGTCCGCCGGGCGGAGACCGCCGCATCATGGACCCGCACCACGGCCACCCCGAGGGAGCAGGCGGCCCGGTGAAGCGACCCGGCCACCTCCCGATCCGGCACCCCGACCATCTGGTCCTGAGCCCGCACCACCTCCACCCTGAGCGCCTCCAGGGTGCGGGCCTGCCGGGTCAGCACGGCCGGGACGTCTTCCACGGCGCAGCCGAGCTGGTCGGCCCACCCGACCGCCTCCCGCGGCGACATCGGTCACGCCGCCTTCGTTGACGAGGCAGCCGGGCCGGACGGAGCAGCGCTGGCGGGCTTGTCATCGGTCAACCGGTCGGCTTCCCACGTCTCCACCAACCCACCGGCCTGGTTCACCCGGACCGTCACCCGCAGATCCACGAACGTCACCGCGACGTACTCCCCCAGCACCGGCTTGACCGGCATCCCAACGACGACCCGGCCGGTCACCGTCTGCTCCCGACCCCACGCCGACTGCCGGTAGGCCACCTCCACCGACCACAACGGCATACCCGTGTCCTCATCCCGGGCCTGCACCTCCGACGGCCGTCGCTTGCCGTCCCGCTCCTCCCACTCCTTGACCTCCTCCACGATCCCGGTCGACTTCATCGACTGACGCTTGCTGTCCACTGCGTATGTGCTCACGATCTGTCTCCGATCTAGACGGTGAACCACTTAGAGGTGGTTCTATCGAGCACGGTAACACACGACACGATTAGAACCGGATGTATTTACCATCTTCTTACCTGGGGTTCATTACCGGTACCGTTAAGTCAGAAGGCATGAGACCGAGAGGAGTGCGGCATGGGCATGGGCTACCGCGACCTGGCCGCGCTCCTGCGCCGCGGCATCGACCAGGGCGACTACCCACCCGGGTCAACGCTCCCCAAGCAAGCCGACATGGCCGCCGCCTACGAGGTCAACGTCAAGACCATCCGCAACGCCGTGGCCCTGCTCGAAGCCGAAGGGCTCGTCACGCCAATTCGTCGGCGCGGCACCGTTGTTCGCAAACGCCCGCCCATGCGCCGGCTCGGAGCCGAGCGGTACTCCAAGAGCAAATGGAAGTACGGCGACAGCGTCGCGTTCATCGCCGACAGGGAGGCCTCCGGCCAGTCCTGGCAGCGCACCGACCAAACCCAGACCGTCGAGCTCGTCCACCCGCCCGTCCGCGCCGCCGACGTCCTGGGCGTCGACCCCGACAGCCACGTCTACGCCCGGGCGCGCATCGTCAAACAGGACGGCCGACCCACCCACACCCTGACCAGCTACTACCGGCCCGCCGACGTCGAAGGCACCCCACTCGTCGACCCGACACCCGGACCGGCAGGACGAGGCGGTGGCTTCGCCGTCCTCACCCTCCAAGGGCTGGAACCTCATGAGGTCACCGAGACCTTCCACGCCCGGATGCCCACCCCCGACGAGATGACCACTCTGGAACTACCCGCCGGGGAGCCCGTGATGATCCTTGAGCGAATCACCCGAACCAAGGACGGCCACGCCGTCGAATACGCCACCGGCGTCCACGCGGCCAGCCGGTTCTCCTGGACCTACACCTACGACATGCCGGACTAAGGAGCCAGCCATGACCGTCCTCGAAGACGCCCAAATCCTCTGGGACTACCACCAGATGCACCACGAACCACGCAACACCGACATCGCCATCGGTCTCGGCAGCCACGACATCGGCGTCGCCGAACACACCGCCGACCTCTACCACCAAGGCCGGTTCCCGCTCATCGTGTTCACCGGAGCCAATGCGCCGACCACCATCGAAGTCTTTCCCCGCGGGGAAGCCGTCCACTACGCCGAACGCGCCATCCAACTTGGCGTGCCCGACGACGCGATCATCATCGAACCCCACGCCACCAACACCGGAGACAACTTCACCCGCACGCGAGAACTCCTCGACAGCAAGGGCATCCAGCCACAGTCCGCGACCATCATTAGCCGGCCCTACCAACAACGCCGCGCCTACGCCACTTGTCGCAAGCTGTGGCCCGAACTCGACGTGGTCTGCGCGTCACGACTACTGCCCTTGCTGGACTACATCGCCTCAATCGGCGACCAAGACAAGGTCATCAACATGCTCGTCGGCGACACCCAGCGCATCTGGGTCTACGCCGACCAAGGCTTCGCAGCCCCCCAGGTCGTCACGCCCGACGCTATGAGCGCTTTCGGCCGCCTCGCGGCGGCTGGCTACACACGCCGCCTGGTCGAACCGACAACGAAATGACGAACGATTGCAAAATGCCGGCCTACGGGCGACGCTGCCTAGTCCTGAACCAACGGCGGGACCAGTACCCCAGGACAAAGGGTGTCAGCGCGGCTGAGAATCAATAACCCAAACAAGTGCATCCTTGAAGATGAGTCTTGAGGGACGAATGGAGCAGAGTTGCCTGTCGTGGAGCCAGACGAGACTACGCCTTCGGGTGCCTGGATCACCTATACATTCCCACTCCCATTTGGGCTTGGCCTGACATTGCAGGAAAGAGAGCACATCATGCTCCTTTTCGGAGCTGCTCTCGATCCGAAGGACAGCTCACTTGGGCGGAGTTGGGCGAAACCAGATCTCACCGCATTCGACCCTTTTCCGATGGTGAAACTTCGGTTCTTGATGCATCCAAATCCGTCCGCTGCAATCGACGATCCGAGTTTACCGGAGGTTATCCATCAATTCTTTGGGAATCGCGTTGATGATGAGGCGCTTGGTGGCGAGCCGTTCCTGATCCCGGGAGCATACGTGCAGTGGGTAACGGCCGAGACTCAGGCGAGACGCCTGGAATTCGAGCCGGAGGGCCCCGAGTATGCTTTCCATAGATGCCTTGGCCAACTAAATATGTTCCTAACCGCCTATGCAATCAAATACGGACGCGACGATGTCTTCCCGGTCAACACTACCCAACTCGGATGGCTCGTGACGAGCGGCGAACGCTTGGAGGACGGCGCATGGAGGATGACCGGCCCCGTGCTGATGCACCCAGATAATGTCCCCCTATACCCACCTGAGATGGCCATGGACGAGGACCTTGGGGCAGGCATCGCGGGTTGCCTAGAGGACATACACTATGGCCACCCCTATATAAGTGCCCGCTTGTGGTTCGATAAATCGAAGAGACAAGGTCGGGCCGGTGACCACGAGAGCCAGACCGTCAGCCTTCAAACATCGCTTGAGAGCCTCATATTCAGCACGTGGGCGATGACAATGGTCGATAGTGGACAGACCTCGCAACAAATACACGCCGCCCTCTCCGGCTTCAAGACTTTCGAGAGCTTGTTCAAGACAACGATTCCCAGGTTGCTCGGCGGCAACTGGGACCGCAAGGACCCCTCGACCGCCGCATACAGCTACTGGCAATCGCTCTATCTGCTCCGCAACCGTGTTGTTCACACTGGGTATTCACCAGAATCCACCGAGGCAGCGGCAGCTGAGCAGGGCTACCGGGCGATCAGAAGTTTCGTAAATGATCGGCTGTGGGACCAGCGGCGGCGCTTCCCACGGACAATGTTCGCGAGGCTCGGTCGGCCCGAGCTGATGGGTTACCAATTGGATGATTTCTCTCGTTCCTTCTACGAAACAATCACCCGGGATGAACCCAACCGATGGTGGCTACCTTTTGACGTACGAAACTGATGGTTGCCAAACCTTCACGCCACAGACGGCTCCGTCCGCTCCAAAGGCACGATGTACTTCACAATGCACCCGCACGGCCAACAGATGACCGGCCGTTGGGTCGGCCTCAGCCACGACGGCGACACCCTGACCGGGCTCGGCGCCCTGGCCCACGACGAAGGCACCGCCCGACGGCTCGTCCAGGAAGGCAAGGCCACCCCATGACCGACATCTGCGAAGTCATCATCACCGCCCCCGACGCCGACTGGCTCGCCGACTTCACCCGCCGCCTCATCGAAGACCGCCTCGTCGCCGGAGCCAACCAGATCGAACAGATCCGCGCCATCTACCGCTGGGGGGCGAGATCCACGACCACCCCGAAAGCCGCGTCGCCCTCCACACCCGCACCGACCTGGTAGACGCCATCGTCCGTCGAGCAGACGTGCGCACCGCCATTGAGCAGGAGGTTCGCACAAACCTGCCACTGATCAGCGATATTTCCCGCTACGAGTCGACTCCGGTTCAGTTGGTCGCGCTCACGGACGAGGTCCGCAAGAAGTGCGAAGGGTTGGATGAACTCAGAATCCGGCGGGAAGTCCGGGATGCCATGGATTCAGCGCGCTTGAAGATTGGCGCGCAGGGTCGCTCAGGCATGTCTGGCGTCCAAGATCACATTCGGCGCGCGACGGCCCGAAAGCTCGATCACGCGTAGTGCGGCTTGACGCCCAGCACCGCTCGCCATATGACCCTTGTCACCGCCGGAGCGTTGTGATCCGACGGAGCGTGGCTGGTGAGGACTTTCTTTACTGGCTCAAGAGCGCGGCTCCGCCACGCAGAAGCGCGGGGCCCCGCGATGGGGACCCCGCGCTCCGGGCGCTTCGCGCCCTATGCGCACCCCACCGCACCCCGCAATGCCTGTCGGCCGTCCCGCCTACGCTCTGACACGTGGACTACTGGCAATCGCTGCTCCCGGTCGTCTCGGGCCTGGTCGGCGTTGTCCTCGGAGGGGCGATGTCGCACAGGACAGCCGTCCGCGTACTGAGGGCACAGCTCGACGCAGAACGAGAGTCGGCGGCCAAAACCACCGATCAGCAGGCGATCCTCGACGTACTCGTCTGCTCGCAAATCCTGGTTCATCGGGCCAACGGGTTCCGCATGACAGTTAAGCTTGCCCAGGCAAGGGGGGCCCGGCGCGAGCGGCGTAACGGCACGGTCGCGCCCTTGGACCTGGACGCGGCCTATGACCGGCTCGTCACAGCAGACGAAGGGCTGAACAGGGCCTTCTCGACGCTCCTTCTCCACAGCGATCCCGAAACCGTTCGGCGGGCACGCGCAGTAAACAGGGCCGGCGCCAGCGTGATCGAAGCCACGATGGACCGACCACGCAGGGGACTCAACAAGGTGCGACGTCAGATTGAACTCGGTTACACCGCGGCCCTGCCAGGACAGGCCGACGAGATAGACAGGGCAGTGGACGCTCTTGTTCTGACGCAGGTAGGGCTCACGAACTACGCCCGCGACAAATATGGACTGGACTATGCCGGACCAGACTTGGAACCGACGCCATAGTTTGCCCGTCCGTACGACGGTGTCACGGCGCCGCCGACCCGAACGCCGAGCATCCGCCCACCTCCGGACCGCGTCAATGCCGCTGCGCGTCACTGCGTGATGGCCTCCGGCCAGCTTTGACCCGGCCGCTCCGGCAGGCTCTTGTGCTCCGCTATCGAGTTGGTGGCTAGTCCTGGACAACGGAAGCGCCGCGGCCGAGGTTGGCTGGACTCGCACCTCTGCCGCCACACTGTGCGAGTGAACAACGCACAATTCGGCATCGGGGACCTGCTGTTCTACGCCGGGATCGTCGCGTTCGTGATCAGTCGCATCATGGACGGCAGGAGGCGCGGCCACTCCGCCGTCGACAAACTGGTCCAGTCGAAGACATCGCCGATGAGCCTCCCGTCGGGACTCTTTCTCGGAGTAGCAGCTCTTGGCCTGCTCCTCATGCGGCTCGCCGGCTGAGCAGGGAGACAGCCGTGAGCCCCTCGCGAGCCCGCAAGCCCCCAGACACCCCCATTTGGCCCAAGTACTCGACAACGAATTGCATTGTGCTGCAACGTAATCCGCGATCCAGAAAATGCCTGGGGGCGTTCGGGACGAAGAGGCCGCAGGTTCAAATCCTGTCACCCCGACCAATACGTTTCCGCAGATCAGGGCCACAATCGGGGCCGTTACTACGGCATCGCCAACAGAGACTGACCACGGCGAACACGAGTCGAGTGCTCGAGCCGGAGCGCGAGTGGCTCAGGGCTTCGTGACGGTCTGGTCGAACTGGGTGGCCAGGTCGGTGAGGAAGCCCGCGATGACGTCGGGTCTCGCGTCCGGGTGCAGGGCGTAGGTCGACGCAAGTGCCCGCTCGTACTGCTCGAGCACCCACAGCATCGCGTGCCGGCCGGCCGGGGTCAGGTCGAGCAGGATGCTGCGACGGTCCCCGGGGTGCGGCTCGCGGACGACGAATCCGGCCCTGGCCAGGTGGTCGGTCGTGCTCGTCGTCGACCCGGTCGTGATGCCCAGGAGAGCCGAGAGCGCCTTGGGGGTCAGACCCGGCTCGCTCGCGACGTGGGTGAGGGCACTGAGCTCGGTCGGGTTGATCCCGAGCTCGCTGGCCAGCGCCGCGTGCAACCGGTTGTTGCCCATCATGACCCGGCGCAACGCCTCCAAGACGGCGTCCGCCTTGGCCGGTGATGGGGTGTTCACGACTACTCCTTTGACAAGTTATTTACGAGTCAACTCTATCCGACGGGCAACAACCCGGAGTCAAAACCCCAACAACCTGCCCAATTTGCACTGGTTTGTAGGCGTGAGATGGCCGAACGGACGATGCTCAACTAGTCCCTTCGTAGACGAGTTACTGTCTAAACATACTACTTGACTATCAAGTGATTGAATGGTTAATGTTCTCTCAGCGGGTCGCACACCGACCCCACCACGAAGTCACCATCAGGAGCCAGGAACATGTCCCTTCGCACCGCCCGCACGAGCCGCACCGGCCGCACCACCCGCATCGCCACGTGGGGCGCCATCCCGGCCGCGCTCGCCCTCAGCGGCGCACTCATCGCGCACTCCTCGTACGCCGCCTTCAGCGCGACGACGGTCAACCCGACGAACAACTGGACCACCGGCACCGTCGCGCTCTCCGATGACGACAGCAACACCGCCGCGTTCACGGTCAGCAACCTCGCGCCCGGCGCCACCGGCACCAAGGTCATCGCGGTCACCTCCAACGGCTCGCTCGCCTCGGCCGTCAAGCTCTACGGCACGAACCCGGCGACGACCAACGGGCTCAGCTCCTACGTCAACCTGGTCATCACCCAGGGCACCGGCGGCAGCTTCGCCTCGGGCACCGGCTTCACCCCCCTCGCGACAGGCAGCAACGTCTACACCGGCACGCTGGCCAACCTCGCCACCAGCGCCACGAGCTACGCAACCGGCCTCGGCACCTGGACCCCGACCGGCTCGGCCGCCGAGACGCGGACCTTCCAGATCAAGTACACCGTCGACTCGGCCACCCCGAACGCCGCCCAGGGCGGCACCGCTGCCATCGGCTTGACCTGGGAAGCCCAGAACAGCTGACCCTGAGGTCCGCAGCACCACTGGCGCCCGCCGCCGACCGTTTCAGACACGCGACACCCTGAGAGACGACGAGACATGGACCGCCACCGCAGGACCGAGCAGCCGCCGAGCGGCGCTGGAGCGGTGGCGGTCCAAGGCGTCTCCCGGCAGCCAGGCCTGTCTCGCGCGGCCGGGCCGTGGCGGATCATCCTGGCCACGGTGGCTCGGGTCATCCTCCTCACGGCGGTCTGCCTCCTCGGCTGGAGCGCGGCCCCGGCGGCGCTCGGCTGGGCACCGACGACGGTCATGACCGGGTCGATGGAGCCGAGGATCCACCCCGGCGACGTCGTCGTGGCCCGGCCGGTGCCCAGCACCGAGCTCGCCGTCGGCCAGGTGCTCCTCGTCGACGACCCCGACCACCCCGGTCGTCTGCGGCTGCACCGCTTCGTCGCCGCCGCTCCGGACGGCAGCATCATCCTGCGCGGGGACGCCAACCGCACCGACGACTCCACCCACGTCCAGCCCTCTGCCGTCCACGGCGTGGGCTTCATCCGGGTTCCCCTCGTCGGTATGCCGGTTCTCTGGCTGGCCGAGCGGCGCATGGTCGCGCTCGGCCTCCTCACCGGCGCCGTCATGCTCCTGCTCGCCGCTGCCCGCCTCGACCGCAGGCCGCCGCAAGCATCGAACGCGGCATACACCCCGGCACAGACCCCCGGCTCCGGTCAGGAAGACCCCGGCGTGACGCCACCGGTGCCCGCCACCGACAACGCTCCAGAGCCGATCTCGAGCACCGCCGGCCGACGAAGGGTCCTGGTCGGCGCCGGCGCTGCCCTCGCCGTCGTCGTCGTGTCCGCGGCCGGGCTGGTCGGCGTCCACGCGGCCGCAGGCGCCACCTTCTCCTCACCGGCCAAGAACCCCACGAGCAGCCTGTCGGCCAGCACCGCCTTCAGCTGCCTGGCCCCGACGGTCTCCGACAGCCCATACCTGTTCTACGGGTTCAACGAGGGTTCCGGCAGCACGGCTCCCGACGCCTCGGGCAACGGCCGCACCGGGACTCTCGTCGGTGGCACCTCCTGGCTCACCGGCTCGTGCGCCGGCGACGACAGCCCAGCGCTCACCCTCAGCACGAACGGCTACGTCTCCACCCCGACGCGCGTCTCGGCCGCACCGACGACGATGAGCATGGAGCTGTGGATCCGGACGAGCACGACGTCGGGCGGGGTCCTCATGGACTTCGGCAGCTCGCAGACCGGGTCCTCGAGCGCGACCGACCGCGTCCTCTACCTCACCGACGCGGGCAAGGTCGCCTTCGGTGTCTACGCCAGCGTCATCGGGGCGGAGGTCGCGACGAGCCCCAAGGCCTACAACGACGGCCAGTGGCACCAGGTCGTGGCAACCCTGTCAGGCACGAGCATGAGCCTGTATGTGGACGGTGCTCGCGTCACCCAGAAGACGACGGCCACGAGCGGTCGCGCCAACGCCGGCTACTGGCGGGTCGGCCAGGACGCCATCGCCAGCTCCTGGACCGGTGCACCATCGAGTACCTCGTTCGAAGGCACCGTCGATGACGCCGCCGTCTACACGACCGCCCTGTCGAGCACGAGGGTCTCGGCGCACTACACCGCCGGCCGCTGACGCCAGGTCCACACTGCGCTACGGACTGCGATTCCACCTCGCCCAGGACCATCCGGGTGCTAGCGTCCGAACCGGGGTTGCCGGCGCTGCAGGCGTCGGCATGGTCCGCTCTCGGAGGCAGCCGATGACATCGACTCACCTGGCCCGTTCGCTGGCCGTCGCTTCAGCGGTTGCCGCGAGCGTCCTGGTCGCCACGGGCTGCAGCGGGAGCCCCTCTCCCTCCACCTCGTCCATCGCGTCCGGATCAACCGCGGCCACGACGGCGACCGCGAACACCCCAACGACAGCCACCGCGGGCAGCTCCAGCACCACCACGACCCCTTCGAAGACAGCGGCTACCACACCGTCCAGCCGCACGCCGTCGACGCAGGGAGGGCAGGAGGGCGTTCCGGCCACCTTCCTCGCCGACCCCCGCTGCCCCCTCATCAGCGCTGCCAAGCTGAGCAGGGCGACCGGTGTCGCGCTGCACGCCACCGCGCCGACGATCGACTCCTGTGTCTTTGAGTCCAAGAACGGCTACCAGGTCGTCGTGCGGCGCGACATCCGGCTCACCCCGGACGTCCTCGCCGTCCAGGAGCGACAGGCCAAGGCGCAGAACCCGCCGGGCTCGGTCGTCGGCGTGACGGTTCCCGGCGCCGCAGCCGCCTACCTGTGGACCAGGAAGGCACGGCAGAAGCTCGGCGGTCCGGTGGTGACCGTGACGACCATGTGGGCTGCGTATGCCGGCCGCGGCGGGATCGAGTACACCATGGGCGGAGCGTCGGTGAGCAAGAAGCAGGTGGTGGCCCTTTCCGGGGCCGTCATCGGCTGAGCAGCCGACGCCCAGCACGCCGGTCCACGACCGCGCTGTCCCTGGCTCTCCGCCACGGCCGCATAGGCGCGGCCAAGGTGTGGCCGGGAGTGGACCACCCGGCATACGCTCGCCAGAGGACCGCACCCGAAAGGCCGAGGTGGGCGCAGATGACCATCGCATCGGAGCAGGACCGACACACCGCAGAAGGCGAGGCGGCCGAGTACGCGCGCGCGGGGAGCCTGGTCGTCAGGGACTTCATCGAGCCGGAGGCCGCCGAAGAGGTCGCCGGTTTCGTCGAGGGTATGCCGCAGGACTGGTGGTACGCCTCGACCTTCCCCGGCCACGACGAGGTCCGCACCGACATCCGCGGCCTGCCGGACAACCGCGAGCGGATCGAGGAGCACTACGCCATCGCCCAGCGTCGACGCAGCGAGGGGCGGTTCGCCTACGCGTTCTTCCGGACGCTGCGCCACCGGACCGGATGCGGATGTCCGCTGTGTGCGGTCATCGAACGCCTGCAAGGACCCGAGACGCTCGCCCGGATCGCCGCGCTCACCGGCTCACCCATCACCGAGTCGGGCGGGCTGTTCGCCAGCGAGTACCGCCCGACCAGCTTCCTCGACCCGCACACCGACCGCGACAACGGCCGCGTCGCCATGGTGTGGAGCCTCAGCCGCGGCTGGCAGCCCCAGAACGGCGGTCTGCTCCACCTGCTCGACCCGGACCAGCGGACCGTACGTCGAGTCGTCGTGCCGGAGTTCAACAGCGCCGTGCTCTTCGCCATCCCGGTCGAGGCCGGGACGCCCCACTTCGTCTCCTACGTGCCGCCGGGGACACCGGGCCGTCGGCTGTCGATCAGCGGCTGGTTCGCCTGACCGCGGGCCCCGGCAGCTGCCGGGCCTCCGGCAGCCAGCCCGAGCGCCCTGAGGGCAGGACCGTTCTCAGGCGACGGTCTTGGGCGTCGGACGGCCCAGATGCGTCCACTCCGCACCCGTGAGGTGATGGGTCACACCTCCGGGGTCGGTGAGGTAGAGCGCGGTCTGGCCCGCGTGGCGGAAGACCACGGAACCGGTGACGACCTGGTTGTCGACCGGGCGCGGCTTCTTGAGGCTGACCCAGTCGGCGTAGGTCAGGTGCGACACCGCCCAGGTGGCGGGCGCAGCGGTCCACTTGGTCGTCAACCAGACCGACGTGCTCCACGTGTACTTGTTCACTGACCGGGCCAACTGCACCGGTGCCGGCTTCCCGAGAGGCTGCCACTCGGCATACGTGAGGGCGTGGACCGAGCCATCGGGTCGCCAGGCGTACAGGAGGGTGCCGACGATGGCGTGGGCGACCACCGAACCTGGCGGCAGCTGGGTCTTCGGGGCGGGGAAGCCCATGGACTGCCACTGGGCAAAGGAGATCGGGGCCTGCTTGCCGGCAACGACGGCCCAGATGTGCGCGTCCCAGGGAACCTTCGTGGCTGTCCCGGTGGGGATGTTGAAGGGCACCGCACCGTACGTGGGGCGCACGCCCATCTGCGTGGTCAGTGTCGTCGTGCCGGGGCCGACCGACGTGGTGCCGTTGGGCAGCACCACGCTGGCTTGCGCCCCCGCGGGCACGGTGACCGTGACCTCAGCGGTGTCCGAGGTCCGGGTCCACGACACCGAGACGGTTCCTTGCGGGGTGGGCATCGACGCACTGGCGGACGAGGGCCCGGCATACACGGCCGGCCGGATGAGGAGCTTCCGGAACCCGGCCGAGTCTGCTTGCTGGCTGATCCCCGCGAGGTGCTCGAAGGCCCACTGGTTCGGGTAGCCGAGCATGAAGTGGGCGAGGGATCCATTGCCGCTCATCCCGGTCCAGTACTCCGGCAGCGCGGGCGCCCCGCTGGCCGCGAAGTAGCCGAACCCGGGAGGCGACTTCTGCATGATCAGTTGGTAGACCAGATCGTCGCGACCCATGTCCGAAAGCGCCTGGATGACGTTGCCCAGCCCGATCTCGCCGGTGTTGACGTGACCGCCGTATGCCGCGATGAGCGAGATGAGCTGACCGCGCACCAGGGTCGGGTTGGGGGCCAGACCGAGGACGAGCGCCATGGCGTTGGTCGCCTGCTCGGACCCGTAGACACCGTCGTGCAGGTAGGCCCCGTTGATGGCGGTCTTGATCGAGGCAGCCAGGCTGGTGTAGGTCTGGGCATCGCTGGTCTTGCCCAGCGTGGCGGCGATCCGCGCCATCGTCGAGACGACGCTGTAATAGCCCATCGAGACGGTCGCCCCACGCCGTGCGCCCTTGGCGGGGGTGATCCAGTCGCCGAGACCGAAGTCGATGAGGTTCCCGCTGCTCCGGCGCTGGACGGAGGCGGTGTACCGGCCCATGGCGTCGTACGCCGTGGCGAGAGTCTGTTGGTCACCGTAGGTGCGGTAGAGGTTCCACGGCACCATGACCAGGGCGGCACCCCAGTTGACGTCGCTGTCGAAGGGTGCATGGAAGGTCACCGTCTCCGGAGCGATCTCGGGCATCGACCCGTCTGCTCGTTGGGCCTCGAGCATGACGCGGACCATGTTCTGGCCGTAGGCGGACAGGTCGTAGCGCTCGGAGAGGGCACCGAAGAGAAGGTAGTTCTCCTCCATCCAGCCCAGCTTCTCGCGGTCGGGACAGTCGGTCGGGATGGACTGGAGGTTGGCGTCGATGGCGGTGTCGGTGAGGGCCTTGATCGCCATGACGTCGGCGTCGGAGGTGGTGAAGGCACCGGTGCGGGACAGGTCGGCCATGACTGGAATGGCCGAGAACTGTGCGGCCGAGAGGGTCTGGTCCTTGCCGGTGAGGCCGGTCACCCGCAGGTAGCGGAACCCGTGGTAGACGAACTGGGGGTGCCACGTCTCGGGTCCGCCGGCGCCTGCGGTCGTGAACTGGTCGTAGATCGGTCTGGACGAGTTGCCGGTTGCGGTGGACTGGTCGGGGACGCCGGCGCTCGTGAGGCGTTCGGCGGGGTACATCCGCACCACGGTGCCCCTGGCTGCCGTGATGCTCAGCTGCGGCTGTCCGGTGACGTAACCGCCGTAGTCGACCACCCAGTCCCCGGTGCTCAGCCGGGTGACCGACTTGGCCTGGACCAGTTGGTGGGAGACAACCGGCGGACTGGTCTGGGGATAGAGCTTGACGGAGGGCGAGACGTTGGCCACGACGGCCGCCGACCAGCCCGCCGCTGCGGTGAGCGGCGTGGTGGGCAGGAGCCAGGAGGAGTCGTCCTTGCCGGCATCGTGGTCCTCACCGCCGTACCAGTCGGCCACCGTGGTGCCACCGGCCCGGGCGACCCAGCCGGCACCCGAAGGCCCTGACGAGGTGTCGAACATCGTCGTGGACCCATCAGGGAGCGTCACGTCCAGACGAGCCGTCAGCGCGAGGGGCCCGCCGATGTGGGTGAGCTTGGAGTAGCGGCCGGGCAGGCTCACCTCGTCGTAGACCCCCGCGCCGAGCTGGACCGACAGGCGGTTGGCTCCGGAGTCGACGAGCCCGGTCACGTCGTACGAGCGGTACTCGACGCTCTTGGCCGGATCTGAGTAGCCGGGCTGCAGGACGGCGGTCGAGACCGGCCGACCGTTGACCCGGGGAACGTAGAGCCCCACCCCGGCCATCGTCAGGGTTGCCGACACCGGTTTGGCCGGCAGGACGACGTCCCGTGCCAGGTCCGGCATGGCGGGGTAGGCCTGACCGGCGGTCGGCATGATGTTCCACGCGCTCGAGGTGATCCAGCCCCCCGTGTTGGGCGGGGCGGCCGGCTTCGCCAGCGCGCCGGTTGCGGCAAGCCGAGTGACGTCGGCCGCCCGGGCCGACGTGCGGGGCGCAGCCCGGAGTCTCTTGCCGGAGTTGGCCACCTGTGCCCGTCGCGCGATCGTCGGCGCACCCCGCGCCGGTCCGGGCTCGGTCGAGGTGTCCGTGCCGGAGCCGAACGTCGCCGTCGGCGGCTGGGGGTCGGCTGCCGAGGCCGGTCCGGCGGCGAACAGGGTCGATCCCGCGATGGCTACGGCGACAGCCGCGATGAGTCGATGTGATGGTGCCACGAGTCTGCCTCCAGGTCCCCGCCCGACCTGGTGGATCACCACCGCAGTCGTCTGATTCGGTCCGCCTGCTCAGCTGACACCGCGGCCGGGGTGGATCCTACCGCCGGGAAACACCTCTCGAGGCCAGGTTTGGCCTCTCCGTGTCCCGAGTGGCGTATGCCGTGGGCTCAGTCGCCCCGGAAGACCGGCTTGCGGCGGTCGAAGAAGGCGCCGACGCCCTCCTGGAAGTCGTTGCTCTTGAGCAGGCCGGGCTGGCCCTCCTCCTCGCGGGCGAGGGCCCCGTCGAGGTCGAGCGAGGCGTCGTTGACTGCCCGGGTCGTGTATGCCGTGCCGACCGGCGCGAGGCCGGCAAGCCGCTCGATGAGCTCGGCCGAGCGCGCCTCGTACGCCTCGTCGCTGCAGGTCTCGGACACCAGGCCCCACTCGCCGGCGGTCACGGCAGAGACCTTCTCGGCGGTGAGCGCCATCCGCAGCGCGCGGGCTCGGCCGATGTTGGCCGCGACCAACCCGGTGGACCCACCGTCGGGCATCAGCCCGATGTTGGAGAAGGCGAGGACGAACGACGCCCGCTCGGTCGCCAGGACGTAGTCGGCGGCCAAGGCGATGGACAGGCCGATGCCGGCGGCGACCCCGTTGACGAGGGAGAGGACCGGCGTTCCGCTCTCCACCATGGCCCGGACGAGGCGGCCGCCCTCGTAGAGGGTCGCGTCGTCGACCTCGCGTCTGCCGTCGACCTCCTCGACCGCCAGGTTGGCTCCGGAGCAGAAGCCCCGACCGGCGCCGGTGACGACGATGACCCGCACAACGGGGTCGGCGTCGAACCGCTCGACCGCCGCGATCATCGCGCGCAGCATCGCCGGGTCGACGGCGTTGAGCCGGTCCGGCTCGTTGAGCGTGATCCGGCCGGCGGCGCCGTCCGCGGAGACGAGTACGGAGTCGGCGTGGGACTCGGCGTCCGGCTCGGCGACGCGCCCTGCGTCGGTCATGACGTCACGCTCACCGCAGGAACGAGCTCGCGCAGGCCGGGGACGACCTGCTCGGCGAAGGTTCGCAGGAACCGCTCCTGGCCCTGCCCGGGGCCGTGGAAGACGAGGTGGTCGAAGCCGAGGTCGGTATAGAACCGGACCGCCTCGACGACCTCGGCCGGGTCGGCCGAGACGATCCATCGCTTGGCGACCTGCTCGATCGGCAGCTCGTCGGCGGCCTGCTCCATCTGGGCCGGGCTGTGGATCGAGTGCTTCTGCTCGGCGGTGAGGGACAACGGCGCCCAGAACCGGGTGTTGTCCAGCGCCTGCTCGGCATCGGGGTCCCAGGACAGCTTGATCTCGATCATCCGGTCGATCGGGTCGCCGGCCCGGCCGGCCTTGGCCCGGCCCTCGGCGACCGCGGGGATGAGCTGGTCGGCATACAGCTCCCGGCCCTTGCCCGAGGTGCAGATGAACCCGTCAGCCACCCGGCCGGCATACCGCGCGACGAGCGGGCCACCGGCCGCGACGTAGACCGCCACCGGCTCCTCCGGACGGTCGAAGATCCGCGCGTCCCGGGTCCGGTAGTAGTCGCCGTCGAAGGTCACCGAGTCCTGCGTCCACAGCTCGCGCATGAGAGTGACGGCCTCGCGGAGCCGGGCGAACCGCTCCTTGAACTCCGGCCACTCCCCCTCCGACACCGACCCGACGGCGACCTCGTTGAGCGCCTCCCCCGTGCCGACGCCGAGGAAGACCCGTCGCGGAGCCAGGCAGGCCAAGGTCGCGAAGGTCTGCGCGACGACCGGCGGGTTGTAGCGGAAGGTCGGCGTCATGACCGACGTCCCGAGCAGCACCCGCTCGGTCCGGGCGGCCACAAAACCCAACCAGGCCAACGAGTTCGGCGCATGACCGCCGTTCAGCCGCCACGGTTGGAAGTGGTCGGAGATGGTCACCGAGTCCAGGCCGACCTCCTCGGCGAGGACGGCGTATGCCGCGAGCTCGGTTGGTGCGAACTGCTCCGCCGATGCCTTGTAGCCGATGCGCAGACCCATGGACCCCACGCTACGTGCTCACGTCGCGCGGTGGCGCTGCACCTCGATGAACGCCGGGAACGACCCGCGCGAGATGATCGCGCGCTCGAGACCCTTGGCGGCGGCCACGGCGACGTCCTTGCCGACGATCCGCGGCTCGGTGGCCGTGTAGTCGACGCCCTTCCACCGGATCGTCGCGCCACCGGCGGCCAGGACGTTCTGCGCCCAGTTGGTGCGCTCGCCCCACGGCAGCCCGATGACGAAGGTCGTGTCCGTGGGGAGGACGGCGACCGGGACCGAGTAGACCGTTCCGGACTTGCGGCCGCGGTGGGTCACGACGGCCCAGAGCGGGAAGAACCGCTTCCCCGCGAGTGCCTTGGCAACGGGCGCGGTGGCCTTGACGAGCGCGGCCGGCGGCTTGAACGACGGGCTGGCGGTGGTCATCGGGCAGCTCCTTGGTGGCAGGTGATGACGACTCGACCAGTGTGCACTATTTCATCGCGTGATGAAAGCTTTCCACTGCGGGCCGCCGGTTACCCGACTCGTTACCCGACCGAAGGTGTTGTGCGCACAGCACCTTCGGTCGGGTAACCAGCTCGGTAACCGGTCTCGGCACGACGCCTGCCCAGCGTGCGTCGACGCTGAGGGCTCGACACGAGGCCGCCTTGCTCAGGCGACCACTGGTCGACGCCAGGTACCACCAGCCATCGAGGTGTCCGCCGGCCAGTGGACTGCAACAGCGGCCAGTCCGCGAACCCGGCTCGGCGTGACCGCCGCCCACCCCGCCCCCGCTCCGCCCGGCCCCGCCCTGACGCGGGCGCGGGCGCGGAGCGCACGACACACGTCCGGGCCGGGCGTCAACGGATCGAGCGCCACCGTGCGACCCAGTACTGGACGCCCCACGGGTCGCCGTCCCAGAGCACCTCACCGACCAGGTCGGTCCGGTCCTTCAGCCCGTATGCCGCGAGCCGGAGGGCAGTCGCGCCGGTCACCATCAGCTCGTCACACAGACCCAGGTCGAGGTCGAGCAACGCCTCGGTGTCGGCGGAGTCGAGCGCCCGCAAGAGAGCCGCGTCGACCGCGAAGGCTCGCTCGTCGAGGTGTCCGGGCGCCCTCACCGAGCGCCGGGCCGACCCGTCCCCGACGACGAGGTACAGAGTCGTCTCGTTCCAGTAGTGGCTGGTGCCGGCCTGCACGTCGCCGTCCCAACCGGCCAGGTCGAGCAGGTGTCGACCGATCCGGACGCCGAGCGGCTCGCCAGTCCAGCCGCCGACGAGCGGCGCCCCAACGTCGGCGAGGACGACGACGGAGGAGGCACCCGGCAGCGCGTCAGCGATGGCCTGCACCGCCAGCCGGCGGATCGCGGCGACCGGATCGGCCAGCCCGACGTACTCCGGCAGCAGCATCGGCGAGGACGGCACGAAGACCGCGGCCGTCCGCACGCCCGGCGCCGTCACTGCAGGCCCCGCGTGGTGACCGACGGCAGCCGCTGGCCGGCGATCGTGGACACCATGTCGAGGACCTCCCGGGTCTCGCGCACCTCGTGGACCCGGTAGATGTGCGCGCCCAGCCAGGCCGAGATCGCTGTCGTGGCAAGGGTTCCGGTGAGCCGCTCACCGACCGGGCGGTCCAGCGTCTCACCGACGAAGTCCTTGTTGGACAGCGACACGAGCACCGGCCACGGCGTCGCGGTGAGCTCGCCGAGCCGCCGGGTCACCTCCAGGGAGTGCCACGTGTTCTTGCCGAAGTCATGGGCCGGGTCGATGATCACCCGCTCGGGGTCGACGCCCGCGGCCACTGCCCGCTCGGCATACGCGAGCGTGTCGTGCAGGACGCTGGCCACGACGTCGTCGTACTCGATCCGGAACGGCCGGGTCCGCGGCGTGACGCCTCCGGTGTGGGTGCACACGATCGCCGCGCCGAACTGCGCTGCCACGTCGACCAGCTCGGGATCGGCCCCACCCCAGGCGTCGTTGAGCACGTCGACCCCCGCCTCGCACACGGCGGCGCCCACCTCGGCCCGCCAGGTGTCGACGCTGATCACCAGGTCCGGGAACTCCGACCGGACGGCGGCGACGAAGTCGACGACCCGCGCCTTCTCCTCCGCGACGCCGATCTCGACGCCCGGTGCGGCCTTGATCCCGCCGATGTCGATGAGGTCGGCCCCGAGCGCGACGACCTCGCGAACGCGCAGGTGCGCGGCGTCGGTATCCCAGGTCAGGCCCTTGTCATAGAACGAGTCCGGGGTCCGGTTGATGATGGCCATGACCAGCCGGGCGTTCTCGTCGTACACCCGGTCACGGAGCCGGAACCTCACGACGACACCCCCGAGCCCGTATGCCGCGCGCACCCGACCCGCGCACCGGCATACCCCTCGATGCTGGTCGCCGGCGGTCGCTCCCGGACATCGACCGCGGTCTCTCGTGGGACGAATCCCGTTGCCAGTCGGTCGAACTGGCGCAGCGCGACGAGCTCGCGCAGGGCGGCCCCCGCACCCTCCAGCCGAGCCTCGCAGGCCGCCATGACCTGGACCGCCATCGGCCCCAGCGTGTCGTGTCGGTGGTGACGGTGCGCGCGCCGGCCGAGGTCGACCTGGGCCACCGCCTCGGGTCCGCCGAGGCGGGCCGCATCGACGAGCGCCGCGATCTCGACGCCGTAGCCGACCGGCATCGACAGCTGCTCGAGCAGCGAGCGCCGGATCGCCCACTCCCCCGACAGCGGCTGCACGATGCCCGCGAGCGCCGGCCAGTGCAGAGCCAGGAGTGGACGGGCGACGAGCTCGGTGACCCGGCCGCCGCTCTCGACCTCGTGGCCCGAGGCATCGAGGAGCGGCCGGTCGTAGACCGCCTTGACGAGCATGACCGACTCGGTGGTGAGCAACGGTCCCAGCAGGCCGGTGACGAAGTGGGTGCCCCATTCGATGAGGTCGGAGTCGAGGTGGACGACGAGGTCGCCGGAGGTGACGAACTGGGCCTTCCACAACGCTTCGCCCTTGCCCCTGCGGGTCCCCAGGTCCGGGCGGATCTCCCGCGCGCGGTGGACGGTTGCGCCCGCGGCCAGCGCCACGGCATACGTGTCGTCGACCGAGTCCGAGTCGATGACGACGACCTCGTCGATGAGGGGAACCGCGGACACCAGGTCCCGACGCACCGCCTCGACGATCCCGCCGACCGTGGCCGCCTCGTCACGTGCCGGGATGACGACCGAGACCCGCCGGCCCCGCTTGAGCGGGACCAGGGCCGATGCGCTCCACCGTCCCGACTGGGGGTACCCCCCGCGGGCGGGAGGGTGCTGCGCCACCGCTCCACCCGTCACGGCATCCACCCTAGACGGCGGGTCCGAGCGACGACTCGCGGCCAAGGCCCCCGTCGGGGTCGAACACCGTGTCGTAGAGGACGGCAGCCCAGCGGCGTTGGGTGGGCGTGAGCGAGGGCCGGGCCAGTCGACGCAGCTGGCCGGGCGGACGCTCACCGCGCCCGTTGTCGTCGAACCAGGCATCGAGGGCGGCAGCGCTGGCGACCATCGCCTCGAAGATGGCCGGCCCGTCGGTCGGCACCTCGTCCGGCGGCACCCCGAGGTGTTCGGCCACCAGCTCCCGGCGCAGGGCGACCGGGAACGGGTCCTCGTCCACCGGCCCGTCGTCGACCACCGCGCAGGAGATCTCCGAGTCGCTCGACCAGGATCGCCGGTTGAGGTTGTCCGACCCCACCGAGGCCCACCGGTCGTCGATGATGCACACCTTGGAGTGGACGTAGATCGGCCGGCCGGCGCGGTTGGACAGGCCGAACACCGCGACCCGGTCACCGCCGGCGGCCAGGATGAGGTCGAGGGCCAGGGTCCGGCCGTACAGCTGGACCACCTCGGCCACGCCCTCCTCGTCCGGCACCATCGGCAGGACGACCGCGAGCCGCAGGTCCGGCGCGGCCCGCAACGCCCCGGCGAAGTGCCGGCCCACCTCCTCCGACCACAGGTACTGGTCCTCGACGTAGACGAACTGCTCGGCCCGGGCGATCGCTTTGGCATTGCCGAGCGCGATGCTGCGCTCGCCCTCCACGGCGAAGTCGAAGCCGATCGGCCGGATCCGCGGGTAGGTCCGCAGCACCTGGACCGCGCACGGCCCGGCGGGCGGTGGCGGCGGCGCCTGTTCGCCCAACGCGTCCGGCCGCTGGTCCTCGCGCTGCAGCAGGCTGGACAGCCGGCGGGCCGGGTTCGCGGTGAGCGGCGCGCTGTCCTCCCACCTCTCCCGGAACGTGGTCTCGACATCGTGGACAGCCGGTCCCCGGATCGCCAGGTGGACGTCGTGCCAGGCCGGAGTCGGCCCGTATGCCGCGGCGATCGGCAGCACCTGTGGGTCACCCTCGTGGGCCAGGTCGTCACGCCGGCTGTGGCACAGGTCGATCCCGCCGACGTAGGCGACATCGCGGCCGGAGTCCGCGGCATACCGGATGACGACGAGCTTCTGGTGGTGCGCGCCGAAGGTCCGGACCCGCATGTCCCGCAGGCACTCCCCGCCGGCCTCCTGCAGGTCCTCGCCCAGGTAGCGGGCCTTCTCGGAGTGGTAGCCGAAGTGCCGCCAGTGCGAGCGCCACAGCAGCCCGCGGACGTCGGCGCCCCGCTCGGCAGCCGCCACGAGGGTCGCCGACACCGTGCTCGACGGGTCGTCGGTCAGCTGTTCGTCAGGGTCGCCACGCCAGTCCGCGAAGTACAGCCGGTCGCCGGGCCCCAACGCGCTGATCCGCTCGTGCAGCTCGGCGAAGTACGGCCGACCGTGGACGATCGGGCGCACCGAGCTCCCCGTGCTCCACGCCTCCTCACCCGGGTGCCCGTCGTCGATCCGGGTGTGCGGGTTGTCCCTCTCGGGCGCGGTGAGGAACCAGTCGGCGAGGGACACCAGTGCATGGTGTCACCCCGGCTACTGTTCCGGTCATGCTCAGAGGACGCGGGGACCATCTGCGAGTGTCGGTCCGGTTGGCGGTGGCGGCGGTCGTCGGTGTCGTCGCCGGCCTGCTCATCCCCATCCCGGCCGGCGAGACCACGGCCGCCCACCTGCTCGTGGGCTTCATGGCTTTGGGCGTGGCCTTCTGCGTGCCGCTCCTCTGGGTGGTCATGCGGATCGACGCCAGGGCCACCCACACCTTCGTCGACGGCCTGGACCCCACGCGCACGGCCGTCGACGCCGCCCTCGTCGTCGCCTCGATCGCCAGCCTGGCCGGGGTCGGCTACATGCTGATCGGGTCCGACGGGGGCAACAAGGTCTTCGAGGCCATCCTCACCGTTGTGACGGTGAGCGTCGGCTGGCTGCTCATCCACACGACCTACACCGTCCGCTACGCCCGGCACTGGTACAACGCCCAGCCCGGCTGCGTGGACTTCGAGGGCCAGGGCGCCAAGGAGCCGCAGTTCTCCGACTTCGCCTACCTGTCCTTCACTCTCGGCATGACGTACCAGGTGTCCGACACGGATCTGAAGACCGCGGAGATCCGCAAGATCGTCCTGCAGCACACCCTGCTGTCCTACCTCTTCGGCACCGTCATCGTCGCCGCGACGATCAACCTCGTGGCCGGCCTGGCGAAGTAGGCCGGCGGGGCGAGCCGGTCCGTCGCCGCTCCACGACGTACCAGAGCAGGCTCAGCACGGTCAGGGCGATGAGCCCGTATGCCGCGAGCCGGCTTCCGTCCGCGAGGGCCCAGTAGCCGCCACTGCCGGACGGTGCGGCACCGGGCACCGCGCCCTCGGCCGCCGAGGCGGCCACGTTGTCGGCGATCGCGCGGGCCCGGTCCTCGTCGACGGCCTGTTGGTGGGACCACAGGGCGACCAGCCCGGTGACGGCGGTGACGCAGGCGACCAGGACGAGCCAGCCCCGGCTGACGAGGTGGTCACCCGGTCGGCGCCACCCGACGTCCAAGGCCTGCCGCCCGTGCCTCGAGCGACGTGTCTGCGCCGGGGCCACGAGCACGTCCCGGTTGAGGACGGCCGCCGGGGACTCCCCCCGGAACCACAGGACGAGGAGGAAGAGCACGGCATACGTGACCCAGGCGAGAACGGCCAGCAGGCCGAGCCGGAGCCCGGCGAACACCCCGTCCAGGAAGGCTCCCGCGCCCGCCAGTCCGGCGACGGCGCCGCCGACCACGCACCCGGCGACGACGGTCAGCCAGCCGACGAAGTAGACCCAGACCGGGCGACTGCCCCGGTCCTCGGCCGACAGGTAGAAGCGGCAGGGCAGGTCGACGACCAGCCAGCGCGGCAGGCCGCGCAACCGCCGCAACGCACCCATCCGTCCCCCCGACGCCTGCCGCCGGCGTCAGGCCTGGCCGATGCCGACCAGCAGGTCCTGGTACCAGGGGGCGGACGTGTCGAAGGCCTTGCCGCCCTTGATCCGTTCGAACTCGATGGCCCGCAGCTCGTCGCCGCGCTCCTCGTCGTGGCCGACGACGCCCGGCTGGTGCGCGAGCGCCGACTCGACGGCCTTGTCGGTGCACTCCTTGATGAGGGCCAGGTCCGCGGCGTTGCTTGCGGCCGACCGGGAGAAGTAGCCCGACTTCTGCACCATCGTCTTCTCGGCCCCGAGCAGACCCGCGAACTGCTTGGCGAACCAGGCACCGGGGTTGACCTTGTCCAACTGGACGTGGCCGAACGGGTCCCGGGGCACCTCCTCGCCGGCTGCCTCGAGCTGGGCGACGATCTCGGCGACGCCGGCGCCCTCGGACAGGAAGATGTTGACGCAGCCGATCTCGTCCATGACCGCCTTGAGCCGGGCCGCCTCGGCCGGGATGTCGAGCGGGCTCTCCGGGACGAACACGGCGTGCACGTCCCAGCGACGCTGGTCGTTGCCGATGCCCGGGACGTACTCCTGCTCGCCGACCCAGCGGTGGTACTCCGCGGCCGTCGCGGCGGTCAGCCAGCCACAGTTGCGGCCCATGACCTCGTGGATGATGAGCATCCGCGGGTTGGAGGAGTGCTCGGCGATGATGTTCTGGGCGAAGATCGACCCCTGCTCGGCCGCGGTCCATGCACCGAGGCTCTGCCGGATCGGGATCACGTCGTTGTCGATCGTCTTGGGGAGGCCGACAACGGTGAGGTCGTAGTCGTTGTCCCGCAGGTATGCCGCCAGGTCAGCTGCCGTCGTGTTGGTGTCGTCGCCGCCGATCGTGTGCAGGACGTCGACCCCGTCGGTGGTCAGCTGCTCGGCGGCCACGTGCAGCGGGTCCTGGCCCTCCTGGACCAGGCCGCGCCTGACGCAGTCCTTGACGTTGGTCAGCTTGACCCGGGAGTTGCCGATCGGGCTGCCACCGAAGCGGTGGAGCAGGTGGGCACCGGCCCGCACCTCCGGGGTGATCTCGAGCGACTGACCGCGCAGCAGCCCGGCATACCCGTTGGTGTAGGCGATGATCCGCACGTCCGGTGCGACCTCGGTGTAGCGCTCGATGAGCCCACCCACGGCAGACGACAGGCAGGGGGCCAGGCCTCCCGCGGTGAGCATGGCAACGGTCTTGACGGCCACGGGACGTACCTCCGGGAATGGGGCGACGGGATGCTCGCCCCATTCTGCCGGTCGGCCGCGCGTGGCTGCCAGCGGACCGGCATACGGACCGAGTGGCGGCTCGGTCTAGCTCTTCGCGGTCGTGCAGGGCAGTGCGACGGTCTCGGGAGCCTGCTTGGTGAGCGGCGGCAGCGGCGGGACGTCGGCGAACGGGACCAGGTCCGTCCACTTGTTGCCGAGCACGAGGTCGAGCGTGAGCCCGGGGCGGTCGACCTTGACCAGCTTGGCCCCGGCGACGTGCTCGGCCAGGCGCTTGGCGGCGAGGTCACCGTCGGGGCCGTAGCGGATGAGGGCCACGTCGCTCGGCAGGTAGACCTTGTCGGGGTCGTTGCCCATCTTGCCGGGCTTGAAGTCGCGGGCGACAAGGTTGCCGAGGACGGTCTTGGCCAGGCCGGCGCGGTAGGTCGTGTTGTAGACGTTGACCTTGATCTGGCTCGGGCGCGGCGTCTCCCGCGCCGGCGGGTCGACCAGCTTGGTGAAGCCGGAGCCGACGACGAGGGAGACGGTGTTGGTCGTCCGGCCGTCGAAGAACAGGCGCGCCGACGGCAGCTGGTTGCGGACCGTGAGGGCGTCCTGGAGCGTCTTGGTGCCGTAGTAGATGACCCCGGAGTCGCGGATGTAGAGGTCCTCGGGCGCGTTGGACATGTCGGTGACCTTGAAGGCGCGCCGCTTGAGCTCACGGCCCACGGTCGTGGCCACCCCGGACTCACCGGTCGCGTTGAGGACGACGAGGTCGAAGGAGTGCCGGCTCGGAGCCTTGACCAGGGTGGGTGCGCAGGAGGGCGCGGGCGGGGTCTTGGTGAACAGGCCGGTGCCGTATGCCGCGGCGAACCCGGCCGTGCCGAGCAGGACGCCCGGCAGGGTGATGACGGTCGCCACCTGGCGCCACTGGTGCTTGCGGTAGCGCTGCTCGGGCGAGAGCGCGAGGTACGACTCCGCGCGGCGCCGACGCCACGCGTCCCAGTGCCGGAACCACATGTTCGAACCCTCCCTGATGACCATGCGCTGTACAACGAACGGTTGCCGGGCCTGGTTACCCCTGGGCCCGTTGCGCAAATACATCACCAGTCACACACATCACACGTGCAACACGCCGGGGGCGTATCGCAACCGTGACCTTTCAGCTCAGCGATGCGGCGACCAGCTCGGCGTTCGCGACCAGGTTGAGCGCGCCACCGGCCCGCAGGTTGTCCCCGCAGATGAAGAAGTCGACCGCGTTCGGCATCCGGGAGGACTGTCGGATCCGCCCGACGAAACGCGGATCCGAGCCCACGACGTCGGTCGGGGTGGGGTACTCGTCGTGCTCGGGGTCGTCGAGGACGACGACCGACTCGGCGTCCATGAGCGCCTGCCGGGCGTCGTCGGCGGTGATCCTCTTCTCGAACCGGGCATGGACCGAGACCGAGTGGGTCGTCACGACCGGCACCCGGACGCAGGTCGCCGACATCGGCAGGTCCGGCACGCCGAGGACCTTGCGGATCTCCAGGACCACCTTGTCCTCCTCGCTCGTCCAGCCCTCCTCGGTGGCCGCACCGACGAAGGGGATGATGTTGAGGGCCAGCGGAGCGGAGAACGGCGAGGGTCCGAGCTCGTGCTCGACGAGCCGTCGGACGTCGCCGGGCATCTGGCCCAGGGTCCGGTTGCCGCCGACGAGCGAGAGCTCGTCGTAGAGCCGGGCCATCCCCCGCCGGCCACCCCCGGATGCGGCCTGGAAGGTCGTGAGCACCAGCTCGGTGAGGCCCCAGCCGGCGTGCAGGACGCCGAGGGCGTCGATGATTGTGAGGGTGATGGCGCCGGGGTTGGCGACGATCCCGTGCGGGCGGTCGGCGATCCGGAACGCGTTGACCGAGGAGGCGACGAGCGGCACCCCGTCGGTGGTCCGGAAGTCAGTGCTGTTGTCGATGACGACCGCACCTGCCGCGACGGCGACCGGCGCCCAGGTGAGCGCCAGCCGTGGCGGCAGGTCGAACATCGCGACGTCGACGCCGTCGAAGAACTCCTTGGCGAGCCGCTGCACGACGAGGTCCTCGCCCCGCGCATGGACCACCTGGCCGGCGTCGTCGGGCGAGCCGGCGACCTTGACCTCACCCCACACGTCGTCGCGGAGCCGGAGCAGCTCCAGGGCGGTGCGACCGACGGCGCCGGTCCCCCCGACCATCGCAAGGGTCGGCTTGCTACGGCTCACCGCGATCTCCCTGTGACGAACGGTCCTGCTGTGACGAGCGGTCTATCTACCGGTTCCACCGTAGACGACGGCCTCACCGGCAGGATCGGTCGAGTCCAGCCCGAACGCGGAGTGGACGGCCCGTGCGGCCTCGTCGAGCCGGTCCTCACGGGTGATGACCGAGATCCGGATCTCGGAGGTCGAGATCATCTCGATGTTGACGCCGGCCTCGGCGAGCGCCCGGAAGAAGGTCGCGGAGACGCCGGGGTTGGACCGCATCCCGGCGCCGACGAGGGAGAGCTTGCCGACCTGGTCGTCGTAGAGCAGGCCGGTGAAACCGACCGACTCCGAGATCCGCTGGAGGGTCTGCATCGCCGTCACGCCGTGGGTCTTGGGGAGGGTGAAGGAGATGTCCGTGAGCCCGGTCTCGGTGGCCGACACGTTCTGGACGATCATGTCGATGTTGATCTCGGCCTCGGCGACGGCGGTGAAGATCTGGGCCGCCTTGCCGGTCGTGTCGGGGACGCCGACGACGGTGATCTTGGCTTCGCTGCGGTCGTGCGCCACGCCGGCGATGATCGGTGCCTCCACGGGCTCTCCTTCTGATGCGGCTTCTGAGGTGGCCTCGGGTGCGGGCTGGTCGGTGACGAGGGTGCCCTCCTTGTGCGAGAAGGAGGAGCGGACGTGGATCGGCATGTCGAAGCGGCGGGCGTACTCGACGCTGCGCAGGTGCAGGACCTTGGAACCGCACGCGGCCAGCTCGAGCATCTCCTCGTTGCTGATCCGGGGGATCTTGCGGGCGGCCGGGACGATCCGCGGGTCGGCGGTGAAGACGCCGTCGACGTCGGTGTAGATCTCGCAGACGTCGGCCTTCAGCGCCGCCGCCAGTGCCACCGCGGTGGTGTCGGTGCCGCCGCGGCCCAGGGTGGTGATCTCCTTGGTGTCCTGGCTGACGCCCTGGAAGCCGGCGACGATGACGATGTGGCCCTTGCTGATCGCCTCGGTGATCCGCCCCGGGGTGACGTCGATGATCTTGGCGTTGCCGTGGACGGCGGTCGTGATGACGCCGGCCTGGCTGCCGGTGAACGACCGCGCCGTGTAGCCGAGGTCACTGATCGCCATCGCGACGAGCGCCATCGAGATCCGCTCACCGGCCGTCATGAGCATGTCGAGCTCGCGCGCGGGCGGCAGCGGGCTGACCTCGGTCGCCAGGTCGAGCAGCTCGTCGGTCGTGTCGCCCATCGCCGACACGGCGACGACGACGTCGTTGCCGGCCTTCTTCGTCTCGGT
>JAJPIW010000029.1 GCA_021324575.1 Intrasporangiaceae bacterium | reverse complement strand
GTCCGCGGCCGCCGAGGCTGGGAGACGATCTCGACCTCGCTGCCCACGCACGCCAGCATGCTCACCGAGCTGGCCGACCCGTCCCGCGCCCCCGAGCTGATCGCGGTCCGCGAGCAGATCCGGGGCTGGCGGTTCTACGACGGCTTCCGGGTGGACGCCGACGCCCCGGCACGGCGCGTGCAGATCGGCACCCGCACACCGGTGCTCGACAACGACGGGTCGGCTCTGGCCGCGGCTTTGCAGACGATCGTCGAGATCGGCGACGAGCGCGCCCTCACCCAAGCCGTGGCGGATGCCTTCGACGGAGCGACGCTCGCGGTCCAGGTCGACGCGGCCCGGTTCGACCTGGCCCTGCGCCAGCCCGGGATGCTGCGACCCCTCGGAGCAGCCGAGCTCTCCGACGGGACCCTGCGATACCTCCTGCTCGTGGCCGCGCTGCTCACCCCTCGGCCACCGGCGCTGATGATCCTCAACGAGCCGGAGACCAGCCTGCACCCCGACCTGCTGGCCCCCCTCGCCCGACTCGTCCGGCAGGCCGCGGAGCGCACCCAGATCGTCGTGGTCTCCCACTCCGACGCGCTCATCGCCGAGCTGGTGCCCGAGCGCTGGCCCGATGACCTGCCCCTGGACGAGGACGACGACGAGGGCTCCGCCGTGGGCAGCGTCCACCTCGTCAAGGACCTCGGTGAGACCCGCGTCGAGGGCCAGGGGCTGCTCACGACCCCGGCGTGGGCTTGGGGCTCCCGCTGACCGGCGCGGGCGCGGCGGCCAGCGGACGGGCCGCGGCATACATTGGCGCCTGTGAGGAGGACCGGATGAGCCAGCCGCTGCCGGAGAAGGCCGCCGACACCAGCCCCGAGAACCCGTGGCCGGTGCGCCTGCTGTCGATGAAGATCGCCGACTACGTCGACAAGATGTCGGTTCTCTGGGTCGAGGGACAGGTCGTCCAGCTCAACCGGCGACCCGGCGCGGGCACGGCATACCTGACCCTTCGCGACCCCGACGTCGACATGTCGCTCTCGGTGTCGATCCGGGTCACCGCGCTCGATGCGATGGTCACTCCGCTCAGTCAGGGTGCCCGGGTCGTCCTGCAGGCCAAGCCGGAGTTCTGGACCGGCCGGGGCGCCCTGATGCTCGATGCCCGCCAGATCCGGCCCGTCGGTGTCGGTGAGCTGCTCGCCCGGATCGAGTACCTCAAGGCCAACCTCACCGCCGAGGGACTCTTCGGCGTCGACCGCAAGAAGCCGCTCCCGTTCCTCCCTCGTCGGATCGGGCTCATCTGCGGGCGGGCCAGTGCCGCCGAGAAGGACGTCGTCGAGAACGCCCGTCGTCGTTGGCCGACCACCCAGTTCGCCATCAGGCCGGTCGCCGTCCAGGGCACGAGCGCCGTCGAGGAGGTCATCGCTGCCCTACGCGAGCTCGACGCCGAGCCCGACGTCGACGTCATCGTCATCGCCCGAGGCGGTGGCTCGGTCGAGGACCTGCTCGCCTTCAGCAACGAGGCGCTCGTCCGGGCCGTCGCAGGCACGCGTACCCCGGTCGTCAGCGCGATCGGCCACGACGTCGACACCCCGCTGCTCGACTTCGTCGCCGACGTCCGAGCCTCCACCCCGACCGACGCGGCCAAGCTCGTGGTCCCCGATGCCGAGGCGGAGCACCGTCTGGTCTCCGGCGCCCGCGAGCGCGTATGCCGGGCGCTCACCACCCGCCTCGAGGCCGAACGCCGCCAGCTGGTCACCCTCCGCAGCCGACCGGTCCTGGCCGACCCCACGGCATACGTCCGAGCTCAGCGCGAGTCCGTCGACGCGTTGCGGCACCGGGCCACCCGGCACCTCACCATGACGGTGGCGCGGGAGACCGACCGGATCGGCCACCTGGCCAGCCAGGTCCGGCTCCTGTCACCGCAGTCCACCCTCGACCGTGGCTACGCCATCGTCACCGACCCCGACGGCGTCGTGGTGCGCGACAGCGTGGACGTCGCGGTAGACGACCTGTTGCGGATCCAGGTGGCCCGCGGTGACTTCGCCGTCCGCGCGCTGGGCCGGCCTGACGGTGCGGACGCATAGGGTCGACCCATGGCTGCGACCGATCCCACGACCCCTGACGACCTCTCGGGCCTGTCCTACGAAGCGGCCCGGGGCGAGCTGGTCGACATCGTCGCCCGACTCGAGGGCGGCCAGGTCGGGCTCGAGGACTCGATGACCCTGTGGCGCCGCGGCGAGGCGCTGGCCCAGCACTGTGAGCAGTGGCTCCAGAAGGCCGAGGCGACGATCCGCTCGGCCGGCCCCGCCGGACCCCGCGACTGACTCAGCCGGTGACGACGGCGAGCTTGCCGGCGAAGAACTGCAGCTGCTCGAACGTGCCCGTGCCGGTGATGATCGTCGTCAGGTCCTTGCCGGCCGTGGCCCCGTTGTGGACCAGGCTGTTCTGGACCTTGGCGTCGCGGACGTACTTGGTCCAGGTCAGGCCGCCGGCGTCGACGGTGCCGACGACCGCGGCCCGGTTGACCTCGGCCCGCACCCAGCCGATGGTGGGCTCCATCGCCTGCTCGATCGCGACCGACTGGTTGTCCGGCGTCGTGTATCCCGCGTGCCAGGTCATCACCCCGTCGGTGCTGCGGACGTAGCGGACGCTCGTCGCCCGCCAGCCGTCGGGCAACCCGGTCGGGATCTGGAGCGGCCACTTGGTCTCGGCGGCGATCGACTTCGCCGTTCCGGCCACGTCGACGGGCGGCTGGCTGATCGAGTTGACCCGCGGGACGATGAGGATGACGAGGGCCATGAGCGCGCCGATGACGACGAGCGATCGGATCATGTTGCCGACCGATCCACTGGTGTACCTGCTCGGTGCCTGGGTGCTCACCGGCCCATCGTCCCCCACTCCCCCACGACGGCCCAAAACCGGGTCGGACGGCACCTGTCCCGACCCGTGATCGTCGGCGGGCGCGGGCAGCGACCGCGCCGATAGAGTCGGCCGGAGCGGCCCGTATGCCGTCGACGTCCGAACGAGAGAAGCGACCATGACCGCCCGAACCGTCGTCATCGGCGAGGCCCTCATCGACATCGTCCGTGACCCCTACGGCAACGTCGACGAACACGTCGGCGGCAGCCCCCTGAACGTGGCGGCCGGCGTCGCGCGGCTCGGGCACGTCGTCGACTTCGCGACGACGATCGGCGATGACCCGCACGGTGAGCGGATCGAGCAGTTCCTCACCGAGCGCGGCGTCCACCTCCTCCCGACGAGCCACACCGCCGACCCGACCTCCACGGCGCTGGCCGACCTCGACGAGACCGGCGCCGCGGCATACACCTTCGACCTGCACTGGAACCTCCCCGAGGTCCCTCTCGCCGCCGACACCGGCCACGTCCACACCGGCTCAATCGGCGCGATGCTCGAGCCGGGTCAGGTCAACGTCCTGGACGCCCTGCGCGCCGTCCGCGAGCAGGGGACCGTGAGCTACGACCCCAATGTTCGCCCGACGATCATGGGCTCGGTGGACCAGGTCCGGCCGCGGATGGAGGAGATCATCGCCCTCTCCGACGTCGTCAAGGCCAGCAGTGACGACCTGGACTTCCTGTATGCCGGTCAGTCGACGAGCGAGGTCTTGGAGCGCTGGTGCGAGCTCGGGGCCGGACTGGCCGTGGTCACGCTCGGGGCGCACGGCGTCAGCTTCCGGGCGGCCGCCACCGGTGAGACCGGCTCGCTGCCGACGCGCGCCCTCCAGGTCGTCGACACCGTCGGCGCCGGCGACTCGTTCATGGCCGGCCTCATCTCGGGCCTGCTCGGCGCCGGGCTGCTCGGCGACCCGGGTGCACGTGCGCGACTGGCCGGGGCGAGACTGGAGGACGTCCAGCCGGCCATCGAGCGCGGCCTGGCCTGCTCGGGAATCACGGTGGGCCACGCCGGTGCCTATGCGCCGACGGCCGACGAGCTGTAGTCCCGAGCATCGACAAGGAGCGCCCCACCCATGGCGGACTTCGCCTTCGAACACGTGCTGCCCGGAGCGGGGGGCAACGGCACCGACCAGGTCCCCTGGCGCCTCCTGACCACGGAGGGGGTGCGCACGGTCGAGGGGCCCGGGGGCCGGACGTTCCTCGAGGTCGACCCGGAGGCGCTGCGGACCCTGACCGAGACCGCGATGCACGACATCGCGCACTACCTGCGTCCCGCGCACCTGGCCCAGCTGCGCACCATCCTGGATGACCCCGAGGCCAGCAACAACGACAAGTTCGTCGCGCTCGACCTGCTCAAGAACGCCAACATCGCCTCCGGCGGGGTCCTGCCGATGTGTCAGGACACCGGCACGGCCATCATCGTCGGCAAGCGCGGCCAGCACGTGCTGACCGACGGCGACGACGAGCGGGCACTGGCCCGGGGAGTCTTCGACGCCTACACCCGGCTCAACCTGCGCTACTCCCAGATGGCGCCGGTCACCATGTGGGAGGAGCGCAACACCGGCTCGAACCTGCCCGCCCAGATGGACCTGTACTCCGACACCTCACGAGGCCACGAGACGGCATACGACTTCCTGTTCATGGCCAAGGGCGGCGGGAGCGCCAACAAGTCCTACCTCTTCCAGGAGACCAAGGCGATCCTCAACCCGGCCGCCATGACCCGCTTCCTCGACGAGAAGATCCGCTCGCTCGGGACGGCCGCCTGCCCCCCGTACCACCTCGCCGTCGTGATCGGCGGGACGAGCGCGGAGTACGCCCTGAAGACCGCCAAGTACGCCAGCGCCAAGTTCCTCGACCACCTGCCGACGGCCGGTGACCCCGCGACCGGGCACGGCTTCCGCGACCTGGACCTGGAGGCCGAGGTCCTGGAGATCACCCGGCGCAACGGGATCGGCGCCCAGTTCGGCGGCAAGTACTTCTGCCACGACGTGCGGGTCGTCCGCCTCCCCCGGCACGGCGCCTCGCTGCCGGTCGCGATCGCGGTGTCCTGCTCGGCCGACCGCCAGGTACTCGGCAAGATCACCCCGCAAGGGGTGTTCCTCGAGCAGCTCGAGACCGACCCGGCCCGGTTCCTGCCCGATGTGACGACCCAGCACCTGGTCGACGGGTCCGAGGAGGCTGTGGGCGCCTCATCGACCGGGGGTGGCGGCGGGGTCGTCGAGATCGACCTCAACCGACCGATGCCCGAGATCCTCGCCGAGCTCGCCAAGCATCCCGTCAAGACCCGACTGTCGCTCACCGGTCCGTTGGTCGTCGCTCGCGACATCGCCCACGCGAAGATCAAGGAGCGGCTCGACGCGGGTGAGGAGATGCCGGCATACCTGAAGGACCACCCGGTCTACTACGCCGGCCCGGCCAAGACCCCGACCGGCATGGCCTCCGGCTCGTTCGGCCCGACGACGGCCGGGCGGATGGACTCCTACGTCGACCAGTTCCAGGCAGCCGGCGGCTCGATGGTCATGCTCGCCAAGGGCAACCGGAGCCAGCAGGTCACCGACGCGTGCAGTGCACACGGCGGCTTCTACCTCGGCTCGATCGGCGGCCCGGCAGCCCGGCTGGCGCAGGACTGCATCAAGAGCGTCGAGGTGCTGGAGTACCCCGAGCTCGGCATGGAGGCGGTCTGGAAGATCGAGGTCGAGGACTTCCCGGCCTTCGTCATCGTCGACGACAAGGGCAACGACTTCTTCGCAGCGGTGACCAAACCGGTCGCCTTCTCCATCCCCAAACGCCCAGGACTGGTCTGACATGAACACCGCCGACGACCACGCCTTCGAGGACCTCCTCGCGGCCAACCAGTCGTATGCCGCGCGCTTCACCATGGGCGGCTTCGACGGCGTGGCCCACCGCGGCGTCGCCATCATCACCTGTATGGACAGCCGGATCGACCCGCTGGGGATGCTCGGCCTCTCCCCCGGCGACGCCAAGATCTTCCGCAACCCCGGTGGCCGGGTGACGGCGGCCGGCCTGGAGGCGCTCGTCCTCGGCGTCCACCTGCTCGGCGTCCGGCGAATCCTGATCATCCCGCACACCCGGTGCGCGATGACCCTCAACACCGAGCCCGAGCTGCGCGCCGTCATCGGCGAGTCGGCCGGGGTCGACGCGTCCTGGATGGGCTTCCACGTCATCCGCGACCAGGTCGCCGCACTCCATGAGGACGTGCGTGCCGTCCGGGCCCACCCGCTCATCCCCGACACGGTCGCGGTCGGCGGCTTCCTCTACGACGTCGACACCGGTCTGCTCGACCGGCTGCTGTGAGCGGCATACGGGTCGTCGACCTGTTCCTCCACCCGGTCAAGAGCACGGCCGTCCGTCCGGTCCGGGCGGCGCGGGTGACGTATGCCGGTCTGCTCGGTGACCGTCGCTGGATGGTCGTCGATGCCGACGGGGACCTGCTCAGCGCCCGCGAGGAGCCACGCCTCTTCGCGATCGTCGCCGACACCCCGGAGACCGACCCGACCGTGCGCTCCGCCCTCGTCCTCAGCCAGTCTCCTTCTGCTGCAGTCGCTTTGACGTCACTACACGTCGATGAGCCTGGCGGTCCGGCAGTGGAGGTCACGCTGCACGGCAAGCCGCTGCGCGCCGTCCCAGCCGATGCCGAGGCCACCGCCTGGGTGCGGGAGTCCCTCGGTCGGCACGACGTCACCCTCGTCTGGTGTGACGACCCGACCCGCCGGGCCCTCAACCCCGACTACTCCAGGCCGGGCGACCACACGGGTCTCGCCGACGGCTACCCGCTGACCCTGGCGTCCGAGGTGTCACTGCGCCGGCTCAACGACTGGGTCGCCGAGACCGCGACCGAGCGTGGCGAGCCGCTGCCCGACCCGCTGCCGATCACCCGGTTCCGACCCAACGTCGTCGTCGACGGCGACCTCGAGCCGTTCGCCGAGGACGACTGGTCCGGCGTGACCATCGGTGACGTGGTCTTCCGGTTGCCCAAGGGTGTCGACCGCTGCGTGATGACGACCGTCGACCCGGCGTCGCTCGGCCGGGGACACGAGCCGATCCGCACCCTGGCCCGGCACCGCAAGCGTGACGGCAAGACGTGGTTCGCGGTCCACCTCATCCCCGACGGCGAGGGGCCGCTGCGGGTCGGCGACACGGTCGTGCCTACCTCCTCCTGACACCCCTCGTTGGCAGGGTGGAGCGGGTGACGCCGTCCGCAGCACCGACCCTCGACCGGGTCCTCGACGGCGAACGCGAGGCCGACCGGAGACGGCTGCGCACGGCATACGCGACGAGCATGGCGGGTGGCGCGGTCGGTCACGGGGCCATCCCCGTCGTCGCCGTCCTCCTGCTCGACCCCTCGCCCCCGGTCATGACGGTGCTCTTCGCGATCCCGACGATGGTCGGCGGCGTCCTCGCCCTCCCCTCGGACCGTGGTGGGAAGGACATCGCAAGCGACCGCTGCTCGTCATGGCGGACCTGGGGTCCTTCGGCGCGCTGGCGAGCGTCCCCCTCGCGGCCCTCCTCGGTCACCTCACGATCGCCCAGCTCGTCACTGTCGAGATCCTCACCGGTCTGGCCAACGTGGTCCTCCTCGCCGCGAGCGCCGCCAACCTCAAGGCTCTCGTCGGGACGTCCCGGCTGGACCGCGCCAACAGCGCGATGGAGCAGGTCATGTGGTCCCGCCAGAGCGTCGGACCACCGATCGGAGGCGCGCTCGTCAGCCTCGTGGGCCCGGTCCTCACGGTGGCTGTCGACGCCGTCTCCTTCCTGGGGTCAGCGATCGTCATGACCCGGCTTCGCTCCCCGGAGCCACAACCCGTCGCGCCCGCGCGGACCCATCTGCTCGCCGACCTCGGCGCCGGGTTCGTCCACCTCTGGCGCTCGCCGCTGCTGCGCGCCCTGTATGTCAACGGGATCACATTCGGCTGCGGGCTCGGGATCGCGATCGCCCTCGAGTCCTACTACGCGCTGGACGTGCTGGGGCTCGCGCCGTGGCAGCTCGGCCTCACCCTGGGCCTCATGTGCGCTGGTGGCCTTCTCGGCTCCGGCTGGCGCCACGCCTCGTCGAGCGCTTCGGACGCCGGCGGGTGCTCCTCGTGAGCGGGGTGCTCCGCACGCCGTGGGTGATCCTGCTCGCCGTGCTGCCACCGGCACCGCTCGGCGTGCTCCTCTACCTCGCCGTCATGTTCACGTTCCTCACGGCGGTGGGTGTCTTCAACCGACCTTCGCCACGACCCGGATGCTCGCCGTCGAGGACGGCTACCTGGCGCGGGTGATGACCGCCTGGCCGGTGACCCGCCAGGTCTGCCAGCCGGCCGTCGTGCTCGCCGGCGGGCTGGTGGGGACGCTCCTGTCGATGCGCGTGGCCATGGCGGTGGGCGGCGCGATCGTGCTGCTCACGGTGGTGCTGCTGCCCCGGCGCGCGTCAGCAGACGCGCCCCCGCCGACCTGACAAGGGAAGCCCCGTCTTCGCAAGGGTTGACATGCCTTGCGAAGACGACTTTCCCGGATGGGGCGGGAAACGTGGGGCGGGTGGGGGGCCTCAGGCGGGTTCGCCGGTGACCGTCACGTCGATGTTGCCGCGGGTCGCCTTGGAGTACGGGCAGACCTGGTGTGCCGAGTCGGCCAGCTGCTGGGCGGTCGCGGCGTCGACCCCGGGGATCTTGGCGAGCAGGTCGACTGCGAGCCCGAAGCCCGAGTCGGTCTTGCCGAACGTCACGTCGGCCGTCACCGTCGACTCCGACGCGTCGACGCCGGCAGCGCGCGCGACGAGGCCGAGCGCGCCGCTGAAGCACGCGGCATACCCGCTGGCGAAGAGCGTCTCGGGGTTGGCCTTGGGGTTGCTCGTGGACCCGGGCTTGCCGAGCGGCAGGTCGACGACCCCGTCCTCACTGCGGACGGAGCCCTCGCGTCCGCCCTTGGCCGTCGCGGCAATGGTGTAGAGAGTCTGGGTCACGGACTCGTGCGGCATGGGTGCTCCTCATCGTGGGGGGTGCACCGAGCCTATCGCCAAGATCCAGTCTATTGACCGGTCGGTCAGTCAGTGACTAGAGTGAGTGATGTTGATCCGCCTACAGGAGCGACGGGTCATGTCTCACGAAAAGGTGATGGTTGACATGACGAAGGCTTGGACTCGCTGGCAGGACTGGGCGGCGCTCGTCGCGGGCGTCTACGCGCTGCTCTCACCGATCTGGACGACGACGGTCCACAAGGCGAGCGTGACGCTCATCGTGCTCGGCCTTGTGACCGCGGTGGTGGCCCTGTGGTCACTGGCCATGCCCGGCATGCTCGGGCTCGACGTCGTCGTGGCCGTCCTCGGCGTGCTGTTCATCGCCGCCCCCTGGGTCATGGGCTTCAGGGACACCTCGGGGATGGCGTGGACCTCGTGGATCGTCGGCATCGTGACCCTCGTCATGGGCGCGCTCGCGGTGCCCATCGAGAACAGGGCCCACCGCAACCTCGGTCAGGGCACCCCGATCCCCCAGCACTGAGGACTGCCGAGACGGCACCGGGACCTCAGGGGAGCCTCCCGGTGCCGTCGTCGTCGGTAGGCTCGAAGGCACCATGGAACGCCCTCTGACGCGTCGTCGCCGGACGCCGGACGCCGCCGACGTCCGGCGACGCATCCTCGACGCGGCGACCGAGCTGTTCGCCCGGGACGGGTTCGACGCCACCGCCACCTCCTCGATCGCTCGCGAGGCCGCGATACCCAAGGGCCTGCTCTTCTACCACTTCCCGACCAAGATCGACGTCCTGCGGGACCTGCTCGCCGAGCGGCTGCCGGCCAGCCCGTTGTGCCGCGTGGACACCGTCGTCGTGCCCGGCGACGTCGTCGCGTCCCTCGTCGCCCTGCACGCCGAGCTCGGGCTCGACCAGCACCAGTCCCTCGTCCTGCGCACCGTGGTCTTCCGAGAGGTCCAGACCCATCCCGAGGTGGGCGACCACGTGCGCAGCCTGCGCGCCGGCCTGGTCGCCGTGACCGAGGCGGTGCTCGACGGGGCCAGCCCGGTGTCGCTCGACCGCGGCGACCGACGAGCCGCGGCCCGCACCTTCGTCGCCGTCGTCCTCGACCACGCCAACGCCGAGCGGTTCGGCGGCGGCGCAGAGTCCGACATCGAGGGAGCGGCGCGGATCATCGCCGACGGCCTGCGCGGACGGTGACCGGGCCGTTCCCGGAACCACCCGGCATACGGGCTGGTATGCCGGGGAGACGGCGACCGCCGCTGCGTCGGGTCAGAGGGTGAGGCGCTCGCGGACCACGCCGACCAGCCGGTCGGCCACAGCCTGGGCGTCGTCGTGGGTGGCCGCCTCGACCATGACTCGGACGAGCGGCTCGGTCCCGGACTTGCGCAGGAGGATCCGACCCGAGCCGGCGAGGGCGGACTCCTCGGCGGCCACCGCGGACTGGACCTCGGGGTCGGAGTCGACGCGTCCGCGGTCGACGCCCCGGACGTTGACGAGGACCTGCGGGAGGCGGGTCATGACGGTGCCGAGGTCGGCCAGGCTGCGGCCGGTCTCCTTGACCCGGGCCGCGAGCATGAGGCCGGTGAGGACGCCGTCACCGGTGGTCCCGTGGTCGAGCATGATGACGTGGCCGGACTGCTCGCCGCCGAGGGAGTGCCCGGAGCGGCGCAGCTCCTCGAGCACGTAGCGGTCGCCGACACCGGTCTGCTTGACCGTGATCCCCTCGCGCTCCATCGCCTGCAGGAGCCCCAGGTTGCTCATGACCGTCGCCACGAGGGTGTCGTCGGCCAGCACGCCGCGCTCCTTCATGGCGACCGCGAGGATGCCCATGATCTGGTCGCCGTCGATCTCCACGCCCTGGGCATCGACGGCCAGGCAGCGGTCGGCGTCACCGTCGTGGGCGATCCCGAGGTCGGCGCCCTTGGCCACGACGGCGGCCTTGAGGTGGTCCAGGTGGGTCGAGCCGTAGCCGTCGTTGATGTTGAGCCCGTCCGGCTCGGCCCCGATCTCGACGACGTCGGCGCCGGCCAGGCGGAACACCTCCGGCGACACGGCACTGGCCGCCCCGTGGGCGCCGTCGATGACGACCTTGAGCCCGTCCAGCCGGTTGGGGAGCGCAGCGAGCAGGTGCGCGACGTAGCGGGCCTGACCGGCCCGGTTGGTCAGCACCCGGCCCACCTCGGCGCCGACCGGTCGCTCCCACTGCTGGCCCATGGCCGCGGCGATCTGGTCCTCGACGACATCGGGCAGCTTGTGGCCACCCGCGGCGAAGAACTTGATCCCGTTGTCGGGCATCGCGTTGTGCGAGGCCGAGAGCATGACCCCGAAGTGAGCGTCCATGTCGGCCGTGAGGAAGGCGACCGCCGGGGTGGGCAGCACCCCGACGTCATGCACATCGACCCCGGCCGAGGCCAGGCCAGCGACCACGGCGGCGGAGAGGAACTCGCCCGACGCGCGGGGGTCGCGGCCGACGACGGCCTTGGGCTTGCGACCGGCGGCGCGGGCGGGGCCGCCGAGGACGTGGGCTGCGGCAACCGAGAGGTTGAGCGCAAGCTCTGCGGTGATGTCGACGTTGGCCAGACCGCGTACGCCGTCGGTGCCGAAGAGACGAGCCATGAAGTTGGGGGGACCTTCCGTCGTGGTGCCTGAGGCGGTGCCGGGAGATCGGACCGCTCGGGAGTCGTCGGAGACGATACGCCTGACTCGGCGCCGGGGTCCTCGGCGGCCGATCCGGACTCCGCACCAAGGCCGAAGGGCCCCCGACCAGGTGGCCGGGGGCCCTTCGGGCCGTATGCCGCGTGAACGGCATACGGGATGGATCAGCGCTTGCTGTACTGCGGGGCCTTGCGGGCCTTCTTGAGACCGGCCTTCTTGCGCTCGGGGACGCGGGCGTCACGGGTGAGGAAGCCGGCCTTCTTCAGCGCCGGGCGGTTCAGCTCCTCGTCGATCCCGTTGAGCGAGCGGGCGATGCCGAGGCGGACCGCACCGGCCTGGCCGGAGGGTCCACCGCCGTGGACCCGGACGAGCACGTCGTAGGCGCCGTCCAGCTCCAGGATGGCCAGCGGCTCGGCGACGATCTGCTGGTGCACCTTGTTGGGGAAGTAGCCCTCAAGGGTGCGGCCGTTGATCGTCCACTCGCCGGTGCCCGGGACGATCCGGACGCGGGCGATGGCCTGCTTGCGCCGGCCGGTGGCTGCGCCGGGGGCCGAGGCGGTCGGGCGCCGGGCGGGCTCACCGTCGACGGGGCCCTCGGACTCGCTGGTGTACTCGGTCAGCTCGACGTCGTCGCCGTCGATCTCGAAGTCGGTGTTGTCGGACATCACTGGGCCACCTGGGTGATCTGGAAGGGCTGGGGCTGCTGGGCCGCGTGCGGGTGCTCGCTGCTGGCGTAGACCTTGAGCTTGGACAGCTGCTGACGGCCGAGGGAGTTCCTGGGGATCATGCCCCGGATCGCCTTCTCGACGGCCTTGGCCGGGTTCTTGTCGAGCAGCTCGGTGTAGGAGACCGCGCGCAGACCGCCCGGGAAGCCGGAGTGGCTGTAGGCCTTCTTCTGCAGCGCCTTGTTGCCGGTCAGGACGACCTTGTCGGCGTTGATGATGATGACGAAGTCGCCGGTGTCGACGTGCGGCGCGAACGTCGTCTTGTGCTTGCCACGCAGCAGCACGGCTGCCTGGCTGGCGAGGCGGCCGAGCACGACGTCGGTCGCGTCGATCACGTGCCACTGGCGGGTGATCTCAGCCGCCTTGGGGGTGTAGGTACGCACGAAAGTTGCCTTACGTTTGTCGGGGTTGTTGCAGAGCTTGTCGTATGCCGTCAGCGCTCGGGCCTGCGGAGGGCAGACGTGCGGGCGGGTGACTCTCGCCCGAAGTCGTCTTGGTGGTCGTTGGGGCGCGCGGCACAACAGTCCTCAAGTTTACGGGCCCGAAGGGAAGGGCCCAAATCGGTCGCAAGAGCCCGGCATACGGCAGCTGACCTGCGCAAACAGCCTGATTGTCGCCGCCTGCACGATAGTTATGCAAACAGACTGTGCAAAGGTATCGTGCACACATGCCCCCCGACGAACAGCCTGCCGAGGGCCTGCGGCTCGACGCCGCCGCCCTGAAGGTCCTCGCCCATCCGCTGCGCTCGCGGCTGCACGGACGCCTCCGCAACCGCGGCACGGCGACCGCGACCGAGCTGGCCGCCGACCTCGGGACCAACTCCGGCGCCACCTCCTACCACCTGCGCAAGCTGGAGTCGGTCGGCCTCGTCGAGGACACCGGTCAGGGCGAGGGCAAGCGCCGGCTGTGGCGGCCTTCGAGCAGGACGCACCAGTACGCGATGAGCGACATGGCCGGCGACGAGGATGCCGAGACCGCCCTCAACTGGCTCAGCCGCGACTACGTCCGGCACCTCGGCGAGCGCTCGGAGCGGTGGCTGGACGTGGAGGCAGCCTGGCCGCTCGCGTGGCGCGACGCACTCGGCGTCAACGACGACGCCGTCGTCGCCACGGCCGAGCAGGTCGTCGCCATGTATGCCGAGATCGACGAGGTCGTCAAGCGGTATCGCCGGGTGGGACAGGGCAACCCGGCCGCCCGACGGGTCTCGGTCTGGACCGTCATGTACCCGATCGACCTGGACCGGCCCCCGCGCGGATGACCGGCCCGCTCTCCCCCGCCGCCGCCCGTCGGGTCTACCTCACTCTCACTGTCACCCGCTGGTTCCCCGTCGGTCTGGTCATCGGGCTGTTCACCCTCCTCGCCCTCGAACGCGGGCTCTCGGTCGGGCAGGCCACGTCGTATGCCGCGTTCTCCGGGATCGTCGTGTTCCTCCTCGAGCTGCCGACGAGCGGGTTCGCCGACGCCGTGGGACGCCGCCCGGTCCTGCTCGTCGCGGGGGTGGTCAACGTGGTCGTCGGGTTGCTCTACCTGCGGGCGCACACCTTCTGGGGCTTCGTCGTGGCGGCCATGGCGATGGGTGTCTACCGGGCGCTGGACTCCGGGCCGATGGACGCCTGGTTCGTCGACACGGTCCACGCGACCGATCCCGGCGCCGAGGTGGCGCCCACGCTCTCGGTCCAGAGCGCGGTCCTCTCCGGGGCGATCGGTGTCGGGGCGGTCGGCTCCGGCCTCCTCGTGGCGTGGCACCCCTTCGCCTCGCGGAGCGCCCTGGAGCTGCCGCTCATGGCCTTCGTCGGCCTCAACGTCGTCCACCTCGGGCTGACCGCAGTACTGCTGCGCGAGCACCGACAGGGGTCGGCGCCCGGTGCAGCCGAGCGACAGCTCTCCGATTCGGTCCGGCAGGTCCCGCGCGTCATCGGCAGCGGTCTGAACCTCTTGCGCCACAACCGGATCCTCGCGGGCTTGGTCACCGTCGAGCTCTTCTGGGTCACGGCCATGACGGTCTTCGAGACCTTCCAGCCGATCCGGCTCGCAGAGCTCTTCGGCAGCGAGTCGCGAGCCGGCGAGGTCATGGGTCCGGCTGCCGCAGCCGCATGGGCGATGTCCGCGCTCGGCGCCGCTCTCGTCGCCCGGGTCAGTGCGCGCATCGGCGTCGCGCGGGCCGCCATCTGGTGCCGGATCCTCAACGGACTCGGCGCCGCCGCCATGGGCCTGGCGACCGGACCGGCCGGTCTCATCACGGCATACCTGCTCACGTATGCCGTGCACGGAGCGGGTGGGCCGATGCACCTGACCCTGCTCCACCGGGAGGCCGACGCCACGAACCGGTCGACCGTCCTGTCGATGAACTCGATGGTCATGTTCGTCGGCAGTGCCCTCGTCAGCCCACTGCTCGGGCTGCTCGCGCAGGCCACGACGACCCAGACCGCCATGGTGACCGCCGGCCTGGTCAGCGTCGTCGGCTTCTGGTTCTACCGTCCCGCCCTGCGGGACGAACGCCACCCGGACGCGACCGCGCGCCGCGGACCGTGAGTGCGTCACATACGGTGTGTCCGTGGCGACGAAGAAGAAGAACAGCCGGGTCGATGCCGAGCGGCGGGCCCGCCTCGAGGCCCTGGCCAAGCAGCAGGCGGCCAAGCAGCGCCAGCGCACGATGCTCATTGCCGGCGGCGCCGCCGTGCTCATCGTCGCGATCGTCGTGGCCATCGTCTTCGCGATCACGACCGACAAGAAGAGCTCCGCGTCCACGGCCCAGGTCGTGCCGGCGGCCGTGACAGGCGACACGACCGTCCAGCCCAAGGTCGACACCGTGGCCAACACGACCGGCATCGACGGCGTCGTCGCCTACAACACCGCCGGCTACCCGGGAGCCGGCACGCCGGTGGCGGGAACCCTCGGCCACGACCACGTCGACGGACCCGTCACCTACTCGGTCGTGCCGCCCGTCGGCGGCCCGCACAACGCGACCTGGATGAACGCCGGGATCTACACCACGCCGGTCCCGACCGAGCGTGCGGTGCACAACCTCGAGCACGGCGCCGTGTGGATCACCTACCGCCCCGACCTGCCGGCCACCGACCTCGCGACCCTCACCGCGCTCGTCCTCAAGCAGACCGAGATCAAGGAGTCCTCGGGCAGCTCCAACCGCTTCGTCGACCTCACCCCATGGGCGAGTAATGACCTCTCCAGCCCGATCGTCATCAGCTCCTGGGGCTACCAGCTCAAGGTCGACTCGCCCGGCGACCCGCGACTCCAGAAGTTCATCGACACCTTCCGCCACAACCAGAAGTACTCCCCCGAGTTCGGCGCCGCCGTCGACGGGGTGCCGGCCGACGTCGGCGGCCGCCCCGAGAAGCAGTAGCCCCCGTATGCCGGTCGCTCGGGTCGATCTCAACGCCGACGTCGGCGAGTCGTTCGGGCGCTGGACGCTGGGCGACGACGACGGGCTGATGCCGCTGCTCACCTCGGCCAACGTGGCCTGCGGCTTCCACGCCGGCGACCCGCGGACCCTGCTGGCGACCTGCCGCAGCGCCGTGGGCAACGGAGTGGCGATCGGTGCCCAGGTCGGCTACCGCGACCTGGCCGGCTTCGGCCGGCGGTTCATCGACATCGCACCTGGGGATCTGCACGCCGACGTGCTCTACCAGCTGTCCGCCCTGGACGGGCTCGCGCGGGTGGCGGGCGACCGGGTCCGCTACCTCAAGCCACACGGGGCGCTCTACAACGCGGTCGTCCACCATGCCGCGCAGGCCGATGCGGTTGTCCGGGCGGTCCGCGACTACGACTCGAGCCTGGCTGTCCTCGGTCTGCCGGGCTCGGTCCTGCTCAATACCGCAGCCGCTGCCGGACTCCCCGTCGTCCGCGAGGCCTTCGCCGACCGGGCGTATGCCGCCGACGGCACCCTGGTCCCCCGCGACCAGCCCGGCGCGCTGATCACCGACCCCGCCGCCGTCGCGTCGCGTGTCCTCCGCCTCGTCACCGAGGGTCGGCTGCTGGCCGCGGACGGCACCGACCTGTCCGTCGAGGCCGAGTCGATCTGCGTCCACGGCGACTCTCCCGGGGCGGTCTCCCTCGCCCGCGCTGTGAGGGACCGGCTCACCGGGGCCGGCGTCGAGCTGCGCGCCTTCAGCGCGTCCTGAGGCCGGGTCGTCGTGCGCCTGCTCCCCGTCGGTGACCACGCGATCCTCGTCGAGCTCGACAGCGCAGCGGACCGCCGAGCGGTGGCTGCGTCCCTGGCCGCTGAGCCACCCGACGGTGTGGCGGAGGTGGTGCCCGCCGCGGTCACCGTCCTCGTCCGGGCCTACTCCGGCGTCTCGCTTCAGCGGCTCGCCGACCGGCTCCGGTCCCAGCCGCTCGACAGGCCGGCCGGTGGCCCGCGGGACGCCGAGCAGGGCCTCCTGACGATCCCGGTCCTCTACGACGGGCCCGACCTCGCGGACCTGGCCGGCCACCTCGGCGTCGGTGTCCGCGAGGTCGTCGCGCGGCATACGGGACAGCTGTGGACGGTCGAGTTCGCCGGTTTCGCACCGGGGTTCGGCTATCTCGTGGCGGATGAGGGCGGGCTCGACGTGCCCCGCCGGTCGACCCCACGCACGCGGGTCCCCGCCGGGTCGGTCGGCCTGGCCGGGCCCTACACGGGTGTCTATCCGCACGCGTCGGCCGGAGGCTGGCAGCTCATCGGCTCGACCGGCGTGGCCGTGTGGGACGCCGAGCGAGAGCCACCGGCGCTGCTCGTGCCTGGGCGTCGGGTGCGGTTCGTCGAGGTGCCGCGATGACCGGGCTCGCCGTCCGGCGACCCGGGCTGCAGACGACGATCCAGGACCTCGGGCGCCCCGGTCACGCCGACGTCGGCGTGACGACCGGCGGCGCCTGCGACCGGGTGGCGCTTCGGCTGGCCAACCGGCTGGTCGGCAACCCGGACAGCGCAGCCGGGCTGGAGTGCCTGCTCGGCGGAGTGGAGCTGGAGGCGACGGTGCCCGCCACGGTCGCGGTGACCGGTGCCCCGGCGCCGGCCAGGGTCAACGGCTCGCCCGTCGACGGACCCGTCGTCCGTCTCGCAGCCGGCGACCGGCTGTCCCTGGGTGAGCCGGTCCGCGGTCTGCGCTGCTACCTGGCCGTCGGGGGCGGCATCGAGGCGCCGCGGCTCTTCGGCAGCTGCGGCTCCTCCCCCACCGCCGGCCTCGGTCCGTCGCCCCTCGTCGCCGGTGACGTGCTCCGGGTCGGAGCGGCACCGGCATACGACCGGGACGTCCCGGACGCGAGCGACCGGGGCCGGTGGGCCGATCCGGAGGTGGTCGTCGCCCTCGTGCTCGGGCCGCGGACGGACTGGTTCGATGCCGCCTCGGTGGACCGGCTGACCCACACGGCGTGGACGGTCACCAGCGATCTCGACCGGGTCGGGATCCGGCTGGCCGGACCGGACCTCGTCCGCACCCGACACGTCGAACTTCCCAGCGAGGGCATCGTCCGCGGGGCCGTTCAGGTGCCGCCGTCCGGGCAGCCCATCGTCTTCCTCGCCGACCATCCGACGACCGGCGGCTACCCGGTCATCGGCGTGGTCGTCGACGCCGACACCGACCGGCTGGCCCAGGTTCGCCCCGGCGACCGGGTGCGCTTCACGCGGAGATCACCGGGCTGGCGCTAGCGTCTGCGGATCTGCGGGTCAGGGCCCTCAGATCCGCAGACGCAAGGGTCGGCGGGCGCGCCCGAACCCGCTCACCGCTGGACGAACACCGCCACGGTGCGGGCCGGCACGCTCGCGGTTCCGGTGGCCGAGTCCCAGGTCGAGGCCTTGACGACCGGGTCCGCGCCGCCGGTCTGGACCGGTGACAGGGTGGCCGCCTGGCCGGCCATGCCGGGGACGACCTGGCTGACCGCGTCGGGGGTTGCGTTGAACACGACGACGACGCCCTTGAGCGTCGGGTCCGCGTCCGTGCCCTGCGTGTCATCGATCCGCATGACGATCACGCCGGGGTGGGCCTGCGCGCCACCACTGGCCGGGAAGCTCACCTTGGCCTTGATCGCGTCGGCGGAGCCGAGCCGGAACAGCGGCGTGGAGAACCTCAGCCGGAGCAGGTCCTGGGCCACCGCGGATGCCTGCTGGACGTCGGCCGCCGACGGCTTGAGGGCCGCGTTGGCGAGGAGCGGCTTCATGTACGGCCACTTCGCCGAGTTGTCGCCCTGGAGGGGAAGCCCGTGGCCGAAGCCGTTGTCGGCGCCCGTCCAGGACAACGTGTTGAACCAGTCGCTGCTGTCATAGCTGTTGCGGTCCAACGACTTCGAGCGGAGCAGGTCGGCCCCGGCGTGCCAGAACGACGGGGTCTGGGCGAGTGCGGTCGTGGCCAGTGACAGGGTGTTCATCCGGACCCGGTCGGCCATCGACGTCGCCACCGGCAGCTTGTAGGTCAGGCTGTCGAAGAGCGTCTCGTTGTCGTGGGCGTCGACGTAGCTGACCACCTCGGCAGGCTGGTCGGCGTAACCCGCCGGCACGCCGTTGTAGTCCACCTGGTCGCCGCGCACGGTCGCACCCTCGGTGTCCGTGAAGGTGAACGCCCGCAGGTTCCCCGCGAGCCCGAGCTGGACCAGGTCGGTGTCGTGCTTCAGCGAGGCGTCGGCGCCGGCGTTGACCGCCGCACCGTTGGGGTCGGTCGCCTCACCCGAACCGAAGCCCTGCCTGCGCGGGTCGTCGTCGAACGGGCCACCACCACGAACCGCGTCGCGGAGCCGGTCGCTGAAGGTGCCGATGCCCGTCCCGCCGAGGTTGCCCTGGCTGGCCTGGGTGAACAGGGCGTTGTCGGCCACCTCGCCGAAGTTCCAGCCCTCGCCATAGAGGTAGATCGCCTTCCCGTCTACGCCGTCCTTGCCCAGAGTGAGCGCGTCGAGGGCCGACCGCACGGCGAGCAGGTTGGCCTTGCTCGCATGGCCCATCAGGTCGAAGCGGAAGCCGTCGACCTTGTAGTCCCGGGCCCACGTCACGACCGCGTCGACCATGACCTTCTGGGCCATGGCGTGCTCGGTCGCGACGTTCTGGCAGCAGGTCGAGGTGTATACCGCGCCGGTCTTGTCCAGCCGCTGGTAGTAGCCCGGGACCACCTGATCGAGGACCGACGTCGGCGCCTCACCGGAGGCGGGCGTGTGGTTGAACACCTGGTCGAGAACGACCCGCAGCCCGTCCTGGTGCAGCGCCCCGACCATGGTCCGGAACTCCGCAACCCGGGAGCCGCCGTCGGCTGCGGCCGCGGTCGACGCGTACGAGCCCTCCGGCGCCAGCCAGTGGAACGGGTCGTAGCCCCAGTTGAAGCCGTCGGTCGCTCGTATGCCGTTGACGCACGCCTGCTGCTGGTCGCTGTCCGGCGGCAACGTCGACAGGTCCGGACAACCCGCCGAGGCCGGCGTCGACTGCTTGGCGCGGTCCTCCTCGATCGTCGCGATGTCGAACGTCGGCAGCAGGTGGACGGTGTTGAGCCCGGCGGACGCCAGCGCCCGCAGGTGTTTGGTGCCGTCCCCGTTGTCGGCGAACGCGAGGTACGTTCCGCGGTGCGCGGCCGGCACGGTGGTGTCGTTGATCGAGAAGTCGCGGACGTGCAGCTCGTAGATCGTCGAGTCCACCGACTGCTTGAGAGCCGGTGACGGCGTCGAGCGCCAGGCGGCCGGCTGGTAGGCCCGGTCGGCCAGGTCGACGGCCACTGACTTCGTCGAGTTCAGCGTCAGCGCAACGGAGTACGGGTCGGTGACGACGTTGTGCTCGACCTTGCCGGTCGTCGGGGCATAGACGCTGATGTCGAAGAGGTAGCGGTCACCCTTGACCCCTGTAGACGCCGTCCACGACCCGTCCGACTGGCGCTGCATCGCGGTGCGCCGGGCGCTGCTCACCGGCGCGTCGGCCACCGAGCCGGCCGGCCAGGTCAGCAGGTCGACCTGCTGAGCGGTCGGGGCCCAGAGCCGGTAAGCCGGCCGGTTGCCCGAGAAGGTGACCCCGTAGGTCTGCTTGCTCGCGCGGGCGGCATACAGGTCGTCCAGGACGTACGGGATCTGGACGCCGGTCGCGTCGAGCAGCCGGTGCGTCGTGTCGAAGACCCCGACGGCGAGCTGACCCTTGACGATGTCGGGGACCTGTGTGACGGTCTTCCTGCTCAGGGTGAGGGCGACGTAGCCCGCGAGCTCAGGGTGTGCTGTCACGAGCGCGGCCGGGACGGGGCCGGCATACGAGAGTGACGCGCTCGACCCGCCGGTGACCGCCTCGGCGTCGACGGCGAGGCCGCCGGTGGCCGACCAGGCGAGGTCCCACTTGGTGAGCGCCGGGTCGGTGCCCGCGGGCACCATCGCCGCGGGGACGGCGATCGTGTCGGCGGTGACCCAGATGGCGCGCGCCTTGGTCAGGTCGGGCACGGCGCCCTTGCGCGAGGTCTGGACCGTCGTCACGTGGGTGGTGCTGTCGAAGGAGATGGTGACCACCGTTCCGTCGCTGGGGACCGTGAAGCTCATGTTGGCACCGCCGGCCACCCCGCCGTCACCGTAGCTGACGTCCCAGGACAGGTTCTGGGCCACCTTGAACTGGTAGGTGCCCGCCGGGATCCGGTCACTGCTCCAGGTGAAGACGCCGTCGCCGTTCGGGTCCTCCAGCCAAGGCTGCATGCAGTCCGGCTGCCAGTCGCCGGGGCAGCCGAGGGCGGCCTGGAAGGTGCCCGGCGCGGTGAAGATCGGGCCCTGGGCGTCGCTGGTCACCCAGTGCGTGGCGTGGTCGTAGTAGAACGTCACGTTGCCGCCGGGCGCGACGTAGGAGATGTTGCTGCCGTTCTTCACCGCGTTCTCTCCGTAGTTCTCGTCCCACGACTTGTTGATCGCCGCCTTGTAGGCGAAGTTGCCGGCCGGGATCGTCCCGTACGTCCCCTTCCAGATCTTGTCCTTGGGGTCGAGGGTCAGCTGCGCCTGTGGGCAGTCTGGCGCCCAGTCGGCCGCGCAGCCCATCTCCGAGTTGTGGTCACCGGGGACCGAGACGTTGTCCGGCTGAGTGACCGGGCCGACTCCGCCGGTCGAGCCACCCGCCGGCTTGGGGTCGCCGACGATCCCGTACGTCGAGGTCGCCGAGACGTGCCCAGCACTGTCCTTGGCGACCGCGCGGTACTCCAGCAGCGTGCCCTTCGGGTATGCCGTGACGTCCTGGTAGACGCCGTACGGCGCGTTGTCGTCGGTGCCGAGCGGCGTCCAGGCCGTCGTGCCGACCGGGCGGACGAGGAAGCTCACCTGGGCGAAGGTGTTGGCCGGGATGGCCGCCGTGATCGCGGCCCGGCCGCCGACCACGTCGCCTGCGCTGGGGCTGGTGAGGTAGACCGCGGGAGCCGACTTCGGCTTGTCCATCGGGCTGGTCGCCTTGAACACCTCGACCGACTGGGCCGGGACGGTGACGGTCAGCCGGCCGTCCTTGGCCGACTTCACCGCCGTGGTCGCGCCGTAGATCGGGGCGAACTTCTGGTTGTGCCCGTACGTCGCGAAGGTGGCCGACTTGGCGGTCGTCGCGTTGTTGAGGGCCACGACGTACTCGGTCCGCTTGCCCTTGTCGATCCGGGAGAACGCGAAGACGCCCGCAGTGCTGCTCGCATAGCGGTGGATCTGGGCGCCGTCGGCGAGCGCCGGGTTGGCGGCGCGCAGCTTGGCGAGGGCCGAGATGTGTTGGTACAGAGGAGCATTGGTGTTGTACCGGGCCAGCGAACCGGAGGGTCCGCCGAGAACCTTCTCCCCGGCATACTGTGCCGTCTGGGTCGCGAACATGTCCTCGCGTGCGTCCTTGTCACCTCCCGCGCCGATGAAGCCCTGTTCGTCGCCGTAGTAGGTGATCGGCTGGCCGCGGGTCAGGTACATGAGGTCGTCGGCCAGCTTGACCTTGGCCATCAGGTCGGCGTCGCCGGTGCTCGACCCCTGCAGCATCATCGCGACGCGGCCCATGTCGTGGTTGCCGAGGAAGGTCGGCAGCTCATAGGCGTTGGAGTCGGTGTCGGTGTAGTAGTTGTCGTCGGCATACAGGTCGCGCAAGTCGGTCCCGGTCTTGCCCTGGGCCCAGTTGACCGCCTGGGCCTGGAAGCCGAAGTCGAGCGTCGCAGGCAGCTTGCCGGTCGTCGTGTACTGGCTCATGAACGACGGACGGGCGTCGTAGACCTCGCCGAACATGAAGAAGTCCGGGTTCCCGATCTTGGCCGCCTCGGTGAGCATGGCCGGGTTGAACTTCTGCCAGAACTCCATGTTGACGTGCTTGACGGTGTCGATCCGGAAGCCGTCGACGCCGAAGTCGACCCAGGACTTGTAGATCGACTCCATGCCCTGCTCGACCGACAGTTTCTCGGTGAACAGGTCGTCCAGGCCGCTGAAGTCGCCGTACGTGGCCGACTCACCGGCATACGTGCTGTCACCGCGGTTGTGGTAGTTCGTGATGTCGTTGAGCCAGGCCGGGACCTTGACCGTCGCGTCGGCGGCCGAGTGGTAGTAGGGCGTGTACGGGAACGACGTCGCGGGGTCCATGGCCGGGAAGCCGGGCTTGTCGGCGTATGCCGCATCGTCGAAGACGGTGCCGTCCGCGTCCTTGTAGGGGCTGGTCGCCTTGTCGATGTAGCCGTAGGCGCCCTGCCGGTAGTCGATGACGTCGGCGGTGTGGTTGGTGACGATGTCGAAGAAGACCTTCATGCCCTTGGCGTGCGCGGCCGCGATGAGCGTCTTCAGCTCGGCGTTGGTGCCGAGGTGCGGGTCGATCTGGGTGAAGTCGGTGATCCAGTAGCCGTGGTAGCCGGCGCTGACGTTGTCGCCCGTGCCCTGGACCGGCCGGTTCTTGAACGACGGCGTGAGCCAGATCGCGGTCGTGCCGAGGCCCTTGATGTAGTCGAGCTTGCCGAGCACGCCCTTGAGGTCGCCGCCGTGGTAGAAGCCCTTGTCGGTGGGGTCGAAGCCGGTCTCGAGGCGCCCGCCGGTGAGGCCACCGGTGTCGTTGGCAGTGTCGCCGTTGGCGAACCGGTCCGCCATGAGGAAGTAGTAGCGCTCCTTGGTGAGCGGCGCGCGGAGCGAGTCCTTCGCGTATGCCGTGTCGGCCGAGGTCGCGGGACCGGCGAGGGTGAGCGGGGTGAGACCGACCTGATGGGTCAGGTCGTCGTAGGAGAACTCGACCTGGGCCGGGCCTTGGAGGACCAGGGGGATGTTGGGGCCGTTGTTGACGCCGCCGGCGCCGTAGTTCTCGTCCCAGCTGTGGTTGACGGCGACTTTGAACTCGTAGCTGCCTGCCGGGACGTCGAACACCTTGCTCCACGTCGATGTGGTGCCGTCCTGGGCCAGATCCGTTGCCGCACAGTCCGGTTGCCAGTCTGCAGGGCAGCCGAGCTCGGACTGCACCGATCCGGCGACGGTCACCGAGGTGGTGGCGGCCTGAGCCTGCGGGAGGAAGGCGATCGCCGGGGTGACGGCGACGGCCGTGCCGACAAGGGCGGCGACGAGACGTCGAGGGGCACGCATGGGACAGCTCCTTTGCTGAACGAGGGCTATTCGCACGCTAGAGACGTAACCGCCTGCACGATAGAGGCAGCGGGAATCTTTAACTCCCCTTTACCTTCGCCTCGCCCCCTGCGTCTGCGGATCCGGGGGTCGGCGCCCCCAGATCCGCAGACGCAAGCCTCAGCGAGCGCGCCGCACCCGGGTCTCGTCCCAGATCGGTTCGTCGCTGCTCGTGACCCGACCGTCCGCGCCGAACACGAGAAACCGGTCGAACTGCCGCGCGAACCACCGGTCGTGGGTCACGGCGACGACCGTCCCCTCGAACGCGTCGAGGGCGTCCTCGAGCGCCTCAGCCGAGTGCAGGTCGAGGTTGTCGCTCGGCTCGTCGAGCAGCAGCAGGGTCGCACCGGAGAGCTCGAGCAGGAGGATCTGGAACCTCGCCTGCTGGCCACCGGAGAGGCTGTCGAAGGTCTGCTCGCTCGCGCGGGCCAGGCCGTAGCGGTCCAGGATCTTGGCCGCCTCCTCCCGTGGCCGACCGGCTCGGTGCGCGTCGCCGCGGTGCAGGATCTCCAGAAGGGTCCGCCCGTGGAGGGCCGGCTGGTCGTGGGTCTGGGCGAACCAGCCCGGGCGGACTCGCGAGCCGAGGCGGCATACGCCGGTATGCCGGACCGGCGCCGGCCGCACGTCGCCCACCGGCTGGTGTTCGCGGTCCGGGTCGCTGCCACCGCAGGCGAGCAGCCGCAGGAAATGCGACTTGCCGGACCCGTTGCTGCCGAGGACGGCGATCCGCTCACCGAACCACAGCTCGGCGTCGAAGGGCTTCATGAGCACCGTTGCGTCTGCGTCGATGAGGGTCGGAGCCCCCAGATCCGCAGACGTCTGGAGCTCGAGCTGCTCGACGACGACCGCCCGCTTGGCGGTCCGACCGCCGGTGAGCCGCATCCGGACGTTCTGCCGCAGCGGCAACGCCTCGGGTGGGCCGGCATCCTCGAACCGGCGCAGCCGGGTCACGGCGGCCTGCAGCTGGGAGGACATGTCGGCGTTGTAGGACGCCTTCTGGCGGTACATCAGGACGAGTGCCTTGAGCTTGGCGTGCTCCTCGTCCCAGCGCCGGCGCAGTTCCTCGAGCTTGGCGTTGCGCTCCTCGCGCGCCTCCTGGTACGTCGTGAACGGACCGGGGTGGACCCACACCGAGCTCCCCGTCGAGCGCGGCTCCAGGGTCGCCACCCGCGTCGCCACCCGGGCGAGGAGCTCGCGGTCGTGGCTGATGAACAGGACTGTCTTGGGCGACTCGCGCAGCTGCTCCTCGAGCCAGCGCTTGGCCGGCACGTCGAGGTAGTTGTCCGGCTCGTCGAGGACGAGCACCTCCTCCGGCCCGCGGAGCAGCGCCTCGAGGACGAGCCGCTTCTGCTCCCCACCGGACAGGGTCGACACCGGCCGCCACTGGGCTTGCTCGTACGGCACCCCCAGGGCCGACACGGTGACGACGTCCCAGAGCGTCTCGTGCTCGTAGCCGCCGACATCGGCCCAGTCGACGAGAGCCTGCGCGTAGGCCATCTGGTCGGCCTCGGCATCCCGCTCCATCATGGCCAGCTCGGCCCGGTCGACCGCGGCCGCCGCATCCCGAACCCGCCTCGGCGCCACCGAGACGAGCAGGTCACGGACGGTCGAGTCGTCGCGGATCGACCCGATGAACTGGCGCATGACACCCAGCCCGCCGGACCGCGTGACCGCCCCCTCGGCAGCCACGAGGTCGCCGCTGATGATCCGGGTGAGCGTCGTCTTGCCGGTGCCGTTGGGTCCGATGAGCGCGACCTTGGCACCCTCGCCGACCCGGAAGGTCACCTCATCGAGCAACGGCCGCCCGTCCGGCAGCACGAAGCCCACGTTGTTGATGTCGAGATGGCCCACGGGCAGCCATTGTCCGGCACGCCCCTCACCCCCCGCACCCGGTTATCGGCGGGAGCGGGCCTCCTCACCCCCCGCACCCGGTTATCGGCGGGAGCGGGCCTCCTCGGCCCGGGCAGCCAGGTCGGCATCGGCGGGGTAGAGGACCTCCTCGAGCGACAAGCCGTGGGCTGGCATCACCTTGACCCGCGGATCCCGTATGCCGCCCCGAAGCACCTCTCCCGGGAACGTCACGGGCGCTCTGCCCTCCCCCACCGGCACCACCGTCCCCACGAGGGAACGCACCATCGAGTGACAGAACGCGTCGGCCACGACCGTCCCCTCGATGACTGCCGGCGCGACCCGCTCCCAGTGGAAGTCGAGCAGCGTCCGGATCGTCGTCGCACCCTCCCGCCGCTTGCAGAACGGCGCAAAGTCGTTCAGCCCCAACAGGCCTCGTGCCGCCTCGTTCATGGCGTCGACGTCGAGTCGGCTGCCGCCCAGGACCACCGTGTCCCGTCGACGGAGCGGGTCGAGCTGACCGGGCTCGTCGCAGATCCGGTACCGGTACCGGCGGCGCAGTGCCGAGAACCTGGCGTCGAACCCCTGCGGAGCGACGGTCACCCCCCGGACGACGACGTCATCGGGCAGTACGCCGTTCAGCCGGGAGACCGCCGCCTGCTCCGGCATACGGTCCGACCGTCCGGGGAGGCGAGCCCAGGACGAGGCGTCGACGTCCGCATGCGACACCTGCCCGCGGGCGTGGACGCCGGCGTCGGTCCGACCGGCGACGACCAGACGCACGGGTGACGATGCCCGCAGGACGGTGGTCAGCGCTGATGACAGCTCGCCCTCCACCGTGCGCCGGCCGGGCTGCTCGGCCCAGCCGGAGAAGTCGGTGCCGTCGTAGCCGAGGTCGAGACGGATCCGCAGCGGCGCGGCGGAGACTTCTGGCACGCCTGCGAGCCTAACGGGGGATCTAGTCTTGCCCGGGTGAGCACCGCCGCGGTCGTCGCCGTCCCGACGCGGGAGCGCATCGGCGTCGCCGCGACCTTCTTCGTCCAGGGCCTGCTGTTCATCACCCTGACCACCCACCTGCCCCAGACCACCGACCGGTTCTCGTTCGGCTCCGGCGAGCTGTCGCTCGTCCTGCTCGGCGTGGTGCTCCTCGCCGGCGTCGGCTCGGTCGTCGCCGAGCAGGTCGCCCAGCGGGCCGACAGCGCCACCGCCCTGCGTACCGGCCTGGCGATGCTGACGATCGGGCTGGCCGGGTTCGCCCTGCTGCCCACCGCGCCCCTCGCGCTCGGTGTCGGGGCGGTGTATGCCGTGGGGCTGGGGATGGTCGACGCCGCCGGGAACATGCAGGCCGTCGCCCTCGAGCACCGCTACGGCCGCCCCATCCTGCCGTCGTTCCACGGCTGCTGGACGGCCGGCGGCATCGTGGCGACCCTGCTCGCCCTCGCCACCGGGCACCTCGGCCCGGCGGGAGCGGTGGCCCCGCTCGCGGCGGTCGCCCTCGTCGCCATGGCCGCACCGATGCTCGCGAGGGACCGGGGCGAGGCGGCGACCAGCGTGGAGGTGACCGGCGTGCCGTGGCGCCGGATCGTCCTCGTCGGCATCGCCCTCGTCCTCTTCTACATGGTCGACACGGCGTCCTCGACATGGGGACCGGTCTACCTCCACCACGAGTTCGGCACCGCCTTGGCCGATGTCGCCATCGCCACTCTCCCCTACCTCGTCGCCACCCTGGCCGCCCGGCTCGCCGGGGACTGGGCGGTGGCCAGGTTCGGCGTCGTCACCCCACTGCGAGCCGGTTCTCTCGTCGCCGCGGCCGCCCTGGCGGTCATCGTCTTCGCCCCGACGACGGCGGTCGCCGTCGGCGGTTTCACCCTGCTCGGTCTCGGGGCCGGCGTCGTGGCCCCGTTGTCGTTCTCCGCCGCCGCCTCGATCGCGGGTGGAGCAACGAGCGACCCCGACGAACGCCGCCGTCGGGTCGATGCCGTCATCGCCCGGTTCAACCAGTTCAACTACGTCGGCGCACTCCTCGGCGCCGTCGTCACCGGCCTGGTCGGCGCCGGGTCGCTGCGCGTCGGGTTCGCCCTGCCGATGGTCGTCGTCCTCGGCATCTGGCCGCTCGCAAAGGCGTTCGCCCCGGCAAAATCTCGCGCAATCGTCAACTGACCGACCTACGGTGGGCCACATGGACCGACCCGCCCTCGCCGATGCCCTCAAGCACAAGGACGTGGTCCTGCGCGCCTTCCTCGGTGCCGACGGCCGGCTCGCGAGCATCCCGACCAAGCTGGGCAAGCGGCTCGTCGTCCTGGACCACATCGCCCAGGACTTCCAGATCGGACAACGCTATCCCGAGGCGGAGGTCAACACGATGCTGCGCCGCTACCACGACGACTACGCCGCCCTTCGGCGCTACCTCGTCGAGAACGAGTTCCTCGAGCGCCGCGACGGGGTCTACTGGCGCGCCGGCGGCACTGTCGCCGATGCGTGACGCTCGCCAGGCTGCTGGCGACCGGACCCGACAAGTTGCCTGCTCACCCGAGAACGGAACTCGGGTGCGGAGCGAACTACTCCGAGGACCCGATAATTTTGAGGAGCCGCTTCGGGGCGGTGTTGCGGTAGGACATCTCGACCAGCTCACCTACCTCGGTCCAGTCCACGTCAGCGCTGCGGAAGTTCAGCCCGATCCACCCGTACGCCCCGACGTAGCCCGGCACGAAGAACCGGTCATCGGTGAGCAGCGCCACCCGTTCGTCGGCATCGGGCAGGAAGACGACGGACTGGGCGTAGTCGTCGGCGTAGTGGTCGCCCTTGACGACGCCCCCGAACATCGCGAACACCTTGACCGTGAAGAAGTTCGGCCGGCCGTGGGAGATCTTCTCGGCCGCCTCGGGCAGGGCGAGGGCCACCGCCCGGAGCCGGCCCAGCAGCGGGTCGTCGTCGCGGTAGCGGAGCGGATGGGCCATGGCCCGACCCTACGCGCGCGGCCCGGCACGCGGCATACGGCGAGGCGCCCCCGACCGGGTGGTCAGGGGCGCCTCGTATGCCGTGCAGACGCGCGAGGCGTCAGGCCTCGGGCTCCTCGACGTGCTGCTTCGCGGCGCCACCGGCTGGCTCGAAGCCAGCGGCCTCGGCGTCCTCGGCGCTCTTGAACCAGAACTCGGCGACGGTCGCGTCGTACCACTGCGAACCCTCGACGTGGAACTTGCCGGAGTCGGCGTTGCCCTTGACGGTGTAGTCCGCCGACGGGGCGGAGCCGTCCTCGAGCGCCGCAACGGCACCCTGAGGCAGCGCAGCGGCCGAAGCCGCAGCCTCGGTCGGAGCCACGGCAGCCGTGCCGTCGCCCTCGACCGACTCGGGCGCGACCGCAGCCGTGCCGTCGCCGACCGGCTCGGCCTTCTTGGCGCTGTCCTTGGCCGCGCGCTTGGTCGCCGCCTCGGCCTCCTTGACGGTCGCCTTCTTGGCGACCGGCTCGCGGACCAGCTCGATGACCACCATGGGGGCGTTGTCGCCCTTGCGGGGGGCGATCTTGGTGATCCGGGTGTAGCCGCCGGCGCGCTCGGCCACGTCGGGAGCGATCTCCACGAACAGTCGGTGGACGACACCCTTGTCACGGATGACGGTCATGACCCGGCGACGGGCGTGCAGGTCACCGCGCTTGGCGAAGGTGACGAGCCGCTCGGCGAGCGGGCGCAGCCGCTTGGCCTTGGCCTCGGTGGTGGTGATCCGGTCGTTCTCGAACAGCGCGGTGGCCAGGTTGGCCAGCATCAGCCGCTCGTGCGCCGGACCGCCGCCGAGACGGGGACCCTTGGTGGGGGTGGGCATTGGTTCTCCTAGAAACTACTGACCGCGCCGCAGGACCTGCGGGTGGTCGGGTGCGGGTGGGTCAGAGCTGCTCGTCCTCGACGAACGTCAGGTCGTCGTCGCCGAGGTCGTCGTCGTAGGCGTCGCCGTATGCCGCGAGCGCGCTCGGGTCGAACCCGGCCGGGCTGTCCTTGAGCGACAGGCCCATGCCGTGCAGCTTGGCCTTGACCTCGTCGATCGACTTCTGGCCGAAGTTGCGGATGTCGAGCAGGTCGGCCTCGCTGCGCCCGACGAGCTCACCCACGGTGTGGATGCCTTCGCGCTTGAGGCAGTTGTAGGACCGGACCGTCAGGTCGAGGTCCTCGATCGGCAGGGCCAGGTCGGCAGCCAGGGCGGCGTCGGTCGGGGACGGGCCCATGTCGATGCCCTCGGCCTCGACGTTGAGCTCGCGGACCAGACCGAACAGCTCGACGAGGGTCTTGCCGGCCGAGGCCATGGCGTCACGCGGGGCCATCGAGTGCTTGGTCTCGACGTCGAGGACCAGCTTGTCGAAGTCGGTGCGCTGCTCGACGCGGGTGGCCTCGATCTGGTAGCGGACCGCCAGGACCGGGCTGTAGATGGAGTCGACCGGGATCCGGCCGATCTCCTGGTCGCCGGCCTTGTTCTGCTGGGCCGAGACGTAGCCCCGGCCGCGCTCGACGGTCAGCTCCATCTCCAGCTTGCCCTTGTCGTTCAGGGTGGCGATGTGCAGGTCGGTGTTGTGGATCTCCACACCGGCCGGCGGCGCGATGTCAGCAGCGGTGACGGCGCCGGCGCCCTGCTTGCGCAGGTACATGACGACCGGCTCGTCGTGCTCGCTGGAGACGACGAGGCCCTTGAGGTTGAGGATGATCTCGGTGACGTCCTCCTTGACACCGGGGACCGTCGAGAACTCGTGGAGCACACCGTCGACGCGGATGCTCGTGACCGCCGCACCGGGGATCGAGGAGAGCAGGGTCCGACGGAGGGTGTTGCCGAGGGTGTAGCCGAAGCCCGGCTCGAGCGGCTCGATGGCGAACCGGCTGCGGAACTCGGAGACGACCTCTTCGGAGAGGGAGGGGCGCTGTGCGATGAGCACTGTCTTCTTCTTTCTCGCGCACGACCGCTATATGAGGTGCGCGTGGGTGCCGGTCCGACCGGCGGCTCGGGTCAACTCTGTCCGTGACCGAGCCCACGAGAAGCGGTCCGTATGCCGGGAGACGGGCTCCCGGCATACGGCACCGAGTCAGTTCTTGTGGATCCAAGAGCTAGGTGGGCGAAGCCCGACTAGTTCTTGTGGATCCAAGAGCTAGGTGGGCGAAGCCCGACTAGTTCTTGTGGATCCAAGAGCTAGG
>JAJPIW010000063.1 GCA_021324575.1 Intrasporangiaceae bacterium | reverse complement strand
CACGACCGGCTGGAGTCCGAGGCCGACGACTTCCACGAGGCGATCCGGCAGCACTTCCTGGCGATGGCGGCCGGCCATCCTGAGCGCTACCTGGTCGTCGACGGGGCCCTGCCGCCCGAGCAGATCCACGCTGCCGTCGTCGACCGGGTCCGCGCAATGGGGGTGTCCCCGTGAGCGTCTGGAGCGACGTCGTCGGGCAGGAGCCTGCCCTCGCCGTCCTCCAACGAGCGGTCATCGACCCCGACGCCATGACCCACGCCTGGCTGTTCACCGGGCCACCCGGGTCGGGCAGATCCGTTGCGGCGCGGGCGTTTGCGGCCGCCCTGCAGTGCCCGACGGGGGGCTGCGGCGAGTGCCGCGAGTGCCGGACAGCGCTCGACGGGACCCACGCCGACGTCGACCTGGTGTCGACCGAGGGCCTGTCGATCGGCGTCTCGATGGCGCGTCAGCTCGTCGAGCTAGCGGCCCGGCGACCGTCGGTCGGCCGCTGGCGCGTCGTCGTCATCGAGGACGCCGACCGGCTCACCGAGCACTCCGGCAACGCCCTGCTGAAGGCCATCGAGGAGCCGACGAGCCGAACCATCTGGATGCTCTGCGCCCCCTCGCTCGAGGACGTCCTCATCACCTTGCGCAGCAGGTCCCGGCACGTCCGGTTGCGGACCCCACCGGCCGAGGCGGTCGCCGAGCTGCTCGTCCGCCGCGACGGGATCGACCCGCAGATGGCCCTGTACGCCGCCCGCGCGGCACAGTCCCACGTCGGCCTCGCCCGCCGGCTGGCCACCGACGAGGGCACGCGGATCCGGCGCCGCGACGCCTTGCGCCTCGCCGTCCGGATCCGGGGCGTCGGCGATGCCGTCGACGCCGCCGCCGACCTGGTCAAGATCGCCGAGGAGGAGAAGGACAACTCCCTCACCGAGCGCAACGCCCGCGAGCTCTCCCGGCTGCTGGAGACCCTCGGCGCCGACCCGACGGCCCGGACCCAGCCCCCCCACATCCGCTCCCAGATCGCCGCCCTGGAGAAGGAGCAGAAGACCCGCGCCACCCGGGTCGGCCGCGACGTCATCGACCGCTCGCTGACCGACCTGCTGTCGGTCTACCGCGACGCCCTCGTGCGGCATACCGGCGCTCCGGTGGCGATGGTCAACCAGGACAACGCCGCCCTTGTCGACGAGCTCGCGGGCCTGCTCGGCCCCGAGCAGCTGCTCGCCGCGATGGACGCGATCGGCACGGCTCGGGAGCGGATCGAGGCCAACGTCGCCCCGCTCCTCGCGCTCGAGGCGATGACCCTCGACCTGCGGCTCCCGCGCTGACCTCCTGTTCGCAAGCCCACGGTTGCTACCGTCCGCGCCACAGCAATTAGCCTCGTGCAGGTGACCCGGTCCCCCCGCACCGTCCTTGCCGCCGCGCTCGGCGTCCTTGCCCTGACCGCGACCGCCTGCACCCTGCCCGGGCAGAGCTCGACGAAGACCTCGACCGCGTCGGTGGCTCCGCAGCCGCCGCCGTCGAACATGGCCGGCGCCGACACGTTCTACAGCCAGCACCTCGTGTGGAAGAGCTGCGGCAACAACGAGTGCACCAAGCTGCTCGTCCCGGTGGACTACGCCAAGCCTGACGGCGACACGATCCAGCTCGCCGTCGTCAAGGTCCCGGCCAAGGGCAGGTCCAAGGGAGCGCTCGTGGTCAACCCGGGCGGGCCGGGCGGGTCCGGCGTCGACTACGCGCTGGCCGCCGACTTCATCGTGGGGGCACCGGTCCGCAAGGCCTACGACATCGTCGGGTTCGACCCACGCGGCGTGGGTCGGTCGGCCCCGATCACCTGCGTGAAGGACTCCGAGCTGGACGCGTTCCTCGCGTTCGACCCGACGCCGGACGACCCGGCGGAGGAGCAGGCCTTCTCCGACAACGCCAAGTCGTTCGCGTCCTCGTGCGCCCAGAACGCCGGGCCGCTCCTGCCGCACGTCTCGACCGTCGATGCCGCCAAGGACATGGACGTCCTGCGTGCGGCCTTGGGGGAGACCAAGCTCAACTACCTCGGCAAGTCCTATGGGACCTTCCTCGGGTCGACGTATGCCGGTCTGTTCCCCAAGAACGTCGGTCGCTTCGTCCTCGACGGCGTCGTCCCGCCCGAGCTCACCAACGAGCAGCTCAACCTCGGCCAGGCCGAGGGCTTCGAGCGGGCAACCCGCGCTTGGGCACAGTCGTGCGTCGACACCGGCGACTGCGTCCTGGGGTCTTCGGTCGACGAGGTGATGCAGGGGCTGCGCGACCTGTTCACGACGATCGACCAGTCGCCGGTATCGGACACCGGCGACTCCTCGGTGCCCAGGCTGACCGAGGGCTGGGCCTCGACGGGGGTCGCCTATGCCATGTATGACGAGAGCCTGTGGCCAAAGCTCGACGACGCCCTGCGCGCCCTGGTGGAGAACAAGGACGGCTCGGAGCTGATGTCGATGGCCGACAGCTACGCCGACCGTGACAAGGGGGGCGGCTACAGCGACAACATCATGCAGGTCATCTATGCCGTCAACTGCCTGGACCGCCCCGACACCGCGAGCCTCGCCGACCACGAGCGGCAGGCGACCGAGGCCGAGAAGGTCGCGCCGACGTGGGGCGCGTTCCTCATGTGGAGCTCGATGCCGTGCGCGTTCTGGCCGGACAAGCCGGCGGCCCCGCCGGCCAAGATCTCGGCCGAGGGCTCCGGGCTCATCGTCGTCGTCGGCACCACCCGCGACCCGGCCACGCCGTACGAGTGGTCGGTCATGCTGAACAAGGAGCTGGCCAACTCCACGCTCATCACCTTCGACGGCGACGGGCACACGGCATACACCCGCTCCAACTCCTGCGTTGACAACGCGATCGACGCCTACTACGTCAAGGGAACGCCGCCGCCGGCGGACCTCAAGTGCTGAGCCGGCCATGACACACCCCCTTGTCGACCCGATCGGTGAGCCGGACCGCCAGCTGGTGATCCGTCAGCTCCGGCTGGCCGCCGAGGCCGGACGGCTGAGCCCGCACGAGCTGGACTCGCGGGTGGCGGCAGCACGTTCGGCTCGTACCGCGGCCGACCTGGGGGCGGCCACTCCCGCAGACGGGTTCGGGGCGGCGACCGGGGTGGGGGCGCTCGGCGCGGCCGGCTACCGGGTCGACGACCCGCTGGTCCTGTCCGGCGGCTTCACCCGCGAGCGACGGGACGGCGTGTGGGTGGTGCCGCCGTTCGTCCGCGCGAGCGCCGTCGCGGCAACCGTGCGGATCGACTGCCTCCAGGCCACGGCGGCCGAGCCGGTCATCGACCTGTCCGTCTCGGCCGGCGCCGCCACGGTCCTGCTCGTCGTCCCCGATGGATGGGCCGTCAACACCGACCGGCTCGGCAAGGGGCTGGGTCGCATCGTCGTCAAGGTGGCCCGCGAGCCGGAGCCGGGGTGCCCGATCTTCCTGGTGCACGGCAACGTCGGGATCGGCAGGTTCAAGGCCCGCCCAGCCAGCCGCCTGGAGCGGTGGCGCCACCCCACCGGTTGATTCGGCGATCGGCGGAAGCGTCCGTATACTCGTGCCCCGCGCCTTCGGGCGCATGCCGCCTTAGCTCAGTCGGCCAGAGCGATTCACTCGTAATGAATAGGTCGTCGGTTCGATTCCGACAGGCGGCTCCGACGGTATGGCCCTGATCTGGCATTTTGCCTGTCAGGGCCATACTACGCGCAAGGCGCTGAGCGGCAGTTGACACGATTGCGACACGTTTGCGGCGTGTCTGCTCCTGTAGAGCTCCGCTGAGCGACCAGATCGTCCAGCCCCACTCGCGGCTAGACGCAGGTCGAGCCGCGCTGTGGGCGGGAGATGTTGCCGTCACTGGGCGGGGGACCCCGGGTGGTCTCCTGCGTTCGCCGCTTGGAGCATCGCCCGCGCTGACCACTTCATGGTGTCCACGGCGGCCTGCCGCGACAGACCCGCTACGTCGGTCAGCCAGACCAGCGCCTCGATGCCGACCGCGCTGCGGATCGCCAGCGCCAGGCTGTGAAGCCGCCGGCTGCCCAGGTCGTCACGAAGCGGCTCCAACGCCTCCTCGATCCAGCCAATGGCCCGACCCTGCCGCAGCGGCAGCCGTCCCCGGCGGTCGGGGTCCGGGTCGAGCGACAGGCGCAGCATCGTGCGCTGCTGAAGCTCGGTCGAGACGATGATGTCGAGGAACCGGTCGATGACGTGTTCGAGACGGATGGCCGGGTCGTTCGACAGTGAGCCCTCGAGCAGGGAGGCGGCACCCATTTCGGGGTGTGCCGCGACGAGCAGCGCTGCCTGGTTGGGGAAGTAGCGGTATGCAGTGGTGCGTGAGACGCCCGCTGCCGCGGCGGCCTCCTCGATCCGAGGTGTGGCCCCCCCCGCGATGAGCTCTCGGGCCGCCGAGACCAAGGCCTCGCGGGTGCGGCGCTTGAGGTTGACGTAGCCGCCCTCTTCGTAGGGGGTTGACATACCGCACATGGTACGTCAGTCTCAATTTGAGACAAGAATCCCAAATCTGCCCGGCATCCATGAGAGAAGGCGCGCCATGAGCGCACTACCCACCCACCCCTACCTCGTCCGCAACGCCGAAGATGCCGAGCGGCTGTGGTTCCACGGTGGCGGCGTCCACACCTGGCTGGCCAAGGAGGAAGACACCGCGGGTGCCTTCCTCCTGTGTGAGATGGCGATGGACGGCGGCAAGATGACGCCGCTGCACACCCATCCCGCCGACGAGACCCTCATCGTGCTCGAGGGCGAGCTGCTCTTGCACCTCGATGGCACGGAGCACACGGTCACCGCGGGTGGCGTCGCGCTCGCGCCGGCTGGCCTGCCGCACGCCTTCATGGTCCTCTCGGACCAGGCCCGGATGCTCTGCCTGCACACCCCAGGCACCTGCGAGGCCTTTTACCTGGGCGCCAGCGATCCCCTTGGTCCCGGGGAGAGCGAAGGGACAGTCGACTTCGCGCGAGTCGCTGCGTCCGCGGCTGCCAACGGCGGCATCGAGCTGCTCGGCCCGCCGCCCTTCACTGCGCGATTGAACGCCGCGACCTGACGTCGAGTGGCCGCCGGGTACCGAGTTCCGACCCCACCTGCTTGCTTGGACTTGGCGCAATTGGCCGAGCCGCCCGATCCTGACCGGCGTCAAACTCGGGCGACCCATCTCCCTACCGCGCGGATCGCGGCCGGAGTGAGGCGCCGGATGCCGACACTTACCACAATCCGACGATGCGCTGGCAGGCGGGGTCTAGAAGGCGCGCTTGGTTCCAGCGCGTCGTCGGATTGTGGGAGGTGGAAGTAGTCGCGTCCTGGGCCTGAATCGACCCGGTGGCGCGAACCGACCGAACTCGGCCGTCGACATCGCGGACCTGTGCGCGTGCCGACCAAGTACCGTCCGGCCGCTGCTTGACGACGACCCTGCCATGTTGCCCGCGCGGAATGCGGTTCTGGGCCACTGCTACGAGACCATCCAGGTGACAGCTTCACGGTCCTTCTCAAGGAGCCAGGCCTCGACAGCTGAGCGTCGGTAGCGGACATGCCGGCCGATGTGAAGCACGACGGGGCCAGTCCGCTGTGTGCGCCATCGCTTGAGGGGTCCGGGTGGCACGCCACCGAGGATGACTGAGACGTCCTCCGGGGTCAGGAGCGGATCGTCGACCAGAGCCTCAGGCAGGCTTGGGGCGTCGCTGCGTGGCATATGTTCGCAACCTTCCTCCGCTGGGGCGACGTCCCGACAGGAGTGGCCCTTCACTCGCCTAACGCGAGAACGCGGTGCCGGGTGCTTAAGGCTGGAAGGTTCGATGTCATGCTCATTGAGGTGGACCTTCCAACCTGAGGTGGCATGGCACGTAGGCTTCGACCGGCTCTCCGAGTTCGGGGCCGCGATCCGCTGACTCTTGGAAGCGTTAGCCGACCCGGCGTGACGCAGAGTCCCGAATTGACACGTTTGTGACACGATTCGCCGCGCCGGAAGGGGCCCGAGTCGTTCGGATCGCGCCCCCGTTGAGCGGCAGGTCGTGCCCGAACGCGCCACACTGTCCGCGTATACACCCCAATGAGATCGTCCTCTCGTAATGAATCGGTCGTCGGTTCGATTCCGACAGGCGGCTCAGATGGCGCCCCCGACTTCGGTCGGGGGCGTTTCTCGTTCCGTTCCGTATGCCGGGCGCAGCGGACTCGAGCATCGGCGAGGCGCGCATCCGAGCCGCCCAGGCGGCATACTCCCGGTTGTACTACCGAGCCGCCTACCTGGAGACAGAGGAACCACGCATGAAGATGTGGCAGCAGTTCAAGTCCTTCGCGCTCGGCGGCAACATGCTCGACCTGGCGCTCGGGTTCATCATCGGCAGCGCCTTCGCCGCCGTCGTCGACTCGCTGGCGAAGAACGTCATCATGGACTTCATCGCCGCGCTCGGCGGCGCGCCCGACACGAGCGGCCTGGTGTGGCACGTCGGCAAGGGCACGGTCCACTACGGGCAGTTCCTCGGCGACTTCCTCTCCTTCCTGATCCTCGGCGCGGTGCTGTTCCTGCTCGTCAAGGCGTTCATCCGGTTCGGCCTGGGCAACTTCCGCGCCCAGGGTCAGAAGGAGTGCGTCTACTGCAAGGAGTTCGTCGCCGTCGACGCGCTCACCTGCAAGTGGTGCACCCAGGCCTTGGTCAGCAACCTGCCCTCGCCGGAAGAGGCCGAGGAGTACGAGCTGCCCGGCGTCTGACGCTCGCCCCGGCTCCGAGTGGGGCCGGCGGCTGTCATGGGCTCCCTGAGGCTTCCCGGGGGTGTACGCGTGAGTCACCTGATGACTCACGCGTACACGTGACAAACCGGGGCCGGACCCTCAGGCCAGGGCACCTGGCTCGGGCCCTCGCTCAGAGGTCGATCCAGGTCCCCATCATGACGGTGCGGGCCTCGGGGAGACGGAAGTACTGCGTCGGGTTGGCGGCGTTGTGTGACATCCCGATGAACAGCCGCTTCCGCCAGGCGCTGAGGCCTGGGTTGGAGCCGCGGTGGACCGTGATCCGGGACAGGAAGTAGATCGCCTCGTCGGGGTCGAAGGTGAGCCCCTTGGCGCGCGCCTGGGTCAGGGCGGCCGGGAGGTCCTGCTCGTCCTGGAAGCCGAACGTGCATGACACCAGCGCGACCGGGCCCGCCGAGGTGACCCGTTCGCCGACGGTGGTGCGGTCCTCGGGTGGCACGTGCGGGACGTTCGCGGAGCGCGCCGAGACGATGATGACGTTGTCGTGGAGGACGTGGTTGAACATGACGTTCTCGCGCAGGGCCAGCGGGACGGTGTCGTTCGACGGGTGCAGGAAGATCGCCGTGCCCGGGACCCGCCGGACGGTTCCCGTGTCCAGGACGTCACCGAAGGTGAGCCAGCCGCCCTCCTTGCGCATCCGCCGGTCGGTCACCAGGATGCGGCCCCGCTGCCAGGTGAGCATCGTCGTGACGACGAGGACGGCGATGAGGAGCGGCAGCCAGCCGCCGTGGACGATCTTGGTGAGGTTGGCACTGAAGTAGGTCAGCTCGAGACCGCCGAGTAGCACCGCGATGCCGATCAGCCTCCACCGTGGCCACTTCCAGGCCGCCTGAGCGGTGATGAGGAAGAGGGCGGTGGTCAGCAGGAAGGTCCCGGTGACGGCCAGACCGTATGCCGTGGCGAGCCGGCTGGAGGAGCGGAAGGTGACAAGGAGGATCATGACGCCGCCGAACAACAGCCAGTTGATCGAGGGGAGGTAGATCTGGCCGCCCTCGTGCTCGGAGGTCTGCCGGACGGTCAGCCGGGGCAGGTAGCCGAGGCGCTCGGCCTGCCGCGAGACGGAGTACGCGCCGGAGATGACGGCCTGGCTGGCGATGACCGTGGCCAGGGTGGCCAGCACGACGAGGGAGACCTGGGCCCATTCCGGGGTCATGTTGAAGAACGGGTTGCCGACCGCCGTGGGCCGCTCGATGAGGAGCGCCCCCTGGCCCAGGTAGTTGAGGGTCAGCGAGGGCAGGACGACGACGAACCAGGCCAGTCGGATCGGCGTCCGACCGAAGTGGCCCATGTCGGCATACAGGGCCTCGGCCCCGGTGATGGCCAGGACGACGGCGCCCATGGCGATGAACGCGGTCCCGGGATGCCGAGTCACGAACAGGACCGCATGGTGAGGCGACAGGGCGCCGAGGATCTGGGGGTAGCGGATGACCCAGCGCAGGCCGAGCAGCCCGAGGACGACGAACCAGGCGACCATGACCGGCCCGAAGACGCGGCCCACGACATGGGTTCCGAAGCGCTGCACCGCGAAGAGCACCGCCAGGATGGTGGCACCGACGGGGAGGACGAGGTGCGCCAGGCTGGGGGCGGCGACCTCCAGGCCTTCGACGGCCGACAGCACCGAGATGGCCGGGGTGATCACCGAGTCGCCGTAGAAGAGCGACGCGCCGACCACGCCGAGCAACATCACCAGGCCGAACCGGCGTCCGGTCGGGGGGACGGCTCGCCGCGCCAGCGCGGCCAGGGCCATGATGCCGCCCTCGCCGTCGTTGTCGGCGCGCAGGATGAGGACGACGTACTTCAACGAGACCACGACCATGAGCGACCAGAAGACGATCGAGATGACGCCGTAGATGTCCGACGAGCTCGCCTTGACGACCCCGCCGTCGATCGCGAACACGGTCTGCACGGCATACAGCGGGCTCGTCCCGATGTCTCCGAACACGACACCTAACGCTCCGAGGGAGAGCGTCAGAGTTGCCGCACGCGTGCGTGAGCTTCCGGTCACCGACCCATCATGGCGCGTTCGGAGGGCTGACGGGCGGTCTCAGCGCCGTCGCAGGATCCCGACGGCGACGGCGAGCGCCTCGTCGAAGACCTCGGCGTCGGTGGCGTCGAGGGTCGCCGAGAACAGGCCGGCGCCCTGGAGAGCGAAGAGCGCAGCCCGGGCGCGGACCTGGGCGCCGAGGGACTGGTCGCCCTCGGTGAGGGCGTCGAAGAGGGGCACGAGCCGGTCGGCGAACGAGCCGCGGTCCTCGGGCTGGAGGTCGCGGACGATCCTCTGGTTGGCCTGGACGAACCGCATGAACCGCATCCCGTCGACCTGCATGAGCTCGGCCCAGCGTCGAAGGACATCCTCGGGGGAGGGGTTCGCACTGCTCGCCGCCCACGCGACGACGGCGTCGATCTGCCCCATGAAGTCCTCGAGGATCCCGCGGACGAGGTCCTCCTTGCCCGCGAAGTGGTAGTAGAGCGCGGCCTTGGTCACCCCGAGCTCCTCGGAGATCGCGCGCATCGACGTCGCGTCATATCCGTTGCGGGAGAACAGGTCCAACGCGATCGCCAGAGCCCGCGCCTTGGTGTCGGAGTGGTCAGCCGTATGCCGGTCGCTTGGCTGGGGGGCGCTGGGCGTCGTCGAGGGGCGGTCGGGCGAGGCAGGCGGACGGGTCATGCTTTGCATTCTACTGACCGTTCGGTTAGTATCATAACTAACCGGTCGGTAAGTGACCGGAAGGGAGCCCGCCAAGGGGGTCGGACCCAGCCAGCACCACCAAGAACACCACGACATCCGAAAGCGTGATGAAGACCCGATGAGCGCCAACACCGAACTCGACACCCGGCATACGGACTCGCAACCCGAGCCGGCTGCCCCCGGCCGCCTCAGCCACCGCCAGATCCTCACGATCATGAGCGGCCTGATCATCGCCATGCTCCTGGCCCAGCTCGACAACATGATCGTCAGCCCGGCGCTGCCGACCATCGTCGGTGAGCTCGGCGGCCTCGAGCACCTCTCCTGGGTGACGACGGCCTACATCCTGGCCACCACGTCGGCCACCCTGATCTGGGGCAAGCTCGGCGACCTGTTCAGCCGCAAGACGATGTTCATGAGCAGCATCGTCATCTTCCTCATCGGCTCGGCCCTGTCCGGTCAGAGCCACACGATGACCGAGCTGATCGGCTTCCGCGCGATCCAGGGCATCGGCGCCGGCGGCCTGATGGTCGGCGTCATGTCGATCATGGCCGTGATCATCCCGCCGGCCGAGCGCGGCAAGTACACCGGCTACATGATGTCCGTCATGCCGGTCGCCATGATCGGCGGCCCGCTCGTCGGCGGCTTCATCACCGACCACTACTCCTGGCGCTGGACGTTCTACGTGAACCTGCCGCTCGGCGCGATCGCGCTCGCCGTCATCGCCCTGACGATGAAGCTCCCCGTCCCGCCGCGGGCCCAAGCCACCATCGACTGGCTCGGTGCCGCGCTCGTCGTCGTGTGGACCACGAGCCTGGTCCTCGTGACCAGCTGGGGCGGCACGCAGTACGCCTGGTCGTCCCCGACCATCATGTCGCTCATCGGCCTCACCGTCGTCGGCTTCGTCGCGTTCCTCTTCGCCGAGTCCCGTGCAGCCCAGCCGATCCTGCCGCTCGACGTCTTCCGCAACGTCAACTTCACCCTCTCCACCACGCTCGCCTTCATCGTCGGGTTCGCCCTCTTCGGCGGCATGGTGTTCCTGCCCCAGTTCCAGCAGTACGTCCAGGGCGCGTCGGCCACCAACTCCGGCCTGCTCCTCCTGCCGCTCATGCTCGGCGTCATGGTCATGAGCATGGCCTCAGGGCAGATCGTGTCCCGCACCGGCAAGTACCGCGTGTTCCCCATCGTCGGCAGCGTCATCATGACGGTCGGCCTGGCGCTCATGGCGACCTTCGCCATCGACACCAGCCGCACGACGTCGGCCATCTACATGGTCGTCCTCGGCCTCGGCATGGGCTGCCTCATGCAGATCACCTCGCTCATCGGCCAGAACTCGGTGGCCATCAAGGACATCGGCGCGGCCACCGGTGCGCAGACGTTCATCCGCTCGATGGGCGGCTCGATCGGGGTCAGCCTGATGGGCTCCCTCTACTCCTCGCGACTCGTCGCCTCGCTGTCCGAGCAGCTGCCCGGCGCCGGAGACAAGCTCGCGAGCGGCGGCTCGGGCACCCTCACCCCGGCCACCCTGCACGCCATGCCGGCCGCGGTCCAGAACGCCTTCAAGGTCGCCGTCACCCACGGCATCACCGGCGTCTTCTTCTGGAGTGCCGTCGCCTCGATCGCCGGGATCGTCGTCTCGCTGTTCATCAAGCAGGTCGCCCTGCGCGGCATCGAGGTCAAGCAGGCGGCGCACGACAAGTCCGTCGAGCAGGGTGACGGAGCCGCAGCCCTCGGCTGAGCCCCACGCCACCTCGACGAAGGAGGGTCCCCGCTGCCTTGGCAACGGGGACCCTCCCTCGTCTGCGGGTCGTGACCGCGGTGCTGGGGGTGTCGGAGTGCAGGTATGCCGGGTGCTCACCAACCGTGTCGGGGCGGGCGTCAGCGTCGCCGGGGGGGGGGGGGGGGGGGGGGGGGGGGGGGGGGGGGGGGGGGGGGGGGGGGGGGGCCGGGCATGTTCCTAT
>JAJPIW010000015.1 GCA_021324575.1 Intrasporangiaceae bacterium | reverse complement strand
TGGAAGTCGGCCCGACCTGCCACTACGTCATGGGCGGTGTCGAGGTCGACCCGGACACCGGTGCTGCGGCTCGGGTTCCGGGCCTGTATGCCGCGGGCGAGTGCTCGGGCGGAATGCACGGCTCCAACCGGCTCGGCGGCAACTCGCTGTCCGACCTGCTCGTCTTCGGCAACCGCGCGGGAGCCGGCGCCGCGGCATACGTGCAGAGCCTGGGCGAGAACCGGCCCCAGGTGAGCGACGCGGTCGTCGATGCGGCCGCCGCCACCGCGCTGCGACCGTTCGAGCTCGAGGGCGGCGAGAACCCGTACACCCTCCATCAGGAGCTCCAGGTGACGATGAACGACCTCGTCGGCATCATCCGCAAGGAGGCCGAGATCGAGGAGGCGCTCACCAAGATCGAGCAGCTCAAGGAGCGCGCCAAGCACCTCAGCGTCGAGGGGCACCGGCAGTTCAACCCCGGCTGGCACCTCGCGCTCGACCTGCGCAACATGCTGCTCGTCAGTGAGTGTGTGGCGCGGGCCGCGCTCATCCGGCAGGAGAGTCGCGGCGGGCACACACGCGACGACTACCCGGGCATGGATCCGGTCTGGCGGCAGCGACTGCTCGTCTGCTCTCTCGCCGGCGACGGAGACATCAAGGTGGAGGAGGAGCTGATGCCTCCCATGCGCGAGGACCTGGCGCTGCTCTTCGACCGTAGCGAGCTGAAGAAGTACCTCACCCCGGCCGAGCTGGCGGCCATCCCTGAGAAGGATCCCGAGAAGAAGGAGCAGTCGTGACCTACGACGCCCACTTCCGCGTCTGGCGGGGCGACCAGGAGGGCGGCGACCTCGTCGACTACACCGTCGAGGTCAACGAGGGCGAGGTCGTCCTCGACATCATCCACCGGATCCAGGCCACCCAGGCCGGCGACCTCGCGGTCCGGTGGAACTGCAAGGCCGGCAAGTGCGGCTCGTGCAGCGCCGAGGTCAACGGTCGGCCACGGCTCATGTGCATGACCCGGATGTCCACGTATGCCGCGGACGAGACGGTGACCGTCACGCCGCTGCGCGCGTTCCCGGTCACCAAGGACCTGGTCACCGACGTCTCCTACAACTACGCGAAGGCCCGGCAGATCCCGGCGTTCGCCCCGCCGGTCGGGGTGGCCCCGGGCGAGTACCGGATGCAGCAGGTCGACGTCGAGCGCTCGCAGGAGTTCCGCAAGTGCATCGAGTGCTTCCTGTGCCAGGACACCTGCCACGTGGTGCGTGACCACGAGGACAACAAGGAAGCGTTCGCCGGCCCGCGGTTCCTCATCCGGGCGGCCGAGCTGGACATGCACCCACTGGACGCCAGGGACGACCGGGCCGACTTCGCCCGCGACGAGCAGGGCATCGGCATGTGCAATATCACCAAGTGCTGCACCGAGGTCTGCCCCGAGCACATCAAGATCACCGACAACGGGATCATCCCGATGAAGGAGCGCGTCGCGGACCGGCGCTACGACCCGGTCCGCTGGCTCGGCAGGACGATCACCCGCCGCAAAGCCTGAGGACCGCACGGACGTCCTCGGCGCCTGTTCGGTTGTCGCAGGAGTGGCCGACAGGTCGAACAATCCTGCGACAAACGAACACAACCGGCTCGCGTCGGTGGTCAGCTTTGGTGGCGGAGGGCGCTGCGGAGGTCGCGGTTGAGGGTGGAGATGACGTCCTGCGGGATCTCCTTGGGACAGGCCGCGGTGCACTCACCGATGTTGGTGCAGCCGCCGAATCCCTCGGCGTCGTGCTGGGCCACCATCGACACCACCCGGGACATCCGCTCGGGCTGACCCTGCGGGAGCTCGGCGAGGTGGGTGACCTTGGCGCCCATGAAGAGCATGCCGCTGGCGTTGGGGCAGGCGGCGACACAGGCTCCGCAGCCGATGCACTCGGCAGCAACGAAGGCCCGCTCGGCGTTGGCCTTCGGGACCGGGGTGGCGTGCGCGTCGGGTGCGGCACCGGTGTTGACCGTGATGAACCCGCCGGCCTGGATGATCCGGTCGAACGCCGACCGGTCGACGACGAGGTCCTTGATCACCGGGAACGGATCTGCTCGCCAGGGCTCGACCGTGATCGTGTCGCCGTCGGCGAACGATCGCATGTGCAGCTGACAGGTCGTCGTCCGCTCCGGGCCGTGCGCCTCGCCGCTGATCATGAGACCGCACATGCCGCAGATGCCCTCGCGGCAGTCGCTGTCGAAGGCGATCGGCTCCTTGCCCTCGTCGTTGAGCCGCTCGTTGAGGACGTCGAGCATCTCCAGGAACGACATGTCCGGGCTGATGTCGGGGACGTCGTAGGTGACCAGACCGCCCTTGTCGTCGGGGCCGGTCTGGCGCCAGACCTTGAGCGTGATGTCCATTATTTGTAGCTCCGCTGCTTCAGCTCGATGAATTCGTAGACGAGGTCTTCCTTGTGGAGCACCGGCGGACCCATCGAGGCCCGGTCGCCACGCTCTCCGGGGGTGTACTCCCACGCCGCGACGTAGGCGTACTCGTCGTCGTGGCGCAGCGCCTCCCCGTCGGCGGTCTGGGACTCGGCCCGGAAGTGCCCGCCACAGGACTCCCGGCGGTGGAGGGCGTCGATGCACATGAGCTCGCCCAGCTCGAGGAAGTCGGCCACCCGGCCGGCCTTCTCCAGGCTCTGGTTGAGGGTCTCCGCCGAGCCGAGCACGCGCACGTTGCGCCAGAACTCCTCGCGCAGGGACCGAATCAGGTCGATCGCCTTGGCCAGCCCCTCCTCGGAGCGCTCCATTCCGCAGTACTCCCACATGATCGTGCCGAGCTCCTTGTGGAAGGAGTCGACGCTGCGGGTGCCGTCGATCGAGAGCAGCGCCTGAACACGGTTGGCGACCGCCTCGCGCGCCGCGACGACGTCGGGGTGGTCGTCCTCGACGGCTGGGTACGGACCGCCGGCGAGGTAGTCGCGGATCGTGTTGGGGAGGACGAAGTAGCCGTCGGCAAGCCCTTGCATCAGCGCCGAGGCACCCAGCCGGTTGGCACCGTGGTCGGAGAAGTTCGCCTCCCCCGTGACGTAGAGCCCGGGGATCGTCGACTCCAGGTCGTAGTCGACCCAGAGCCCGCCCATGACGTAGTGGACGGCCGGGTAGATCCGCATCGGCACGGCATACGGGTCCTCGCCCGTGATCCGGGCGTACATGTCGAACAGGTTCCCGTACTGCTCCTCGACCGACTCGCGACCCAGCCGCGCGATGGCGTCTGCGAAGTCGAGGTAGACGCCGCGCCGGAAGTCCCCGACCACCGGGCCGACGCCGCGGCCCTCGTCGCAGACGTTCTTGGCCTGCCGGCTGGCGATGTCACGCGGGACGAGGTTGCCGAACGCGGGGTAGATCCGCTCCAGGTAGTAGTCGCGGTCCTCCTCCGGGATGTCCCGCGGGTCCTTGTCGCAGTCCTCGCGGCGCTTCGGCACCCAGATCCGGCCGTCGTTGCGCAGGGACTCCGACATCAGGGTGAGCTTGGACTGGTGGTCGCCGGAGACCGGGATGCATGTGGGGTGGATCTGGGTGTAGCACGGGTTGGCCATGTAGGCGCCCTTGCGGTGCGCCCGCCAGGAGGCCGTGACGTTGGACCCCATCGCGTTGGTCGACAGGTAGAACACGTTGCCGTAGCCGCCCGAGGCGAGCACCACCGCGTCGGCCAGGTGGGTCTCGATCTCGCCACTCACCAGATCGCGGACGATCACGCCCCGGGCCCGACCGTCGACGACGACGAGCTCGAGCATCTCGTGGCGGGTGAACATCTCGACGCCGCCGGAGGCGACCTGCCGCTCGAGCGACTGGTAGGCCCCGATGAGCAGCTGCTGGCCGGTCTGCCCGCGGGCGTAGAAGGTCCGGGATACCTGGACACCGCCGAACGACCGGTTGTCGAGCAGCCCGCCGTACTCGCGGGCGAAGGGCACGCCTTGGGCGACGCACTGGTCGATGATGTTGGCGCTGACCTCGGCCAGCCGGTAGACGTTGTTCTCGCGGGCCCGGTAGTCGCCACCCTTCACCGTGTCGTAGAACAACCGGTAGACGCTGTCGCCGTCCTCCATGTAGTTCTTCGTGGCGTTGATCCCGCCCTGGGCAGCGATCGAGTGCGCGCGCCGCGGGGAGTCCTGGAAGCAGAACGACTTGACGACGTAGCCGGCCTCGCCGAGAGTCGCGGCCGCGGAGGCGCCGGCCAGGCCGGTCCCGATGACGACGACCCTCAGCTTGCGGCGGTTGGCCGGGTTGACCAGCCTGGCCTCGAACTGGCGGGTGGGCCACTTGGTCTGGATCGGACCGTTCGGCGCCTTGGTGTCATGGATGGGGGCACCCTCGGTGTAGAGGCCATGGATGAGCTCGGTCATGGGTTCGCGTCTGCCTTACTTCACGAGTCCGAAGAGGATGGCCAGCGGCGGGATGAGGAACCCGACGACGACGACCGCCGCCATGACGTGACCCGTGACCTGAGCACGACGGTAGGCCGCCGCGTTGCCGGTCCAGCCGACGGTCTGGGTGGCGCTGAACACACCGTGGGCGAGGTGCAGGTAGAGGGCGAGCATGGCGACGACGTAGATGATCGTCAGCCACCACACCTGGAAGGAGTCGACGACCAGCTGGTAGGGGTTGTCGCCAGCGACACTCTGGCCGCCGACGTTGACCTTGACGATGGTGAACTCGATGAGGTGCCAAATGATGAACAGGAGGAGGAAGACCCCACCCCATCGCATCCACTTGCTCGAGAAGCTTTGTGCGACAGCCTTTTTCACGGCATACCGCTGGGTGCGCGCGCCGCGGGCCCGACCCCAGAGGGTGAACGCGGCATACACGTGCGCGCCGAGCGCCAGCAGGAGGACGACCTCCATCAGGGTGAGGAACCCGCGGTGCGGGAGCATCGGCTCACCGATCGTCCGCAGGTGCTCGGCGTAGGTGTTGTAGGCACTCTCGCCGGCGAGCAGCTTGAGGTTGCCGTACATGTGCGCGAGGACGAACAGCGCGAAGATGATGCCGGTCACGGCCATCACGAGCTTCAACGCGATCGTCGTCGACCGGGCCTTGGTTGCCCGGGCCGGGGAAGTCGTCGTTGCCACGGGTCGAAACTATCGCGCGCCGCGAGTCGCCAATGGCCAGGGTGGCCCGAGCAACGTGTGAGATTCCCCCGGTTACTGCGCGGTATGCCGGGGCAGGGCAGCGTCGTAGAGGGCCTTCTTGGACAGGCCGGTCCGCGCCGCGACGTCGGCGGCCACGTCCTTGAGGCGCTCACCGGCCGCGACCCGGTCCCGTATGCCGGTCAGCTGGCTGGCCACGTCGGTCGCCGCAGGCGTCGCTCCCCCGACGACAACGGTGATCTCGCCCTTGACGCCGGCCGCAGCCCAGGCGGCAAGGTCGGCCAACCGGCCGCGGCGGACCTCCTCATAGGTCTTGGTGAGCTCCCGGCATACGGCGGCGGGTCTTTCGGCGCCGAAGGCGAGCGCCATCGCGGCCAGCGTGTCGCCGATCCGGTGCGGCGCCTCGAAGAAGATGAGGGTTCGGCGCTCGTCGGCGAGGCCGGCGAGAACTCGGGCCCGCTCCCCGGGCTTGCGCGGCGGGAAGCCTTCGAAGCAGAACCGGTCGACCGGCAGGCCGGAGACGGCAAGGGCCATGAGGACGGCGCTCGGCCCGGGGACGCAGGTGACGCGGATGTCGGCGGCGACCGCGGCGATGACGAGCCGATACCCGGGGTCGGACACGCTCGGCATCCCCGCGTCGGTGACGACGAGGACCCGGTCCCCGGCTAGCAGCCGCTCGACGAGGTCGGTGCTCCGCGCGGCCTCGTTGTGCTCGTGGAAGGAGAGCACCTGCCCGGCCGGGGTCACGTCGAGGTCGTGGCAGAGCCGGCGCAGCCGACGGGTGTCCTCGGCCGCGACGACGTCGGCGGTGGCCAGCTCGGCCGCCAGGCGGGGCGCCGCGTCACGCGGGTCGCCGATCGGGGTCGCGGCGAGGACGAGGGTTCCGGCAGCCATGGCGCCAGTATCGCGGTCCGCCCCTCCCCGACTCCGCACGTGCGGGGTTGTTACGGCCCCCGCCGGCCCGGCGTCCTCACAAGCCCGCACGTGCGGGGTTGTTACGGCCCCCGCCGGCCCGGCGTCCTCACAAGCCCGCACGTGCGGGGAGAGGCGAGCGCGCCCGGCATACCGGTCAGGGGCTCACCTTAGGATCGCCCGCATGACCCGGACCGAGCAGCTCCGCGTGCGCCTGCTCGGGTACCGCCCCACGGACCGGTTCTGGGGCTGGTTCTGGCCGGTGCTCATCATGGTGCTCGGCGGCGTCCTGCGGTTCTGGGCGCTCGGGCGGCCGCACCAGCTGATCTTCGACGAGACCTACTACGTCAAGCAGGGCGTCTCGATGCTCGACCACGGCGTGGAGATGCGGACCCTGCCGTCGCTGAAGACTCCCGACGCGCTGTTCACGCACGGCACGCCCAACGTCTTCGGCACCGAGGGCGACCTCGTGGTGCACCCACCCGTCGGCAAGTGGATGATCGCGGCCGGCGAGGCGATCTTCGGGCAGACGTCGTCGTTCGGGTGGCGGTTCGCCGTCGCCCTCGTGGGCACGCTGTCGATCCTCATGATCGGTCGCGCGGCGCGGCGGATGTTCGGGTCGACCCTGACGGGGGCGCTCGCGTCGTTCCTCCTCGCCTTCGAGGGGCACCACTTCGTCATGTCGCGGACCGGGATCCTCGACATCATCGTCATGTTCTGGGCGCTCGCCGCGTTCTGCGCGCTGCTCATCGACCGCGACCGGTCCCGGGTCGTGCTGGCCGAGAAGGTCGGCTCCCGGCCCCTCGGCGTGTGGGTGCGGTTCGGGCCGTGGCTCGGCGGCCGACCGTGGCGGTGGGTCGCGGGGGTGTGCCTCGGTCTGTGCATCGGGACGAAGTGGTCCGGTCTGTACTTCCTCGCCGCCTTCGGGCTGATGGCCGTCTGGTGGGACATGGGTGCGCGACGGGCGGCCGGAGTCCGTCGGTGGGGCCGGACCTCACTGTTCGTCGACGGCCCGTATGCCGTGCTCACCCTCGTCCTCACCTCGCTCGTCGTCTACGTGTCGTCCTGGGCCGGCTGGTTCGTCTCGTCCACCGGCTACGACCGGCACTGGGCGGCGACCAACCCCTCCAAGGACTACGGCTGGGTCCCTGCGTCGCTGCGCTCGTTGTGGCAGTACCAGAAGGAGATGTACCGGTCGGCCATCTCGATCACCTCCGGCCACCCCTACGAGATGAACCCGTGGGGCTGGACGGTGCAGGCTCGGCCCACCTCGTTCTTCTACGAGGGTCCGAAGAAGGGGGTCGAGGGCTGCACGGTCGCCCAGTGCTCCAAGGCGATCACCTCACTCGGCACGATCTCGGTGTGGTGGCTGGCGACGGTGGCACTGGCGTTCATCCTCTACCAGTGGCTGGTCCGCCGGGACTGGCGCGCGGGGGCCATCGCCTGCGGGATCGCGGCCGGCTGGCTGCCCTGGTTCCAGTACCAGCACCGGACCATCTTCGAGTTCTACGCCATCGCCTTCGAGCCGTATGCCGTGCTCGCGTGCGTCTTCGTGCTGGGCCTGGTCATCGGACCGGTCGACGCGTCGCTGCACCGCCGGCGGGTCGGGCTGATGTGGGTGGGCGGTTACCTCGTCCTGACCTTCGCGCTGTTCGTCTTCTACTGGCCGGTCTACACCGCGCAGGTCATCCCGTTCAGCCACTGGCAGTGGCGGATGTGGTTCCCCAGCTGGGTCTGAGGCCGGTCCTCGGGCTGGGCTGTCAGTCGAGGTGCTGGATCTGCGGCCACAGCTCGCGCCAGGGCCGGGCGAGCCCGCGGCATACGGCGATGGGGTCGCCCTGCTCCTCAGTGTCGACGTCGACCCGGTTGTCCAGGTGGCCCACCACCGCGCACGTGGTGAACCAGCGGGACGCGATGCGCGCCTGGCCACCCACGACGACAACGGTCGTGGCGGTCACCGGCGGCGGACCGAGCTCGCCAAGGCTGTTGTGGCCGCTCACGATCGGTGGCAGGTCGCGGCCGAGTCGGGTGAGGGCGCCGGCCTCGCCGTAGTTGCTGGCGAGCACAACGGTCGTATGCCGTTCGCTCGGGTCAAGCGTCGCGACGGCCGCCTCGACCTCGGCGACGTAGGCCGGCCAGCCGATCTGGTCGGCGACGGTGGCGTTCATGGCGGGGATCGGGGTGCTGCCGACGACGCCGACGGGGAGGAGCGGGAGCGAGGCGACGACGGCCACGGCGGCGTTGACGGTGAGCAACGCCCGGACCCCGAGCCGGCCGACGATGCGGTCGGCTCGTGCAGCCATGCCCGCAGCGAGCAGGACGAGGAGCATCGGCGTGGGGTAGGTGGGCTGCGCCCCGGCGACGAAGGTCGCGAGGATGACGAAGATCGTTGCGGGGACGAGGAACCGGACAGCTCGCCACTCGGGTCGCTGCCAGAGGTCGACCGCTCCGCGCACCCAGATCGGGACGAGGACCGGGCCGAGGATGACGAGGAGCAGGACCCACATGAACCAGCGGACCTCGCCGGCGTTGTGGGCGCTCAGTGCCGCACCCATCCGCAGCTGGGGCAGGCCGTGGGTGAGCTGGTAGAGCAGGTTGGGGGCGGAGAGGACGACGGCGACGGCGCCACCCAGCACGGCGGCGCGGGAGCGGAGCAGGTCTCGCGGCCCGGCCACGACGATCCCGACGACGACCCCGACGAGCAGCCAGACGACGAGCCACTTGGCGTACGTCGACAGGCCCGCCACGACACCAGCCGCCACCCACAGCCGCGGTCGCCTCCTGAGCTCGGCCCGGATGACGAGCAGGCAGATGAGGGTCCAGGTGGCCAGGTCGAAGACGTTGGTGAGCAGGACGTGACCGAAGCCGAGGACCGCTGACGTCCCGGCCGTGAGCCAGGCCGTCCACGCTGTGGCGCGTTCGGATCCGCCGAGCTCGCGGCATACGAGAGCGACGACGACCACGGTCGCCATCGCCGCGACCGTCGCCGGGATCCGTACGAACCACACCGCGTCGACGACCGAGGACAAACCGTGCGCGAGGAGGGGCACGAGGGGTGGCTGGTCGACGTAGCCCCAGGCCGGCCTGAGCATCGCGAAGTAGAGCTCGTCGCGCTCCCAGCCGTAGCGGCTCGACACGGCGGTGAGCAGCAGGCCGGTCGCGAGGGCAGCCAGCAGGACGGGTCGGCTCGCCCGGTCCCGGACCCACCCCGTCACGCTCTGCCCGCGCACGTGCGCCACGCGGCTCAGCCTCGCACGGATCGGTGTCAGTCGCCGGAACTATCGTGCCTCTCATGTTCCTCCTCGAGCCCGACTCCCCCGCGGTCATCAGTCCGACCGACCTGCGGGTGGCTGGTGCCTGCGAGTTCGCACTGCTCCGGCGGTTCGATGTCGTGCTCGGGCGGGGGGTGCCGCTGGCGACCGAGGACGACCCGGTGATGGCGCGGGCCAAGGCGCTCGGGGATGCGCACGAGCAGCGCTACCTGCGTCAGCTGCGCGCCGACCGTCGGGTCGTCGGGGTGGACCGGCCGCGGGAGACGACCCGCGCGGCATACGAGCAGGCCGCCGACGCGACCCTGCTGGCGCTGGCCAGCGACGCCGACGTCGTCTACCAGGCCGCCTTCTTCGACGGGCGGTTCCACGGCTTCGCCGACTTCGTCGTCCGCGAGGAGACCGGCTGGACCATCGTCGACACCAAGCTCGCGCGCACCGAGAGCGTGCCGGCACTGCTCCAGATCGCTGCGTATGCCGTGCAGCTGGCTGACGCCGGCGTGCCCACCTCTCCCTGGGCCCGGCTGGTCCTCGGCGACGGGCAGGAGCACGACACGCCGCTCACCGACATCGTGCCGGTCTACCGCGAGCGGCGGGCCCGGATGGAGCGGGTCCTCGACAGCCACCAGGCCTCGGGTCTGCCGGTGGCCTGGGGCGACGAGCGCTGGCTCGCCTGTGGTCGGTGCGAGGAGTGCCAGGCCCAGCTCGAGGCGACCCGCGACGTGCTGCTCGTGGCCGGGGTTCGCACGTCGCACCGCGCCAAGCTGGCCGCGGTCGGGGTGCACACGGTCGCCGACCTCGCCGCCCGGGTTGATCCGGTGCCTGAGCTCAGCGCGTCCTCCCTCGCTCGGCTCCGCGAGCAGGCCAGGCTCCAGTCGGTGCAGGACGCCGATCCTCTGCACGCGGTCACGGCCCAGGTCCACGACCCCGAGACACTGGCGGTGCTGCCGGCGCCGAGCCCGGGCGACATCTTCTTCGACTTCGAGGGCGACCCGATGTGGTCCGAGCCGGGGTCGCCGGACTGGGGGCTGGAATACCTCTTCGGGGTGGTCGAGGCGCCGGTCGACGGTGCCGAGCCGGCCTTCCGGGCGTTCTGGGCGCACGACCGCGCGCAGGAGAAGCAGGCCCTCGTCGACTTCCTCGGCTACGTCGCCGAGCGTCGACGCCGCTGGCCCGACCTGCACATCTACCACTACGCGGCATACGAGCGAACGGCGTTGCTGCGCTTGGCTGTTCGACACGGCGTGGGCGAGGCCGACGTCGACAACCTGCTCCGTGCCGGGGTGTTCGTCGACCTGTATGCCGTGGTGCGTGGGGCGATCCGGGTCTCCCAGCGGTCCTACAGCCTGAAGAAGCTCGAGCCGCTCTACATGGGCGAGCAGCACCGTGACGACGAGGGCGTGACGACGGCCGGCGACTCGATCGTCGTCTACCACGAGTTCAGCCAGGCGGTCATCGAGGAACGCTGCCACGAGGCCGAGCGGCTGATCGAGCAGATCCGTGAGTACAACGAGTACGACTGCCTGTCGACCCTGCGGCTTCGCGACTGGCTGATCGACCGAGCGACCGAGGCCGGGGTGACGATCGGCGGGGTGAGCCCGTCGACGGAGGAGCCCGAGGAGCCCAACGCGCTCGAGGCGGCTCTGCGCGCGTTCGTTCCGGTGGGCACCGGTCTCCCGCGCACCGCCGACGAGCAGGCCGTCGCCATGCTCGCCGCGACCGTCCAGTACAACCGACGCGAGCACAAGCCCTATTGGTGGAGTCACTTCGACCGGCTGCGCAACCCGGTCGACGAGTGGGTCCGCGGCAGTGACGTCTTCCACGTCGAGTCGGGTTCGGTGCTGCAACCGTGGGGCAAGGAGGGCAACCAGCGGTCGCTTCGCCGCCGGCTGCGGCTCGACGTCCGGTCCGCCGGCGGCTCGGCCGTGTCCGAGGGCGCCAGGCTGCAGGCGATCTACGACCGTCCGCTGCCCCCAGGGCTGGAGCCGCTGCCGGGTCACCTGCGGGCCAAGTCCGGTGACGTGACGGTCCTCGATCGGGGTTCGGAGGAGGCGGGGACCTTCCTCGTCATCGAGGAGACCCTGCCCAGGGGCGTCGCACAGCACGACTGCCTGCCGCTGGCGCTCACGCCAACCCCTCCCCCGGCGACGAGGAGCATCGACGAGGCGATCGAGGAGCTGGCTGCTGCCGTCGTCTCCGCGCGTGGAGCGCTCTTCGCGCAGCCCGGGCTCGACCTGTTGCGCCGCCTCCCGCCGCGCACCCGGTCCGGGTCGTTGCCCGTCGTGTCCGGCGAGGGCGACGACCGGTTCGCCGACGCCATCACCGCGGCGGTGCTCGACCTGGATCGGTCCTATCTCGGCGTGCAGGGTCCTCCCGGCACCGGCAAGACCCACGTCGCGGCACAGGTCATCACCCGGCTGGTGCGCGACCACGGCTGGAAGGTGGGCGTGGTCGCCCAGTCGCACGCGGCCGTCGAGAACGTGCTGGCCGCGGTCGTCAAGGCCGGGCTCGACCCCGTGCAGGTGGCCAAGAACCCCAAGGAAGCCGACCCGACGCGCGGGTGGACCGAGATCGGCAAGGACGACCTCGCGGCATACACCTCGACGATGGCCGGCGTCGGCTACGTCATCGGTGGGACGGCCTGGGACCTCACCAGCACCAAGCGGATCGGGCGCGACCAGCTCGACCTCGTCGTCGTCGACGAGGCCGGCCAGTACTCCCTGGCCGCCACCATCGCCTGCTCGATGGCCGGGTCGCGCCTGCTGCTGCTCGGCGACCCCCAGCAGTTGCCACAGGTCAGCCAGGGCACCCACCCCGAGCCGGTCGACGGGTCGGCCCTCGGCTGGCTGCTCGGGGACGAGCCGGTGATGCCGGCCAGCCTCGGCTACTTCCTCGAGACCACGTGGCGGATGCACCCGGCGCTCACCGACAAGGTCTCCACGCTCTCGTATGCCGGTGCGCTGCGGTCCAAGGAGGCGCGCACCACGGCGCGCTCCCTGGCGGGCATCGAGCCCGGCCTGCACGTGGTCCGGGTCGAGCACCGCGACAACACGACCGAGTCGGTCGAGGAGGCCGACGCGGTGGCGCGACTCGTGGCCGACCTCGTGGGCCGTGACTGGGTGGATCCCGACGAGGCCGACGGGATCGGCGGGGCCAAGGTGGCCAGGCCGCTGACCACCGCCGACATCCGGGTGGTCACCCCCTACAACGCCCAGGTCGCGCGCATCCGGGAGGTTCTGGAGTCGGCCGGCCACGGCGACGTGGCGGTGGCCAGCGTCGACAAGTTCCAGGGCCAGGAGGCAGCGGTCATCATCGTCTCGATGGCGGCATCGGCGGCGGCCGACGTGTCCCGCGGGCTCGGCTTCCTGCTCTCCCGCAACCGGCTCAACGTGGCCATCTCGCGTGGCAAGTGGGCGGCCTACGTCGTCCGCTCGGACGTGCTCACCGACTTCTCGCCGCGCACACCCGGCGAGCTGGTAGCACTCGGGGCGTTCATCGGGCTGTGTGAGCCCGACCTCACGTCGAGCGACCGGGAACAGGTCGCGACTGCCTCCGGTTGACGGCATACGTGAACATCGACATCTGGTCCGACATCGCCTGCCCATGGTGCTTCATCGGCAAGCGGCGCTTTGAGGCGGCGCTCGCCGACTTCCCGCACAAGGACGACGTGACGGTGCGCTGGCACAGCTACCAGCTCGACCCCAGCCTCCCGGAGCACTACGACGGCACCGAGCTGGACTACCTCGCCACCCGCAAGGGCATGCCGCGCGACCGGGTGACCGAGATGTTCGCCCACGTGGCGCAGGTGGCATCCGGCGAAGGGCTCGCCTACGACTTCGACACGGTCGTCGTCGCCAACAGCCTGCGCGGGCACCAGCTCCTGCACCTCGCGGCGGCCCACGGGGTCGCCGACGACGTCAAGGAGCGTCTGCTCTCGGCCCACTTCGAGCACGGCGTCGACATCGGCGACGTCGAGGCTCTCGTCGCGATCGGCGTCGCTGCTGGGCTGGACGCCGACGAGATCCGCGACGCCCTCGAGACCGGCGCCTACCTCGACGCGGTGCGTGCCGACATCCGGGAGGCGCAGGCCATCGGCGTCACCGGCGTCCCGTTCTTCGTCCTCGACGACAAGTACGCCGTATCCGGCGCCCAGCCGACGGCCTTGTTCGCCCAGGCCCTCGACCAGGCGTGGCGCGAGTCCCACCCGCTGACCGCGGTCACCGCTCCGGCCGGTTCGAGCGACTCGGCCGACGCCAGCGGAGCCTGCGGCCCCGACGGTTGCCCCATCTGACCCCATCCACTCCCAGCGCCCCCGCGCCCCGCGCCCCGCGCGCGCCACCAACAAATTATCGGGTTCTCGGGGTACCTTCTGCACCCGAGAAGGCTTCTCGGGTGCAGACATAACTCGCCCGAGGACCCGATAATTTTGAGCCTCGGGCCAAGGCGACCTGCCGTCGCCGAGCTCACCCAAATGCTGCCCCCATCGAGTGTGCACCAAGTGCAGGTCGGCGGCCTCAAACCCGTATCAACTGCGCACTCGACAACCCGGTCAGAGGCAGGACGCAGCGCGCGCGGCGCGGGCGATCCCACCGGGCCCCTCGTGGTGGTCGTGAGAGGCCCCGACGGTTGGCCCGTCTGGCCCCATCCACTCCCAGCGCCCCCGCGCCCGTTGCCCTCCCGAGCGCCACCAACAAATTATCGGGTTCTCGGGCTACGGCGGATTCAGGGTGCTAGTGCAACACCTGGTGGTTCTGCTTGTGCCAGGAGGGTATCGAGGCGTTGGGCGGGGGTGGCCCAGGCGTGGCGTTTGCGGGGTCGG
>JAJPIW010000020.1 GCA_021324575.1 Intrasporangiaceae bacterium | reverse complement strand
CTCGCGCGGGCTGTGCACCTGCAGCTCGGTGTGGTCCTCCTCAGAGCCCGGGCGGTTGCGGGACAGGTCGGCGAAGTCGGCGAGGATGTCGAGCAGGCCGATGGCGCCGGCAAGTGGGCGTTGGCCGGCGGAGACGAGCTCCTCGCGCGCGGTGAGGTAGTCGGCCAGCGTCGATCCGTCGTCGGCCGCGTCGAGGTCGTAGCCGAGGAGGATCGCGGACAGGTCGGCCCGGGCGTCGGCGGCACGGGCCTCGGCCGAGTCGTCGGCGTCAGCGCTGGCCAGGGGCAGGCCGAGGTCGACGGCATCGGCACCCTCGGCCGCTTCGGCCTCCTCGCCGTCACCGGTCGGCTCGAGGCGCACGAGCGGCGCCCCGGTCTCGACCTGGCTGCCGGCACTGACCATCAGCTCGCGCACGGTCGCCGCGAACGGCGCCGGGATGACCGTCTCCATCTTCATGCTCTCCAGCACGAGGACCGGCTGCCCGGCCTCGACGGTCGACCCGACCGTTGCCGGCGTCGCGACGACGAGCGCCGGTGCGGGAGAACGCAGGATGCCACCCTCATCCCGGCTGACCCGGTGCATGACGCCGTCGACCTCGATGAGGTGAACCGGCCCGTGGACGGCCGTCAGCAGCCGGTGGGTCCGACCTGCGACGGTGAGCCGGGCGGCATACGTGTCGATCCGCTCCAGCACCGCCTCGACCGTCGTGCCCTCACCGTCGGGGCCGGCGACGGTGACCCGGAAGCGATCCGGGCCGATCTGGAGGGGAGTGACGGCGTATGCCGTGCCACGCAGCTTGAGCTCGATCGGTCGCCCGACCTTGTGCTGGACCTGGGGGCGCCCGCCGCGGGCCGTTTCCAGGAGGCGGGTCCGCTCGACGGCCTCGCCCTCCTCATAGGCCTCGATTCCCGCCGCTACCAACGCGATTCCGCTGTATCGCGTCGAGATGAGACGACCCTGGCTGCGGACCCGGTCGATCCAGCCGGTGTCGGCCGAGCCGTCGATGACCTCGGGCTGCTCGAGCAGGTCGAGGATGAACGACTTGTTGGTCGCACCGCCGTCGATGACGACCTGGGTCTCGCCCATCGCCCGCCGGAGACGGGCGAGTGCCTCGTCCCGGTTGCGGCCGTAGGCGATGATCTTGGCGATCATCGAGTCGAAGTCGGCGGGGATCGTGTCGCCCTCGCCGACGCCGGTGTCGACCCGGATTCCTGGCCCGGCGGGCAGGAGCAGCAGGTCGATGTGGCCCGGTGCGGGCGCGAAGTCGCGGTCGGGGTCCTCGGCGTTGAGCCGGGCCTCGACGGCGTGGCCGACCTCGCCCGGCTTGTCCCCCTCGAGCCGGCCGCCGGAGGCGACGTGGATCTGGAGCTTGACCAGGTCGGTATCAGTCGTGACCTCGGTGATGGGGTGCTCGACCTGCAGCCGGGTGTTGACCTCGAGGAAGGCGAAGGTGCCGTCGGAGGGCTGGAAGAGGAACTCCACGGTGCCGGCACCGGCATACCCGACGGCAATGGCGAGCCGCTCGGCGCTCTCCTTGAGGACGAGCGCCTGCTCCGGCGTCATGACCGGTGAGGAGGACTCCTCGATGACCTTCTGGTTGCGGCGCTGGATCGAGCAGTCACGGACGCCGATCGCCCACGCCGTGCCCTGCCCGTCGGCGATGACCTGCACCTCGACGTGCCTTGCGCCGGTGACGAGCTTCTCCAGGAAGACGACGCCCGAGCCGAACGCCCGCTGCGCCTCGTCACGGGTCCGCTCGTAGGCGTCGGTGAGGTCGGCGTCGGAGGCGACCATCCGGATGCCTCGCCCGCCTCCGCCGGCGGTGGCCTTGAGCATGAGCGGGTAGCCGATCCGGGCGGCGGCGGCCGTGGCGTCCTCGAGGGTGTCGACGCCGCCACGGCTCCATGGCGCGACCGGGACACCGACCTCCTCGGCGATCAGCTTGGAGCCGATCTTGTCGCCGAGCTGGCGCATGGCCTCCGGGCTCGGGCCGATGAAGGTCACGCCGATGCGGGCGCACAGTTCAGCGAACCCGGGATCCTCGGCGACGAACCCCCAACCGACCCAGGCAGCATCGGCCTTGGTCTCGATGAGCGCCTTCTCCAGGACGGCGTAGTCGAGGTAGGGACGGTTCGCGGCCGGCCCGAGGTTGTATGCCGTGTCCGCCTCGCGCACGAACATCGCCCGCCGCTCGCCCTCGGTGTGCAGCGCGATCGTCTCGATCCGGTGCCCGCCCGGACCGGCCGCTGCGTTGAGATCGCGCACCGCGTGGATGAGCCGCATCGCGGCCTCACCCCGGTTGACGATGGCGATGCGCGAGAACATGGGTGGGGACCTCCCGGTCGGCGTCGGCGGCGGCTCGTGGGCAGGTCGAACCCGCCTTCGCCGAGCCTGCCACCAAACCGTGGTGACCCGCCAGTAATGCGGCTCCCGACCGCCCGCGCCGCGCGAGGCGTCGCCCCCATCCCACTCCCCGGCCCCCTCTCCCCAACCCGCGGAACCCCGCACGTGCGGGGTTGTTCAGGTCGCCAACGCCGCCCAGCCCGCACAAGCCCGCACGTGCGGGGTTGTTCAGGCCACCGACGCCGCCCAGCCCGCACAAGCCCGCACGTGCGGGGTTGTTCAGGCCACCGACGCCGCCCAGCCCGCACAAGCCCGCACGTGCGGGGTTGTTCAGGTCACCGACGCCGCCCGGCCCGCACAAGCCCGCACGTGCGGGGTTGGCACGGGTCGACAGCCGGCTTGGCGGGTGTGCGCGATCGGCGACCGCGGCCCCGCCTCGCGGACCCGCTCAGGCCGTCTTGCCGAACTGCCGCCCGAAGTAGCGCATCCACTCGTCGCTGGTGACGTGCACGGAAAGTCCGCGCTGACGGAGTGCGTGGCACACCCGGCGCAAGGTGGTGCCGGGCTCCTTCCACAGACCCGGCGAGATGACCGTGACCAGGCGCCAGGACCAGTCGTCGAAGTCCTCTCGGCGGGTGATGTCGGCTGCCCATTGCTCGTCGTTCTCGGCGTGGTGTCGTCCGTCGTACTCGACGCCGACCTTCTGTCTGCGGTACCCCAGGTCGACCCGGCGCAGAACCACCCCGTCCTCGTCGTGGATGACGATGTTGACCTCGGGCTCGGGCAGTCCGGCCAGGACGAGGAGGAGTCGCAGCCGCGTCTCCGGAGCCGAGTCGACGCCGGCGCGCACCATCGCTGCGGCACGCCGGGCATGTCGTCGATACCGGCCGGGTGTGGCCGCGCCCTCGACGAGCTCCTCGGGCGTCACGGACGTCGTCCGAACCAGGGAGTCGCCGAGGACCACGAGGTCCACGAGGTCGAGGTCCTCCGCGAGGTCCAGGAACGTGCGTAACGGGCTGGTGACCCGCATCCCGCGCAAGCTCACGACTCCCCACGGGTCACTCGACACCCGCGAGTCCACCCCGTCGACGTCCATCCGCCCCCACTCGAGCAACAGCCTCGCAGCGGCGGAACAGCCTGCCCCGCCACCCCTGGCCCGAGCGCGTGCGCGCGCTTGGTCCCTGCGTACGTCGGCCTTCGGCCAGAACGTCGTGACGTGAGTGTGCCAGTCGTCGGGGACGATCGCGCCCCACATCCTGGCTGCCGTATGCCGCGAGACGGCTGCCCCGTTGGGTGCGGCAAGAAGGGCCGCGCGAGCCCGCAGCGTCACGTCGAGGACGACCGAGGACTCCACGTGGACGCCGCGGACGACCTGGCGCAGGCCCTTGGCCTGGAACTGCGTGGGCGTGATACCGGCCGCCTCCCCGGCGGCGCGCAGGAACGGCACCCGCGGGTCGAAGGAGTCGGTGTCGGACGGCATACGGGCAGCATGGCAAATCGAGCCGGGCGGCCCACGAAGTTATCCACAGTGATGATGAAGGGGCCATCGATAGCCTCGACGGAAGTCCCACCCGGTTGACCCAGTTATCCACTGGCTCCGTGCCTGGCACCTGATCTGTCGTCGG
>JAJPIW010000068.1 GCA_021324575.1 Intrasporangiaceae bacterium | reverse complement strand
TCGCCCCACAAGTACAAGGACAGCCGCGAGCACTTCGAGATGCGCACCCACAAGCGCCTCATCGACATCATCGACCCGACGCCCAAGGCCGTCGACTCGTTGATGCGCCTCGACCTCCCGGCTGACGTCAACATCGAGATCAAGCTCTGAGGCCTGGATCCATGACGAATACCGCAACCAAGACGACCAAGGGCGTGCTCGGCGAGAAGCTCGGCATGACCCAGGTGTGGGACGCCGACAACCGGCTCATTCCCGTCACCGTCATCAAGGCCGGCCCCTGTGTCGTCACGCAGGTGCGTGGCGCCGAGGCCGACGGGTATGCCGCGGTCCAGATCGCCTACGGCGCGATCGACCCCCGCAAGGTGACCAAGCCGATGACCGGCCACTTCGAGAAGGCCGGCGTGACCCCGCGCCGCCACCTCGTCGAGCTCCGCACCGCCGACGCGGCCGACTACAGCCTCGGCCAGGAGATCACCGTCGAGGCCTTCGAGTCCGGCACGACCGTCGACGTGACGGGCACGACCAAGGGCAAGGGCTTCGCCGGTGTCATGAAGCGACACGGGTTCAAGGGCGTCAGCTCCTCCCACGGCTCCCACAAGAACCACCGCAAGCCCGGCTCGATCGGCGGGTGCTCCACCCCCGGTCGCGTCTTCAAGGGCATGCGGATGGCCGGCCGCATGGGCGGCGAGCGCCAGACCACCCAGAACCTCACCATCCACGCCGTGGACGCCGACAAGGGACTGCTGCTCGTCAAGGGTGCCGTTCCCGGCCCCCGTGGCGCAGTCGTCCTCGTCCGCACGGCAGCGAAGGGAGCGCAGTCCTGATGGCTACCAAGACCGCTGACGTCACCCTGCCCGCCGAGATCTTCGACGTGCAGACCAACGTCCCCCTCATCCACCAGGTCGTCGTCGCGCAGCTCGCCGCGGCACGTCAGGGCACGCACTCCACCAAGACCCGCGGCGAGGTCCGCGGCGGTGGCAAGAAGCCCTACAAGCAGAAGGGCACCGGCCGCGCCCGTCAGGGATCGACCCGTGCGCCGCAGTTCGCCGGCGGTCGCGTCGTCCACGGCCCGCAGCCGCGTAACTACGCCCAGCGGACCCCCAAGAAGATGAAGGCCGCCGCCCTGCGCGGGGCCCTCTCCGACCGGGCCCGTCACGGCCGCATCCACGTCGTCCCGTCCCTCGTGACCGCTGACGCCCCGTCCACCAAGGACGCCGCCCAGCTCCTCGCCGGGATCACCGAGCGCAAGAACCTGCTCGTCGTGCTCGACCGCAGCGACATCGTCTCGATGAAGTCGGTCCGCAACCTGGACAACGTCCACGTGCTCGCGGTCGACCAGCTCAACACCTACGACGTGCTGTGCGCCGACGACGTCGTCTTCACCCAGGCCGCCTTCGAGACCTTCGTCGCGGGCCCGGTCAAGGGTTCGGACGTCGTCGCGTTCTCGGGTCCGGCTGAGGTCATCGACGTCGAGGTCACCGAGGCACCCGCCGCCGAGCTGCCCGAGCTGCCCGAAGGTGCGGTCGCCGCGCTCGAGGACGGGTCGGCTCCCGAGGGCTACACCGTCAAGGGCAACGCCGACTCCGGCCTGTACCACGAGCCCGAGGGCCGCTGGTACGACGCGACCGTCGCCGAGTTCTGGTTCACGTCGGCCGCGGACGCCGAGGCCGCCGGCTTCAAGAAGGCCGGTTCCCGCGCCAAGAAGGCTGAGTCCGAGGAGGACACCAAGTGAGCAACGTTCACAAGGACCCGCGCGACATCCTGATCGCGCCGGTCGTCTCCGAGAAGAGCTACGGGCTGCTCGACGAGGGCAAGTACACCTTCGTCGTCGACCCGCGGGCCAACAAGACCGAGATCAAGATCGCCGTCGAGAAGATCTTCGGCGTCAAGGTCGACAAGGTCCACACGCTCAACCGCCAGGGCAAGGCCCGCCGGACCCGTTTCGGGCTGGGCAAGCGCAAGGACACCAAGCGCGCGATCGTCTCCCTCCGCGAGGGCTCGATCGACATCTTCGGCAGCGCCGGCGTCTGAAGGATCTGAGGAAGAGAAACAGACATGGGTATCCGTAAGTACAAGCCGACGACGCCGGGACGGCGTGGATCGAGCGTGGCTGACTTCGTCGAGGTCACCCGCTCCACCCCCGAGAAGTCCCTCGTCCGTCCGCTCTCCAAGAGCGGTGGCCGCAACTCCAGCGGCCGCATCACGACCCGTCACATCGGTGGTGGCCACAAGCGCGCCTACCGGGTGATCGACTTCCGTCGCCACGACAAGGACGGCGTGCCGGCCAAGGTCGCGCACATCGAGTACGACCCGAACCGCACGGCTCGGATCGCGCTCCTGCACTACGCCGACGGTGAGAAGCGCTACATCCTGGCCCCCAAGGGCCTGGAGCAGGGCGCCAACATCGAGAACGGCGCCGGTGCCGACATCAAGCCCGGCAACAGCCTGCCGCTGCGCAACATCCCGACCGGTACGGTCATCCACGCCGTCGAGCTGCGGCCCGGTGGCGGTGCCAAGATCGCCCGTTCCGCCGGTGTCCGCGTCCAGCTCGTCGCCAAGGACGGTGCCTTCGCCCAGCTGCGTATGCCGTCCGGTGAGATCCGCAACGTCGACGCGCGCTGCCGCGCCACCGTCGGCGAGGTCGGCAACGCCGAGCAGTCCAACATCAACTGGGGCAAGGCCGGCCGGATGCGGTGGAAGGGCAAGCGCCCGACCGTCCGCGGTGTCGCGATGAACCCGGTCGACCACCCGCACGGTGGTGGTGAGGGCAAGACCTCCGGTGGTCGTCACCCGGTCAGCCCGTGGGGCCAGGCCGAGGGCCGAACCCGCCATCCCAACAAGGCGAGCAACAAGATGATCGTGCGCCGCCGCCGTTCCGGCAAGAAGCGCTGATAGGAGCCTCTCGAAATGCCTCGTAGCCTCAAGAAGGGCCCCTTCATCGACGACCACCTTCAGAAGAAGGTGGACGCCCAGAACGAAACGGGTTCCAAGAACGTCATCAAGACCTGGTCGCGTCGTTCGGTCATCAGCCCGGACATGCTCGGCCACACCTTTGCCGTGCACAACGGCAACAAGCACATCCCGGTCTTCGTGACCGAGTCGATGGTCGGCCACAAGCTGGGCGAGTTCAGCCCGACGCGCACCTTCAAGGGTCACGTCAAGGAAGACAAGAAGGGGCGTCGTCGCTGATGGCCACCAACAACACGACCGCTGAGGTGTCGGTGCTCGAGGCCAAGGCCTCGGCGCGGCACGTCCGGGTCACCCCCCAGAAGGCCCGGCGGATCATCGACCTCATCCGCGGCAAGCAGGCCGTCGAGGCCGTGACCACGCTGCGCTTCGCGCCGCAGGCCGCGTCCGAGCCGATCCTCAAGGTCGTCGAGTCCGCGATCGCCAATGCGCGGGTCAAGGCCGACAAGACTGCCGAGTCCTTCGACGAGCGTGACCTGGTCATCACCCAGGCCTTCGTCGACGAGGGCCCGACCATGAAGCGTTTCCGTCCGCGGGCCCAGGGCCGCGCGGCACGAATCAACAAGCGGACCAGCCACATCACCGTGGTGGTCACGCCCCAGGAGAAGAAGACGGGAGGCAACCGCTGATGGGACAGAAGGTCAACCCCCACGGCTTCCGTCTCGGTATCACGACGGAGCACCAGAGCCGTTGGTTCGCCGACTCCACCAAGGTGGGTCAGCGCTACCGCGACTACGTCAAGGAAGACGTCGCGATCCGCAAGCTCATGTCCGAGGGCATGGACCGGGCCGGCATCGCCCGCGTCGAGATCGAGCGCACCCGTGACCGGGTCCGGGTGGACATCCACACGGCCCGTCCCGGCATCGTCATCGGCCGTCGCGGCGCCGAGGCCGACCGGATCCGTGGCGAGCTCGAGAAGCTCACCGGCAAGCAGGTCCAGCTGAACATCCTCGAGGTCAAGAACCCCGAGATCGAGGCCCAGCTGGTTGCCCAGGGCATCGCCGAGCAGCTGTCGGCCCGCGTGTCGTTCCGTCGCGCCATGCGCAAGGGCATGCAGTCCGCCACCCGCGCCGGCGCCAAGGGCATCCGGGTCCAGGTCTCCGGTCGTCTCGGCGGCGCCGAGATGAGCCGCACCGAGTTCTACCGCGAGGGTCGCGTGCCGCTGCACACCCTTCGCGCGAACATCGACTACGGCTTCTACGAGGCCAAGACGACGTTCGGCCGGATCGGTGTCAAGGTCTGGATCTATAAGGGCGACATGACCTCGCGTGAGTTCGCCCAGCAGCAGGCCACCGCGCCGCGTCAGGGCCGTGGCCCGCGTCGCGACGGTGCCGACCGTCCGGCCCGTGCCCGTCGCCCCGAGCGCGACGGCGGCACCTCGACCGAAGCCACGTCCGCTCCCGTGGAGGCCGCTCCGGTGGCCGCCGCGACGAGCACCGAAGGAGGCGACGCCTGATGTTGATCCCGCGTCGTGTCAAGCACCGCAAGCAGCACCACCCGGGTCGCTCGGGCGCTGCCAAGGGCGGCACCAAGATCAGCTTCGGTGACTACGGCATCCAGGCCCTGGAGCCGGCATACGTCACCAACCGACAGATCGAGTCCGCGCGTATCGCGATGACCCGTTACATCAAGCGTGGCGGCAAGGTGTGGATCAACATCTACCCCGACCGCCCGCTGACCAAGAAGCCCGCTGAGACCCGCATGGGCTCCGGTAAGGGTTCGCCCGAGTGGTGGATCGCCAACGTCAAGCCGGGTCGTGTGATGTTCGAGCTCTCCGGGGTCCCGGAGGACGTTGCGCGCGAGGCGATGCGCCTGGCGATGCACAAGCTCCCGATGAAGTGCCGCTTCGTCCGGCGCGAAGGTGGTGACTTCTGATGGCAGTCGGTTCCAAGGACCTGGCTTCCGCCGAGCTGCGTGGCTTTGACGACGACCGTCTGGTCGACGAGCTCCGCAAGGCCAAGGAGGAGCTCTTCAACCTGCGCTTCCAGTCGGCCACCGGCCAGCTGGACAACCACGGTCGGCTCCGTGCGGTCCGCAAGGACATCGCCCGGATCTACACCGAGATGCGTGAGCGCGAGCTCGGCAT
>JAJPIW010000022.1 GCA_021324575.1 Intrasporangiaceae bacterium | reverse complement strand
GGACCGGGCCCCCGCCCCGTCGAGGACGTCCAGGGCTACCGCGCCCCCGCCGCCTGACCAGGCGCCCGCCCCGACCCTTGCCGCAACCTCTGCTAGCAGAGGTTGGTTCTCTCAGCACGGGGTGCAACCTGTGCTGAGAGAACCAACCTGCGCTGAGTCGGGCCGCCTTCGCCGACCTGGCCGATGACGTATGCCGCGCTGTCGCCGGAGTTGTCCACAGGGCTCCAGCGAGGGTTGCCGAAATCGGGCAGGCTGAGCTGATGGACCTGTGGGAAGTTGCCGTCAACGGCGTCGTGAGCGCGGCCGAGGCCGAGGCTGGCGGCCTCGGGCCGCCCGCCCTGCGCACTCTGCAGCGCGAGGGGCAGCTCCGGCGCCTCATCCGGGGTTGGTATGCCGTGAAGCCCCCTCTCGAGAATGCCCCATGGGAAGAGCCGGACCCGTTCGCCCGGGCCCGGTTCATGCACGCGCTGACGACCACGGCACTGCTGAGGTCCTTCGACGGACGGGTGGTCGCGAGCCACTATTCGGCGCTCGCCCTCCATGGGATCGACCTCTGGCGCTCCGACCTGGACACCGTGCAGCTGCAGCGGGTGCGCGACGACCACTCGCGGCACCGCACCGGAGCCGTGCTTCATCCGGCCGTCGGCGGGGACATGCAGATCGAGGCGGCCGGCGGCCTGGCAACCGTGCCCGTGGCGCAGGCAGTCGTCGAGACCGGGTTGCTCGGCGCCGGAGCCCGCGACCCCACGGTCATGGCTTTCGACGCGCTCGTCGCGGCCGACCACGCACTGCGGCTCGGCCTGGTCACCGATGAGGAGATCGCCGCCGAGCTGCAACGGCACAAACGGCACCCGGGCATCGTCGCCACCCGAGCGCTGCTCCGACATCGTGACGGCCGGCACGAGTCGGTGGGCGAGACCCGGACCGCGCACCTGCACCGGCTGCTCGGGATCCACTCGACCCCTCAGGTCGAGGTGCGCGTCGGCAGCACCTCCTACCTGCTGGACTTCGTCGATGATGACGACCCGATCGCCACCGAGTTCGACGGGCTGGCCAAGTACACCCGGATGGGCAAGAGCGCGACCGAGGTCGTCCTCGCCGAGAAGCGCCGTGAGACACAGGTCTCGGACCAGACCGGCATACATTTCCTTCGTGTGGTCTGGCCCGAGCTCGACCGCCCGCGGGTCATGGGCGAGCGGTACGACCAGGCCCGGGCCATCGTCCGGCGACGGCGCCGTGCCGCCTGACGCGCCCAGGAGGCTCACTCAGCAGACCTTGGTTCTCGCAGCACAGGTTGCAACCTCTGCTGAGAGAACCAAGGTCTGCTAGCAAGGGTAGGTCTCCGTGCCAGGGCCCCGGACGAGCCTCCCGGTGGGCGCGGTGAGGTCCGGGTGGTGGACCTCACGTCCCAACCCTCGGACACCGATGGGACACTGGAGCACGTGACTGAGACTGCCGCAGTGCCCACCATCACGATCCCCGCCGACCTCCTGCCGAGCGACGGACGCTTCGGCTCCGGTCCCTCCAAGGTGCGCCAGGCCCAGGTCGACGCCCTCGCTGCGATCGGCCGCACGGTGCTCGGCACGAGCCACCGCCAGGCCCCGGTCAAGAACCTCGTCAAGTCCGTCCGCACCGGCCTCAGTGATTTCTTCAACCTCCCCGACGGCTACCAGATCGTGCTCGGCAACGGTGGCGCGACGGCGTTCTGGGACATCGCCGCCTTCGGTCTCGTCCGCAACACCGCCCAGCACCTGGCCTTCGGCGAGTTCTCCAGCAAGTTCGCCAGCGTCACCCAGAACGCCCCGTTCCTCGGCGACTCCACGATCATCAAGGCCGACCCGGGCAGCCTCCCGACCCCGCGCGCCGAGCAGGGCACCGACGTCTATGCGTGGGCGCACAACGAGACCTCCACCGGGGTCATGAGCCAGGTCAAGCGGGTCCAGGGCGCCGACGCCGACGCGCTCGTCCTCATCGACGCAACCTCCGGCGCCGGCGGTCTGCCGGTCGACATCGCCGAGACCGACGTCTACTACTTCGCCCCGCAGAAGTGCTTCGCCTCCGACGGTGGCCTCTGGCTTGCGGCGTTCTCGCCCGAGGCGCTGGCTCGGGTCGACGAGATCGCCGCCAGCGGCCGGTGGGTCCCCGACTTCTTCAGCCTCCCCACGGCGATCGACAACTCGCTCAAGGACCAGACCTACAACACGCCAGCCGTGGCGACCCTCGCGCTCCTCGCCAACCAGGTGGAGTGGCTCAACGGCCAGGGTGGTCTGGCGTGGGCGAGCGCCCGCACCAAGGACAGCTCGAGCCGGATCTACGACTGGGCCGAGCGCACGGCATACACGACCCCCTACGTCACCGAGCCGGCCCACCGCTCCCAGGTCGTCACCACGATCGACTTCGACGACAGCATCGACGCGGCCGCGGTCGCCAAGACACTGCGGGCCAACGGGGTCGTCGACGTCGAGCCCTACCGCAAGCTCGGTCGCAACCAGCTGCGGGTCGCCGTGTTCCCTGCCGTCGAGCCGGACGACGTGAGCGCCCTCATCGGGTGCATCGAGCACGTCGTCGACCACCTCTGAGGTCGCTGCCCCAAGGTGACTGGCGCGTAACCTACGCGTCCGAGCCTCGTTGAACGGGGCATGAAGGTCCTGCGGATCCCTCGGCTGTCCCGTCGCGTCGTCGCGGGGGCGGCCCTGCTCGCCATCGTCGGCGGCGGCGGGTATGCCGTGGCCTCCACACCCAGCAGCGCCTCCACCAGGCACCACGGGCTGATCCAGATCCCTCCGTATGCCGTGACCCAGGCCGACGGTGTCCAGGCCCTGCCACCGCTCCCCCCGATCGAGGGACCGGGCGCCGTGACCTCGGCCCAGCAGGGCGGCATCCTCACCGAGACCCCGGCGTTGCCGACGAGCGGCCTGACGACGACCGGCACCGCGGCCGGGGGTGGCATCCCCGCGGCCGCGCTGGCGGCATACAAGAACGCCGCCGACATCCTGGCCACCGCCGCACCACTGTGCAAGATCGACTGGGCGCTCATCGCCGGCATCGGCAAGGTCGAGAGCGACCACGGCCGCTGGGGCGGCAACGTCATCGACACCGGGGGCGTCACCCTCCCCGGCATCTTCGGCCTCCCCCTCAACGGCAACAACCGGACGGCCCTGATCCGCGACACCGACCGCGGGGTCTACGACCGCGACACCACCTACGACCGCGCCGTCGGGCCGATGCAGTTCATCCCCGGTACCTGGCGCGCGGTGGGCGTCGACGCCGACGGGGACGGCCGGGCCAACCCGCAGGACCTCAACGACGCGGCAGCGGCGACCGCCGTCTACCTCTGCTCCGGCCATGCCGACCTGGCGACACCGGCCGGGCTGACGAGCGCCATCCTGCGCTACAACAACTCGATGGACTACGTCCGCGAGGTGACCGGCTACGCCGACGCCTACCGCGGTGGCGTCACGGTCATCCCGAACGGCCTCATCCCGGCCTCGATCTACGGCCTCACACCGTTCCTGCCGAGCGGCGACCAGCGCACCGAGTCCCAGTACGGCGGCAACGGCCCGACCGGCACCGCCTCCCCCACGTCCAGCGCATCGGGCTCGTCGACCTCCTCGAGCACCAAGCCGAAGCCCACCAAGCCCGCGACGAAGGGCAGCACCACGACCGGTCAGCCGGGCTCGACCGGCACGACCAAGCCACTCCTCCCGGGACCGTCGACGTCCGGGAGCGGCAGCTCCGACCCACTGGCACCCGTCACCTCGATCATCAACGGCCTCCTGCCCAAGCCCTCCACCAAGCCGTCCGCCAAGCCCTCGGCCAGCAGGACTGCTCCGGCACTCCCGTCGGTGCCGGCCCCGCCCGTCGCGGTGGGGGACACCGTCAAGATCCTCTCCGGGACCCTGCTCGGGCTCACCGGCAAGATCACTGCCGTCGACCCGACCAAGAAGGTGGCCACCCTCCTCGTCTCGGTGCTCGGCCTCACCCAGAACGTCGACCTGCCCTGGACCAGCCTGCAGAAGCTCTGACTCTCAGCGAGCCTTGAGCGTCAGGAACGCAGAGCGGCGTATGCCGCGATGAGGACGACCACCGCGAGCACCACCAACGTCATCATGCGACGGAAACGAGGCGTCACTGGGTGACCTCGACCATCGGACCGGTCGTGACGGCGAGGCGCGGCCGGCGCTGGGACTCATAGCTCACGCGCACATTCTGGTGCCGGGCCAGCCAGACCCCGACGACCACCAGGGCGAGCGCCACCGCGGCCGACCCGACGGCGATCGTCCAACGGGCACCGAAGGCCTCGCCGATCCAGCCGATGAGCGGTGCCCCGAACGGCGTGCCGCCGGCGAAGATCGCCATGTACAGCGCCATGACCCGGCCGCGCATGTCCGGGTCGACGCGAGTCTGGACGAGGGTGTTGGCCGTCGTCATGGCGGTGAGCGAGGCCAGACCGACCGGCACGAGCAGGATCGCGAACACGGCATACGTGGGCGCCACCGATGCAGCAGCCGCCGCGACCACGAAGCCGACGAGGGCCAGCAGCATGATCCGCAGCCGCGGGGCGTTGCGCCGTGCCGACAGCAGCGCGCCGGACAGGGACCCGACCGCCATGACCGACCCGAGCAGCCCGTACTCGCCGGCCCCCTTGTGGAACACGGAGGTCGCCATCAGCGCCATGGTGATCTGGAAGTTCATCCCGAAGGTGCCGAGGACGAAGATGAGGAACATGACGAGGAGCAGGTCCGGGCGGCGCCGCACGTAGCCCAGCCCCTCGCGCACGCTCCCCCGCCCGCGCGGCGGCCCGGAGGGGTGCAGCTGACGCCGGTCGAGCCCGAGGAGGGCGAGGAGGACGAAGACGAAGCTCCCTGTGTTCATGAGCAGCACCGGCCCGGTGCCGATCGCCGCGATGAGCAGACCGGCGACGCCCGGGCCGATCAGCCGGCCGGCGTTGAACGACGCACTGTTGAGCGAGACCGCGTTGGCGAGAACGGCCTTGGGCACGACCTCGGAGACGAAGGTCTGCCGGGCCGGGTTGTCGACGGCCGTGACGATGCCCTGGATCAGCGCGAGCGCATAGACCTCCCAGAGCGTCACGTGGCCGCTGACGACGAGCAGCCCGAGCAGCAGACTGGTCACTGCGAGCAGGGTCTGGGTGACCAGCAGGATGCGCCGCTTGTCCCGCCGGTCGACGAAGGCGCCGGCGAACGGCGCGAGCAGCAGGAACGGCAGGAACTGGAGCCCGGTCACGACACCGAGCGCCGTCGAGGAGTGGTCCGTGAGGACGGTGAGGACGAGCCAGTCCTGGGCGACCCGGCCCATCCAGGTCCCGATGTTGGACACGAAGGCGCCCGAGGCCCACCACCGGTAGTTGCGGACCGAGAGCGAGGCGAACGTCGGGCTCACGCGCCGGCCACCCGCTCCAGGATCACGGTCGCCTCCACGAGGACCTGCTGCTCGGCGGGGGTCAGGGCACGCAGGCGCTCGGTCATCCAGGCCTCGCGCTGACGGCGAACTGCCTTGAGAGTCCGTATGCCGTGTGGCGTGAGCGACAGGATCACCGAGCGTCGGTCGGTGGGATCGTCGGTGCGCTCGATGAGCCCGTCGTCGACGAGCGTGGAGGTCGTGCGGGTCATGCTCGGACCGCTGACCTTCTCGATGTCGGCGAGCTCGCGTGGGGTCCGGGGCTGGTTCTCCAGCCGCGCCAACACCGAGAACTGGTGTGGCGCAATGGAGTCGGCGCTCTCGTACCGAATGCGACGCGAGATTCGCATACAGGCGAGCCGTAGGTCGCCGGCGACCCGGCTGAGCGCCGCGGGCGACAGCGGTTGCTGCGTGACCGGCATACGGGACCTCCTCAGAACTACTTAGCCCAACTAGTTACCTAGGCTAAGTATTTCCGGAGCCGGACGCAAACTCGTTTCGGGCCGGTCACCGACGCCGCCGAGGGTCGCCGTGATCGCGACTCCTGACCTCTCGCGGATACGCTGGGTGGGTGGACGACGCACCAGACCGTATGCCGCGTACGCCGGGTCTTCCCGATACGCCCGCCACGCGTGTCCTGCCGCCGGTTCAGCCGCTCCCCGTGACCACCGAGCGGATCATCGTCCTCGGCTCGGCCTGCTGGGCGCTCGCCCTCGTGGTCACCCTCGTCGTGCCCGGGTTGCACTCGGGCAACCGTCACTGGTGGCCATGGGTGTGCGTCGTCGGTCTGCTGCTCGGCGCGTTCGGCTACGCATACGTCGCCCGTGGACGCGGCAACGCCGCCGGCCCGCACTGACGCCCGCGCCCCCCGGGGCTCCCCCGTCGACTCCAAAACCTAACCTCTGCTAGCAGAAGTTAGCTCACTCAGCAGAGGTTGCACCCTGTGCTGAGTGGCCCAACCTCTGCTAGCAGAGGTTACGTTTTGAGGCTGGGGGTGTGCCCGGAGCACCCAAGTGCGTCCGTCACAGGCTGGGCGGAGCCGGCGCGAGTGAGCGGACCTGAGACCTCAGCGCAGGACGTCGACCTGGAAGTCGTCGACGATCGGCGGGGCGATCACCTCGGGCTCGGGGCGCTCGATGTCGACCTCGGAGTGGGCGCCGCACCCGTGGTCGAGGCTGACGACCTGGCCGTCGCTCGGCGACCACTCGTTGGCGCACACCCCGAACGTCCGCCGCAGCGCTCCCGCCATCGGCAGGAAGTAGCCACACGTCGAGCAGGGCGCCGAGGCCCGCACCGCGATGTCGGCGGTCGGCCCGTGGCCACCGTCGTACCAGCGCTCCGCAGCAGCCGCCCGGCCCTCCGTGGACAGCACGCGGACCCGGCCGAGACCGAGCTCCCACAGGGCCATCCGGTCGACGTCCTCCTCGCCGGTCGCCTCGAAGCCCTGCACCAGGCGGGGGTCGTCGGGGTGGTACGGGAGCACGTCGCCGGCCGACAGGTCACCGGGAGCCAGCCGCTCGGCATACGGGACCCACGGCGGGGACAAAAGAGACCCGGGCCCGGGAAGGAGCGAGGTCTCGGACACCGTCGCCACCTTGCCGCGGGGCACCCGCGCGATGGTGACGGCCCAGCGCCAGCCCGGGTAGGCGGCATACGTGCAGGTGAAGTAGTGCGTGCCGACCCGCTCCTCGTCCATGACGAAGTCGACGTGCTCGCCCACCGTGCCGGGTTCAGCGATGCCGATGGCGGCGTCGCGGGCTAGCTCGACGGCTGCGGCCAGCGTCGCGTCGGGCTTGGCGGCGGCCACCTCAGACGTCCAGTTCGGATGCCACCGCGCGCAGGACGTCGGCCAGCTTCTTGCCGTGCACCTTGTCGGGATAGTGGCCGCGGCGCAGGCTGTTGGAGGTGTCGTCGAGCAGCCGGATGACGTCCTCGACGATCACGATCATCTCGTCGGCCGGCTTGCGGTCGCGCACCTTCTTGTTGACCGCAACGCTCGGCGCAGGGTCGAGGACGCGCACGGAGAGGGCCTGGGGGCCGCGACGGCCGTCGGCGATCCCGAACTCGATGCGCGCGCCGCCCTTGAGCGACGTGATGCCAGCGGGGAGCGCGCTCGCCGGCACGAAGACGTCGCCGCCCTCGTCGTCGGAGACGAACCCGAAGCCCTTCTCCTCGTTGAAGAACTTGATCTTGCCTGTGGGCACCCTGCACCTCGCGTGTTGCACTGAAAAAGAGGCGTACGGACGCACGCCCCCGCACCTAGGCTAACGGCTCGACCGTATGCCGCGCGCCCCCGTTTGCCCTTCGGCCTCCGTGCCCCTCTCGGTCGCCGGTCCGGGGAAAACCGGTCGAGTGTTGTCGGTACCCTCTGCGACGCTGGACGGGTGAGCGATTCCAGCAACGGGGCCGGGGCCCACACGTCCTTGCGCGGGTTCTGGGCGGACCTACCTCGCGAGGGCCGATGGCTGCTGTCCACGACCGCGGTCCAGCTGCTCGGTCGCGGGCTGACGCTGCCCTTCACCGTCATCTACCTGCACGAGGTCCGCGGGATCAGCCTCGACGTCGCAGGGTCGCTCATGGCCTGGATCGCCGTTGTGGGTGTGCTCGTGACCGGCCCGGGCGGCGCCGCGGTCGACAAACTCGGCGCTCGAGCGGTGATCCTCGCGGGGTGCGTCTCCCAGCTGGTCGGCGTCGGCATCCTCGCCTTCGCCCAGTCCGTGCCCATGGCGCTGCTCGCGATGACGCTCATGGGGCTCTCCGGCACCGGGTGGCCGGCGTTCAACGCGCTCATCGCGTCGATCGTCGACGGGCCGGCTCGGCAGACCTACTTCGGCATCAACTTCGCCCTGGTCAACCTGGGGATCGGTGTCGGCGGGGTGATCTCCGGGGCGTTCGTCGACGTGCACCGGCCGTGGACGTTCACGACGATCTACCTCTTCGACGCCGCCTCGATGCTCATCCCGATCGGGCTGCTCCTCGGCCCGCTGCGCCATGTGACCGGCCGAGCCCAGGCCCCCGACGAGGACGACGACGGCGCCGGGAGCGGCACGTCCTACTGGGCGATCCTGCGGAAGCCGGCAATGGCCTGGCTCATCCTGCTGACCTTCCTCGGCACCTTCGTCGGCTACGGCCAGATGGAGGCCGGCTTCCCCGCCTTCGCGCGCGAGGCATCCCACGTGTCCACCCGCACCGTCGGGTGGGCGTTCGCCGCCAACACGGCGGTCATCGTGCTGGCGCAGATGTTCGTCATCAAGCGGATCACCGGCCGCCGCCGCACCCGGGTGCTCCTCGTCATGGCAGCAGTCTGGGCGGCGGCCTGGCTGCTGCTCGGCACGACGGGGATCTGGCCGGGTGCGGCATACGCGATGGTCGGCGTGATCGGGTTCCACGTGCTGTTCGGGTTCGGGGAGACCCTGCTCCAGCCGACCATCCCGGCGATCACCAACGACCTCGCGCCGGACCACCTGCGTGGCCGCTACAACGCGCTCTCCTCCGGGGCGTTCCAGGCGGGCGGGATCGTCGGGCCGGTCGTTGCGGGGTTCATGCTCCGACATGACCTGCAGTCGCCGTTCATCGGGCTCGTCGTCGGCGGGTGCGCGCTCATGGTCGTGCTGACGCTCGCCCTCGAGCGGCGGGTTCCCGCCCGTGCCAACGGGATCGATCAGCCGAGCGAGATCCCCCACGTGCCCGACCACGTCTGACCGGGGTCCAGGCGGACGAGGTCGGTGCCGGAGTTGAAGGCCTCGGCCGGGCAGGTCATCGGCTCGATCGCCACCCCGTGCTCGCCCTCGGCCGCCGCCTTGCCGGTGAAGACCTGGGTCCACCCGAACGCCTCGTCGCCCCAGAGCGACACCGCCGGCAGGTCGGGCAGCCCGTCGAGGGTCACCCGCCAGCAACCGTCGGCGTCGCGCGTCAGCCCGGTGAAGGCGGTGTCCAGGGCGGTGTCCCCGATCGGCCGGGCCTCCCGGAAGTCGTATGCCGTGCCGCCCACGTCGACCGTCCCGGTCGGGAGCATCCGCTCGTCGACCGTGACGAACTGGTCGGCCGGAACCCGAAGGGTCAGCTCCCCGACCGGCGTGTCCCCGATGTTGATGTAGGGATGGGTGCCGTAGCCGAACGGCGCGCGCCCACCCCCGACGTTGGTGACCGTGGTGTCCACGGTGAGCCCGTCGTCGCCGAGCCGGTAGGTGACCTGCGACTCCAGCTGCCACAGCCATCCGGACTGCGGGAAGAGGCGATGACGCACGGTGATGCTGTCCCCGGTCCGGTCGACCAGCTGCCAGGACGCCCAGCGGACCAGGCCGTGGCTCGCGTTGTCGAGCTTGGGCTCACTGCGGCTCAGCTGGTATGCCGTGCCGTCCAGCTCGTAACGCCCGTCCCGGATCCGGTTGGGCCAAGGGATGAGCAGCTGGCCCCGACCGGCCAGGCACAGCTCGTCGGCCTCGTAGCCGGCGAGCACCTTGACACCGTCCCTCGTCCACTCACGGAGGCCACCTCCCACCTCGACGACGGTGAGGACGTCACCGCCGCGCCGGAGTACCCACTGCTCCCCACTACTCGGGCTGGGCAGGCTGCTCGCCGGGCCGGCTTGAGCCAGCCCTGGCTGGGCAGGGCCGGCTTGGGCGGTGCCGGTCGGGTTCTTGCTGGTTTGGTCGGTGGCCTCTGCTGTCGCGTCGCTCACGTTCGCAGGCTATCGCCGCCGGGCCACATCGCAACCTCTGCTTTCTTCCGCCGGGCCGTGACCCAACCTCTGCTAGCAGAGCTTGGGCCACTCAGCAGAGGGTGCAACCTGTGCTGAGTGACCTACCTTCTGCTAGCAGAGGTTAGGAATTCGGCCGGGCGAGGTGGCGGTCAACGGGGCTGGGTGGTCCCGTTCGCCGTGGCGCCGTTCGGCGTGGCGCCGGGTCAGGTGGTGCCGTTCGGCATGACGCCGGCACCGGCCGGGATCACCTGCACCCGGACAGCGGCGGCCCCCTGTTTGGTCGCGATCACCAGGACCTGGCTGCCGACCGACACCTGGGCCGCTCTGGCGCCTCGCACCCGGGTGGAGTCGGACACGGCATACGTCGCGGTGAACCCGTCGGCGCTCTTGACCGCCAGCGAGGTCGCCGAGGACGCCGTCACCGTGCCGCGCTGGAAGACGTAGGTCGTCGCCGGCTGACCTTGGGTGAACTCTCCGTGCAACGAGCCAGCCGTTCCGGGCCCCAGACCGCCGCCGCGGCCTGCCCCGCCGAGCGGGCCGGGACGGTTCTGGTCGTTGCCCGGCAGGCCGGGTCCAGAACCTCCGCCGGGGAGCTGGCGCCCACCGACGCCACCATCGGGACGACCCTTGCCGAACTCCTGGCCCATCCGCTGGTCGGGGCCGCGGTTGTCGCCGTGTCGGGCAAGGGCGACCGCCGCCGACGTGAGCCCGCCGATCACGACGACGGTGGCGAGAGCCAGGGCGATGATCGTCGCGACCCTGGCGCCGGTCGAGGCGGTCGCCTCACCCCACAGGCGACGCGCGCCGGCGAACCTCGGCCCGCGCGGTGCCGCCGCCGCGGCGGGCGCAGGTGTTCCAGCCGCTGCCGGGGCTGCGGACGCCGCCGTAGCCGGGTAGGTCTCAGGTGCCGCCCCCGCGGTCGGCTGCGGGGCATGGGTGCCAGCGACGTCGCCGGGCGCTGACGGGACGTCCGCCGCGTCGCTGCTCACCGACTCGATCGGTCGGGTTGAGTCGACCGGCTCGACCGGCTCGACCGGCTCGATGGGCTCGGTCGGCCCGGCCGGATCGGCGTCGGGTCGGTCTGGGCTCGTGGGGTCTGGCATGAGGTGGTCCTTCCAGGTGCACGTACCCGTCCAGCGTGCATGGCCGTCCTGTGGCAGACCTGTGTATTCCGGGTCCCCTCCCCGGGCCCGACTCGGCGTCCGCCAGCCGCCGCACCCACTCCAACGGGCTGTGCGGGGTCAGCCGCCGGTCAGTGCCTTGACCACGCGCGACGGGCTCGGCCGCCCCATCCGGCCGGCCAGCCACCGGCTCGTCTCGACGACCGCCTCCAGGTCGACCCCGGTCTGCACGCCGGCGCCTTCCAGAGCCCAGAGCAGGTCCTCGGTCGCCAGGTTGCCGGTCGCGCTCTTGGCGTAGGGGCAGCCACCGAGCCCACCCGCCGAGGCATCGACCACGGTCACCCCTTCGCGCAGCGCGACGAGAGTGTTGGCGAGGGCCTGGCCGTAGGTGTCGTGGAAGTGGACGCCGATCTGGTCCGGCCCGATGCCGACCCGGTCCAGTGCCCCCAGCAGGGAGACCACCTGACCGCTCGTGGCGACTCCGATCGTGTCGCCGAGGGAGAGCTGGTCGATCCCGAGGTCGGTGAGCGACCGGCATACGTCGACGACCTGGCCGATCGGCACGTCTCCCTCCCACGGGTCGCCGAAGCACATCGAGACGTAGCCGCGGACCCACAACCCCTCGGCCCGGGCCCGGTCGACGACCGGCCGGAACATCTCGATGGACTCGGCGACGCTCCGGTTGAGGTTGCGCCGGGCGAAGGTCTCGGTGGCGCTGCCGAAGACGGCGATCGCGCCGACGCCGGCCTCGAGTGCCCGGTCCAGCCCCCGCTCGTTGGGGACGAGGACCGGCCGGTTCGCGCCGCGGCCGAGGTCACCCAGGAGGTCGAGCACCTCGGCGGCGTCGGCGAGCTGCGGCACCCACGTGGGGTTGACGAACGAGGTGGTCTCGATCATGTCCAGCCCTGCGGCAGCAAGCCGGCGGACCAGCTCGGCCTTGACCTCGGCCGGGACGATCGCCTTCTCGTTCTGCAGACCGTCGCGAGCACCGACCTCATAGATCGTCACCCGCTCGGGCAGACCCGGCAACCGCTCCACCTGAGGCATCCGCATCGTCACGTCACGATCGTCGCACGCAGGGGTCGGGCCGTCTGCGTCGCTCGTGGTTGGATGGCTGCCGTCGGGCGCGCGGCGCGACCGACGACAGGAGGACGCCGTGACCGAGACACCCGACGATTCGCAGCGCCCGCAGGGCGAGCCACTGCCCGACCCGACGGCCTCGGACTGGGTGGCGCCCGCGCCGGTCGAGACGACTGCACCGGTCGACCTGACCCAACCGATCGACCCGCCCGTCACCGCGGCACTGCCGACCCCACCGGCTTCGCCTACACCGCCGGGCAACCCGTATGCCGCGCCGCCGCCGGGCAACCCGTATGCCGGGTCGGCCCCGGCCGCGCCGCCGGCGTACCCCTACGGCGGCCAGACGCCGACTCCTCCGCCGCCCGGCCCACCGGCATACACCCACCCTCCGACCTACGGTCAGGGCACACCACCCAACCCGTATGCCGTGAACCCCGGCCAGCCGGCCACGCCGGTCAACCCGTACGCGACGGGTGGAGCACACGGCTACCCGCACCCGGGCGGTCAGGCGCCGTTCACCTACCAGCAGGGCCCGCAGCGCCAGACGAACGTCTCGGCCATCGTCCTTCTCGTCCTCTCCGGGCTCATGGTCTGCTCCCTGGTGCAGATTCCCGCGGCGATCCTGGCGATCGTCGCTCTCACCAAGCAGAACGACGACCCCGCGGGATCACGACGGATCACGAAGTACGGCTGGATCGCCTTCGCCGTCGGCATCGTCCTCTGTGCCGTCTTCTTCGGGATTCTCGTGGCCAGCAGCTTCACGGGCGGCACGTCGTCGGACGGCTACTCCTACTGAGTCGCTTCTCCGTTCTCTCTCAGGTCACGTTCAGGAAACTCACAGAGATCGGGTTCATGCTGCGACCGTGAGCACTCCGACGCACCCAGAGGCCACCCTGCTCGTCGTCGAGGACGAGCCCAACATCCGCGAGCTGCTCGCGACGTCGCTGCGGTTCGCCGGCTTCGACGTCCACACCGCGGGCACTGGGGCCGACGCTCTCAACACCGCGACCAAGGTCGAGCCTGACCTGTGCGTGCTCGACGTGATGCTCCCGGACATGGACGGGTTCACGGTGACCCGCAAGATGCGCGAGTCCGGTCGTCAGGTCCCGATCGTGTTCGTCACGGCCCGCGACTCGGTCGACGACAAGATCAAGGGGCTCACCGTCGGCGGCGATGACTACGTCACCAAGCCGTTCAGCCTCGAGGAGGTCGTCGCCCGGATCCGCGCGGTGCTGCGCCGCAGCCGCGGCGACGCGACGTCTTCCGCTGCCCTGGCCTTCCACGACCTCGAGCTGGACGAGGACTCCCACGAGGTCCGGCGAGCCGGCCGGGTCATCGAGACCTCGCCGACCGAGTTCAAGCTGCTGCGCTACCTCATGCTCAACCCCAACCGGGTTCTGTCCAAGGCCCAGATCCTCGACCACGTCTGGGACTACGACTTCCGGGGCGAGTCCGGGATCGTCGAGTCGTACATCTCCTACCTGCGCCGCAAGGTCGACGTCGAGGGTCTCCCCCCGCTCATCCACACCAAGCGCGGGGTCGGCTACGTCCTCCGTATGCCGCCCGAAGGCTGATGACCGCCGCTCCCCCGACCCGGGCGGCGGGTCTGCGGCTGCGGTTGGAGTCCCTTCCGCTACACAGCCGACTGATCGCCGTCGTCTCCCTGCTCACCGCGGTGGCGCTGGCACTCACGACCGCCTTCACGGCCTATCTGCTGCGGCGAGACCTCATCGGCCAGCTCGACCAGGACTTGGCACGAACGGCAGCCGTGGTTGCGAACGCCTCCCCCACCACGACGATCCGGACCTCTTTCGCGGTGCTCATCTCCCCGACGAACGGTCGGGAACCTGCCCTCTACCGAGCCACTGGGATCTCGGCCACGCCTGCCATCCCGACGTTGCCGGCCTCCGCCGCCGCTGTCCGGACCGGTAAGGCGTTTACGGTTGGCTCGAGCGACGCCGACGTGGACTGGCGCGTCGTCGCCGGGGAGCTGCGCAACGGGACAGCCACTTTCGCCGTGGCCACCCCCCTGACCAACGCGAACCACACGGTGAACCGGCTGCTACTCGTCACCGGGCTCATCGGGCTGGCGGTGCTCGTGGCCTGCGCGACCATGGGTTTCTACCTCATCCGGCGGGCCTTCCGCCCGCTCAGCGAGATCGAGGACACCGCCGCCGCGATCGCCGAGGGCGACCTCACCCGGCGCATTCCCACCCGGCACGCGGAGGACGAGGTCTCCTCGCTGTCCCGTTCGCTCAACGCGATGCTGGCGCAGATCGAACAGTCCTTCTCGGTGCGTGAGGCCTCCGAGGAGCGGATGCGCCAGTTCGTCTCCGACGCGTCCCACGAGCTGCGGACACCGCTGGCCACGGTCCGGGGGTATGCCGAGCTGTACCGGCAGGGGGCGGTCTCCCGGCCCGAGGACGTCGCCAGTGCCATGGGCCGGATCGAGGGCGAGGCCACCCGGATGGGCGGCCTCGTCGAGGACCTGCTCACCCTGGCCCGCCTCGACGAGGAGCCGATCGCGGCCATCCAGCCGGTCGACCTCACCGTCCTGGCCGCCGATGCCACCCAGGACGCCCGCGCACTGGCGCCGGAGCGGCGAATCGCGTTGCAGCCGTTGGGTTCTCAGCTGGGATCAATGATCGTCGACGGCAACGAGCCGCGGCTGCGCCAGGTCTTCGCCAACCTGCTGGCCAATGCGATCCGGCACACCCCCTCGGGCACACCCATCGAGGTCGCGATCGGCATTGACGACGAGGGCAGCCATGCCCGGATCGAGGTCCGCGACCACGGCCCGGGCATCGACGACGTGACCGCGCGCAAGGTGTTCGAGCGGTTCTACCGGTCCGACTTCGCCCGCTCGCGGGAGAGCGGTGGCAGTGGGCTCGGCCTGGCCATCGTCGCGGCCATCGTCGCCGGCCATGACGGCCGGGTGGGGGTCGCGCACACCCCGGACGGCGGGGCCACCTTCGTCGTCGAGCTGCCCACAGGAAACTCCCAGCCGGAACACACCGGTCTTTGACCTCCTCGGGCTTGACTACACGTCATGACCGATCTGCACCAGCAGCCGCGGACGCCGCACGACGAGCCCTCCGGCTCGGGCACCGCCCCGCTCTGGTTCGGCGAGGCCACGCACCAACCGAGCAGCACGGCATACGACGTGCACTCGACCCAGGAACTCCCGGCTGGACCGTACGCACCTGCGCCTGCACCGGTGCGTACAGAGCCCGCCCAGCCGGGCAAAGCGCGACGCACGGTAGAGCTGACTACCGTTGCGTTGCTCGCCGCCCTGCTAGCCAGTGGTGGCACATACGCCGCGACCCGGATGGACTCGACGGATGCGCAAAAACCCTCCATTGCGCAGTCCTCGTCCACTCCGGGTCGCGGCACAAGCTCGGCGCCGGTCGTCCAGGCCGACCCGCAGGCCCCGAACTGGACCGCGACCGCTGCGGCGGTGTCCCCGAGCGTCGTAGCCATCACGGTCGAGACCTCCGACGGCCAGGGCCAGGGCTCCGGGGTCATCCTCGACAGCGCGGGCAACATCCTCACCAACAACCACGTCGTCGACGGTGCCACCGCGGTCACAGTCACGCTCACGGACGGTCGGTCGCTCAAGGGCACCATCCGGGGCACCGACCCCTCGACCGACCTGGCCGTCGTGCGCCTGACCTCGCCGCCGTCCGGCCTGACGCCGGTCGCCGTCGGTGACTCCGACGCGCTCAAGGTCGGCGACCCGGTCATGGCCATCGGCAACCCGCTCGGCCTCGCCGGCACGGTGACCACCGGGATCGTCAGCGCCCTCAACCGGCCGGTGACGACCGGCGGGCAGAGCCAGCAGGACCCGACCGACCCGTTCGGGCAGTCGCAGCAGACGACCGAGCCGGTCGTCACCAACGCGATCCAGACCAGCGCGGCGATCAACCCCGGCAACAGCGGCGGCGCCCTCGTCAACGCCTCGGGCCAGCTCGTCGGCATCAACTCGGCCATCGCCTCGCTGTCCCAGGGCAGCGGCCAGGCGGGCAGCATCGGGATCGGCTTCGCCATCCCGGTCCGGGAAGCCAAGGCGATCGCCGACCAGCTCATCGCGAGCGGTACGGCACAGCACGCCTACCTCGGCGTCGGCACCCAGGACGGGACGGCCTCCGACGGGACCGCCGACCGGGCCGGCGCCAAGATCACCTCGGTGGCCGCGGGCACCCCGGCCGCAGCTGCTGGCATCAAGACCGGTGACGTGGTCATCGCCATCGACGGCGAGATGGTCGACTCGGCCGACTCCCTCATCGCCAACGTCCGCGAGCGGACCGCCGGTGAGACGGTGAAGATCACCGTCATCCGGGGCGGCAAGACCCTCGACGTGCAGACCAAGCTCGTCACCCGCCCGGCCACGTCGAAGTAGCACGCGGCGTCGGCCGGTCGCGCATCGCCGCGGATCCGTGCCATAATGCTCGATTTCGAAGCATGAGCCTTTCCAGCAGCGACGTCTACCTTCCGGCCCCCTCACCGAACCCGGCGAGCCCGACCCTGACCCCGGGCCCGGCTGCCGCGCGGGCCACCCTCGCCGACGAACGCGCGCACCTCGCCCGGGCTCGCGAAGCCCTCCGGCGGATGCGTGAGCACACCCTGTCCCTCGAGGTGCAGTCCGCCGACCCGGTCAACGCCGAGGTCCTGGCCCGCGCGCTCTACTACCGCGCCCGGTCGCTCGAGGACGACCCGTCGACCTCGCTGTTCTTCGGACGGATCGACACCGATGGGTCGACACCGGGCGCGCCGGGCCCGGAGCGTCTCTACATCGGTCGCCGGCACATCGGCGACCCGGCCGGCGACCCGATCGTCATCGACTGGCGGGCCGAGGTCTCCACCGCGTTCTACCGGGCCAGCCGGGCCGAACCGATCGGCGTGGTGCTGCGCCGGCGGTTCGGGGTGGACCACGGCGAGATCACGGCATACGAGGACGAACACCTCCAGGACGCGGCCGAGCAGACCGGGAACAGCCAGATCCTCGCCGGCGAGATCGAGCGTCCCCGCGAGGGCCCGATGCGCGACATCGTCGCGACGATCCAGCCCGAGCAGGACGAGCTGGTCCGCGCCTCGGCGTCGACGACGGTGTGCGTCCAGGGCGCGCCGGGGACCGGGAAGACGGCGGTCGGCCTGCACCGGGCGGCCTGGCTGCTGCACACGTACCGCGACAAGCTGGCCCGCTCCGGCGTCCTCGTGATCGGCCCCAACCGTGCCTTCCTCGACCACGTCGGCGCCGTCCTGCCGACCCTTGGCGAGGTCAAGGTGGGCCACACGACGATCGACGATCTCGTCGCCAGCGATCCGCCCCGAGGCGCCGACAGCACCGAAACCGCTGTCCTCAAAGGGGACTCACGCATAGCGGAAGTCCTGCGCCGGGCGGTGTGGTCGCACGTCCAACAGGCGACCGAAGCCCTCGTCGTCCCGCGCGGGGCCAGCCGGTGGCGGGTTCCGGCATACGTCGTCCAGGAGGTCCTCGACGAGCTGACGACCCGAGGGGTTCGCTACGAGGCCGCCCGGCAGATGCTCCCGCAGCGCCTTGCCCATGCCGTGCTGCTCCAGATGGAGAAGGCCGGTGGCTACCCCGACGACCGGGTCCAGGACTCGGTCGCCGCGAGCCCGTTCGTGAAGAAGTTCGCCGCGACGGTGTGGCCCGTGCTCGACGCGCGCCGCGTCCTCTTCGAGCTGCTGGCCGACCCAGACTCCCTCGCCAGGGCTGCGGAGGACATCCTGACCGGCGAGGAGCAGGCGCTGCTCAGCTGGCCGAAACCGCCACGCACCAAGGGATCTGCACGTTGGAGCCGCGCCGACCTCGTCCTCCTCGACGAGGTCACCGACCTACTCACCCGCACCCCGAGCCTGGGTCACGTCATTCTCGACGAGGCGCAGGACCTCTCCCCCATGCAGCTGCGCGCTGTCGGCCGCCGGTGCTCGACCAGCGCGGCGACCGTCCTCGGCGACATCGCCCAGGGCACCACCCCGTGGGCCACGAGCTCGTGGGAGGAGTCGCTGCGCCACCTCGGTCAGACCGATGCGCACGTCGAGGTGCTCGACCGCGGCTTCCGGGTACCGGCAGCGGTCATCGAGTATGCCGCGCGCCTCCTCCCGCACATGGCTCCCGGGCTTGGCGCTCCGGTGTCGGTCCGTGACAACCGTGGCCGCCTGGACCTGGTCCGGTCCACGCCAGCCAGCCTCCACACGGACGTCGCGGCAGCGGTGGCCGAGTCCGCTCGAGAGCCAGGGTCGGTGGGCGTCATCGTCGCCGATGCCGACGTACCGCAGGTATCGAATGCGTTGTCCCGCAACGGGATCGAGCACGGGACGCTGGGCGTGGACCATGGCGACGTCGACCACCAGGTCGACGTCGTGCCGGCCTCTGTCGCCAAGGGTCTGGAGTTCGACCGCGTCATCGTCGTCGAGCCGGCGGCGATCGCCGAGGCCGAACCCGACGAGCGGACCGGCCTGCGCCGGCTCTATGTCGTCCTCACCCGCGCGGTCACGGCGCTGACCGTCGTCCACGCCCGCGACCTACCGGCTGCTCTCGCGCCCTGACTCCGCTCGGGCGCCCCCGACGGGCGAGTCGGGAGGGCTGCTTGACTGGACACATGCCTGCCCTCATCACCTGGTGGCGCCAGGACGTTGAGACCCTGTCGCCCGGCGCCGACCCGACCGCGGTCTACGACACCGGCACCGACCTCATGCGGCGGTGGACCGAGCCGCAGCGGAAGTACCACACGACGACGCACCTGGTAGAGATGTTCTGGGCGCTGGAGGAGCTGGAGGAGGCCGGCGCGATCGACAGCTGGGAGGGCGCCCTCGGCCGGATCACCGCGTGGTTCCACGACGCTGTGTATGCCGTCCCGGACGCGGGCGACAATGAGGCAAGGAGCGCGGCGATCGCCTCAGAAGCGTTGCCACGCCTGGGTTTCGGCCTCGAGGGCACGACGACGGTGGCGCATCTCGTCCGCGCCAGCGAACGCCACGACCTGCCCGCCACGAGAGGGCTGGAGGCGGCCTTCCATGATGCCGACCTCTGGATCCTCTCAGCACCGACCGATCGGTTCGACGCCTACTGTGCCCAGGTGCGGGAGGAGTACGCCGGGGTGCCGGACGCGGCATACGCGCAGGGCCGGTCGGCGATCCTCATCCCGTTCCTCGAACGGCCTCGGGTCTACGCCACCGACCACGCCCACACCGAGTGGACCGAGCGCGCCCGCGAGAATCTCCGTCGCGAGCTCGATCGCCTCTCGCCTACTGGGGGGAAGTAGCCAAACGGTCGTCGCGGTCAGCCGAACACCGCCGCGGCGAGTGGCCACCAGAACAGGTGGCCGCAGCGAGCCTCGAACTCGGCCCACGAGACCCACTCGTGGGCCGAGGTGTCGTCGAGCGCCGGCCGCAGGGCCGGCGCGGTGTCGGTGAGGTCGGCCCGGAACGCCTGGAGCACGTCCTGCCCCGGCCGCCAGAGGCCCGAACCGGCCTGCCGGACGAACCGTTCGTAGCCGACAGGACTCAACGCCGCGCCATCGAGACGTATGCCGGTCTCCTCGGCCACCTCGCGAGTCGCGTTGTCCCGCACCGACTCCGACCCCTCACGCCATCCGCCGGGCGAGCCCCACTCCTGTCGGCGGACGCTGTGGACCAGGGCGAAGGAGCCGGCGGCGTCCCGGACGAAGACCATGGCGGCGAAGACCGCGGACTCGACGGCGGGGGTCGGAGTCAGGTAGAGCTCGACGTCCGCCGAGGTGCCGTCGGCGAACGTCACATCGGAGACCGTCGCCAGCGGCTCGGTCACGGCAGCCCGTCGCGCAGCAACGGCCACCAGTGCCGCTCTGCCAGCACTGGCGCTGCCTTGTCGTGGGTCAGCCACTGGCCCGACAGGCATTGTGCGACAACGGGATCCACGTCCACGGCGTACAGGGCGAAGCAGGCCCTCGGCGTGGGCCATCGATAGTCGGGGGTCGGGTGTTCGACCCGGTTTCGCACGTAGCCGACGAGCCGCGGGTGGCCGTCCCGCGAGCCGAGCACACCCTGGACCAGGCCGTTGACGGCCTCCGCGACCGACCCGCCATCCACCTCGCGGAACGGCAGGTCGAGCCCACGCCCGGGTCGCTCGACGAGGAGCAGCCGCGCCCCGGAGACGACGGCGAGCCGCACGACGACGGTCGGCGCCGGCGGGTCGTCCTGCCGGGAGGACACCACGTCGGCACGGCCGCCCGGCGGCAGCCACGGCGCGTCACGAACCGACGCGATGACCTTCTCGTGCCGCCGCTTCTGGGTCCGCAGGCCGCTGCGCTGGAGTGCGCGCAGCAGGGTACGACGGTCGACCTCATGCGCCCCGGCGGCCACCGCCGCTGCATACCGCTCCTGGGGCAGGTCGTAGTGGTCGCCCTCGAAGCCGCGTGCGGGGATCCCCAACCCCGCGGCGAAGTCGTGCAGCTCCTCCAGTGAGGTGTCGCTCACGAGGTGCGACCAGAGCCGGCCGTGCGCCGCCCAGCCCGGCGGGTCGATGAGGACGGTCACCCGAGGAGCCTACTGAGCGGCACCCACGCCATGGGCCCTGTGGAAAACTCTCCGGCCGATTCGACGAACCTGCATAGCCTGCAGGTCATCGGGATCGGGCCACGAGGGCACCGACCACTTCCCACGAGGGGGACGACATGTCCGGTCACTTCCAGGTCGACACCGACCGCATCCAGGCCGCATCCGGCGACATCGCCCGGATCTCCGGCGAGATCCAGAGCCAGGTCGGCGCGATGATGTCGCGTCTCGGCGCCCTGCAGGACGCCTGGCAGGGATCTGCGGCGAGCCAGTTCCAGGGCGTCGTCCAGCAGTGGCAGGGCACCCAGCGTCAGGTCCAGGCCAGCCTGGACAGCATCGGCTCCGTCCTCGGTGCGGCGGGCGCCCGCTACGCCGAGACCGAGGCGTCCGCGGTGCGGATGTTCAGCTGACCCCAGCCGTATGCCGGGTGCTGGGCGTCCCTGCGGCCCACCACCCGGCATACCTCCAGCGGGCGTCAGTCCTGGGCGACGGCCGGGAGCACATCGGTCCAGCAGGGCGGCCGTCGGTCCGACGGTGAGCGGACCCCGAACGCACCCTGAGAGTAAAGATCCCGCCCACTCTCAGGGTGCGTTGCGCTGACTGGTCAGCGGTATCCCCATGACGCATGCCGGGCCGTCCTGTCCTCGGCCCGGCATGCGACATGGGGCTCCACATGTCCATCAGCTCATCGGTTGGTGCCACATCCGGAACGCATGACGAACCCGGGCGTTGACCGCCTGGTTTTGGGCAGAGATGATCGCGATGCAACCCACGACAAATCCCTCCGAAAACTGTCCGCACGCTGTCTCCCCGACGGTTGTCCCACCGAGGAAACTTACTATTCCTTTACCAAAAGCATACGCATACTTGAAGGTTCACGGAAGTGTTTGGGTGGTCCCCCGAACGGCTAGTTTCCGCCAACCCGAACGGCCCCCGGCATGACGAAGGGCGGCTCCCCCCTTCGGGGAGAGCCGCCCTGTCGCGGCATACGCCGCGGTTGGTGCAGTGTCAGGCGGGGCTCAGAAGCCCATCCCGCCCATGTCGTCGCCGCCACCGGGCATCGCCGGGGCCGCCTTCTCGGGCTTGTCCGCGACAACGGCCTCGGTGGTGAGGAAGAGCGCCGCGATGGACGCCGCGTTCTGGAGCGCAGAGCGGGTCACCTTGGCCGGGTCGATGATGCCGGCCTTGATCAGGTCGACGTACTCGCCCGTGGCCGCGTTGAGGCCCCAGCCGGACTCCAGGTTGGAGACCTTCTCGGCCACGACGCCACCCTCCAGACCGGCGTTGATCGCGATCTGCTTGAGCGGGGCCTCGATGGCCACCCGGACGATGTTGGCGCCCGTCGCCTCGTCACCGGTCAGCTCGAGCTTCTCGAACGCCTGCTTGCCGGCCTGGAGCAGAGCCACGCCGCCACCGGCGACGATGCCCTCCTCGACGGCCGCCTTCGCGTTGCGAACGGCGTCCTCGATGCGGTGCTTGCGCTCCTTGAGCTCGACCTCGGTGGCCGCGCCCGCCTTGATGACGGCGACGCCGCCGGCGAGCTTGGCCAGACGCTCCTGGAGCTTCTCGCGGTCGTAGTCGGAGTCGGTCTTCTCGATCTCGGCCTTGATCTGGCTGACCCGACCAGCGATCTGGTCGGCGTCGCCAGCGCCCTCGACGATGGTCGTCTCGTCCTTGGTGACGACGACCTTGCGCGCCTTGCCGAGCAGGTCGAGCTCGGCGGAGTCGAGCTTGAGGCCGACCTCCTCGGAGATGACCTGGCCACCGGTGAGGATGGCGATGTCGGCGAGCATGGCCTTGCGCCGGTCACCGAAGCCGGGAGCCTTGACGGCGACCGACTTGAAGGTGCCACGGATCTTGTTTACGACGAGCGTGGACAGTGCCTCGCCGTCGACGTCCTCGGCGATGATGAGCAGCGGCTTGCCCGACTGCATGACCTTCTCCAGCACCGGAAGCAGGTCCTTGATGCCGGAGATCTTGGAGTTGACGACGAGGACGTAGGGGTCCTCGAGGACGGCCTCCATGCGCTCGGCATCGGTCACGAAGTAGTGGCTGATGTAGCCCTTGTCGAAGCGCATACCCTCGGTGAGCTCGAGCTCCAGCCCGAAGGTGTTGCTCTCCTCGACGGTGATGACGCCTTCCTTGCCGACCTTGTCCATGGCCTCGGCGATCATCTCGCCGATCAGCGGGTCAGCGGCCGAGATCGACGCGGTGGCAGCGATCTGCTCCTTGGTCTCGACCTCCTTGGCGTTCTCCAGCAGCTGGGCGGAGACGGCCTCGACGGCCTTCTCGATGCCACGCTTGAGGGCCATCGGGTTGGCGCCTGCGGCAACGTTGCGCAGGCCCTCCTTGACGAGAGCCTGAGCGAGGACGGTTGCGGTCGTCGTGCCGTCACCGGCGACGTCGTCGGTCTTCTTGGCGACCTCCTTGACCAGCTCGGCGCCGATCTTCTCGAAGGGGTCGTCCAGCTCGATCTCCTTGGCGATGGACACACCGTCGTTGGTGATCGTGGGGGCTCCCCACTTCTTCTCCAGCACGACGTTGCGGCCCTTCGGGCCCAGGGTGACCTTGACCGCGTCGGCGAGGGTGTTCATGCCCCGCTCGAGCCCGCGGCGAGCCTCTTCATCGAAAGCGATGATCTTGGCCATTCGGGTGGTTCCTCCCACGCGAATCGAAGTGGTGGCCGGCTGGTGCCCGCGACGGACGAGCCCGCTGCCGCGACTCATGTCCCCGCGGCGCACGGACCCTCACCGGGCCGGTCAAATTGTCACTCTCAGGGTGAGAGTGCTAACCCATTATTGGCACTCTCCCCCCGAGAGTGCAAACGGGCGCTAGGCCGTATGCCGGGCACTCGCCTCCCGGTGCCATGTACTCCTCTCCCCCGCTCCCCGTCGCGGCCGCGTCGGCCCTGGTCGACGCCGGCTGGCGCCCGACCCGAGCGACCGGCATACGGGATGGCGCACGGAACGAGCACGAAACGGCGCGCTGCGACGTTCGGACACCGGGTGAACAGTGGTTGAACAATGCCTCTGGTGGTCAGAAGCACTCCCTGGCCGGCCCAAGAATTGGTGTCGTGACCGCTGCCACCCTGATCCTGGTGCTCGTCGTCGTCGTAGCCCTGAGCTTCGATTTCACCAACGGCTTCCACGACACAGCCAACGCCATGGCCACCTCGATCGCGACCGGGGCCCTTCGGCCCAAGTTCGCCGTCGGGCTGTCTGCCATCCTCAACCTCGTAGGTGCCTTCCTCTCGGTGGAGGTCGCCCTCACCGTGACAAACGCCGTCATCAAGATCCAGGCCAAGTCCGGCGCGCCCCAAGCCCAGTACCTGGCGCACGGTGGGCAGGCCCTCCTGCTCATCATCCTCGCCGGGCTCGTCGGCTCCATCGTCTGGAACCTGCTGACCTGGCTGCTCGGCCTGCCCTCGTCCTCCTCACACGCCCTCTTCGGCGGGCTCATCGGTGCGACCATCGCCGGCCTCGGCCTGTCCGCCGTCAAGTGGAACGGCGACGGCACCAAGCTCGACGGCGTCGTCGGCAAGGTGATCCTGCCGGCCCTCATGTCGCCGATCATCGCCGGAGTTGTGGCCGCCGCCGGGACCTGGCTGGTCTACCGGATCACCCTCGACGTGGCCGACCGCTACCGCGAGCGCGGCTTCCGCTGGGGCCAGATCGGCAGTGCCTCGCTGGTCTCCCTGGCCCACGGCACGAACGACGCGCAGAAGACGATGGGCATCATCACCCTCGCCCTCATCGCCAGTGGCCACTGGACCGACACCACGAACATCCCGATCTGGGTCAAGGTCGCCTGCGCCTTCGCCATCACGGCGGGGACCTGGCTCGGGGGATGGCGGATCATCCGCACCCTGGGCAAGGGACTGGTAGAGATCGACTCGCCCCAGGGCATGGCCGCCGAGTCCGCCTCGGCCGCCGTGATCCTCGCCTCGAGCCACCTCGGGTTCGCCCTGTCCACGACCCATGTCGCGACCGGGTCGATCCTCGGCACCGGAGTGGGTCGACGCGGCGCCACGGTACGTTGGGCAGTGGCAGGACGCATGGCCCTCGCCTGGCTGATCACCCTCCCGGCGGCCGGCCTGGTCGGCGCGGTCATGTGGTGGCTCGGCCACCTCGTCGGCGGAGCCGGTGGTGCGATCGTCATCGTCGCGGTGCTCATCGCCCTGTCGACCTACATGTACCTCCGTTCCCGCAAGGAGCCCGTCGGCCACCACAACGTCAACGCCGAGTGGGACGGGGCCGACGCCCCGCAGCCGGCTGCCACCGCGGCCGCCGCGCACTGACCCGCCCCGATCTCAGAACCTCAGACAGGACACGCACCATGTTGAACAACCTGAGTCTTGCGCTCCAGGGCGGCTACAAGGTTCTCCTCGCCGGTCTCATCCTCGGTGCCGGCCTCCCGACCATCTTCGCTTTCGGCATCCGCTCCCTCGCGTGGGGCTCCGGCGGGTCGGCCGAGGTCGACATCGACGCCAAGCCGCACCCCCTCGGCCGGGCCGTTGCGACACTCTGCTTCGCGCTGGTACTCGTGAGCATCGCCGTAGGCATCTCGATCATCGTGGCGAGTGGCTTCGGCAAGGCCGTCAGCTTCGAGCACATCTACCCGACCTTCGTTGCGAAGAAGTGAGCCGATGACTGCCGAGCCCGGAGGAATCCTCACCCGCGTCGTCGACTGGCTCCGTGCCGGATACCCCCAGGGGATACCTCGCACGGACTACCCGCCGCTCCTCGCAGTGCTCTCCCGACGGCTCACCCCGGAGGAGGTCGACAGCATCGCCGCCGACCTCGCCGCGGCGGCCGACGACCCGTCCGAGGTCGACGTCGAGGACATCCGCAACCTGATCAGTGAGCTGCTGCTCGAGGACGCCCGCCCCGAGGACATCGCCCGGGTGAGCGCCCGGCTGGCAGCCGGCGGCTGGCCGCTCGGCCGTCCCGACGACGGTGTCCCGACCGGCAACGGCACCAACGGCTCGGCCAGGCAGCCCCGACCGGTCGGGCGACTCGTCGCGTGGCTGCGCGAGGGCTATCCCCAGGGTGTCCCCGCACAGGACTACATCCCGCTGCTCGCCCTGCTCCGCCGCCGGCTCACCGACGAGGAGGTCAAGGCGGTGGCCAAGTCGCTGCGTCGCGCCGAGGTCTCCCCTGTGGGCCCGGCCGACATCGGTGTGGAGATCACCAAGCTGACCAACGAGATGCCCAGCGAGGCGGATCTGGAGCGGGTGCGCGAGCGGCTCGCCAAGAAGGGCTGGCCGTTGGACTTCCCCGAGCGCTCGAGCCAGTCCTAGACCCCGGCGGCGAGCGGCATACGACCGGTCAGAGGTCGACGCCGAGCCGGCGGGCCGAACGCGCCTTCTGCCGGCTCGCGCGCATCCGGCGCAGCCGCTTGACGAGCATCGGGTCGTGGGCGAGTGCCAGCGGGTTGTCGATGAGGGTGTTGAGCACCTGGTAGTAACGCGTGGCGCTCATGTCGAACAGGTCCTTGATCGCCTGTTCCTTGGCTCCGGCGTACTTCCACCACTGCCGCTCGAACTCGATGATGGCGCGGTCGCGCTCGCTGAGCTCGGCGTCGGCGGACCCGACAACCTCCTGCGGCATGGCGTTCACGGAAACCTCGACCCCTTCATGGATGTGCGGCGGCCAGCCTATCGAACGAATGACACGCTTGTCATTCCCCTCGCCGGTCCAGACTGGGTCAATGGACACCGCCATGGACACCGCACTGCATCCGTTCCGCTTCGGGGTCGTCGTCGGCGGCCCCTCGGACGGGGCCGGCTGGCTGGAGCAGGCTCGCCGGGTCGAGTCCCTCGGCTACGCGAGCCTGCTGCTGCCCGACACCCTGTTCACGCCGTCACCCTTCGTCGCGCTCGCCTCGGCTGCTGCGGTCACGACGACGCTGCGGGTCGGCACCTGGGTCCTGGCCGCACCGTTGCGTATGCCGGGCGCGGTTGTCCGCGACACGGTGACCCTCCACGAGCTGTCCGGCGGGCGTTTCGAGCTCGGCCTCGGGGCGGGTCGCCCGGGCGGCGAGCGGGACGCACCGCCGCTCGGGGTCGCGTGGGGCAGCCCGGGCGAGCGGGTCGACCGGGTGGAGGAGACCCTCGCAGCCGTTCGCGAGCGCCTCGGCTCCGCCGTCCCACTCGTGCTGGCGGGCGCCGGTCCTCGGATGCTCGGCCTGGCCGGTGCGTATGCCGCATCCCTGGCTCTCCCTGTGCCGCCACTGGCCACCGTGGCCGAGGTGGCCGACCTGGCCACCCGTGCGCGTACGGCAGCCGGTGAGCGGGGCGAAGATCTCGAGCTCGGTCTCCAGCTCGTCGGCATCGGCGACACCGTGTCGCCCTACATCGCCCGGCAGCTGCAGGTGACGGGGGCGGACCTGCGCGAGCGGGGCGCGGCGAGCTGGCTGCCCAGCGACCCCACGGCGGCTGTCGAAGCCCTGCACGCGTTGCGAGCGGCGACCGGCGTCAGCTATCTGAGCCTGCCGATCGAGCTCGCCGAGACCCTCGCGCCGATGGCAGCCGGCTTGGCCGGCGCGTGACCCTCGCCCGCAGAGCTCAGACCATGGTGTCGAGGATGGCGGTGATGTCGTCCTCGGAGGTCATCGGGTTGACGATGGCGAACCGGGTGAGCACCTCGCCCTCGTGCTTGGTCGGCACGACGAACGCGAACTCCTCGTGGAGCAGCCGGTCCGACCACTCCTGGTAGTCGTCCGGGCCCCACCCGAGCCGCCGGAAGCCGACCACGGACAGGTCGGGGTCCCGGACCAGCTCCAGCTCGGGGCGGCGGCGGATCTCCTCGGCGGCGAACCGGCTGACCGTGAGGGTGCGCTCGATCGCCTCGGTGTACGCGTTCGTCCCGTGCATGGCCAGGGAGAACCAGAACGGCAGGCCCCGGGCTCGGCGGGTGAGCCCGATCGAGTAGTCCGTCGGGTTCCAGGCCCCGGAGTCGTTGAGCACGTCGAGGTAGGCCGCGTGCTGGGTGTGCGCGGCCCGGGCCAGCTCGGGGTCACGGTAGAGCAGGGCGCAGCAGTCGAACGGGGCGAAGAGCCACTTGTGCGGGTCGACGATGAACGAGTCGCAGTGCTCGACGCCGTCGAAGAGCCCGCGCACCGAGGGTGCGGCCAGTCCGGCGCCCCCGTAGGCACCGTCGACGTGGAACCAGATCCCGAGCTCGCGGCACACCTCGGCGACCGAGGCGAGGTCGTCGACGATGCCGAGGTTCGTCGTGCCGGCCGTGGCCACGACGGCGAAGAACGTCTCAGGACCGTTGTCCTCCAACACCTTGCGCAGCGCCGGACCGGTCAGCCGGAGGTCCGCGTCAAGCGGGACCCCGACCAGCTCGGCGTCCATGACCTCGCAGGCGGAGCGGACCGAGGAGTGCGCTCCGAACGTCGCGGCGACCCGGTAGGGCCGGGAGCCGGTCGCGTTCGCCCGGGCCGTGTGCCGGGCCGCGACGAGCGCGGACAGGTTGCCGATCGTGCCACCGGGGACGAAGTTGCCACCGGCCGCGGCCGGCAGGCCGACGAGGTCGGCGATCCAGCGCAGCGCCTGGTTCTCGGCGAAGACCGCGCCCGACCCCTCCAACCAGGACCCGGCATACACCGAGGAGGCGCCGACGACGAGGTCGAACATCGCGGCGGCCGGCGTCGGCGCGCAGGGGATGAAGGAGAGGAACCGAGGGTGGTCGACGGAGAGGCAGGCCGGTGCGAGGACGTCGGTGAACAGGTCGAACGCCGTCTTCCCCGTGATCCCCTCCGGGGTGATCGTCTGACCGACGCGGCCGAGCAGCTCCGTTGGCGTCAACGGGTTGTCGAGCGGCACCGGGTCCAGCTTGAGCCGCCCCTCGGCGTACGCGAGGACGGCCCGTCCGATGGTCTCGATGTCGCCGGACGCTTTGCTGTGCACGGCCGCGAGTCTAGGTGTCGTCCCCGGGCAGGAGGAGGGCGGTCAGCTCCTCGACCGAGTCGACGAGATGGTCCGGCTCGGCGCCGAGCAGGGTCGACCGCAGCCCGGCTCCCCACGTCACGGCGATCGACGCCAGGCCGGCGGCGCGGGCGGCGAGCACGTCCACAGCGGCGTCCCCGACGTAGACGCAGTCGGCCGGGTCGACGCCGAGCTGGGCCACCGCATGCCGCAGCGGCGCCGGGTCGGGCTTGTGGGTGGCGGTGTCCTCCAGGCCGGCGAGGATCGGCAGCATCCCCTCGATGCCGACGGCGACCATCGCCTTGGCGGCGGTCGGGCGACGCTTGGACGTGACGACGCCCATCGTGACCCCGGCGTCGGCGAGCGCCAGGAGCAGCTCGGGCACTCCGGCATACCGGCGGATGAGCCGGTCGGTGTTGGCGAGGTTCCACTCCCGGTAGGTCCGGTCCAGCTGGGGTGCGCGGACCGGGTCGACGTCCTCGAAGGTCTCCACGAGCGCGCGCCCGATCCACGACCGGATCTCATCGGGGTCACGGTGCTGCCCGATCGTGGCAAGCGTGTGGTTGTAGGACTCGACGATGAGATGGATGGTGTCGGCGAGGGTGCCGTCGAGGTCGAAGAGGACGGTCGGCCAGGCGGGTCGGCTCACGGCCACACCGTATGCCGGTCGCTCACCTCCGCGGTCACTCCTCCGGATCGCGGGACAGCCCGGGCAGGATGGTCTCACCGCGGCGCAGCGCGTCCATGGCGCCGGGGATGTGGTCGATCAGGTCCAGGCTCTTGCGTCGGTAGCGCCAGATCTGGACCCCGCCGACGAGCCACATGAGGAACTGGACCGACATGGCGATCCGGAAGTCGTGGAGGGTGTACGACTGCGGCCCGGCAGGGGCGAGACGGTCGAGGACGACGCCGATGAGGCCCATCGTCACGAGCGAGGCGATGAAGCCGCCGACGTTGACGACGCCGGTCGCGCGACCCAGGCGGTGCGGGGCGTGGAAGGTCCGGGCCAGGTCGAAGCCGACCATTGAGCCGGGGCCACCGACGGCCATGACGACGACGAGCACGACCAGCAGCCAGATCGGGGCCCGCCCCGGCCAGAGCAGGACGACCGCCCACACCACCGCGATGGCGACGACGATGCCGAGCACGAGGCTGGACCGGTGGTACGGCACCCGGGCGGTGAGCCGGGCAATGACCGGACCGGCGACCAGGGCGGTGGCGGTCATGACCATGAGCAGGCCCGCCGCCGTCTCCGTGGACAGCCCCTCGCCCTTGACGAGGAACGGGTAGCCCCAGAGCAGGGTGAAGACGGTCGGCGCGAACTGGGAGGTGAAGTGCGACCACAGCCCGACGCGGGTGCCGGGACTGGCCCAGACCTCGTGGAGGGTGTCGCGCAGGACGCGCAGCTTGATCCGCTCGATCGAGGTACCGGCATACGGGCTGTTCTTGACGACGAGGAGCAGTGGGATGGTGAGCAGGCCCCCCGTCGCGGCCGTGGTGCCGAACGCCCGGCTCCAGCCGAAGGTGTGCAGGGCGGCGGCGAGTGGGCCGGCCGCGGCGACCGCGCCGAGCTGGCCGACCATGCCCGTGAGCTGGGTGACGAACGGCGCCTGCTTCACCCGGAACCAGAGGGCCACGAGTCGCAGCAGGGAGGTGAAGATCATGGCGTCGCCGGCGCCGAGGAGGGCGCGGGAGGCCAGCCCCGCGGCATACGTCTGGGCGAAGGCGAACCACAGCTGCCCGGCCGTCATGAGGACCAGGCCGGTGACCATGAGGATCTTGCTGCCGTAGCGGTCGAGGAGGACACCGACCGGGATCTGCATCGCCGCATATACGGCCAGCTGGAGGACCGTGAACGTCGCGAGCTGGCTCGCCGAGATGTGGAAGCGTTCTGCCGCAAGGATTCCCGCGACGCCAAGACTGGTGCGGTGGAAGACGGCGAGGAGGTAGACGGCCAGTCCGACGGCCCAGATCGTCCAGGCGCGTCGTCGGCCGATGTTGTGGACCTGCCGTCTGAGCTCACCCGCCACCGGGCAAGTCTAGGAGCCGTCGTATGCCGGTCAGCCCAGGTGTCCGCGAACGCTCGCGTGGCCGCGGAGCAGGTTGCGGGCGATGGTGCGGCGCTGGATCTCGTCGGTGCCCTCGTAGATCCGCAGGAGGCGAAGCTCGCGGTACCAGCGCTCGACGGGCAGCTCACGGGTGTAGCCCATGCCGCCGTGCATCTGCAGGACGCGGTCGACGATCTCGTTGGCCTTGACCCCGCCGTAGAGCTTGGCCACGGACTGGGCCTGCCGCGAGTCGATGCCGTTGTCGATCTGCCAGGCAGCGGTGAGGACGAGCCAGCGCAGCGCCTCGATCTCGACGGCGGAGTCGGCGACCATCCACTGGATGGCCTGGCGCTCGGCGATCGGCTCCCCGAAGGTGACCCGGTTGCGGGCATGCTCCATGCCCATCTCGAGAAGCCGCTCGCAGGCGCCGAGGGCACGGGCCGGCAGAAGGTAGCGGCCCTTGCCGATCCAGCGCATGGCCAGGTCGAAGCCGTGGCCCTCGGTGCCGAGGATCGCGCTGTGCGGGACCCGGACGCCGTCGAAGGTGAGCTGGGCCGGGCCCCACTCCCCCATCGTGTCGATCGGCTGGCTGGTCCAGCCCCGGTCGCGGTCGACGAGGAAGCAGGTGACGCCGCCGTCGGCGCCCTTGGCCTTGTCGGTGACGGCGAAGACCATGACGAAGTCGGCCTCGTTGCCGCCGGTGATGAACGTCTTCTCGCCGCTGATCACCCACTCGTCGCCGTCGCGGACCGCGGAGGTGCGGATGGCGCGGGCGTCGGAGCCGGCGCCCGGCTCGGTGATGGCGAAGCAGCTCTTGCGGTCACCGTTGATCGTCGGCACGAGGTAGGTGGCCTGCTGCTCGGCGGTGGCGTCGAAGAGGATGTTGTCGGCGTCGCCGGCGAAGTAGAACGGTACGAACGAGCGGCCCAGCTCGGCCTGGATCAGGGCCGCCGCGACCGCGCCGAGGCCCATCCCGCCGTACTCCGTCGGGGTCTGGATCCCGAAGAACCCGGCCTTCCTGGCCGTCGCCTGCAGACCGGCATACTGCTCGGCGGTGATGCCCCGCTCCCCGCGCCGTTCCCGGACGAGCACCTCCGGCTCGAGCGGCATGACCTCCTTCTTGACGAAGGTCCGGACCCAGTCGCGGATCTCGCGCTCGTCGTCGGTCAGGCTCAGGTCCATGCGGCACACCTCTTCATCGGGGTCGGTGCTCGCTAGTTTGGCCCACGTGACTGTGCCGCAACCGCTCGACGCCCTGGTTCATCCCTCGTGGCTCCCGGCGCTGACGCCGGTCGAGCCGGTCATCGCCGCGCTGGGGACCTTCCTGCGGGAGGAGGTCGCGGCGGGGCGCGGCTACCTGCCGGCCGGCGGGCTCGTGCTGCGGGCGTTCGCCCAGCCCCTCGACGCGGTGCGGGTTCTCATCGTGGGCCAGGACCCGTACCCCACCCCCGGGCACGCAGTCGGGCTGTCCTTCTCGGTGGCCCCCGACGTGTCTCCCGTGCCTCGGTCGCTGGCCAACATCTACCAGGAGCTGGGCACCGACCTCGGGCTGCCCCGCCCCTCGACCGGCGACCTCACGCCGTGGGCCGCGCATGGGGTGCTGCTGCTCAACAGGGTGCTGACGGTGCGCCCGGGCGCGCCTGCGAGCCACCGGGGCAAGGGCTGGGAGGAGGTGACGGCCGCGGCGATCACGGCGCTGGCCGCTCGGGGCGGTCCGCTCGTGGCCATCCTCTGGGGTCGCGACGCGCGGTCCCTCGTCCCCCAGCTGCCCGGCATACCGTGCATCGAGTCTCCCCATCCGTCGCCGCTGTCGGCGCATGCCGGGTTCTTCGGGTCGCGACCGTTCAGCCGTGCCAACGCAGCGCTCGCCGCGCAGGGGGCCGGGCCGGTCGACTGGAGCCTGCCGTGACCGCCCCTTCGGCGGCAAGCGTCGGCGATCGGTGAGAATGGCCGTCATGTGGCATCGCTATGTGGCCGTCGGCGACTCGTTCACCGAGGGCCTGGTCGACCCGGATCCGTTGCGGGACAACGCCTTTGTCGGTTGGGCCGACTACCTGGCCGGGTCCCTGTCCGCGTATGCCGGGGGCGACTTCGCGTACGCGAACCTCGCCGTGCGTGGGCGACTGCTCGCCGACGTGGTGGGTCCGCAGCTGGACGCCGCGCTGGCGATGTCCCCGGACCTGGTGTCGATGGTCGGCGGCGGCAACGACCTGCTGCGGCCGTCGGTCGACCTCGACGCGCTGGCCGGCCGGTTGGAGGCGGCCGTCGTGCGGATCCGCGCGACCGGCGCGGACGTGCTGCTGGCGACACCGACCGACACGGCGGAGGCCGGGCTGTTCAAGGCGCTCCGGTCACGGCACGCGATCCACACGGCGAACCTGTTCACCATCGCCCAGAACCACGACTGCCACGTCCTCAACCTCTGGGGGCTCACGGCGCTGCGCGACTGGCGGATGTGGGGCGAGGACCGGATCCACCTCACGACCGAGGGTCACCAGCGCGTCGCGCAGGCCGCGCTCCTCGCGCTGGGGCTGCCGTCCGCCGACCAGTCGTGGCGCGACCGGCTGCCTCCCGCCCAGCCGGCGCCGCGCCGGGAGCAGTGGGCCGAGCACGGCCAGTGGGCGCGTGAGTACTTCGGGCCCTGGGTCCAGCGCCGGCTGCGCGGGGACTCCTCCGGTCGCCTGCTCTCGGCCAAGCGGCCCGAGCTCGCCCCCGTCGACGACGCCTAACCCGAGAGGAGGTGTGTCGGGACCTCCTTGCCTGCGCGGTTAGAGTCGCGGGCATGGTTGCGACGAGGCTGTTGCCCAGCGAGGAGGCACACGACCTCATCGACCTGACCCGCGAGATCTGCGACAAGGAGCTTCGTCCCCGGGTCGATGCCGCGGAGGCTGCTGCGGCGGTCGACCCCCAGTTTCCCCGCGACGTCTACAAGATTCTGGGGCGCGCCGGACTGTTGTCCCTTCCGTATGCCGAGGAGTGGGGTGGGGGCGGTCAGCCCTACGAGGTCTACCTCCAGGTCGTGGAGGAGATCGCGTCGGCGTGGATGAGCGTCGCGGTCGGGGTCTCGGTCCACAGCCTCACGGCATACCCGGTCGCCACTGTCGGCACCGACGCCCAGAAGCAGGCCCTCCTCACCGGCATGCTGTCCGGTGACCAGCTCGGCGCGTACTGCCTCTCCGAGCCGCTCGCCGGGTCCGACATCGGCTCGATGACGACCCGGGCCACCCCCGACGGCTCCGCGGGCGACGGCTGGACGATCAAGGGACGCAAGGCGTGGATCAGCCACGCCGGGCACGCCGACTACTACACGAGCTTCGTCCGCACCTCCGACGACGGCGGGCGTGGCCTCTCGTGCTTCGTCGTCCCCGGTGTCGCGGCAGGCCTGACCTTCGGCGCCCCGGAGAGGAAGATGGGCCTGCACTGCGACACGGTCCGGGAGGTCATCTACGACACCGTTCCGGTCGACGGAGACCGTCTCGTCGGCACCGAGGGCCAGGGCATGGCCATCGCCCTCGCGGCGCTCGACTCGGGACGACTCGGAATCGCCGCTGCCGCAACGGGACTGGCCCAGTCCGCGCTCGACCTGGCCGCGTCATACGCGAAGGACCGGATGCAGTTCGGCCGGCCGATCGCGGACAACCAGGGCCTGGCCTTCATGGTCGCCGACATGGAGGCCGCGGTCACCGGAGCGCGGGCGGCATACCTCCACGCGGCGCGGCTCAAGGACGCCGGTCGCGCGTTCTCGAAGGAGGCCGCGGTCGCCAAGCTGCTGTGCACCGACGCGGCCATGCGGGTGACGACCGACGCGATCCAGGTCCTCGGCGGCGCAGGTTACACCCAGGACTTCCCGGCCGAGCGGATGTTCCGCGAGGCCAAGGTCACCCAGATCTTCGAAGGCACCAACCAGATCCAGCGGCTGGTCATCAGCCGCCACGTCCTGAAGGGCTGAACCACCTTGCGCATCAACGAATCCACCGTTGCCCTCGTCACTGGCGGGGCCTCCGGGCTGGGCGGGGCGACGGTCCAGCGGCTGCATGCCGACGGCGCCAGGGTCGTCATCGTCGACCTGCCCTCGTCGGCGGGCGAGCAGCTGGCGCGCGACCTCGGGTCCGGCGCTCGGTTCGTGGCCGCGGACGTCCGAGACGAGGACCAGGTCCAGGGCGCTGTCGACGCCGCTCGTGAGCTCGGTGAGCTGCGCGTCGTGGTGAACTGCGCGGGAGTCGGCACCCCGGGCCGGATCGTGGGTCGGGGGGGGCCACTGCCCCTGGCGACGTTCCAGACGGTCATCGACATCAACCTCGTCGGTACCTTCAACGTGCTCCGCCTCGCCGCCGCCGCGATGGTCGCCAACGAGCCCCTCGACGGCGAGCGCGGCGTCGCGGTCATGACCGCGAGCATCGCGGCCTACGACGGGCAGATCGGTCAGGCCGCGTATGCCGCGAGCAAGGGCGGGATCGTGGGCCTCACCCTCTCGGCGGCACGCGACCTCGCCGACAAGCTGGTCCGGGTGGCGACGGTGGCGCCGGGCACGTTCATGACGCCGATGCTCGCCGGCCTGCCGGAGGAGGCGACCGCGGCCCTGGGCGCAGCCGTCCCGCACCCCGCGCGGCTGGGCGACCCGGCCGAGTACGCCAGCCTGGTCCGGCACATCGTCGACAACGCGATGCTCAACGGCGAGGTCATCCGCCTCGACGGAGCGCTCCGGATGGCGCCGCGCTGAGCCGAGCGAACGGCATACGAGCTGGTCCGCCCCCGGACAAAGTCAGGCCGGGCCAGCTCATACCTGGCCCGGTCAGTCCATTTATAGGCAAGGCGGGTTACATCCGCGTGACCGACACGCTGCGGGAGTGAGAACTATTTCGTCCGGATTGCCCCGGCCGGGTCGGCGACCAGGCTCGGCTGCCGGGTAACCTGCTGCACGCACGCTCGCTGGCGTGGCGCAATCGGTAGCGCACCTGTCTTGTAAACAGGGGGTTAGGGGTTCGAGTCCCCTCGCCAGCTCTGATCAGTTCCACCTGCACTCGGACGTTCGGCCGGATCAGGGGATCCGTGACGTCGAGCCCCGCCGCCGGAGGGTCGGGGCGATGGTCCACGTCTGCTGACTGGGCTGGTCCATGAGCAGCCGCGCAGCGAGCCGCCCGAGCTCGCGCGGGTTCAGGTCGATGGAGGTGACCGGCGGCTCGATGGTGAGCAGTTCGGGGCCATCGACACCGGCCGCGACAAGCAAGTCGCCGGGGACCGCCCGACCTCGACGGGTGGCGGCGGCGAGGAACGGCGCACCGAGTCCCTCGTGAAAGGCGATGATCGCGTCCGTCGACGGGTCATCGAGCAGCCGCCGCACTGCGGCCCGCGCCGCGGAGGGTCGGACTCCGAAGGGGATGCTGCCGCGGACGACGCGCAGATCGTGGGTCGACTCCCAAGAGTCGAGCGCCCGACTAACGGCGGCTCCGTACCAGGTGGTGTCGTCGACGATGAGAACCCCGACCCGTCGCGCCCCGAGCTCGCTGAGGTGGTCGAGCAGGTCAGCGACAGCACGGGTGTGGTCCGGCTGAACCACCCAGGCGTGGGTCGGGACCGGTCGCGGCGCCGCCTCGGTCAGCACCATGGGTGTCCGGCCCTCCCACACGAGCGTCATGACGGGGTCGTCGTCGCGGGGCTCGGCAAAGATGACTCCGTCGACGCCAGCCAGCGCCTGCTGTGGGGCGGCCGTCGGCGGGATGAGTGAGAGCTGGATACCCGCTTCGAACAGCTCCTGCGCGGCCCCGGCCATGAGACCGGAGTAGAAGCTGTAGTTGAGGCTGTAGGGAGGCAGCGCGAGCCCGATCGTCCCGAACGTGCCGCGACGCAGGTTTGCTGCCAGTGGGTTGGCCTCGTATCCGAGTCCGGCGGCAAGTTCGGTCACCCGACGTCTGGTCTCCTCCCGGACCCGACCTCGGTCGTTCAGAGCCTGGGAGACCGTCGTGGCTGAGACCCCCGCTGCCCGGGCCACGTCCTTGATCGTCACCCGAGGCCCGGCCATGCCGGACAGGTTACGGGCCCCAGTGGGTGCGCCCGCTGACGGCTCGCCCGTCACACCAACAGCGCGATCCACTCCGTGGCCCACCTCTTGCCAAATCGATTTGACAACCCATATTCTCGCGCGATCGAGACCCACCTAGCACCCAGGATCGCGCCATGACTGAGGTCATCGAACAGCCAGGTCAACCGGGCCAGTCCGTCGAGCAGGCCGGGCGCATCGAACGCCGCTCCATCGACGTCGTCCCCCTCGATGAACGTCACGGCACCCTGCGCAGCCTCGGCGCGGTGTGGTTCGTCTCCAACATCAACCTCACCGCCATGGCGACCGGAACGGTCTGCCTGACGCTGGGCGGCAGCGTGTTCTGGACCCTCGTGGCGATCGTCGTGTGCACGCTGTTCGGGACGGTCTTCATGGCGTTCCACTCCACCCAGGGTCCACACCTCGGGCTCCCCCAGCTCGTCCAGTCCCGCGCCCAGTTCGGCTACCTCGGCGCGGCGATCACGGTCTTTGTCTTCGCCCTGGCCAACTACATCGCCTACAACACCTCCGACGCTCTGCTGAGCAGCGACGCCGCCCACGAGGTGCTCCATATCCCGCTGTGGCTCGGCTACCTCGGCGCGGCGTCGATCGCCGCGATCATCTCGATCTACGGCTATGACCTGATCCACCGGATCAACCGTCTGCTGACGATCCCGGTCATCATCGTCATGGTGCTCGCCACCGTGGCCGCCTTCGCGGGCAAGGGCTTCAGCGCCGACCTGCTATCACCCGGCGAGTTCAAGCTCGCCCCTTTCATGACGACGGTCGCCATCGTTGGCGGTTTCCAACTGGGTTGGGCGCCGTATGTCTCGGACTACTCCCGCTATCTGCCCGCCAGCATCGGCACGCGCGAGAGCTTCTGGTGGACGTTCCTGTCCAGCGCTCTATCGGGGATCTGGGTCTTCACGATCGGTGCGCTTCTTGGTGCCACCACCGGGCATACGGATCTGATCGGAGGGTTGCTGACGGCCGGCAACGACCTGTTCCCCGGAGGCGGCACGATCATCGTGGCGGGTCTGCTCGTCGGGCTACTTGCCGTCATGGCCATCAACCAGTACGGCGGCAGCCTGACCATGCTGTCGATCGCGCACTCCTTCAAGCCGTTCACCCCCGGGCGGCGCGCGCGCATCGGCACAATCCTTGCCATGGCCGTGCTGGTCTGGCTCATCTCCGCATGGGTGGGTGAAGACCGGTTCAACTCCTTCTACGGCGGCGTCCTGATCTACCTCGCGTATGCGTTCACGCCGTGGACGGCCATCAACCTGGTGGACTACTTCTTCGTCCGACACGGGATCTATGCGGTCAGCGAGATCTTCAAACCGAATGGGATCTACGGGCGGTGGGGATGGCGCGGCAACGCGGCATACGTTGCGACCATCATCGTCATGATCCCGTTCATGGTGTCGACGAACTTCACCGGTTTCATGGGGGCCAGGTTGAGCAGCGTCGACTACTCGATCATCGTGGGACTCATCGTCGGCTCGCTCCTCTACTGGGCACTGACCCGTAGCCTCGACCTGAGCCGAGAGCGCGAGCTGGCCGCGACCGACCCGCTCTATCGGACACACGACCTGCGCGACCATCACGCTGCAGGCTGATCAGGAGGCCATGGTGACCCAACGCCCTGCCGACCTCGTCATCTCGGGTGCACCGGTCTGGACCGTGGATCCGGCGCGGTCTTGGACCGATGCACTGGCTGTGCGCGACGGCGTCGTCGTCGCTCTCGGCACCACCGACTGTGCCCGGATCGTCGGGCCGGGCACCCAGGAGCTACGGCTCTCTGGCGGCCTGGTCGTGCCCGGCTTCCAGGACGCCCACGTCCACCCACCGTTTGCGGGCCGCAACCTGCTGACGGTCGACCTGTCCGGCTTGGCGGGGCGGAGCGCCTACCTGGAGGCGATAGGGAGGTATGCCGTCGCCTTTCCGGAGCGCGAATGGATCCTCGGCGGGGGCTGGGCTATGGAGCACTTCCCCGGCGGTCTGCCGCGACGCGAGGATCTGGATGCCGTCGCCCCCGGCCGGCCGGTCTTCCTCTTCAACCGAGACGTCCACGGCGCGTGGGTGAGCTCAGAAGCGCTACGGCGTGGGCGAGTTGATGCCTCGACGGTGGATCCGAGCGACGGTCGCTTCGAGCGCGACCCGGCTACGGGCGAGCCGACCGGGATGCTCCACGAGGGAGCGGCCTACACCTTCAACGACACGGTCGTCCCGGCGACGCCGGTCGAGCGCTGGAGCGAATACCTCCTCGCCGCGCAGGCGCACCTGCACGCGCTGGGGATCACCGGCTGGCAGGACGCGTGGGTCACCCCGGAGACGCAGGCGGCATACGAGGCCCTCGCCACAGGGGGCAGGTTGACCGCGCGTGTCGTGGGCGCCCTGTGGTGGGACCGGCACAGCGGTGTGGAGCAGATCGAGGATCTGATCGCCAGGCGACGGGTGACGGGGAACTTCCGCGGCACGAGCGTCAAGATCATGATCGACGGCATCGTCGAGAACGGCACCGCAGCGATGCTCCAGCCGTATTGCCGGCACGACTTGGGTGAGCAACCGGCAGGGCTGTCCTATGTTGACGCTCACCTGTTGTCGCAGGCAGTCACGCGGCTGGACGCCGAGGGCTTCCAGGTGCACCTGCACGCGATCGGTGACCGGGCCGTGCGGGACGCTCTGGATGCGATCGAGGCGGCGCGAAGTGCCAATGGCAGCAACGACCATCGCCATCACATCGCCCACGTCCAGGTCGTCCACCCGGACGACGTCCCGCGGTTCAGGCCGCTCGGTGCGGTCGTCAACTGCCAGACCTATTGGGCGCAGAACGAGCCGCAGATGGCCGAGCTCAATCTCCCCGTCCTCGGCCCGGTGCGGTCGGCGCAGATGTACCCCTTTGCCAGCCTGCACCGGAGTGGGGCGGTGCTGGCCATGGGCAGCGACTGGGGCGTCACCACGGCGAACCCGCTGGAGCAGATCGAGGTCGCGGTGCGGCGGGTCGACAGCGCGACCCGAGACGCCGAGCCGTTCATGTCCGAAGAGGCCTTGACCCTGCCCGTGGCGCTCGCGGCGTTCACGGCGGGCTCGGCATACGTGAACCACGACGCCGACGGTGGCAGCATCGCCATCGGTCGCCGCGCCGATCTGGCCATCCTGGACACCAACATCTTCGACCCCGGCGTGCTCCCCGCCGACGCGACCGTCAGCCACACCATCGCCGGGGGCCGGTTGGTCCACGGCGGTTGAGCCATCCGCGCGGGGCGCAGCGGCCGAGCGCGGTCGCCCCCGGTTGGGCTCTGTTCGTCTGTCTCAGGAGTGTCCGACATGTCGAACACTCCTGAGACAGACGAACAGAGCCCAACGCAAGCGACGCCGGGTCAGACGCGGAGCACCTCGATCCCGGCGACTGCCTCCAGCGACCGGGCGTCAGCCTCACTCATCCCCTCGTCGGTGACGAGGACGTCGACGGCCTCCAAACCGGCATACCGGAACACCGACTCGCGACCGAACTTGGTGTGGTCGGCCAGCAACACGGTCAGCTGAGCCGAGGCGATCATCGCTCCCTTGACGGCGGCCTCGGCCGCATCCGGTGTGCTGAGCCCGTGCTCGAGGGAGAACGCGTTGGTCCCCACGAACGCGACGTCGGCGCGCACCTCCTGCAGCTCGCGCAGCGCCCAGGCCTCGACCGACGCGAGGGTCGCGGCCCGGATCCGGCCGCCGAGCATGTGCACGGTCAGCTGGGGGTGGCCCATCAAGGTCAACGCGATCGGCAGCGCGTTGGTGACCGCGACGAGGGAGGACCCGTGCGGCAGCTGGGTGGCCAGGGCCTCGGTCGTCGTCCCCGAGTCGAGCAGGATGGCGCCGGTCGGCGGCACGAACGCCAGCGCGGCCGCGGCGATCCGCTGCTTCTCGGCGGTCATCTCGGTGCGCGCCGTGATGCTCGGCTCGAACGACACCGACTCCACGGTCACAGCCCCTCCGTGGACCCGACGGAGCAGCCCGTGCGCCTCCAAGGTCAGGATGTCCTTGCGGATCGTCTCGTGGGTGACCCCGAGCTCGTCGGCCATCCGGACCGCTCTCACCTGGCCGTGTGCGCGCAGGGCACCGAGGATCGCCGTATGCCGGGCGCTCGCCGGTTGCAGGTCGCGGTCGCCGTCGGTCGGGCTCATGGGTGGATCACCACCTTGATGTGCTCGCCGCTCGTCGAGGCGGCGAAGGCCTGCTCGGCCTGGTCCAGGGGGAACTGCCCGGTGATGAAGTCCTCGGCGCGGACTGCCCGTGCCTGGATCATCTCGATGGACGTGGCGTAGTCCTGGGGGACGTAGGTCGCGCTTCCCTGGATCCGGACCTGCTGGTCCTGGATGATGCGCATCGGCAGCTCGAAGTCGGCCGAGGGAACGCCGACGATGACCACGGTGCCGCCCTTGAGCACCGCGTCGATGGCCGCGAGCGTCGTGCCATGCACGGCGACGCAGTCGAAGACGACGTCCGCGCTCTCGCCCAGCGTCGAGCGGATCTGGGCGGCCACGTCTGGGGCCGTCGCGTCGACCACTGCGTCGGCGCCGAGCCGGAGCGCTGCCTCGCGCTTGGCCGGGAGTGGGTCGGTGACGACGACCTTCGCCGCGCCGGACCACCGCGCCACGGCCAGCATGAGCAGGCCGATGGTGCCGGCCCCCAGGACCGCGACGGTTCGGCCCTGCAGCGGGCCGGCGATCCGTCCCGCGTGGACCGGCGTCGCCAGCGGCTCGATGAGCGCGGCGTCCAGGTCACTGACGTCGTCGGGGATGACGTGCAGCCGGTCAGCGCGGACGACGAACTGGTCGGCCATCCCGCCCTGTGGGTAGCCGCAGCCGAAGAACTGGAGGTTCTCGCACAGGTTCTCCTGACCGTTCCGGCAGGGCTTGCAGTGCCAGCAGGGCAGGGTCGGCTCGACGACGATGCGGTCACCTATGGCGACATTGGTGACCCCCTCGCCCAGCTCCGCCACGACGCCGGTCGCTTCGTGACCCGGAAGGTAGGGAATGGGGATGAACGGGTGCCGGCCGTGGAAGGCATGGGTGTCCGAGCCGCATACGCCGATGTAGGTGCTGCGGACCCGGACCTCCCCGGGCGCCGGTGTCGGGACCGGCTCCTCGCGCAGCTCCATGGCCTGGACGGCGGTGACGACGATCCTGCGGTTGGCGGTCATGACCTCGGCCTCTCGGTGGGTTGTGGGTGGATGTGGTCGACGGTGACCCCGTCGGCCGGGTCGGTCTGGTCGGGCAGGGCCGGTGCCACGGTTGTGGGGGCCAGGCACGCGGCCCGGCTCCAGCGGATCGCGCGGGCCATCCGCTCGGCCGGGGCTCCGGCTCGGCCGAGCCAGCCGGACAGGAGTGCGTCTCCGGCCCCGGCGGTGTTGACCGGCGTCAGGGCCGGGCCGTGACCGTGCACGGTGCGGTCGCCGTCGGTGAAGAGTGCGCCGTCCTCGCCGAGGCTGACCAGCAGCCCGGCGCCGGTCCGGCGGGCGATGCCGGCCGCCACGGTGGCCAGGTCGCTGACGGACTCGGCGGACCGGGCGATCGGGTCGACCTCGGCGAGCTCGAGACGGTTGGGTGCCAGCAGGTCTGCCCCTGCCGAGATGGCCGCGGTCAACGCGTCGCCGGAGGCGTCGATGACGCATCGGGCGCCGTGCGCGTGCGCCAGGGTGACGAGCTCGCCGACGACCTCCGGTGGGACTCCGGGAGGCAGCGAACCGCATACGGCCAGCCAGACCTCCTCATCGTGCGGGGCGTCCTGGAGCGCGGTCGCGACCTCCAGCGCCAGGGCGTCCAGATCGGCGGCACCCAGCGCGCCGCCGGGGCCGTTGACCTTTGCGGTCCCGGCCCCTCGGACGGCCAGGGTCGTGTTGATGCGGGTCGCCGTGGTCTGGGGGACCCCGCGGTGAGCGACACCGTCGGCGTCGAGCAGCTCGGACAGGTGGTGCCCGGTCGGGCCTCCCAACGGAAGGACAGCGACCGTCGGTATGCCGTTGACGTGCAGGGCCCGCGAGACGTTGACCCCCTTGCCGCTGGCCTCGATGGTGGCCGCGGCCGCGCGGTGGACGTCGACCGCTCCGACCGGCTCGGTCAGGGTGTAGGTGAGGTCCAGCCCCGGGTTGAGGGTGAGGGTGACGATCATGTGAGCCCGCCGATCACGGTCGAGAGTCGTGCCACGACATCAGCGACGGAGTCGCGGGCCGGACGGAGGTAGGTGCGCGGGTCGACGACGGCAGGGTCCGCGTCGAGAACGTCCCGGACCGCGCTGGTCCACGACACGTTGAGGATGGTACCGATGTTGATCTTGACCATCCCGGCGTGAACCGCCGCTGCCAGCATCTCGTCGGCGACCCCGGACGAGCCGTGCAGGACGAGGGGGACGGGTACCTGCGTGGCAAGCCGCCCGATGAGCGCCAGGTCGAGTGCCGCGGTCCGTTCCACCATGGCGTGCGAGCTCCCCACTGCGACGGCGAGCGCGTCGACGCCGGTTGCGGCGACGAAGTCGACGGCCTCCTGTGGGTCGGTGCGGACGCCGGGGGCGTGGGCGCCGTCTTTGCCGCCGACCTTGCCGAGCTCTGCCTCGAGCAGCATCTGCTGGTCGTGGGCCCAGCGCGCCGCGTCCCGGGTCGCGGCGACGTTCGCGTCGTAGTCCAGGTGGGACGCGTCGAACATCGCCGAGCTGATGCCGGTGTCGGCCGACTGGTGCAGGACGGCCAGGTCCTCGACGTGGTCGAGGTGGACCGACAGGTCGACGCCGGCCTGCCGAGCGACCTCGACGGTGGCGGCGGCGATCGGGCCCAGGCGGCCGTTGTGGAACTTCACGGCGTTCTCGCTGATCTGCAGGATCGCCGGCAGCCCGGCCCGCTCGGCGCCGGCCGCGATCGCCTCGGCGTGCTCGAGGGTGATGACGTTGAAGGCCGGGACTCCGACGCCGGCGGTGCGGGCGCGTTCGACGAGCGCGGCGGTGCTGACCAGGGTCATGGGAGCTGTGTCTCTTTCTGGGGGTTGCTGGTGGGTCCTGCGGTGGGCAGGTCGGTGTAGGAGGAGTACGTCCCGGCGGCCAGGCCGGCCAGGAGGGCCGCACCCCGGGCGCCGGCCTCCTTGGTCGTCGCGGTCCGGAGCGCCCCGAACGCATCTCTCTTGGCCGCCATCAGGGCGGTGCTGTGGGTCCAGCCACCGGCGACGACGAGGTCTCGGCGGGGACCGGAGGCCCGGTCCAGGATCTCGCCCAGCTCCTGGGCCTGGGCCGTGACAGCTCGGGTGGCCGCCCGCCATACCTGGCCCGGGTCGGCGCCAGGAGCGATCGTGACGACGGCGTCGCTGCTGATCTGTAGGACCTCTGGGTTGTCGGCTGCGGCCAGGGCGGCGGCATCGAGTGCGGCCAGGCCCGAACGGTCGACGCCGAGCGCGGCCTGCACCCGCCCCAGGACGAGCCCGCCCTGGGTGGCACCGAGCAGGCACCACCGATCCTTCAGGACGTGCCAGCCGACCGTGACGCCGGCGTGGGTCAACGTGGCGATGGCGTCCGAGGGCAGGTGCGGCGCGACCGTACGGACGAACGCCTCGGCCGTTCCGCACGAGTCGAACTCGTCGCCGGCGCCGTTGCTGCCGACGCCGACCGCTGCGGCCTGGTGGTCGTGACCGGCGATGGTCAGGGTCGCGCCGTCGACGGCGCGCAGGTCGCCCCGGGTGCCGGCGGTCCCGATGGGTGTCCCGGCGACGACGAGGTCGCCCAGGAGGCCTTCCGGCGCGCCCGACCACGCCATCGCCTCGCCCCACGGCTGCTGCGTCGACAGGTCGAGCCAACCGGTCCGCGAGGCGAGGGAGAGCTCGGTGACCGGGTCGCCGCCGAGGCCCCTGGCCACCCACTCGGCGATGTTGTAGCGGCGGGTGGCCCCGCGGGCGGCCGGGACGTGGTCGACGAGCCAGCGGTGCTTGGTCAGGCTCCACTGGGTCCACACCGGCAGCCCGGTCCGGACCGAGAAGGTCCCCGCACCCAGGTGCGCGACGAGGTCCTCCAGCTCGGCCTCGTCGCGGTGGTCGTGCCAGGCGATGACCGGCGCCAACGGGACGTCGTCCGGGCCGACGAGAACCCCCGCCTCGGCCATCGAAGCGATGCCCACCGCCGTGACCCGGTCGTCCGGGACCTGGGCCAGTGCATCGGCCAGGGCCCTCCGGGCGGCATCCAGGATCGACTCGGCCGAGGTCTCTGCCCCCGACCCGGTGATAGTCCACGGCGTGGCGGCGTGCCCGACCGCGACCTCAGCCCCTTCGGCCGTGAGCAGCAGCGCCTTGACCGACGTGGTCCCGACGTCCACGCCCGCAAGCAGCTCGCGTCCCATCGTCGCCGTCCTCTCGTCCCCACAACTTGGATTTACTTGGGTTTAAGTGGAGATTATTGGACATCACTGAGGCTGTCAAGCAGTCGATCGACGAGACTCCCAGGACCTAGGCTGGGCCGCATGGCTGGCACCGAGTTCGAGCAGGCCGTCACGGCGGTCGGCCACCTCTCCCAAGACCCGGGCAACGACACCAAGCTGCGCCTCTATGCCCTCTACAAGCAGGCCACCTCCGGCGACGTCACGGGCAAGCGGCCGGGCTTCCTCGACCTGGTCGGCCGGGCGAAGTACGACGCGTGGGCGGCCCTGTCCGGGACGTCCACGGCGCAGGCCGAGGCGGACTACGTCGCCGAGGTCGCCAAGCTCACCGGCTGACCGGCATACGTCGCCCGATCAGGACCCGGGGTCGATCGCCCGGCGGGCGAGCTCGCCTCCCCTGGCCACCTCGGCGAAGTAGGCGTACGGGCCCGGGCCGCGCAGCTGGGCGGCCAGCCCGACGAGCGAGCCGTATGCCGCGAAGGCGAAGGCGCCGCCGACGCTCACCCGTGCGACGCCGAGCTCGGCCAGCTCAGGAATCGTCGGAGTCTGCTGTGTCAGAAGGACATTCACCGGACGATCGACGCTCGACACGACCGCTCGGATGTCGTCTGCGGAGGTGAGGAACGGTGCGTACAGGACGTCCGCGCCAGCCGCGGCATACGCCTGCAGCCGCTCGACGGTGTCCGCAAGATCGGGGTTGCCGCGCAGGAAGTTCTCGGCCCGCGCTGTGAGCACGACCTCACCCCCGAGCGCCTCCCGTGCCGCGGCCACCCGCTCGGTCGCCTGGTCCGCGGGCAGGATCGCGCCGTCGTGCCAGTCCTCCAGCGAGCAGCCCGCCACCCCGGTGGCCGTGACGAGCGCCATCGTGGCCGCGACCTCCTCGGGGCCGGCCGCGAAGCCATCCTCGAGGTCGGCGTTCACCGGCACCTCGACCGAGGATGCGACCGATGCCGAGTGCGCGAGCGCCTCGTCGCGGCTCACGGACCCGTCGGACCGGCCGAGGGTCAGGGCGTAGCCGCTGCTCGTCGTCGCGAGCGCCGCGAAGCCGAGGGCCACGAGGATCCGGGCCGAGCCGGCGTCCCAGGGGTTCGGCATGACGAGCGGATCCCCGGGAAGGTGCAGGGCACGGAACGCGGCCGCCCGCGACTCGGTCATGAGGACAGGCTCTCACGCACGTCTACCGGCCACGCCCGAGCCGCCACGCCGGTGCGCTGGCCCGCCTCGGCGTAGCACTCGAGGTGGCGGCAGGACGGAACCGGGCCCTACTGGCCGTAAACGGTCTTGTTGAGGAAGCGCTGGAAGAAGGTCGTCGTCTGCGGGCCCCAGTCGCCGTCGACGGGGGCACCGACCTTGCGCTGCACCGCCTTGGTGGTCACCGGCCCGACGTCGCCGTCGGGGTAGGCGCCCACCTTGGTCTGCAGCTTCTTCACGTCGTCGGTGCTCCACACCCCGTTGAGCGTCCCGCCGAACCACTTCTCGGCGGCCCCCCGCGTCAACGGGCCGAACGACCCATCGACCACCAGGGGTCTGGTGTAGTCCCGTGAGATCGGCGTGGGCGGCGTCGGATTCGGATTTGGCTTCGGTGTCGGCGTGGGCGTGGGCTTAGGCGGGGTCGGCGTGGGCGTCGGCTTCGGTGGGGTCGGATTCGGCTTCGGCGAGGTCGGGGTGGGGGTCGGAGTCGGCTTCGGCGTGGGGGTCGGCGGGTTCGGGTTCGGTGGGGTCGGAGTCGGCGTGGGGGTCGGCGTCGGCGTCGGCGGTGTCGCGACGACGGTCGAGCCGTTGGCAACCGTGAGCCCGGCGCGCACGGAGCAGACCGGCCAGGCGCCGGGGCCCTGGCCCTTGAGCACCTTCTGGGCCACCCAGATCTGCTGGTTCTTCGTCGCCAGGTCGGCACGCGCGGCATACGAGAGACCGCCGAAGGACTTCCACGTCCCGGGCGAGAACTGGAGTCCGCCGTAGTAGCCGTTGCCGGTGTTGATCGACCAGTTGCCACCGCTCTCGCAGGCCGCGACGCGATCCCACACCGTCGCGGCGGCACCCGCTGTCGCGGCCAGGCCGAGGCCGGCGGCAAGGGCTGTCGTCAGCATCAGGCCGGCCCCCGCGACGCCCCGGCGCACAGGGCGTCGGCGGGTCGGGGCGGTCGGGAACTCGGGGGCGAAAAGCATCGCTGCTCCTGGGGCTCAAGCCCTCGTGCAGGTCAGGGGCGGGGCCTCGACAGGGGTCGATTGGCCTCTTCACGATGGCGTTGCCGAACGACGGTACGGCACTTCTGTCACAGATTTCAATCTCGTCACACAACTACAACGCTGTAACTTTGCCACCGCAGTTCCCTTGCGCCACAAGGGAACTCGAATGACACCCTTGTAGTTCGGGCCGGCCCCGCGCTTCGCGCCGTCAGCCGGGCCGCCCGGTCTCCGACCGTATGCCGCGGGGCCCGTCGACAGGTGGTCGACGGGCCCCGGGTGAGGACGAGCTGCGCGCTCAGAGCACGCGGTTGAGGTACCGCTGCAGCTGGCGCGTGGTCTGCGGACCCCAGTCGCCGTCGACACCCGCGTGGACGATCCGCTGCAGCTTGCGAACGTCGGCGCGGCTCAGCGAGCCGTTGACCGAGCCGCCGATCTTGCGCTCGAACTTCATCCAGTCGCTGCGCGAGAGGGAGCCGTTGACCGAGCCGCCGACCCAGCGCTCAATCGCCGTGTTGGTGTGCCGGCCGCGGACGCCGTCGACGACGAGCTTGGCTGAGCGGCCGGGCACCGCCGTGCGAACCGCGCTGCGCGACGCGGTCTGGGCCGGCGCCGCCGTGGGCGCCCCACCGTTGGCCCGGGTCAGACCGGCGCGCCGGCCGCAGACCGGCCACGCACCCGGCCCCTGGCTGGCCAGCACCTTCTGGGCGATCTGGATCTGCTCGGCCTTGGTCGCGCGGTTGGCGGTCGCGCCGTAGCGCTGCCCGCCGAAGGCGTTCCACGTCGAGGAGGAGAACTGGAGGCCGCCGTAGTAGCCGTTGCCGGTGTTGATCGCCCAGTTGCCGCCGCTCTCACAGGCCGCGACGCGGTCCCAGACCGACGATGCGCTCGCCGAGCTGGCGGTCGCGAGGCCCCCGGTGACGGTCGCGGCGCCAACCACGGCAACTCCGGCCATCCGGCGCCGGATCGGCTTGCTCGATGGGGCCGCGTGCTTGGGGGCATAGAACGTGGGTGCATGGAACATGAGAGGACACGGTCCTTCCGCAGAGGGTCCCTTGGCAGGGGGGAATCCCAGAACGGTAGGGCATCGACCGCAATTGTCACAATATGGTCACGGGCTCAGCTCCCCGGGTTGAGCCCCCACAGGGTGCTGCTGGGCGCCGAGGACAAGGGCCACCAGAGCGGGACACCGGAGCGCAGAACCGCCACGGCGACGAGCCCCACCACGCCGAGCATGAGCACGGCGACGAGGGCCTGACGCACGGCGGTGGCGCCGGTCACCCCGCGCACCAGACTCCGTGTGCCGCGACGGAGGCTGGCACCGCCCGGTCCCCACCAGGCCATCCAGGTGGCGAACAGGCCGCCCGCCGCAAGCGGGATGGCCATGGCCGGGCGAGCCGCCCCACCGGTGATGCTGGCAACGGCCAGTCCGGTGCAGAACGTCGTCGAGACGCCGACGAGGAACGGCACGACGGAGCCGATCGCCGAGGCGATGACGGCAAGGAGCAGGTGCCAGGGTCCGGTCGCGACGGCGACCGGCACGTCGCTGCGACGCACCCCGGACCCGTGACGACGAAGGACGAGGTGGGTCACCGAGCGGTCCGTCGCCCGCGCGAGAACCGTGAGGAGCAGCACCGCGACCAGGGTCGCGACCGGCGCGACCGCCGCGGCCGCGGTGATGACCGCCACGAGCGCCGCGAGGACGCCAGAGCGGTTGGGCCGGCCGATGCGGGGGTCGGCGTGCTCGACCCCGCCCTGCCAGCTGGTTGGCGGCTGGCTCGTCGGGGTACCCGCAACCGGAGCGGCAGGGATGGGTTCGTATGCCGGTCGCGCGCCCCGGTCGCTCCAGGCGGGCGTCGGCTTCGGCGTGGGCGGACCGGGCGGCGGGCTGGTCGGCGCGACCCTTGCGGCGCTCGAGCCGAGCACCTCGGTGGCCGCGGGCAGGACCGGCAGCAGGGCCGTCGCGCCGCGACCCGGGCGACGGGAGAGGACCTGCGTGGTCGGCCGGCCCGCGGCATACGCGTCAAGAGCGCTGAGCACCTCGGCGACCTCGGGGCGGGCGCCGGCGTCCGGGGTGAGCGCCGCCGCGAGCAGAGGCGCGAGCAGTGGGTCGACGCCGGTGAGGTCGGCCTCGCCACGGGTGACCCGGGCGAGCACGAGATCCATCGGGCCCCGTCCGAACGGCGGCCGGCCCGACGCGCCGTAGGCCACTGTCGCCGCCCAACCCCACCAGTCGGTGGCCTGGGTGACCGGTGAGCCCTCGACGACCTCGGGCGCGAGGTAGCCCGGGGTCCCCATCACCAGCCCGGTCGAGGTCAGCCGCACGTCGTGGGCGATGTGGGCGATGCCGAAGTCGATGAGCACCGGCTCACCGTCGAGGAGCAGGACATTGCCCGGCTTGAGGTCGCGGTGGATGACGTCGGCGGCGTGGATCGCCTCCAGCGACTGGGCCAGGCCCTGCCCGAGCCGGCGCAGGTCAACCCCGCGGAGCGGGCCTTCGCTCTCGACGACCTCATCGAGCGACGGGCCGGGCACGTAGCGAGTGACGAGGTAGGGCCGCTCGCCGTCGATGTCGGCGTCGAGGAAGGGTGCGACTCCCGGGTCGTCGATCCGGGACAGGGTCTCGACCTCACGGGCCAGCCGGGCCCGGGCGACCGGGTCGTGCGCGACGTGCGCGCGAAGCACCTTGATCGCCACGGCGCGGCCGTTCTTGTCCAGACCGAGGTGGACGACCCCCATGCCACCCTCGCCCAGCTGCTGGACGAGCCGATAGGGCCCGAGCTTGGCGTGCTCGGGCAGCGACCCGGCCGCGCCGGAACCCAAGACCTCGGTCGTCATGCACCAACGGTAACCGCCGCGGCCATGAGGCCGGTGGACCGACGCCCGAGCGCCTGCGGCGCCTCTGGGCTACTGCTGGATGTAGCCGACCAGCTGGTCGCGCTCGGCCTGCAGGCTCTCGATCCGGACCTTGACGATGTCGCCGATGCTCACGATGGCGTGCAGCTTGCCGTCGACGACGACCGGGACGTGCCGGAACCTGTTGTTGGTCATGGTCTGCTCGACCTCGTTGAGGTCGGCGTCGGGAGTGATCGTCCGGACGTTGGGCGTCATGATCGCCGACACCGGGCCGGTGAGGATCTGCGGACCCTCGGCGTGGAGGTGCCGGACGATGTCCCGCTCGGAGACGATGCCGTCGATGGACTCCCCGTCGTCAGTCACCACCACGGCGCCGATCTTGAAGTCGTTGAGGAGGGCGAGGAGCTCCTGCACCGTGCCGTCGGACCCGATGGTCACGACCCGGACACCCTTGCTGCGGACGACGTCGGAGATGCGCATGTATTGACGGTAGTCGTGTCCTGCTGGCCGCGCCAGGGGAAGGCACCAAGCCCGCCCGTATGCCGGAACGCCTAGGCTGGTCCCGATGCCTGACACAGCGTTCGACCTCGTCATCGCAGCCAACCGACTGCCCGTCGACCGGGTGTCGCACCCGGACGGCTCGGTCGAGTGGCGGCGCAGCCCCGGCGGGCTCGTCACCGCGATGGAGTCGGTCATGCCCGGCCGGGAGGGTGCCTGGGTCGGCTGGACCGGCCAGCCCGGCGACTCCGCCGATGCGCCGTTCGAGCACGACGGCGTGTACCTGCGACCGGTGCACCTCACGGACGAGGAGGTCAGCGAGTACTACGAGGGGTTCAGCAACGACACCCTGTGGCCGATCTACCACGACGTCATCGTCCCGGCGACGTTCCACCGGACCTGGTGGACGGCATACGAGACGGTCAACCGCCGGTTTGCCGACGCGGTCTGCGGGGTCGCGGCGCCCGGCGCGCTCGTCTGGGTCCACGACTACCAGCTCCAGCTCGTGCCGGCGATGGTCCGCGAGCGCCGGCCCGATGTGCGGATCGGGTGGTTCGACCACATCCCGTTCCCGCCCGTCGAGCTGTTCGCACAGCTGCCGTGGCGCAAGCGGATCATCGAGGGCCTGCTCGGAGCCGACTTCCTCGGCTTCCAACGGGTAGCCGACGCGCGGAACTTCGTGCGCGCGGCCCGCCAGCTCGGGGGCTGGACGACCCGGGGTGACACGGTGACGGTCGCCGACGCCGAGGGCGTCGAGCACCGGACCGTCCGGGCCGCCGCCGTGCCGATCTCGGTCGACGCCCGGGGGCTCGCCGAGCTGGCCGAGACCCCAGAGGTGAAGGCGCGGGCGGCCGAGATCCGCGAGTCGCTCGGCAACCCCACCACCCTCCTGCTCGGCGTCGACCGGCTCGACTACACCAAGGGCATCCGGCACCGGCTCAAGGCCTACGAGGAGCTCCTCGTCGAGGGCCGGGTCAAACCGCCGGAGGTCACGTTCGTCCAGGTCGCGACGCCGAGCCGCGAGCGGGTCAACGCCTACGCCCAGCTCCGCTCGGAGGTCGAGGGCACGGTCGGGCGGATCAACGGCGAGTACTCGGTCCTCGGCGCGCCGGCCGTGCACTACCTCCACCACAGCTACCCCCGCGAGGAGATGGCGGCCCTCTTCCTGGCCGCCGACGTCATGCTCGTCACCCCCCTTCGCGACGGGATGAACCTCGTTGCCAAGGAGTACGTCGTCTGCCGTACCGACCTCGGCGGCGCCCTGGTCCTGTCCGAGTTCACCGGCGCCTACCACGAGCTGCACCAGGCCTTCGTCTGCAACCCGCACGACATCGAGGGGCTCAAGCAGGCGATCATGCACGCCATCGAGATGCCCGAGGCGCAGAAGCGCCGGGTCATGCGATCCCTCCGGCGGCGGGTCATGGAGCACGACGTCCAACGCTGGGCGGCCCGGTTCCTCGCCAACCTCACCGGAGAGCTGTGAGATGACCGGCCTGCCGGACGGGCTCGCCGAGGCGCTCTCGTATGCCGCGTCGCTCCCGACGCTCGTCGTCGCCACCGACTTCGACGGGGTCCTCGCGCCGATCGTCCTGGACCCGATGACCTCCCGCCCGGTCGAGGGGACGATCGAGGACCTGCGGCGGCTGGCGGGTCGCCCCGGCGTGCGCGTGGCGCTGGTGTCCGGCCGCGACCTGGCCACCCTGTCCCAGCTGACCGGCGTCGAGCTCGACGGACCGATCCGGCTCGTCGGCAGCCACGGCGCGGAGTCCAACAACCGTCGCGACTGGGGCGCCCTCACCCCGAGCCAGACGGCGATCCTCACCCGGCTGACCCGTCAGGTGCGCGGGCTGCGGGACTCGGCTCGCGGCATCCGGATCGAGTACAAGCCGTCCGCCGTCGTCGTCCACACCCGGGGCCTGGCCGACGCCGAGAAGGCGGCTGCGACCAAGGGCGCCAAGGCACTCGGACGGCAGCCGGGCGTGCACCGCAAGCTGGGCAAGGACGTCGTCGAGCTGACCGTCGTCCGGGCTGACAAGGGGACGGCGGTCATGGACCTGGCGGCCGAGGTGCGGGCCGACGCGGTCGTCTACCTCGGCGACGACGCGACGGACGAGGACGTGTTCGAGCGGATGGGCCCGAGCGACGTCGGCATCAAGGTCGGGCCCGGTGAGACGGCAGCCAAGTGGCGTGTCGAAGGCCCCACCCAGGTCGCCGAGATCCTCCACCTCCTGTAACCCTCTTGGCCTTCTAGCGCCCCACCTCCCCCGCGCGCCGCGCCCCGGGTCCCCCGCCGCGCTCGCTGAAATTATCGGGTCCTCGGACTTGTGCTCTCCTCGCCCGAGTTTCCTTCTCGGGTGGGGAGAGCACTTGTCGGGTGGGGACGGCTGCGAGCCCGCCGGTGATGTCGTATGCCGTGTCCAGCTGCCGTATGCCGTGTCAGAGGGCGGCCGCGGCGAGCTGAGCCGGCGCGGCGGATCCGAGTCAGCCACGCTCGGCGTGACCGCATTGGCTGACGTCGTCGCCATGCAGGGCCGCGTGTCCACCCGGCGGCAGACGCTGACCGCCGGCGTCTTCCAGGCGTTCCGCGGCTCGGCGCGCGGAACGAGTGCAGCCGCGATAGACGAGTGCAGCCGCGGTACCTGACCGCACCCGACAAGTGCTCTCCTCACCCGAGAAGGAAACTCGGGCGAGGAGAGCACAAGGCGGGCTCACGCGGTTAGTGCAACACCCCTGATCAGAGATGGGGTTTGGAGCAATGACTGCTCGACGAGGTCGTCCGTCGCTGCCGCCGAAGACGCGGCGGGTGT